>QBVD01000094.1 GCA_003058525.1 gamma proteobacterium symbiont of Ctena orbiculata | reverse complement strand
ATCCAGGAGTTCTATACCGAAACTTCCACTGCAGATATCCTGTTGTTCACACCTTTGGCCGCACTATTCGGAGGAGAATCTATCGCAGACTCTGCACCACTGAGGCGAGCAATCAAGAAAGCGATCAATGAAGAGCTGGTTGAAGCCATCGCCCGCGAGAGCCGAAAGGGCAGGATTTTACAGGTTGCAACCACCAACCTGGATGCACAGCGCCCAATGATATGGGAGATAAACCGTATAGCCGAGAGTGACCATCCAAACAAGGTCGAACTGATACGCAAGATTATCCTGGCATCGGCATCAGTACCCGGTGTATTTCCACCGGTGAAAATCAACGTTCAGTATCGCGGGCAACTCCATCAGGAAGTGCATGTCGATGGCGGAGTCACCCAACAGATCTTTGTCTACCCGCGCGATCTGGATATCAGCCGGTTCAGACGTCTGTTGAAGACACAACCCGAGAGCAATTTCTGGTTGATCCGCAATACCAAGACCGCACCTGACTACAGTGAAGTCGAACTCGACGTCAGTGGACTATCAAATCGCGCTATCAGTACGCTGATCAAATACCAGGCCAAGGGTAATCTGATCAATATTGAAACCCTAGCCAAGCGCGATGGTTTCAATATGCATGTTACCGATGTGCCGGTGGAATTCGATGAGCCTTTGGAAGACATGTTCGACAAGAACTACATGCGTGCATTATTTAAAGTGGGGTATGAGCGGGGTAAACGCAAAGCATGGCGAACAGGACTCTGAGCAACGTGAAACACCCGATCAACACGACATCCTCACCTTGCAAGGAAGGAAGGTACCGGTTTAAAGACAATTTATTTCGAGCCCTGGCCGTACACTGAACCAGCGTCCGCAGCACTTGAATATGTGTTTGTTTCATATACCGGCCATTCAGTGGATGAATGGCACATATTGCATAGATTTAGGCATGCATCGCTAGTGATGCTCCCCCTCCCCACCTGCACAATATCCTCGTAATTACTGAAATTCCTGCACACATGAAACGAGTATAGATAGATGAATAATTTCAAAGACAAAGTGGTTGTAATCACCGGCGGCGCAACCGGGATTGGTTTTGGTTTCGCCAGGGCATTTGGCAAGGAAGGAGCGAAAATTATTATTGCCGGACGTAATGAAAACCGACTGCAAGAGGCGGTGTCTTATCTGACTGGCTCAGGTATAGAGGCCAGATATTCCGTGTGTGATGTAACCAGACAGGAAGATATTGAAGCACTGGCTGATTTTTCCTGGGAAGCCCACGGACATGTCGATGTCATTATCAACAATGCGGGCATTATGGTGCCGCATGCCCCATTTCTGGATATGCCTATTGAGCATATTCAGCAGATATTTGCAGTGAATTTTTATGGCGTGGTTTATGGCTCTAAAGTATTTGGCAAACGATTTGTTGAACAGGGAACACCGGCAGCCATTTACAATATCGGATCGGAAAACTCTCTTTTCCACGGCACCCCTTTCAATGGCGCATATGTGGCGACCAAACACAGCGTCCTGGCGATTACCCAGTCTTTATACGAAGAGCTGCCAGACTTTATCGAGGTCGGCCTTGTATGTCCTGGCTTTGTGGTTTCGGAACTGGGACCTGAAGAAGCGATGCAACATGGTATGCCCACCGACCAGTTTATTGATATTGCAATGAAACAAATCAAGGCTGGTGAATTCTTTATCGTATCCCACGCCTATAACATCGAGCGCATCAATAAAAAGCATGCCCAATTGACTAGAGCTTACGAGACCTATGCGCCACGTTACGAGGGTGACCAGCAATACGATGTTCGTACCATCATCCAACCCATGCTGGAAGAACAAGTCGGACGGAAGTTGAGATCATAGGGGTAAATGAGGCACTGGCTTTCTTTGTTTGCATAAGACAGACCACTGAGGAAGTTATTTATGAGTCATAAGCATGTTATCTGGTGTGATGAAACCACACTATCCAAAGATTTGAGCGGCAACGTTTATATCGTCACTGGCGCGAATTCCGGCGTGGGTTTAGAGACTGCGTGACAATTGGTCAAACAGGGCGGGCACGTGGTCATGGCTTGTCGCAGGCCGGACGCCGGATATGACGCTGCGAAAACATTTGACGGTTTGCAAGGAAGTCACGATGTGCTCAAGTGTGATCTGGCGGATCTTCAATCGGTTCGCGATTTCGTCTCTGGCTTCAAGGCCAAGCACAGCCAACTCAACGGTTTAATGTGTAATGCCGGAATGGTGTCTATGAAAAACTCGCCACAGTACAGCAAAGACGGTTTTGAAATCACCATGGCGGCGAGCTTCTTTGGGCATTTTCTGATGACCGAATTGTTACAGGATACCCTAATTAAAAGCGCACCATCCAGGGTGGCCATCACTTCCTCAGTTGTTCATGCCGGAAGCCCTAAAAACAGACCGCATGTGCACCTGGATGACCTGAATTTCAAGAACCGAAAGTTCAACAATTTTGCCGCCTATGCCGAAGCCAAGGTTGCTACAAATTTGTATGCTCTGGAGCTGGCTGACCGATTCAAGGGAACGGGCGTGACGACCGCATCCGTTCATCCGGGTTGGGCACGTTCAACCTTTGGCAGCGGCGGAAACTTTCTGATGCGATCATTAATGGCGGTCGCTAAACCATTGACTCGCTCGATGACAAATAGCAATTGGGAATCGGCGCAAACATCGCTTCACTGCCTGTTGTCAGACGATGCCCCCAAGCATTCAGGGGCATACTTCAGCCAGCACAGTGTTTTGTACCGCGACAAAGAATGCCGCAAAGGTGGCTGGCCGATGGGATCAACCAATCCGCACGCTAAAGATATGCAAGCAGCCAGAGCGTTGGTGGCACAGGCCTCGCAGTTGGTGGGTATTGATGAAGATCGCAGTCATGAGCCCAAGAGTTAATCTAGTGCAGGCCATCGATTACCCTAAACGCTACCTGGGGATTGTCGTCCTGATTATGCTCCCCGTATCCCTCTCGTATGGAGCCGCACCAACCTGGACGATACCTGATTTACTGGACATCCCGGTTGAAAGCGTGAATACGCATAATCTATTCCGCGCCATGATGGGTCTTTATCTGGCTTTCGTGGCGTTTTGGGCATATGGCTACTTTCAGGAGAAGCAGCGGCTGACTGCCATTTACACAGTGATTATCTTTATGCTGGGTGTGGCTAGCGGACGCATGCTCAGCATGGCCCTGGATGGCCCGCCCTCCCCTATGCTGATATTTTATACCTTGAGCGAACTTACAATCGGCCTGACTGGTGTTTATCTACTATACCGGCGAGTAAACCCATATTTCTGATTTCCAAT
>QBVD01000090.1 GCA_003058525.1 gamma proteobacterium symbiont of Ctena orbiculata | reverse complement strand
CAATCGGCTCTGTTGTGTCTGAAAATGCGCCAATCAAGGCGCGAGGAGTGAGGTTTGGTGATTCCAAATGAGTGACGAGCAACGCCGAGTGGCGCATTTTCAGGCACAACCCGAAGGGCTGGGGCTGTTTTTCCACCCAGCGGCGTTATCATTCGCTCATTTAGCACGGCTAAACCTCGCTCATTCTGCCTTGCTGGGTAAAAAAACAGCTCCAGCAGAGTCGATTGGATTAGTGTTAACAGGCCCTAGAACAATAAGAATGTCATCCTAAACATTGATTGTGACAGATCTAAGTTGATTTGCCTTAATCTCTTCCATGGTTGGCAGAACGTCATAAGCTACATAATTCTCCTTGCTTGTACTCTTGTGTGCCTTTACTTTTTCCCACCAGTTCTTCATGGCTCTACGTGCTGAGATTAGTTCACCTTTCCCGGTTAGCTCGCAACAGTGTATGTATGGTGCCCAGTGAAGGTCAGCTAGAGTAAATTCTCCGACGATAAAATCCCCGCGATATCTTTTATCCTGTACCTGCCTGTCCAATGCGTCAAATAAGGCGGCCAAAGCTGCATCGGTAGACTCGTTAGCATCGTTAGTGAGCAGTTTAGATACAAGAGGCGCGACATGTTCTGTGGCAATCTCAGACCATTGGTAGTGCAGGGCACGTGCGACACCATTCCTCGGTATCAGTGATGGACCGAAACCTTTATCGTTGAGGTAAGACATGATGGTTGATGTGCCGCAGAGAATAAAGTCTACATCTTTGAGGCATGGCGTTGTGCCGAATGGTGACATCGAGCGGAACTCCTGGGAATCGGCTGATAATGCGGTCTCTCCTACAACCCGGCTGTCAATATCCACACCTTTTTCACCTGCTGTCATCAAGCACTTTAATGTATCGGGGTCATTTGCTATGCCGAACAATATCATCTTGGTTTTTAAATGGTCGCCTAACATGATCTCGGTTTCTCCTTGTTTGGTGTGAATAGTGATATATCGAATGACAGGGTTTAGTCTTGTAGCTTTAATGCACCAGAAGGGCAGCTATCGACAATCTTTTTGATTTCTTCAAGGCTTGCAGCACTTTCATCAATAACGAATTGGCCGTTCTCTATTCTGAAAACAGACGGTAAGCCTTTGACGCAGTTCCCTGCATGCTGACAGGTCTTCTCATCCCAGCTTAAGTTATTCATGCGATTACTCCTGACTTATTTATCGATTAATGGAATGGATACACTGATTTCCATCAGACATGGACAATATCTCCTTTCATGGAATAGAGAATGCACAAAACTTCATCTCTCTCTCGCTGGCCAACACGGTTTTTGTCTAGTGCGCTTAACACATCATCGACAACGGCAACAAACTCCTTGTCACTGATATTCATTCCTTTGTGTGCTGTAAGCATGTCACGACCAGTATATGTTTCCGGACCGCCAATACCGGCACCGAAAAACTCACGTACCAGGCGTTTAACATTTTCCGGGTCACTTTGTGCATAACGCTGTTTTATGGCTGGATTGCTGACATGGTTACTCCAGATATCTTCGACAATAGCTGCTATGCCTTCCTGACCACCCAGTCGTACATATAGATTAGATTCGGTTTCACTCATAACTTTCTCCAGTTCATGATTAGTTGGGCTGTTATTTATGATGAATTGTCATCACGTCAACCAGTAAAATATGAAATGTTATTTGCGTCCAAAACCTGTATGTGGCAATTAACAGGGCCGGTACTGGATGTTAGATATGATGTTAGATATGAGGTCTGTATGGGTATATACGTATTAACACGTGAAAAGACCGGACCGGAGACAATATAATTCGCTGAGTATATACAGTACGTTCCATTCAAAAGCATTACTGAAATGATTGTATTCAGAAGAATGGGGTGATCTTACGTAGGCACGCTATATCAGATGATCGTCATATAACCAAATATAAAAGCCTGGGTAATTGGCGCTTAACCCATAGTGTGAAGCATGGCGATGCGTACTATATCGGATAGGGACTTTGCATCGAGTTTTTCCATAATCTTTGCTCGGTGAAGTTCAACCGTCCTGAAGCTGATATATAATTCCCGGGCAATTTCTTTGTTGCGCCGACCTGCAACAAGCAGTTCCATAATTTGATATTCCCTTCGGGTTAATTTGGAAAGCAGTCTTCCTGCCTCCAATTTCAGTTGATCTTTTTCATCAATTTTTGCCGCATTGCTCAGACACTTATGCACGCGTTCCATAAGATCTTCACTGTCAAATGGTTTCTCTATGAAATCCTGCGCTCCAGCCTGCATTGCACGGACTGCTACAGGGATATCCCCGTGGCCTGTGATGATAATAACCGGTAGTGGACAGTTCCGTTTCTTCAGTTCTTGCTGGAGTTCCGGGCCTGTCATCTCCGGCATGCAGACATCGAGCAATAAACAGCCAGAGTCGACTTTGTCGAGTTCGCTCAGGAAGTCTATCGCTGAACAGAATGATTTAGATCTTAAACCATCGGCTTTGGCCAGCAGGGTCAATGCGCGGCGTACTGGTTCTTCATCGTCAACTATATAAACTGTCTGTTGTCTACTCATCGTTGATAACCGGTAGAGTAAAGCTGAAGCTTGCACCTCCCTGTGGTGTATTGGCAATAAACATCTGGCCGCCGTGAGCCTCCACCACAGATCGTGCAATAGCAAGTCCCATACCCATACCATCCTCTTTTGTACTAAAAAATGGTTGGCATACCTGATTGAGTATTGCCTCATCCAAGCCTGGCCCCGTATCATCCACGGAGACTTGTATGGAGTCTGTGTCTATTTGGCGAGTGGTTATGGTGAGTATCCTATTGACCTTGTTGGCTCCCTGCATGGCATCGCAAGCATTGCGGACAAGATTGAGCAGCACCTGTTCGATTAATATACCGTCACCTGTGACAATCGGTAGCGATTCGTCGAGTAACAATATGATTTTTATCGCATTCCATCTTGCATCTATATTCGCTAACCGGATAACGGTGTTGACCAGGTTGTTGAGATTTATAGTCACTTGCTGAAGTTCATCATTGCGCACAAATTCACGCAGTCGCATGATTATTTCCCGAGCGCGATTCGCTTGCGTCAGGATGTCCGACAGACTGTCTGTCACTTCATTCCGAGATGCGGTACCGGCATTGAGCAGTTTCAGTAAAGCGGTACTCAACCCTCCGATCGCAGTTAAGGGTTGAGCAAGTTCGTGGGCAATTTGGCTGCTCATTTCACCTATGGTGGAAACCCTTGAGGCCTGGGCCAGCTCGATCATATGCAGCTTTTCCCTTTGTTCTACCTCCTTTCGCTCCGTGATGTCTGTGAAGACGCCAAGACAGCCAATAAACTGTTGATCCTCGTCAAAAATGGACTTCGGAGAAGTTAATGTAAAAACCTCACGCCCATCCTTGCATAGCCAGGCTGTCTCAAAACTGTCCTGACCGTTATTTGGATTGGCAGCCATCCGTTCCCGCATATTTTCCTTGGTGTTTTCATGTACCAGGCTGATCAGGGGCTGACCGATTATCTCTTCAATGGAGTATCCAAACAGGTCGCAGAACCGGCGGTTCACGAATGTGATATTATACTGAGCATCCGTTAGTGCCAGCGCCTCACTCATAGTTTCCACCAATTCCCTATAACGATGTTCGCTTGCACGCAGTTCATTAATCGCTTTATTTCGTTCCTCTTCAGCACGAATCCGATCAGATACATCCTGAAGAATTAGTGTGGCACCAAGTTGACCTGAACGATCAACAAGAGAGGAAGCATTCAATTCCACAAATCGTGCCGGGTTTATGCCGATCTGAAATATTTCCGACATCCTGCGTCCAAGTGGTGCGACACAGCGTGCGATTGTAGCTTGCAGACGGTCTCGTTCACACTCTTCGAAAAGACCCGCAAGCGGTGTTCCAAGCGCATCACGTTCATTGATATCTAAAACCTGACAGGCATGACGATTCAAATTGAGAATGGCCCCATTGATATTGATATTCAGAACGCCAATCGGTGCACGATCAAGCAGCCGCTCATAATAGTGTGTAATCTGGGGCCTTTGACCAGAAATAGCTCCAAGACGGACCTGAGCTGCTTCCATAGAACCCTTATAGTGTCTTCGTTTGCGAACCCTTTCTACGGCCTCAGACAAGATGCGAGGCAGTGATTCATAATCGGCAATGGAGCAGAGCAGCACATCATTACCAACAAATGGGGCGAATTTTAGCGCATGTTTGAGATGATCATGATGCTCGGGTTCTGTCAGAATCAGCACAGGGATATCGACACCTAAGGAGTGAATGCGCTGTGCTATACGTACAGGCTCTTCAAGGCTTACACCGAGCATAAGAGCGTCAATACGCACACGTCCTTGTTCCAATCCGATGTACAATTGTTCCAATCCAGGTAAATCCTCCAAATCCAGTGTGGAGTGCAATCGTTGATGGATATAGCTGAAAATCGTCGGGTCGACATTGAGAAGGACTGCAGTCCCTCTTGATTTACCAGCCGTAAAATGTCCGCTGGAAGGTGGCTTAGCAGGATCTGTCTGTTGATTCCGATAATCACCGGCCTTTGCCGGCTTATGTATCTCTCCAAAAGCAGTTCCTGTGCCTGTGCTTCTCATGATCCGGTACCGAGTATTGGAAGGCCGAGCAGTACTCTACCGGTCCAAGTGCGTAACATGTCCGTGGTGGGAGCCATTACATGTGCCGCCCTTGCATCGCGCAGAAGTTGGTGCAGCCGTGAATCGTCCCGATAGGCAAGTCCCCCCATTAAGGTCATTACTTCATTAACCATATTTACAGCGCAGTCCGCAACTTCTGCCTTTGCGGTAAACACGGTGGGCAGAGCATCAGGGTTACCGGCATCAAAACTGGCGGCTGCGTGGTAACACAGACGACGGGTACGTTCCAGCATCCCCCATAATGAACCGAGCCGGTGTTGGACTACTGCAAGCTGAGAAAGACCGGTTCCACTCTCGGTATATTGTCGTTGAAGTAAATGGATTCTTGCCTCTTCAAGCGCGGCACTCGCAATGCCCAGATAGGTGCCAGTCATCGCCATCAGAAATATCGGCGCCACCACTTGAAATACATACCAGATCTGATCTCCCTCTTCTCCTAGGAGGTTGTCCCTGGCAATAGCCACCTTATCCAAGGTCAGGCTGGTGGAAGAGTTGCCACGCATGCCCAATCCGGACCAGGGGGGGCCCCAGCTTAAACCTTCGGCATCAGCCGGTACTACGATGCAGGAAAATTCACCCAATGGGCCATCCGGGTCGGCAGCCACCGTAGAAATGACATAAGAGTCCGCATACCGACCGTTGGTTACAAATGTCTTGGTGCCAGAAACATGATACATTTCCGGTGAAATAGCATCGAGACGCGTGTTTGGGATATAGAAATGAGAGCCGGTTCCTGCTTCGCTTAATGATAGCGTTGTAAGGTGTTCTCCGGCAGCGATAGGATGCAGAAACCGCTCTTGCTGATCTTTCGTTGCTTTGGCTGAAAGCACGGCTGATCCCACGCAATGCATGCCAAAGCACATGGCGGTCGATGCACATTCCTGTCCTAGCAATTCACATACTTGCGCAACAGCGAAAGAACCATGACCGAGACCGCCGTATTCAATTGGTACTGTAAGTCCGGCAATTCCCGCCTGCTGCAATGCACGAAGCCCCTCCTCGGGCCAACGAGCTTGCTGATCGACATCTAAGGCGTTTTCCGAAATAACTCCCTTTGCAACGCGCTGGACCTGCTCAAGGATGGATTCCAGGTCTCGTGGATACATGAGTAAGCAGCCCTAGTGAGTGGTGGTTAGTCATTTTACTATATAAATATTACTTAAACGACCTATTAGATTGATAATTTGCAAGTTTTAGTCCACCTGTCAACCTGAATAATTAGTTACTGTAGGGTAGTGTATACATTTAAAGCCATGCGCACCCCAAAAACCAACTTGGTATCTAGTGAAGTGTATATCGATGAAATAGTGTGTCATTTCACAACCCCCGTCTAATCCTAGTGTTTTCTGGATATTAACCAGTTAATCAATAAGTAATATTATTTTAGCCTCGATCGTAACGAAAGAATGACCGTTTTACTTTGCATGTCATACCCGTGTGCCGGTAATTCGATACTATCCTCACCATATCATAATAGCCTCTCTGCAATTTGACACACGTAGTTCTGCGTATACCACCAAGCTGTTTGAAATACTAGAGTAGCTGTCCAATGAGTGGCATATAAAAGCCATCTCTAGTGTTTCAGGGATGACACCTATTACGCATTAGTACATTTATTGCTGGAGGTAAGAACAATGTCCCGAACGACGTGTGGTGGTGCAATAAAAGCAGCTCGAAACAGCATGTCCATGCCCAATATTGAATTCAGCATGAATGCGGCGTTATGGGAAGAATGGCTTATCGATACACAGACTACAGATGTTCACAACGCCGAACGCTACGAACAAACCATTCATGAGTGGCAGAAGTCTACTGCCCCAATGGGATTGCCATTATCAATGTTTACAGTCTATCAGCAATTGGATAACTCAACCGATAAATTGAAAATGGGTATTTGTCCGGATGATTTCTTTGCTCGTAGGCATCTGGATGTAAACAATTTATTCAGTCTTGTCGAGTCGGGGCCCATGCGTTCAAATCAAATCATCATTGAAACAGACGCCAACCGTTCTGCTGATCGAGACAGGTTGTGGAAGCTGATCGATTCTGAGCAATCTCGTTGTCCTTTATTAAAGCTATTAACACATGTTCTACAAGCTAATGGCTTTGCGGGGATCAATGGTTAGAGCTTCGCCTCTAGTGCCTATGTGACCTGAACCAACCATTAACATCTCAAGCTTATGGGATAGAAAAATGTATAAAGTGATTCACATGACTCGTGGTATATCGGTATTGACAATGGCTATTGGTTGTATTTCCACGGCAAACTGTTTTGCCGGACCCCATGGATACGATCTGCACAATACCTTGTCTCCCGCTTCAGGAGGTATGGCAGGCACAAGTCTGGCGCGCCCTCAGGATATAAGCTCAACGGTGTTTGGCAACCCCGCAACACTCACACAATTCAAAGGCACAAAATTCAGTTTCGGTGCAACTTTCTACATGCCAGAAGTTGATCTGACCCATGACGGCAGTGTTACCGGTACTGCATTCAGCGAAAATTCAGGTACAGATGTGTTTGCCGTACCCAATACGGCAATCACCCAGGACCTTCGAGGATTGGGTTTTCCCGCAACGCTGGGTTTGGGTTTGACTGCAGTGTCCGGAATCGGCGCAGAATTCAGGGGCAATCCGGGGAGCCTGGGTGCAGGAGCGGAATTTATCATTCTTGGTGTAAATGCCGGCCTTGGCTACGAGGTCACTGATCGCATTTCACTCGGGTTCGCTGCAACAATCAGTTTCGCTGAACTGGATCTTGGGCTTTCATCAACCTCCGCTGCCACTCATGATATTGGATTGAGAGGTACGTTTGGAGCCACATACGATACCGGCACGACGATGTATGGAGCCTACTATCAGACAGAGCTCAAACATACCTTCGACAACCAGGTACAAACCAGCGCCAACAGTTATGCAAGCCCGGATATTGAGCAACCCTCTAATATAGGATTCGGTATCGCGAACAACAGTCTCATGCATGGAAATCTTTTGCTGGCATTTGATGTCATCCACAAATTCTGGGATGACGCAAAATTCTGGCAGGATGTTTACGATGATCAAACAGTCGTCTCCCTGGGCGCCCAATTAACTCGAGGTAGCTGGAAATATCGAATCGGTTACGGTTATGGTGACGATCCCACTGATACCGGTACGACCGGACCTATAGGGGGAATTTCACAAGTTTTTAGCAATGTCGGCCCAATTCCTCTAAATCAACAGGTAACCCAGTATATCCAGGCCACACAGGCGGAAGTGATCTATAAGCATAGACTCACCTTGGGATTCGGCTATAAGGGTTTTTTAGCGCCTCCTATCGATCTGGACGCGCATGTCGGGTGGCAGTTCAAAGAGGATCGTGATTACGGTACGGGCAGTCTCCCTGGCGGTGGTCACACCAATGCTGAAACCTATTCGTGGCACACCGGGGTTGCATTGACCTGGAATTTCTAATGGCATGCATTAATGCAGGTGGTTTGGATGGTCATTCCACGCGATTGTCGGTGTATTCAGTGTATGACCGGTATCACCTGTCAATGGTATTTAGATGAATAGTGACAACGCCAATTTGCCGCATTATGGATTTGTGAAAGCCGCCGTTCGCGATCGCAGAACCGTCGAGAATGTGGTCAATGAACAGATCATCCGCTCCTGGGAACGCTGTATCAATGACCACATTCTGGATCCTGAGTATCGACCGGAAACAGTTGTTGTCGACCATAAAGACTTGAAGCAGAGGCAGGAAAGATACAGTCACCTTTCAGCGATTGCGTTTTCAGAAATGACCAACCTGTATCAGCAGGTTGCCGGTTCAGGCCACTCAATCCTACTGACGGACAGCGAAGGGGTGGTTGTCAACTATGTGAGCGATCCGATGTTTACAAACATCGCTGGCAAAACAGGGTTACAATTGGGTGCCGTTTGGGCCGAGCAGACACAAGGAACAAATGGCATGGGCACGTGCCTGATTGAAAAGCGACCACTGATTATCCACAAGAATGAGCACTTCTTTTCGCAAAATACCCATCTGAGCTGCTCTGCAGCGCCCATACTGGATCCAACAGGTGAACTGATCGCGGTGCTGGACGCTTCCAGTCATTCACACCAGGCTCAGCAACATACCATGGTGCTGGTCAATATGTCGGCCCAGCTGATCGAAAACCGCCTCTTGTTTTGTTGCATGCGCGATAACTATATCCTCCGCTTCCATAGCCGTCCCGAGTTCATCACCACCCTAGGTGAGGGGGTACTGGCATTCGATGGTGACGGGTGTATAAAAGCTGCAAACCGTAGCGCTTTGTTTCAACTTGATATGGCCAACATAAAGGGTTTGCTTGGTCAGCGGATTGAAGCGCTGTTTGACATCCACATCAGTAATGCTCTGAGCAATGCCCATGATTTGGCGACAGTCCCTACTGCACTGCAGGATATAATACATGGTCGCCGATTCTATGCCGGTTTCCAACCCCCCAGTTCCGACAAACGCCGGCCGAATGGCCGAAGTAAAAGATTTACCACGTCAACCTCAGGTAACGAGGTGAAACCGGTACTGGATGACCTGGAGTTCGGTGACACTCGCATGTGTCGCAATATTGAACGCGCCAAGAAACTACTTGAGCGGAATATCCCTTTTATCATACTTGGAGAGACGGGGACCGGAAAGGATGTATTTGTCAAGGCTGTACATAAATCCAGCCGCCGGGCGGATAAGCCACTGATTGCAGTCAATTGCGCCTCATTGCCAGAAACACTGATTGAGAGTGAACTCTTCGGATACCGCTCTGGCGCATTCACAGGAGCAAACAAAGAGGGGTATCGAGGCAAGATTGTGCAGGCAAACGGTGGTACGCTGTTTCTTGATGAAATCGGTGATATGCCTCTCCACCTACAGGCACGTCTTTTGAGAGTTCTGGAGGAGAGAGAGGTTATTCCACTTGGTGGCGAGGTCCCGATAAAGGTTGACATTCGCCTGGTCAGCGCGACCCATAAGGATCTCCAGTTGCTTGTTGACGAGGGCCGTTTCCGGTTAGACCTCTATTATCGACTCAACGGTATTAGCCTGAAGATGCCCCCGTTGCGAGATCGCGAAGACCGAGATGCCCTGATTAAACATCTTTTAGAACAGGAGATAGGCGATCGAGAGCGGATCATAATAGAGGATAAAGCGCTGCAAGCACTTCACGATTATTATTGGCCGGGCAATATCCGTCAGTTGCGCAATATTCTTCGTATCCTGATTGGTCTATGCGACAACACAAGCATTCGAGTGGAAGACCTGCCGGATGAGATCGTCAATGTCTCGTACAGCGGTGAGCCCACGCAACGATTCCGCCCAACCAATTCATTGGATATCGCTGAGCGTGATGCAATATTGCGGGAGTTGGAGGCTGCTCATTGGAACATCACCCGGGTTGCCTCTAAACTGCATATCAGCCGCAACACCGTCTACCGAAAAATGAAACGTTTTGATATCCGTCCACCACGCTGATACAGCGCATTACAAGGGTATGTAAACATGTATATACTTGCGACTACTGTGACTGAATTATTGTCGATCAGGGAAGGAAGCGTGTATATTTGTTACGCCAAACAATCATGAGTAGTCCTAGGGCCTGATAACACTGATCCAATAGCACCAGCCCTTGGGGTGCGCCCCGAAGGAAGTGCCCTTGGGGTGTGTATTGATTGGCGTTTTTTCAGGGGTAACAGGGCCGACAGGATTAGTGTTGACAGGCCCTAGCATGAACAGTGATTAAGAATAACGCCCGTGTTTACAATTTCAATGCCAAATCAGAATTTTCAACCGCAAGTTCGTTCGCATGGTGACACATTGGCTATTTGTCCTGATATTCGACGACAGCGCATTATCATCGAAGGTATCTACAGTCTTCCGGCTGTTTCTGAAGAGACGGTACGTGAAGTGCTTAGCGGTTTGAGCGATTGCCTTGCCATGACTCCAATCGCCGATACTCTGATCTTTTCACCCGATTCAGTCAGTAAGTTGCATCACGGTATAGGTGGTTACCAGGCCTGGGCTGAATCAGGATGCTCTTTCTATACCTGGCGGGAAAGACATTTTTTCACTCTCGATATCTATACTTGCAAGGAAATTGAAGTCAACGATTGCTTGGCCTTTATATGCGATCTTTTGCGAATAGAGAAACTCTCATGGCGGGAGGTCTGATTGTTGGTACGGTACACGATTTCCTAGGCAGCCGCCAACATCTGTAGACTAGACAACTGTCTGCTTAACCGGATCCTGTAGTAAGAACGTACCGGTATCAGGCTTAGATACGTGCCACATCAACCACACCTTTTCCTACCGTACTGTCGCTGTTGCATTGAACATATGTGCCATATATCCGATATGTCGATACCGGCACCATCTCTTGGTGGAACTGCATGGATATCAGATGGTGCCTGAGGCTGTGTGGTATCCTTGCTTCTTGCGCTGCAGTGAACGCCGTAAGATGAATATCATGGCCACCAGCGAAGATGGCTGCTCGTGACCAGTATCGTCGAAGGGAGGCCATCAGTTGAAATGGCCTCCCTCCTCAGCTTGATAAATTGATAAAGCTCAAGTGGCGATTACTTTGCAATAAAGTAAAGCCGGATTTACTTGGTAGCCGCCAAGTCAACGCTTTTCAGCATGTCGTTCCTCTGCATACCGTAAAGTGAATATGCACCGAAACGCATCTGATGGGCACGTCCAAGCTTCTCCTTATAGAAATCTATCTTGAACTGCTCGGTAAGCTTGTTTCCATCCCAATGATAGGCCTTGAAGTACTGCTCATCGTCATTGCCTTTCTTATCCCAATTGGCCAATAGGGAACTGGTATAGTAGATACGCTTGCCGTCCCAGCTTGAGGATGCCATATTAACCTGTGATGCTATCGCTTTCTCATACACCTGCTTAGGTTTGTGCGGATCGCTCAGATCGAAGAAGCGTGTTTTTCCATCCATAAATGTATTGACCCATAAGCCAGAGTCATCTGAGGCAATCGATATGTCCACCGGGAGGGGTACCTTGGACGGATCGCCAATATCGGCAACAGCTTTGGAGTGCCACTCGCCATCTTTATCCTCGTAAATCAACCATATCTTCGATGTCAGGGCAGTCGTGGTCAGGCACCAGTTGTTATTTGGTTGCCATGCACAGCGGACTTCCAGTGGAGCGCCTGGAACATCCAATACCTTCTTAGGTTTACGGGTATGCAGATCCCATACAACGACTGTGTTGCCAAAGCGCTTCATAGCCTCTTTATCCTGTAACATTTTACCAAAGTCCATCATATAATTGGACCAGCCGGTAAACGAAGATGAAACCATCACATTACGACGAGGAAGGGCTCGAATATCATAACCGTAACCATCAGCATATTTGCCACTTTTTGTTGCGCCATGAAGATTTCCATCAGTCGGCATCCAGTGTGTCGAAATGTATTGGCCGTCGTTAGTGTACTCTACCAGTGCTGTACGGCCACCGTGATCTTTATTGTTTGAAAGCCCGGTTACCATCATTCGTCCAGGCAATGCATAAGTGGTATGAGGTCCGACAACACCGCCGCTCTTGGAGACGAAGTCAGTGATGATATGGTGTAGACGTGGTTTCCTTGGGTCGCTGTAAACATCGAATATAAAAATCTTATTGGTATCCAAGCCACCAGCCCACAAGTAGTGACGGTCGTCAGTAAACCCGGAATGGTGCGCCTCATTCCTGCCGCCAACAGAAAGCGTATTGACAATTGTGCCATAATGGTTGGATTTTGGATTGACATCGACTGTAACCAGTTTATCCTGTCCATCACCTACACCCTCGACTCCAAGTGTCCAGACATAAACGAAATCTTCCTGGCCGACAATCTTAGCCATGTAGGGCGACTGGCAGGTTTCGTCAGCCACGGCTGTGCTTAATAGTGAAGTCAATGTGGTAGCAGTCGCGAGGAAAATCGCCAAAGAGACCTTGCCGGCCGGTATTAAGGTTGCAGAACCCATGTTATGTGCCTCCGAATAAAATATAGTGAACTAGGTGGTTTGTCAGGCCATAGCTACACATCTTGATGTGTAACACCAGCCTTTCAAGTATCTGCTCTCAAAGAACAGTTTTAAATCAACATGACAATCTAAATGCCAGCCACAAATATGTGGCTGGCCTATCTACCTAAACCGGAGCGGCCAGTAACCGTTCCAGGCAAGAATTGATTATTTTGAAGTCGTCTCGCGACATACCTAACATTGAAAAGTGCCCCCATTGTGAGGAAATGCTTACAAATTCACTATTAGCAATCATTTGCTGCTCACGGCGACAATCAGCTTCAGTGATAAACATGTCCTGTTTAAAAGCAACAACAAGCATTTTTGCCTTGATACGGTGCAAAGCAGATTCCAAATTTCCACCTGTATGTTGGCTGACATCGCCGCTACGCCATTTTTTTGCCATACACAGCAGATTGTTGGGGTCCATTGGCAAGAACCAGTTCTCCCAAAATCCTGCTAGAAAGTCTTCTGTTGAGGAAAAACCAAAATTCGACCAGCTTTTTTCATTAAACAACTCATGACTGGCACCCATCATGGCGAATACTCTAGCCATTCGGCATAAACCTTCACTTACGTCATTGGCGTTTTTATAAGCACCATTTTTCCAGGCTGGGTCAGAATTCAACGCTTCACAGAAAACATCCACATATAAGCCGCAGTGAGGAGTCGTCTTGGCTGTTCCAGCAATAGGTAGAGCTCGTGTGACCATATTCGGGTACCGAACAGCCCATTCATAGGTTTGTTGCGCCCCCATTGACCAACCAGTCACCAGTTGCAGAGTGCGAATGCCAAAGTGTTCGTTTAGCAATTTGTGCTGAGCGCGTACGTCATCGCCAATACTCAACATTGGGAAGGATGCTCCACCGTATTCTCCTTGTGTGTTATGCGGTGAAGTGGATAGGCCGCCTCCTAGTTGGTTGGGTATTATAATAAAATATTTTTCGGGATTGAGTGCCAATTCACTACCTACATATGTCGCCATAGCAGCATGGGTGCCGGAAAACATAACCGGAAATAGGATTGCATTGTCAGCTTCTTTATTGAGTTGACCAAAAGTCTTGTAGGCCAGGCTTGCATTGCGCAACGTGGCGCCTTGCTCAAGAACAAAATCTTCCAGTTCAAAGAGGTCGAAATCACCATGTTGTTCTGCGGTATAATATGGATTCTCACACATGATAGTAACCTCTGATTGCACAAGCGCAATTCAAGGAATGGCAATCAGGACAGTACGTCTTAAAAACGACTTGCTTAGCAATTGACGTAAATAATAAATACTGCCGGGAAATATTTTAAGTCGTAGTAATACGTATGGACATCCACTTATTTTTTCAGCTGATCCAGGCTCTCAGTAACGGCATGGTTGATTGGCAATATGATTGTAGATGATGTTATTAACCCTGTATTCTATGGGGCTGACTGGTTAATGGTCGTTAATAGCGGGCATCTCGAATATGTTGGCTGGTTTACACAACCCACTTGTTGGTATTATGCCGCTTAGTTGTACGATGTTATCCATGCTCGATATTAGCTTCATGAAAAAAACCGACTACATCTTTCTTGCCGTATACATTTGGCTCGCACTACCCTATGCGCAGGTGGAAGCCGAAGAGGTGAAGATTGCCGTAGCATCCAACTTTATCGCCGCAAACCGCGAGATTGCTCCATTGTTTGAAAAGGCCACCGGCCACACCGCCCGAATCAGCCATGGCTCAACCGGTAAGCTCTATTCACAGATTGCGCATGGCGCCCCTTTCGAAATCTTCCTTGCGGCCGACGGCCAGCACCCGATCAAGGCGGAGGCCGAGGGGTTGGCTGTACCCGCAACCCGTTTTGTTTATGCTAGAGGCAAACTGGTGTTGTGGAGCTTGAGGCCGGGTTTGTTCACTGACGGTGAGCACTATCTTAAAAATGGCTCTTTTGATCATCTCTCACTGGCTAACCCCAAGATCGCTCCCTACGGCATGGCGGCGGAACAGGTCATGCGGCGTTTGGGAGTGCTGGAAACGCTCACGCCCAAACTCGTGATGGGAGAATCGATAGCCCAGGCCTTCCAGTTCACCGCCACCGGCAACGCGGAGCTGGGTTTTGTCGCCTTGGCCCAGATCAAGGATTGGGAGGGTGAAGAGGGTACACTGTGGCAGATCCCGATTGACTATCATACCCCCATTGACCAGGTGGCAGTGCTGTTGAAAAAGGGTGAAGGCAATCCGGCGGCCATTGCATACCTCGAGTTCCTTAAGGGCGATGTGGCGCGGGAAGTGATCGAGCGCTATGGCTATGGGGTCAAGTGAAAGGGCGGGGCGATCTCCTGATACAAAAACCAAGGTAGGATGGGGCCTATCCCGCCAAAAACAGCGTATTATCGACGCATCCAAGTAATTTCGGCTTTACGTTAACTGACATTCAAAGCCAAAACCAACTACGGAGCTGAGCATGGCATTCGACTGGCAACCCGTCTGGCTGACTCTCAAACTGGCCAGCACCACAACCCTGGTGCTGCTCATCGTCGGTACCCCGATTGCCTGGTGGCTGGCGCGCACCCATGCCTGGTACAAACAGGCCCTTTCGGCGGTGGTTGCACTGCCGCTGGTGTTGCCGCCCACCGTGCTCGGATTCTACCTGCTGATCATGCTCGCCCCAGATGGGCCTGTAGGACGCCTGACGGAGGCACTTGGTATCGGTAGTCTGGCCTTTACCTTCGAAGGGCTTGTGTTCGCCTCGGTGCTCTATTCGCTGCCCTTCGTGGTACAGCCGCTGCAGAATGCATTCGAGGCCCTTGGGCCGCGTCCGGCAGAGGTGGCCGCCACCCTGCGCGCTTCCCCATGGGACCGTTTTGCGACTGTAGTGATACCGCTGGCGCGATCCGGCTTTCTTACCGCCGCGGTCCTCTCCTTTGCCCACACGGTGGGCGAGTTTGGTGTGGTGCTGATGATTGGCGGGAGCATCCCCGGCGAGACCAGGGTGTTGTCGGTGGCGATCTACGAACAGGTTGAGACCCTGGAGTATGGCCAGGCCCACCTGCTGGCTGCCGGTATGCTCGCCTTCTCGTTCCTTGTACTGATGACCCTCTACCTGGTCAATGGACGTATTACCCGGAGTCATCAGCCGTGAGTGGTATCGAGGTCAATCTGAAGCACTGTTTGGGTGACTTCGACCTGGAGGTGGATTTCACCGCGCCGGCACAGGGTGTCACAGCCCTGTTCGGCCCTTCGGGATCGGGCAAAACCAGTGTGTTGCGTGCCGTGGCCGGTCTCGAACGCACAACCCAGGGCGTGGTGCGGGTCAATGGTGAGACATGGCAGGATGAGAACCGGTTTCTGCCGGTCCATCGGAGGCCCATCGGTTATGTATTCCAGGAGGCGAGTCTCTTTCCGCATCTATCGGTGCGGGAGAATCTGCAGTATGGCATGCGCCGGGTGTCCGAAGCACAGCGGCAGATACCCTTTCATGATGTGGTGGAACTGTTCGGGATATCAACCCTTTTGCCACGGTCTACAGCCCGGCTCTCAGGCGGTGAACGCCAGCGGGTCGCCATCGCCCGCGCCCTGCTCACCAGCCCGCGACTGCTGCTGATGGATGAGCCGCTCTCCGCCCTCGATCATGCTGCCAAACAGACCATAATGCCCTATCTGGAACGGTTGCACGATGAGTTCGCCATCCCCTCCCTGTATGTCTCCCACGACCCCAATGAGGTGGCCAGGCTCGCTGACCATATGGTGGTGTTGGATAGCGGGCGAGTCACCGCACAGGGCGAGGCCGCGCCGCTGTTGACGCGGCTTGATATGCCTCTGTCGGGCTACGATGACGCCTCCGCGCTGCTGGTGGGCAACGTTACTTCCCACGACCACAGCTATCATCTGACCTGGATAACTTTGCAGGGCAACAGGATTGCCGTACCCCGGGAGGATCTGCCGGTGGGCCGCCACGCCAGGGTACAGATCCAGGCCAGGGATGTCAGCCTGTCCCTCAGAGCCCATACCGACACCAGTATCCTCAACATCCTGCCGGTGCGGGTCATCGACACCCGCGACATCAGCCCCACCCAGGTGCTGGTGCGCTTGGAACTGGAGGATGGCCAGACCCTGCTGTCACGCATCACCCGCCGCTCCGCCATGGGTATGGGGATTCTTGAGGGGATGCAGCTCTATGCACAGGTCAAGAGTGTGGCGTTGCTGACCTGAGATGGTTTTGAAAGAATCAACAAGAAATATCGGATGGACGGGTGTTGATCTAATCACACGAGGCTTATGAGTTTGGGGGTGATATGAAACTATATCTCGTACAGCACGGTGAGGCATGTAAAAAAGAGGTCGATCCCGATCGACCCCTGACTGACCGGGGCAGGGAGGATATTGATCGGCTCGCCACCTTTCTTAAGCAGGCCGGCATTCGCCCAGACAGGGTGGTCCACAGCGGAAAACTGCGCGCTATGCAAACAGCTGAGCGTCTGACCAATGCGATTGCGCCGGGATTAACACTGGAAGCAAATGGTGACATTAACCCAAATGACGATCCCAAGGCGTTTGATTTGCATAAGCAAGGCGGAGGTAAAGAGATAATGGTTGTCGGTCATCTGCCATTCATGGCGAAGTTGGTTTCGCATTTGCTTTTCGGGGATAAAGACAAGCCGATCATTGCCTACCAGCCAGGCAGCGTCGTCTGCTTGGAACGCATGGATGATGTGAGTTGGCGGGTCAATTGGATCATAAGACCGGAGTTGCTTGGGTAGACCGGCGGATTACTTGAGCCGCGACACGAGCTCAACGCGCCGGTTCAGTCTGCGTCCGTCAGTACCCGTATTGGTGGCCACAGGGGAGAGGGGACCGACACCATCTGCCTGCAACCGGTTGGCGGCCGCCGGCAGCTTGGCGATGATTGCCTTAACGACGGCGTCCGCGCGCGCCTTCGATAACGATAGGTTGCTTGTAAACTTGCCCTGGTCGTCCGTATGGCCAACCACATAGAAATAGCGTTGCGGATTCTCCTGCAGATAGCTCACGATTGTCGCGAGTGTCGCTGCGGAATCCGGGCGGACATTCGCGCTGCCGGTATCGAAACGAATACCATAGATTGCGACACGCCCTTCGCTTGCCATCTTGTTGCGCATCGCATCGAGATTCAGAGACACCGTGCCCTGTTCCATCGCCGCGGATTCAATCTGTTCAATCGCATAACCACCGCTGCGGCTCGTAAAGACGGCAATCAACACATCGGTCTGGTCGATCGTCTTACGTGCGACAAGGTATTCCTGTGCCTGGGTTGAGATCTGTGCGACAGTGCCGACCCCGGTCTTACCGCCCTTGCCGGCGTAAGGACGTTTAAGCATGCCGTTCTTGCCGGGGGTATTCAGGTCACGCACTTTCAACTCACCCTGGCGGGTATCTTCGATCAGGGTAAGTACCTTGAATCCCGCTGCCTTGAATTCATTCTCGAAACTCTTGATTACCTCGTAATTGCTTTTTTCATCCGGTTTCTTAAACAGGCGACTGTGGATCCGGCCGTCAATGGTCGCCGGTTCGGCATCTGCCGCGGCGGAAGGCAGGTAATGGTACTTCACGAAGTCGGCCTTGTATTCGCCAATCGGTGTACTCCCGGAAAACGGCGAGACAAGGCCGGCAGCCGATACCGGAGTGGTAAGTGCGAACAATACTGAGACAATAACAAATATCATTTTCATCGTTGTTCATCCTTAACTGTTTCGCCTTTACATGCCATCACCTGTGTCACGTAGTCGGGTATGGTCTGCGCAAGTTTTCCGCAGGCTTGGGCTTTTTCGCCCGATCTGATGGGCTCGTTTACACATTCGCAGATACTGTATTTCCGCTCGCCGGCACCTGAACCTGCACTGGTATCTTCTTCATCGCTATTGGAACAGCCAAAGAGCAACAATATAGGGATAAAGAAAACAAGCGTTTTATTCATAGCTGGTACTCGTCATCGTAATTTTTTCATGGGGAGCGGCTTGCCATACGGTGTACGGCCTCAGGTGTCGTGTATCGCAGATCAAGTAAAGGATAGCACTGATCTGTGTGTCGTAAGCAGTGCGAACTATATTGCAAACGATAATCAATCGTATTAATATTACCCCGGCTAATGAGCATAGCTGCTTCACGGTGGTATGAGAAAGGGATGAAACTGCGTACATCCTTAGGCTTCATAAGACACCGCGAGCATCGCTAGGCAAACAGCTCATCTTTTCAAATATTAAGTCGATCGGCCTGCCAGCAGACGCCAGCCAGCCTTAACTTAAACTCTGAGTGGGATTTGAGTTATGCAAAAAAATCAAGACTGACTAGGTTCGGTGCAGAGAGTGTGCCTGCTGGGATCTTCTTTGACGAACGGAAACTGGTTTTTAATCCCCTGTTCCGGGTGGTTGGCGCCCAGAATAAGAATATCGTTCCCCTGCCTGTGAGGTGTCACCGCAATCCCTTTTTGCCAGATGGTGAAAGATCGTTTATCAAGAGGATGGTCCAGGTAGGATTGTTGTCCGGAGTGCTGTTTGGTCTATCGGGGGTGGCCACCGTACAGGCCGAAGAGGGTGTCTTCGGAAACCTCAGGGTAGGTGTTATTCATGCCGAGGATGAAGACGGCAATGAGACGGACGGCTCCGCCATTGGCGGTAAACTCGGCTATATCAGTCCGACCTGGAAGGGATTGAGCGCCGGCGCAACCTTCTATACCACCGGGGAGCTGTTCGATGATGAGAACGGCGATTTTTTCTCCTAGGAAAACGCCAGCTACGCCATTCTGGGCGAGGCCTAGATCCAGGCTGAGTACGGCAACACCGCGCTGCGTGTCGGTCACTTCGAGCTGGATACACCCCACGCCGATACCGATGATATTCGCATGGTGCCGAATACATTTCAGGGGCTGTTACTGAGCATTAACGATATTGCCGGTACCACCCTCTATCTGACCCATTTCGATAAATGGGCCGGTGTCGATGCCGATATTCCGGAAAGATTTCGGGAGTTGAACGGCGACGACGGCCTGACTGCGGTCGGTGTCGTATTCGAGGTCATCGAACAACTGGCGCTGCAGGGCTGGTACTACCAGGGTAGTGATTTTGCCAAGCTGTTCTACCTGGAAGGCGTATATGAGACCGATGCCTTCAGTATCGGTCTGCAATTTGGCTCGCAGTCGGATGATACCGGCGATGAGTCAGGGCCTGATGGTGATGTTTGGTGCATCACCGGCAGCTATGCTCTGGCGGATTTCACAATCACCGCCGCGTACAACGATGTATCGGGTACGGTGACCAATGGTATCGGTGGCGGTCCCTATTTTACCTCGGCAGACGACCATAACATTGATGGTGTCGAGGACCAGGAGGCAACGGCGTTCGGTATCGAGTATGCGGGTGTCGAGGCGCTGGCAGTGGGCGTGCTGCATGTGGAGTTCGATAAGTGTGCAAACGAAACCGACTACTACATGGTATACGACTTGAATGATCATCTGGGTCTGGAACTGATCTACACCGACATGCACCAGGACGGTGACTTCGTCAGGTTGATGGCCAACTACGGCTTCTGAATTCGCTCCGCCACCTATCCTGTTCAAGGCATGATTGGCGGATGGGGCTGGCCGTGGACATGCGCTTCAGATGGCGGCAGGGGTTTGCCTTCTATCACCGCCGTGACTGCTGTCAGAGATGAAATGGACACCGCCCTCCTTACCGGCATTGATGTGCCATAGTTGGTAAGTAATTGATAATCAACTAACAGGAGAGCGGTGTTATGAAGCAGGTTAGCGTAATTGGACTGGACTTGGCGAAGAATGTTTTTCAGGTTCATGGTGTTGATGAACAATGCAAGGTTGTTTTGCGTAAACAGCTTCGACGCAGCACCATGCTGAAGTTTTTTGCACGGCTACGACCTTGCTTGATAGGGATTGAAGC
>QBVD01000089.1 GCA_003058525.1 gamma proteobacterium symbiont of Ctena orbiculata | reverse complement strand
TGCCGCTAGATTGGCAAAATAGGGCAATACCTGAGATCGCCTGAGCATGCGCTTTTTGATCAGCTTTCCGCGTTGGTCACAGCAGACCACATGAAACAGATGCTTTGCCAGATCCAAACCGATTGTCGTAATCTTGTTCATGGTCTTCTCCTGCCTCCTTGATAGTTGGAACACTTCTATCATGGCGCATTGTGACGCCGATTCGTGAGGTGGGAGGAGACCATTACATCGGCGCAGGCCGGAATCCAGATGCTCCACACGATTCTCGACCGTCAGCCTTTCAGCAAAGAATACTGCTCGTCAAATCAGCTCCGGATACAAATCACGCCAGCGTGGGTTCAGCGCTTCAATCGTCTCATGCATCTCATACCAGACTAAATTATGCACACTGTAATGACTGGAAAAGCCTTCAACTCGACTATTCTTATGTTCCCAAACCCCGCTTTAGCAGGTTAGAAGTCATACCCGTGTATAGGGTTCTATTTCGTTTACTGGCCAATAGATACACGCACGGTTGTCGCTCCATACCGTCTCCCTGGCATTCATCCTGGATTCCGGCATGCGCCGGAATGACGTGATGATAGGATATAAGCTTGTCAGTTACTTAGGCAGTGTCAGGTAGTCAGAATCGACCCGCAAAAAAGATATTACTGATGATTTAGATATTGTTTCCGTCTTTCAAGAGGTTAGTGACACTTATCATTTAGAGCTACCCACGAATTACTCTAACGAGCCATAAAGTCTAGTTGCCAAGATTGAAAATGAGTATGTATGGTCATCGTAGGGTGTGAGTTTGCATCTATTGGTTCTTGAATTCATAGAGACCTGGGTGTGACATCTTTCTGTCAGCAGCCAGCTGCGGTATCCTTCCGCGATATTAAGCGCTTTGGCGCGGACCGGAACCATTCTCTGCGGGACATGCCTTCCGGTTAATCCATATTTAACAACTATCCAGTCGGACCATAACATGCATAAAAACTACGAACCTGCAGCCCTCGAGGCAGAGGTGCAGGCATACTGGGAGACAGAAAAGACCTTTGAGGTCGAAGAGGATCCAGGTAAAGAGAAATTTTACTCCCTCTCCATGTTTCCTTACCCCAGCGGCAAGCTGCATATGGGGCATGTGCGTAATTACACTATCGGTGATGTGATTGCCCGATATCAACGTATGCTGGGTAAAAACGTGCTGCAACCCATGGGCTGGGATGCCTTTGGTCTTCCTGCGGAGAATGCGGCGTTGAAGAACCGGGTCGCTCCGGCCGGGTGGACATATGACAACATCGCCTATATGAAGGGCCAGTTGATTCGGCTCGGTTTCGGCTACGATTGGCGCCGGGAGCTGGCAACCTGTCAACCCGGTTACTATAAGTGGGAGCAGTGGTTGTTCACCGAGCTCTTCAAAAAGGGTTTGGTGTACCGCAAGCATGCCGTTGTCAACTGGGATCCGGTGGATCAGACAGTTCTGGCCAATGAACAGGTCATCGACGGTCGTGGCTGGCGCTCGGGGGCTCTGGTCGAGCGGCGTGAGATTCCGCAATGGTTCGTCAAAATCACCGACTACGCGGATGAACTGCTGGATGAGATCGATAATCTGGAGGGTTGGCCCGAGCAGGTGCGTACCATGCAACGCAACTGGATCGGCCGCTCCTTTGGTGTCGAGATGGTATTCGGTATCGATACATCGGATGAACCCCTGACCGTCTATACAACGCGCCCTGACACCTTGATGGGGGTCACTTATGTCGCTGTTGCCGCTGAACATCCGCTGGCGTTGAAGGCCGCAGAAACGAATGATCGGCTCGCGGCCTTTATAGAAGAGTGTCGCCGGGGCGGGACCTCCGAGGCCGATCTGGAGACGATCGAGAAAAAGGGAATTCCGCTGGGGATCGATGCGATCCATCCGGTAAGCGGTGAAGCGGTACCCATCTATGCCGCGAACTTTGTGTTGATGGGTTATGGAACGGGGGCGGTTATGGCGGTTCCGGCCCATGATGAACGCGATCATGCCTTTGCCCGCGAGTATGGAATTCCGATCAAACAGGTGATCTACCCCAGCGAAGGAGCCAACCCTGATATATCGGCCGCCGCCTATATCGAGCCGGGTGTTCTGCAGGATTCGGGCCCCTTTAACGGTCTTTCGTCGGCCGCCGCTTTCGATGCCATAGCGGAGTGGCTGCAGGAAAGGGGCAAAGGGCAAAAGACCAAACAGTATCGTCTGCGCGATTGGGGGGTTTCACGCCAGCGCTACTGGGGTGCGCCGATACCCATGATTCACTGTGATAACTGCGGGATTGTTCCGGTGCCGCTGAAAGACTTGCCGGTGCGGCTGCCCGAAGACATCGTCTACGACGAAAATACGATCAATCCGATTAAAGACAATCCCGCATTCTCTGCCTGCATTTGTCCAGGGTGTGGCGGAGCGGCGCAGCGGGAAACGGATACCTTCGATACCTTTATGGAATCGAGTTGGTACTATGCGCGATATACCTGCCCTGATGCCAACGCCATGCTCGATGACCGGGCGGACTATTGGTTGCCTGTCGACCACTATATAGGCGGTATCGAACATGCGGTGTTGCACCTGTTATATGCCCGTTTCTATCACAAATTGTTGCGCGATGCCGGTCTGGTGAAGAGCGATGAGCCGTTCACGCGTCTGTTGACCCAGGGAATGGTTGTCGCGGACACCTATTATCGGGATCAGGATGACGGATCCAAGCACTGGTATAACCCGACCGAGGTTGAGGTAGAGCGTGATCAGAAGGGACGCCCGCTTTCAGCCTGCCTGAAGGAGGATGGCGGACCGGTTATCATCGGCGGCATCGAAAAGATGTCGAAGTCAAAGAATAATGGAGTTGATCCACAGTCGCTCATCGATCGTTATGGGGCCGATACGGTTCGTCTCTATACCATGTTTACATCCCCGCCAGACCAGTCATTGGAGTGGAATGACGAGGGGGTCGAGGGTGCGCATCGATTTCTCAAGCGCTTGTGGACGTTGGCAGAGGCTATCTACGCCAAGCCGATGGTGGCGTCGGTAGCGGAAGAACTGGCTGAATCCCAGAAGACGGCACGGCGAGAAATTCATGAGTTATTGAAAAAAGCCCTTTATGACTACGAGCGTCAACGTTTCAACAATGTCGTGTCTGCCTGTATGGGGATGATAAATATCCTCTACAAGCTGGGAGACGCAGCTGCGGATCTTCTGCTGCTGCGTGAAGGCGTATCCCTGGTATTGCGCTTGCTGGCGCCGATCGCACCTCACGTAACCCACCGCCTTTGGTGTGATCTGGGGTATGGGGATGAGATACTCGACAGCGAATGGCCACAACCCGATGAGGCTGCCCTGAAACAGGAGAGCCTGCCCTATGTGGTGCAGGTTAACGGCAAGGTGCGGGCAACCATACAGGTACCTGCGGATGCCGAGAAACAGGCTATCGAGGCATTGGCACTGGCAAATGACAATGTACAGCGATTTATCGGTGAGGCTACAGTCAGAAAGACCATCGTGGTGCCGAATAAACTGGTGAATATCGTTGCCAAATAGTTCAGTGCATATTCACCATCAACTGCTTTGGAGCGTGCTGATATCGGTCCTTTTCGCGGGTTGTGGTTTCCACCTCAAGGGGTATGGGCAGCTGTCACCCGCACTGAATGGACTCTATATCTCCGGTTTTGAGAAACGGGAGAGTCTGGCCGCTGTTCTGTATGACAATTTACAGGGCAGGGGTGCGGTAATGGCCGGTGATGAAGCCTCAGCAAAGCTGAATATCGAGGTTGTAGAGGAAAGGTTCACCAGCAGAGTACTATCGGTGGATGCCGGCGGCAAGGCGTTGGACAAGGAACTGCATCTATCTGCCGTGATTCGTGCCAGGGTACCGGGTAGCGGTGAACCGGGCGTGGAGCAGCAGCTGGATCTGTCGCGTCAGCTCAGTTTCAGTGGTGACGATGAGCTCGGTCAAAGAAGTGAAACCAGCTTGATGAAATATGATATGCGAAATGAAATGGCGGAACAGATCATTCGTCGTCTCGAAGCCATCAAATAGCGATATATTCGGGATGCCACATGCGTCTGCGCAATGAACAACTGGAAAACCATCTGCAGCAACAGCTTGCCCCTGTCTATCTGTTGAGCGGCGACGAACCCTTACAGATGCAAGAGGCGGGGGATGCGATAAGGCATGCAGCGCATAAGCAGGGATACAGCGAACGTGAAGTCCTGGATCAGGTGGGTGGATTTGACTGGTCGAGTTTGAATACTGCCGCCGAAAGCCTTTCGCTGTTTGGTGAGAAACGACTACTGGAGCTACGCCTCAACAGTGGAAAACTGGGTGCAGAAGGGGGGAAATCCCTCAGCGCCTACTGCCAGCGTCCGGCAGTCGATACCATCTTGCTGATAACTCTTCCCAAATTGGAACGGATGCAGACAAACAGCAAGTGGTATCAGTCGGTTGAGCGGACAGGTGTGGTGGTACAGATCTGGCCGGTTGAAGGGAAGCGGCTGGTCCCCTGGATCGAGCAGCGCTTGCGACGCGCGGGACTGATAGCGGAAACAGGTGTGGTGGAGATGCTTGCAGATCGGGTAGAGGGTAATCTGCTTGCAGCCAGCCAGGAGATAGAGAAACTGTTGCTGTTGTATGGTCAGGGTGTGGTTACACCGGAAAAGCTCATCGAGGCCGTGGCTGATAGTGCCCGGTTCGATATCTTTAGCCTCGTCGATACCCTGCTTGAGGGCGATATCGCCAAGGGGAGCCGTATTTTGCAGGGCCTAAAGGGTGAGGGTGTTGCGGCACCGGTGGTGCTTTGGGCATTAAGCCGGGAGATTCGCCTGCTCGCCGAAATGAGCTTTGAGATTAGGCTGGGCGAGGGTGTGGACCAGGTAATGGCTAAACATCGCGTCTGGGACAGGCGCAAGCCGATCCTGCGCAGGGCATTGCAACGACAGGTGGATCATTGGCAGCGTCTGTTATCGGATTGCGCACTTGCGGACAAGGCAATAAAGGGGCTGGATTCTGCGGATCCCTGGTTGTTGTTTCAACAGCTCGCAAGGGGTATGGCGGGCATACCTCAGATGTGACCTGTTCCTCACAGTTCCCAGGGAGATAATGGCTTTTAATTGGCATAACGCTTATTTGTGAACCAGGTCAAGCCATTAATTCTTCCCGCGTAGTCTGATCTGTCACCTAGGGCCGCTATCCTGGCGGCCTGGGATTCAAACAACATCAACAAGGAGTAGGTGATGAAAAAATCCTAATAAATCAATTTGTTGCAATTTTAACATTAGGTGGAGTTTGTGGCGCCACAGCCGCTGAAGACGTGTTCATGAAGCTGGATCGAAATGCCGATGGTTTCATCTCCGCAGAAGAGTCGATTGTAAGCGAGGCACTCTATAAGAACTGGTCAACTGTCGATGCCAATAACGATGGCAGAATCGATACCGCCGAGTTCAGTGCCTTTGAAATCAAAAGTGAAAATAGCGGGAAATAAGGAGTAACCCCAAAAAACCATTTTTGCTGGGAATTAAAGTTGTGTTTTTGTGATTGACTTCACTTAAATTCTTCCCCCAGCGGTGTCTCATGAAATACCGGAGGGCCCTGACAGGGCTTTTTGGATCGAAAATCATTACATTCCGTTAAGGAGAACATTATGAATAAAAAAACTATCCTCCATTCTGCAGTAGCTCTGGCAGCAGCAGGTTTTCTTACCGCAGCGGTTGCTGGCGAGGATGCATTCAGCAAACTCGACGCCAATGCTGATGGTGCCATCTCTTCTGAAGAGGCGACAGCTCACGAGGCGCTCTATAAGGGCTGGGAAACCGCCGATGCGAATCAGGATGGACAAGTTGATGCGGCCGAGTTCAGTGCATTCGAGGCCAGCAGCGCTCCTGAAGGTAAATAACTTCGGTAGGGAGTAGGATCCCCTTTATGGGGTCGTAATACCGGCAGCCAGCTTAGTCTGGTTGCCGGTCTCCGCCTTAACCAGATGGCAATTACTCAACTGTAGCTGTGGTGGTTGGGTGGAAAAAATAAAAGGTGCGGTCTTCGATAATGCACTCAACCCCAGGATCTGACGCGTCTTGCCGGGAAACACCGCGACGTCAACCTCTTTCAACAGGCATTCATCGCCGATTCGAACATTCGAGATCTTGTAGACAGGCACACTCAACTCATCTCCATTGGCCAATACTCCCCTCAGGTTCCGTAAGTAGAGTGGACTGCCACTGGCCTGCAGCTTGCTCAAAGTAGCCTCGTTGATAGTCATATAACTGGAGCCTGTATCGACCATGAACTCTGTCTCTGGCATGTCGCCGATCTTACCCGCTATGTAGTAGGTGCTGGCACCCTTGGAGAACATGGGTACATCAAAGATGAACTGCTCCGCCCACAGCTGACCGCTATAACTGAGTATCAACAGGGTGCTTAGAAGTGTTTTGATCATGGTCGTAGGCTTTGCTCGATATATATCTTTACTCACTACATAGATCGGTTGGATGCTGTTGAACTTAAGTAATTTGGTGATCAATAGAGGCAATAATTCAATCCCGTGGTGGCAATCAGTTTCCTTTAGCCTCTGTCATGGAAATCACAGTGAGATAATTACTGAGAATTATCAATGAGATGTAAAAGGTCTGTTGGGATGTTAAAGGGTCTGCAGAATATTCCCATAAACAGAATATGGTTTTCGAGATGCAGGCATTTGAGAACCTGTTGCACTGCGGTTTAGGGTGAGGATCGGATCAAGTATGGCGTTATTTTGTTCGAGATTTGTTAAAGTTAGCAGTTTAATAGATCCAGCTGCCGAAACCTTGGCGGCAGTAATAAACGAGACAACCATACGATCATGTCAAAACAGATTTCCGATGTTGCCAGCTACATGACAGCGCTCGGCGGGGAGGCCCGCCAGGCCTCAAGGGTGCTTGCCAGCGCAACCACTGCGCAAAAGAACAGGGCTCTCGAGGCCATTGCCGATGAACTGGGTTTGTCCAGACAGAGGTTGATGGCAGAAAACAGCAAGGATCTGGAGGCGGGTGCGGAGAAAGGACTGGACGCAGCCTTGCTGGATCGCCTCGAACTGACACCTGGGCGTATCGACAGCATGATCGAGGGATTGCGTCAGATTGCCGCTCTTTCCGATCCCATCGGCGAGATCTTTGACATGAAGTATCTCCCGAGCGGGATCCAGGTGGGTCGTATGCGGGTGCCTTTGGGGGTCGTCGGCATCATTTACGAATCACGTCCCAATGTCACAGCCGATGCTGCGGCACTCTGTATGAAATCCGGCAATGCCGCCGTATTGCGGGGTGGCAGCGAGGCCTACTATTCCAATCAGGCAATTGCGGCTTCGATTCATAGCGGTTTACGAAAAGCGGGCCTGCCTCAGGAAGCGGTACAGGTGGTGGCCACCACCGACCGCTCTGCCGTGGGCCGGATGATCACCATGCCTGAATCGATCGATGTCATTATTCCGCGCGGAGGCAAAGGCCTGATCGAACGTATCAGCCAGGAAGCCAGAGTGCCGGTTATCAAGCATCTGGACGGGATCTGCCATGTCTATATCGATGACCAGGCCGATCTTGACAAGGCATTTGCAGTGGCTATGAACGCCAAAACTCAACGTTATGGCACCTGTAACACAATGGAGACCCTGCTGGTGGCGGATGGGGTGGCTGAACAGACCCTCTCAATGATTGGCGGTGCGCTGATCGAAAAGGGGGTTGAGCTGCGGGGGTGTGAACGCACGCGGGAGATCGTTGCCGACTGTCAACCAGCGACCGAGGCTGATTGGGATACAGAGTATCTGGCACCGATACTCTCCATCAAGGTTGTCGCAGGGCTGGAACAGGCCATTGCTCATATCAATCACCACAGTTCTCAGCATACTGATGCCATTGTGACCGAGAATTACACACGTGCCCGCCGTTTTCTCACCGAAGTGGATTCTAGCTCGGTGATGGTTAACGCCTCGACCCGTTTCGCAGATGGATTCGAATATGGCTTGGGTGCTGAAATCGGTATCTCGACAGACAAGTTCCACGCCCGGGGCCCGGTCGGCCTGGAGGGATTGACCTCGGTAAAGTTCATCGTGCTTGGTGATGGTCACATCCGTAGTTGATTAGACGCGAGAAGATGATCGGTATTTTCGGTGGCACCTTCGATCCAGTTCACTTCGGCCATCTGCGCACTGCGCTGGATGTGATGCAGGCTGTCGGGCTGGATGAGGTCCGATTCATCCCCCTGCATGGTGCGGTACACCGCGATCAGCCCAAGACACCCGGAGATCTGAGACTCGAAATGGTGCGGCTCGCAATCCGGCAGCAACAGGGTTTTGTTGTCGACGACAGGGAGATACGGCGTGCTGGGGATTCCTATACGGTGGATACACTCGCCAGTTTGCGAAAAGAACAACCTGACAGGTCGTTATGCCTGTTGTTGGGCAGGGATGCATTTGACGGTTTTCTCGACTGGCATCGCCCGGATCAGATTCTGCGCCTTGCCCATCTTATTGTGATGAAGCGACCGGGGGAGGAGCGCCCCAAGGAATCAAAGGTTGAAACGCTGCTTGATGCCCATCTGGTCTCCAAGCCTGCGCAACTCAGGGCTCGGGATTGTGGCACGATCCTGCACCAGTCGGTTACCCAGCTTGATATTTCAGCGAGCAAGATCCGTAGCTTGGTTGCCGAGGGGCGGACTCCACGCTTTCTGCTACCGGAGGCGGTGCTGCAACTCATTGAAAACAACCATCTCTATCTGACGGATCAAGCAAAAGAGCCACAATAGGTTATGCTTGACCTTGAAGATTGGGTAAAATCGCACCCCACCGGTGATCCGGTCACTTTATTAGGCAACAGACACAGGACTCAATGCAAATAGAAGAACTCAGAGACGTCGTTCTGCAGGCGCTGGACGACATGAAAGCTAAGGATGTGGTGGTACTGGATGTACGAGGAAAGACCAGCATAACAGATATCATGGTTGTCGCCAGCGGCACCTCTGACAGGCATGTGAAATCGATTGCACAGACAGTGGCCTTCAAAGCGAAACAAGCCGGTGAAGCCCCGCTCGGTACCGAGGGGATGGAAGATGGTGAATGGGCCCTGGTGGACCTTAACGGTGTCGTGGTACATGTGATGCAGCCAAAGGTGCGGGATTTCTACCATCTGGAAAGACTCTGGTCCCTGGATGAGCCGGACAACCCTGCGCAGAAACTTAAATCTATTTGACACCTTGCATGGATCGGTTCGACCGGATTTTCGAGCTCAACCGTATTCTGCAGACAGCCCGCTATCCGGTTTCGAGACATCGATTGGAACAGGAGCTGGAGTGTTCCCGGGCCACGGTGAAACGCCTCATCGAAGAGATGCGTCTCTACCTCAATGCGCCGATCGTCTATGATCGAAGACTCAACGGCTATCGATACGATCCGAATGAAGGGGAGATGTATGAGCTGCCTGGACTCTGGTTCAATGCCTCTGAACTGCATGCATTACTCACCGTTCAGCAGTTACTTGAAGGCGTGCAGCCTGGTCTCCTGGAGAGCCACCTGCAACCGTTGCGGCGAAAGATCGACACATTGCTGGAGCGTCAGCAGGGGCAGGGTGGTGAATCGCTCTCAAACAGGATTCGACTGATACGGGCCGCCGCCCGGCCCTCCAGTCCGTTCTTCACCCTCATTGCAGGAAGTCTGGCAGCCAGGCGCCGGATCTATCTTGTCTATTACAACCGATCAGGTGATACGGTCAGCGAGCGCGAGGTGTCACCACAACGCCTCACCCACTATCGCGACAACTGGTATCTGGATACTTGGTGTCATTTGCGTGAGGGAATACGTACCTTTGCCATGGATTCGATTCGGCAAGCAAGGCAGCTGGATTATGTTGCGAAAGAGGTAGAGGAAGAACAGCTGGAACACCACTTTGCCGATACCTACGGCATATTCTCGGGGCAAGCCAATAATCTGGCGGTCGTGCGCTTCACTCCCCATGCAGCCAAGTGGGTGGCTTCTGAAGAGTGGCACCCCAAACAACAGTATCGCTGGCTGGAAGATGGGCGATATGAGTTGACATTACCCTATGGCAGCCCTGAGGAACTACTGATGGATCTATTGAAATATGGTCCTGATGTGGAAATTGTTTCACCGCCTGATCTGCGTCAAGCAATTCGGCAGCGCCTGCTTGACGCAGTGGATAACTATAAAAAGTGATTGTCAGCGTATTCACGCTTACCTAACACTTGTTTTTAAGCTCCTTGAAACGCCGAATCGCTTTTTTGCGCTGAGTGTGGATGATCTTGACCTCGGTTGAAAGGCGCTTGCGTTTTGTTCGGTCCTTTTCGTTAGCCAATTTTTCTTTGACTACGCGTTCCTGCTTTTTTAGTTTCTTTAGGAGTTCTGAGATGCGGTCACATTTGGCCCGGTCCTTTTTTTTGCCTGCATCGAGCAGGTCCATCAATTTTTTTACAATTTTCTCTGGTGGGGGCATGGTGGCTACCTCTTCGTTATCTATCTGTCTTGTGCTTTTTCTTCGGCCTCGACCTCTTCGATGATCTGTTCCAGCTCATCTTCGTTGAGTGCGATATCCTGTTCCGCCTCTCTGAGATCAAGTGCGCGTGCGGCGAACAATATCTCCGCCATGTCGATCAGATTTTTGGAGATGTCGAAGGTGTAGGCGCTGTCATTCATAATCGATGTGGCCATCTTCTCGGTTATCAGGTTCTCACGAATCAGATGATCCAGCGAACCGTTGGCAACCACATCGATCTCTTCAATCTCCGCTTTCAGACCGTCCAGATTGAGGATTGTGATGTTATCCGGATCCTCGGACTGTACCCTTAAATCCCCAAGCTCACGCAAAATGTTACCAATTTGCAACCTGAATTTATTATATTCTGTACGAATATGCTCATTGTCTGAAACCATATAGGTTGCCAGGTTCTTGCGCAAGTGTTTCACGTCCTTCAAGGCCTCCACGATGTGTCGGCCTGCCAGTCTCAGTGAGTAGAGGTCTTCAGAGTACGCCGATGTAATCTGGGTCTGGGCTTCCGAGATATAGCTGACGATGGCGCCATACAGCACTTTGACGTTGCGGCCATATACCTCGTCGATATCGATATCGATAACTTTATGAGGTTTTTCAACGATTTCAGGCAGATCGGCCGAGGAGAAAACATCACGCCTGTGGAGACTGACACCATGGGCAATGATCTCCAGGGCATTATCGTAGAGATGCAGGGTTTCTTTACGTACCGATTCCATCACGGTATCGGGAAATCCCATGGTGGCATCGTAGAGGTATTTGGGTTCCACCACCGAAACCTCCTTTGCCTGCAGCATGCTTTCCAATTTAGTGACCAGGATGTTTATCGTGGGTGTCATGACCAATACACCGGTGATGTTGAACAGGGTATGGAATACCGCCAGTTTCAGGGTGTAGTCGTCGTCCGCGATACCCACCAGGTCGCTGATGCTCTCCACTCCCCACAGAAACTGTTGGATAAAGACGATGGCGATGACACCGGTTATGACATTGAAGACAAGGTGTGCAGCCGCCAGGCGTTTTCCCTCCACATTGGCGCTGAGCGAGCCGAGGATTGCGGTAATACAGGTACCCACGTTGGCGCCTATCGCCAATGCAAGGGCGTTTTCATAGGTGATCTGACCGGCTGCGAGGCCGGTCAGAATCAATACCAGGGTGGCATGGCTCGATTGCATGACGACGGTGGCGAAGATGCCGATGCCGGCAAACAGAAACAGACCGGGGTATCCGGCAACGGCAAATTCGGTGAGGTCGATGGTGGATTTGAAGGCCTCGAAGCCCTCCTTCATGTGGTGTATGCCGAGAAACAGGAAGCCGAGACCGGCTAGTATGTAGCCTAATCCTTTGTATGTATTGGATTTTTAGAAAACCATAATGATGCCGATACCGGCAGCCAGAGTGATCAGACCGGCACTGAGAAAAGAGATGGTGATGACCGACACCAGGGAACTGGACTGCATGATCATGGCTGCACTATCGAAGTATGTGTATCCACGCTTTCTACACTGATAGATAGGCAGCACCATGTCCCAATGTGGTGATGTAAAGAGAATTTATGGTCGGGATTTCTATTGTATGTTGACTGTTGTCATTATACTGTCATAAATATGTAACAATTATACGATAGGGGATGTATTCTTGTTAAACTCATATAGGAGCTGTTCTTTGGTTCATTCGAACGGCTCGTACCGGGAGGCAGCAACATTCCGGCATTTCACCAGGGCTGGTGATTTCAGGTAGAATTAAGCAGATAGCTGTCGTGCAGACTTAATTGCTTCGACAAGGTCTCTTCAATCCTGAACGAAAAAAATAACCGGGTTTGTTTTGATTCATACAGCTGATGGAGCTGTATTTGAAATCCCGATAACTGCAAACCCATTTTATTGGCCATTGATGATGGGGATCTGAATCATGCGATCTGATTCAAAGGCCTCGCTTCAGTAATAATCTGTCCGCCCATCGTGGCCGCTAGAAGCCGATTCGGAATAGTTAATGGAAGAGTTGAGAACACTCATCGATTCTCTTGGACTCGCAGATGTAGACTGGGAGCTGTTGCTGCGTGTCATGCTTCAAGTGTTCCTGCTTTCTCTGTCGGCCGTTTTTTCCGGCTCCGAGACGGCCCTCTTCTCTCTCAGTCGGATCGATCTGCAAAAACTCAGAAACAGCCGTGACAAGCATTCGGAAAGCATCCATGCCATGCTGGATGAGCCGCGACGCCTGATTATTTCGATACTATGCGGCAACGAACTGGTGAATATCGCCTCGGCCGCCAATATGGCGGCGATCCTGCTGATGCTCTACGGTGATGCCAATGTCACCTGGTTCAACATCCTCATCATGGTGCCGTTGTTGTTGTTGATCGGTGAGGTAACCCCTAAGACCATTGCGGTCAGTTTTCCCGTTAAGTTCGCAACCCGGTTGACAGCGAGAATATTGCCGCGGTGGATCGTTTTTATCACACCGCTGAGAGAAGCGGTCAGGTCGGTATCCGACCGCATCACCACCATGATCGTGGGTGAGGCGATAAGTCGCGAGAATATTCTGCATGCCGATGAACTGCGCACCCTACTGGAAGAGGGCGAAGAGAGTGGTGTGATCGAAGCCACGGAACGTGTGCTGATCGATAATGTACTGGAGGCCTCAGAGACTGATATTTCACGGATAATGACACCCGGTCCGCGCATACTTTTCCTGGATGCGGATCTGCCTGTATCTGAACTGATCGAGGCGTTTCGCAGTTATCAGCATCCCAGGATTCCGGTTTATCAGGGGCACTGGGACAACGTTATCGGTTTTCTCCACTCGGAGGATATCCTGCGACTCGTCAGGGGTGGGGGTGATCTGGAACAGGTTACCCTGGATATGATCCTCAAACCGGCGCATTTCGTTCCGCCCACCAAGAAGGTGGATGAGATGTTCGACTATTTTCAGGCCAATAATACCCGGATATCCATTGTACTCGGCGAATACGGTGAGGTGCTTGGCGTCGTTACCATGAAGGATGTGTTGACCTTCATCTTCGGTGAGATTACCGGAAAGATGGCCGGTTCGGAGTATTACCAGGAAGAGGATGAAAACAGCTACACCGTACCCGGCGATATGCGCCTTACCGACTTTTACAATCTCACCAACTTCGATATCGAAGATCCTGTGATGGCAACCATCGGAGGCGTGGTTTTCCGTCTCTTCGACCGCCTGCCAAATGAGGGGGATAACCTGCGCAACGAAGGCTATGAGTTTATCGTCAAGGAGGTGAAAGGCCTGCGGATCAGCAAGGTGCAGGTGCGTAAAATCGTGGCCACGGATGAGGAGCCTCCTGTTGTCGAGGATGAAGAGTCAGAGGCGGCAATGGCGGGTAAGGAGAAGGTCGCGGTGGGGGGTGAGGAGACAACCATGATTGATCAAGAGGAGAAGGCAAAGACGCAATCAGAGGAGGTTGAAAATGAACTGGGGCGTTGAATTGCTGATGATCCTTTTCTTTCTGTTGTTGAAGGGATTTTTCTCCGGATCGGAGATCGCGATGGTGAACTCCGACAAGCTGAAACTGCGGCATCAGGGAAAACTGGGCAATCGTGGTGCAAATTTGGTTCTCAGGCTGTTCAAGACGCCTGATGTGATCCTGGGTACGACCCTGGTCGGTACCAATATCGCCACAGTCACAATCTCTACCCTGGGTGCGCTTGTCTGTATCAATCTGTTTGGCAATACCGGCGACCTGATTTCAGTGATCATATTGACACCCATCCTGTTGATCTTTGGCGAAGTGGTGCCGAAAAGTGTATTTCAGCAGGAAGCTGACAGCCTGGTCAGCCGATTGATCTATATCCTGCGCTTCTTCTCATATGTCTTCTACCCGGTGATCTTCATCTTCAGTCGTGTGGCCAGGCTGGCGACCCGGATTGTCGGTGGTGGTACAGTGCCGCAGAACATGTTCATTACCCGCGAGGAGTTGCGGGTGCTGTTGGATGTATCCGATTCGACCTCTGATATGCAAACCATCGATCGTAAACGGATCCGAAGAATCATTCGTTTTGCCGATACCACGGTCGGTGAAGCGATGATCCCATTACCGGATGTCGTGGGTTTAAATGAAGTGCGTAACATGAAGGAGGCGATAAGGTTGGTCATGAAGCATGGCTACAATCGCCTGCCCGTCTATCGTGGCAACATCACCAATGTCAAAGGCATCCTCACCCTCGATACTTGGGACTTAATGTCTCCGGACCTGGAGGAGAAGCCCGTAGCCGATTTCATCAGCCCGGTGCTCTACCTCTCTCCGAGGCAGACCATCGATCGTGCACTGCCGATGCTGCAGGCAAGGAAGGACCATATGGCTGTGGTGGTGGACGAATTCGGCTCTGCGATCGGTATCCTGACCATGGAAGACGTTTTTGAAGAAGTGGTGGGTGAAATCGATGTGGGGTACGACTTTGATGAATACCACCCGAAACGCCGGAACTACATAGAACATGAGAGTGAAAACAGCCACCTTGTGAGCGGCAGAACGCCGATATCGGAGATCAATGATATTTTACATGTGGATTTCCCGGTGGAGGAGGCACTGACGGTGGGCGGCCTTATCGTCAGCCGCCTGCGTCATATACCGTCAGAGGGTGATGCGATTGAAGAGAAAGGCCACCGCCTGACTGTCGTCGAGTCTGATGAACGTTCTGTGCTAAAAGTGAGAATCGAAAGACAACTGGGGTGAAATAATCACTAAGTTATAACGACTGAATGGGGGAGGAATGTGGTCATGGCCGGTAAAACAGGCAAACAACCTATCCTTGTACCTGTCGACTTTTCAGTAGCATCGGAGGCAGCACTACTTAAGGCATTTGAGTTGGCGGAGTGTCTAAAGGTAAGAGTAGTCGTGTTACATGTCGTACACGATCCTGGTGATATGCCGGGTTACTATACGACTATGCTAAAAAAGAAGAAACTCGCCAGAATGCAGGATGCCGCGCGTGCCATGCTGGAGGAATTCATCCAGGAGTTTCGCAAAAAAACCAACACCAAACAACGCCTCAAGAGGGCTGAGCGGATGCTGGTTATTGGTTTGCCCGTTACACGGATTATGCAGGTCGCAGAAAAAATCGATGCATCAATTGTGGTGATGGGCAGTAAAGGCGAGAGGGGGCTCAAGCATTTAATGTTGGGATCAGTGGCTGAACGCGTTGTCCAGCTTTGCCCGTTGCCGGTATTGGTGGTAAAGGCTGAACTACAAGAAGAGAAATCCTGACATCATTATCGATAAACTGATCCAAAATACTGAGTTCAATCTTAAACAATCTGTCATCATGCTAGCCGGTGTGCTGGGTATGCTGCTGGCGTTGCCTGTGCTTGCGAATGGCAGTGCAGATGCAGGTATCGAATGGGGTGTGATGGGGATGAAGCTGTTTGGCGGCCTAGCCCTGTTTCTGTTCGGCATGGAACAGATGGCGGATGCATTGAAGGCCGTGGCAGGCGCCCGCATGAAAGGTATTCTCGCCAAACTGACAACAAATCGCTTCATGGGGGCGGTCACCGGGGCCTTCGTAACAGCCGTTATTCAATCCTCATCGGTAACGACGGTGTTAGTGGTCGGATTTATTACCGCCGGCTTGATGTCGTTGTCGCAATCGATCGGCGTCATCATGGGTGCCAATGTCGGTACGACAATCACTGCCCAGATCGTTGCATTCAAAGTCACCAAAGCCGCTCTGTTGATGATCGGTGTCGGTTTTACCATGCTGTTTGCGTCGAAGCAGGAGAAGATCAAGCACTACGGCGCCATGTTGATGGGGTTGGGTCTGGTCTTCTTCGGAATGAGTATCATGAGCGACGGCATGAAGCCGCTACGCACCTATCAGCCGTTTTTGGACCTGATGATCAGTATGGAAAATCCATTGGTCGGCATTCTGGTTGCCGCGGGTTTCACGGGTCTGATCCAATCTTCATCGGCGACCACCGGTATCGTGATTGTGATGGCAAGCCAGGGTTTCATAACCCTTCCTGCAGGGATTGCGTTGGCATTTGGCGCCAATATCGGTACTTGCGTAACGGCCATGCTGGCATCGATCGGCAAGCCGAGGGAGGCTGTGCGTGCGGCGATTGTGCATGTCATATTCAATGTGGCGGGGGTGGTGCTGTGGATCATGTTCATTCCCCAATTGGCTGAAGTCGTGACTCTGATCTCCCCGAGTCATCCGGAACTCTCGGGAATAGAGCGATTGGGTGCTGAAACACCGCGCCAGATCGCCAATGCCCATACCATATTCAACATCGCGAACACGCTTATCTTCATTTGGTTCACCGCCCAGTTGGCCCGGTTGGTTGAGCGATTGGTTCCCGACCGGCTGTTGGAGGAAGAGGGATTGGCCGTCAGCGCAAAATATCTGGACGATGAACTGCTCTCCACCCCATCCCTGGCATTGGATCGTGTGCGGCTGGAGGTGCTGCACATGGGTGAACGGGTAATGGAGATGCTGGACAGGATCATGCCCGCCATTCTCAGTGGCGATCATAAATCCCTGGATGATGTGGCGATGCTTGACGATGAGGTGGATATTCTCTATGAGCAGATCATCGATTATCTCGGCAAGATCAGTAAACAATCGATGACGGACCAACAGACCGAGGAATTTCTTTCGCTGATGGAGGCGGTCGGCGATCTGGAAAATATCGGTGACACCATAGAGACCAATATGGTTGCATTGGGCCACGAACGCATCGATCACGGTTTCTCCATCAGTGAGCCTACCAAGGAAGTGCTTTCAGGATTTCACAAGGTTGTGAAGAAAGCGGTCGATGGCGCTGTTCAGTCTGTTTCTCAGCTCAACACCGGGGTGGCGCAAAGCGTGATCGCCATGAAACATGAGATCAACAAGATGGCGGAGTCCGCCGCTGTACACCAGGCCTCAAGGCTGGTTGCGGAAGAACCCAATCGAATTGCCGCCTACACCACTGAGGTGGATATTATCGAAAAGCAAAAACGAATCTACTACTTTGCCAAGCGTATGGCGAAATCCGTGATTCCGCCGGAAGAGATCAAGGAGGAGTAAGCTGTTTCTTGAGGTGTTTGCCGCCATTCCCTGTGTCGAATGACGAATATGAAGTTAGACAAACTCTTTCGGCGTCTATTCAAATCTCTTGATAAGGGGAAGAAGGGCGGTGAGGATGATCTGGACAAGATTGACCAGCTTCTGAAACGTCTTGGGGACAGGAAAGATCATTTACGGCATCGCTTGAAAAAGGAGAAACGTGTCTGCAAACAAAAGCGCCTGAAAGCGGAACTGAAGATTGTCGAGATCAAACTGAAAAAGGCAAAAAAGCGACGAAAGCAACTTGGCCCGACTTAGGTTCTGTTAACACTAAACCAACTGGTCCTGCCGAGACTGTTTTCCGACCAGCAAGGCAGAATGAGTGGTTGTAGTGTGATATCGCGGGATCTGCTCACTCTGCGAGTGAATTGATATAGTCGAGTAGCGGTTCTACCGGATAGGTGAGCGGAAACATTTTATCGCCCAGGCGGATCATGACACCTATCCACTGGTCATAGCCGCCGTATACGACATAGTGATTTTCGATATCGCCGACATTGTTCCATAGCGTGTTGTCCAGGGTGATCGGGGTATGCCCGACGATAACCGGTACTTCGACTGAAAGGTTGAATAGTTTGCGGAAACGCTTAATGTCACCCTTCGTATAACCACCGGGACGGTTGGGTTTTTGCAGTCTATTTTGGCATAGCTCCTTGATCAGTCCCGGATTGCTTTTGATATTGACCAATAACTCCGGTTTTGTCTTCGAGGTGGGGGGGCGGCATGACAGCAGACCATTTGCTCAGAATAGGCGACGTATGGAAGCAAGTCATAGAAGCGCTCCATCTCTTTGCGGTACTCTTTACCCCGGATTTTGTTTAATGCCTTTTTCCACAGCAGGCCTTGCGCCACTCCGCCTTTTGCAATCTCATCGGAAAAACCGTCATGGTTGCCGCGCAGATAGAATACCTGCTGGGGGAATTGCTGTTTAAGTCTTAAGATAATATCCATGATCAGTATGGAACTGTCCATCTCATGGAAGCGGCCCTCCTCTTCACTGTGTACCGCATCACCCAGGATCACCAGGCAGGCCTTGCCCAGCTCCATGGCTTCGAGAAATCCATTCTGACTCAGAATGACCAACAGGTTGTCGACCTTTCCGTGCAGGTCCCCAATGATGAACGGCGCCATATCATCGGGCAGCCGGACGACCCCCCCGGGGTTGCCGTCCCTGTCCTTTTCGCGGAATGCCTCATTCTCCATGATCCGGTTGACGTCCTGGATGAGGTTTAGAGCCCTATCCTTCTGTAATGCAGCAATCTCACCATTAAACAATTTGGCTATACGCTTAAGCTTTTTACGCCGCCAAGTGGCAACCCGCATCATCTTTTTGTCTTTTAGCAATGGCGACATGCAACTGCCCGCTTTTGGGGAGTAGTCTCGGAATATCAGGTTGCCATCCTCGTTTGTGATGGAAAAGACATAATCCGAGAATTTGGGTTGCATGTTGAGAAAGGTCCGTTGGCGCTCTTTATCCTGGCTGCCGATAACCAGTTTCTCTCCGTCTCCCACGCGGAAAAAACCACTGATCTGCTTGTAGTAGGTCTCTGGATCGAAAACAATAAAGCTGTTTGAATTACAGCTGTTATCTATGGCATTGGTCAGGCTTTCCGGATAGAGGTGGAGCGCCTTGCCATCGGGGGGGAGATTGATCTGCAGCGGATAACAGTGAATCGGCACCTTCACTTTGGTGCCATGCAGATGGTACGACTCCTTGAGGTCGATCTCCTCGCACTGTGACAGACCGGCAAAGGCATTCTTAATCAGCTGAAGAAGACCCTTTTTACTTTTCGTTCCGGTTTGGTTCATGGTCGAGTTGCTCTAATCGATAATCTGCAGTGGTCCGCCTTCGGTCCCTTCCCGAATATAGATAGAGATGCCTTGTTGGTGAAGATATTTCGCTACCTGGCGATAGACCGACAACTGCCTTTTAATCCTTTCCAGGTTGACAGCCTCATCCACATGATGGGTGCCAAGCTTGGCCCGCTTTATTCGTTGCCTGAGCAGTGCGCCCGGTTTGGGCAGTATGAACTCAAAAACGTAGCGTTCTTTCCAATTGACCGAAAAGAAAAATCGCTTGTGAGGTGGCAGTACAATCCGCTCAAAATCGATTTCCAGTGGTGGGGAGGCATCGATCCATGCCTTATCGAACACCGTCAAGGCCTCTTTAGCCCCTTTGAAAGGGAATCCGAGATGGATCTCCCGTGGGCGTAGAGAGAGGCTCTGCGCAGTCCACCAATTCTTCAGAGAGAGGTCGATATAGCCCTCTTCAGACCAGCCGCCCAGCTTACGGATGATGGTGCTCTTGCCGGCTCCGGGAGGGCCGGTGATCAGCAGTTGCCGGAAAGAGACAAATCCCGGAAAAGTGATCCCCTTGATGATTTTTGTGCTTTCGAAAGGTCGGGTATGTAATGAGTCCATACAGCCTGTATTGAATCGTTGGGTGTCTTTTGGTCTGTCAGGTGAGGACAACAAGCAATGGGAGAAAAGGAAAAAGCCCCTGTGGCAGGGGCTTTTCCTCCCGTTTACTATCGTCTGTCAGCTGAATATACCCTTCAGCATGAAGAAGAATACTGCGGCCAGTATACCACCCGCCGGCAGTGTTATGGCCCATGAGACGACGATATTACCCACAACGCGCAGGTCGATGGCGCCAACACCGCGGGCCAGGCCGACACCCATCACACAGCCGACCGCGATTTGAGTGGTCGAGACCGGTAGGCCGGTCTTGGAAGCGATGACCACCGTGGTGGCTGCCGCCAGGGTTGCACAGTAACCACGGGTTGGTGTCAGCTCTGTGATCTTGGTTCCGATTGTCTGCATCACCTTATAGCCCATGGTGGCGAGTCCGATTACGATACCGGCACCACCGACAAAGAGTACCCAAATCGGCAATTCTGACTTTTGCGCGATATCACCGCCGTTTTCGACCAGTGAGAGTACCGCTGCCATGGGACCGATACCGTTGGCAACGTCGTTTGATCCATGGGCGAACGCCATGGCGCAGGCGGTGAAGATCATCAATGGCGTGAAAACCTTTTCCACACTGGCGAAATGGAAATCCCGGTCAGCCTCGTCATCGACCTTGACCTTGTTGATCATCGCTTTGCCGATAGCGGCAACGATGATGCCGATTATGGTTGCAACCACTAGGCTCTCAAACATATTGAGTTCCAGTTTGTGTATTCTCACTCAACCCTGCCACCGATTCTCAGGCAAAGCTGCCCCCCATTCTCACTGAAAGCTGCCACTGATTCTCACGAATCCTGCCACCCCCCGATAGGGTGATAATTCGGGGCCTTCGACGCGGATAACTGACGGTATTCTGTCGCCTTTTCATTCAACAGGAAGGGGGCGCAGATGCCTGCAAAGAGGTTATCCATGCGGAAGATAAAAGAAGTATTACGCCTATGCTGGGCCAATGGCC
>QBVD01000088.1 GCA_003058525.1 gamma proteobacterium symbiont of Ctena orbiculata | reverse complement strand
TGCAGGACAAGATCGCGCTGTTCTACTGGCTGCGTTTCTTTGCCGGTGTGGTGTTCCTGGGCGGTCTGGTGGTCTACATCTGGAGCTTCTTCATTCCGGGTGAGAAGACGGCGGCGGAGATGCCGGCGATGGAGCCCCAGGGTGAGGCGCGCGGTGCTGCGGAGGCCGCGGCCGGCTAGATAAACACGACTAACCGATAGCAACCCCCTGGCCGGACGGTGAGATGGCATCAACCCGTTCGGCTTTTTTTTATGGGCAGGCTTTGAAGAAAAGAGAAGAAAAGGAAAGGCCGCCAATGGACGCCAGTCACCGCGAATGCACGCAAATAGTTTCATTGCGATCACTTGCTTATGGAAATAATGTTTGCGTCTATTCGCGGTGATTCGCGTCCATTGGCGGCTCTCTCTATTGCCGTTCCCGAGCAGCAGCCTGTGGCCTTCAGGTATTTCCGGTTTTTTTCTACTACTAAGGGAGTAATTTTGATGGCAGGAGACGGCTGTTTTCGGATATGTGGGCAGGATAGATTCGTCCCCCATTAACCGCTTTGTATTTTAGGCGTTTTTCACTTTGATCTTTGTCAAGGATGGTTAGCCACGGAATCATAAAGTGGCTATCAGACCAATGGATCGGTGGTCATACGGAATGCATAAATCGTATGAGATCCAGTCCGGCGTCGAATCGATTTCGATAATCAAGGACTTGCCGGTGCGACTCAAGCCAATACGTTGACAGGCACATCTTATGAAAACAGAAGGGGTTGTCTATCTGGTAGGTTCAGGACCCGGTGATCCGGAACTCTTGACCGTTAAGGCGTTGCGACTGATGCAGTCAGCCGATGTAGTGGTCTACGATCGCCTGGTTTCACCGGAGATCATGGAGATGATCCCTGCCGGCGTCTCCCGCATTGCTGTAGGCAAGTCTCCGGGCATGCACTGTGTGCCACAGCATGAGATCAACTCGCTGTTAACCCGGTTGGCAAAAAAATCCCGTACTATCGTACGTCTCAAGGGCGGCGATCCCTTTGTTTTTGGACGGGGTAGCGAGGAGGCGCTGCATCTGCGTCAGCACGGTATCCGCTTCGAAATCGTGCCTGGGATCACGGCCGCATCCGCCGTCAGTTGTTATGCCGGCATCCCCCTGACACATCGCTCAATGAGCCGGGGGGTAAGGATGGTGACCGGTCATTTCCGCGATGGGGAGGCGCTGGATCTTGACTGGGAGAAACTGGCGGATGAGAGCGCAACCTTGGTGGTTTATATGGGTTTGTCGAATATTGAGATAATCACCCAACAGTTGATGTGCGCAGGTCGTGCGGCGGAAACACCGGCAGCCGTGATCCAGGAAGGCACCACGCCCCGCCAGCGTATGGTTCAGGCAACGCTCTCCACACTGAGTCGCGAGGTGGAACAGGCGGGGCTCAGTTCACCTGTAATGATCATTATCGGTGAGACGGTGGCGCTGGCCGATCAACTTGCCTGGTACCAGACCCAGGAGATGAGCGATGAAACAACCTGTCTTGATCATTGCTAGCCTCCTGTTCCTGGTCCAGTCCGCTTCAGCCGGCGGGATTCCCGAACCGAGGCGCATCGAGCTGCTCAACCTGCTTAAACACGATTGTGGATCCTGCCACGGTCTCTCCCTGAAAGGGGGGTTGGGTCCGCCACTGACACCGGCGAACCTGCAAGGCAAACCGGTCGATTTTCTCTCTGCCACCATCCTCTATGGCCGTACGGGTACCCCCATGCCGCCATGGCGGCCATTTCTCACAAACAGAGAGGCCGATTGGCTTGCCCAGCGGATCAAAGAGGGTGTGCAATGAGAATGCGGCTTTTCACAATCATTTTCCTGCTGACCTTTTCACCCTTGCTGAACGCCACTCAATGGAGAGGTACGGGTGATCTCGGGGTGGTCGTGGAACGGGCGAACGGAAGCCTTCAGGTCATCGAGACAACCGGTAACACCATCCTGGGTCGTATCGAGGGGTTGGGCGATCTCTCCCACGCCTCGGCCGTCTTTTCCCGGGATGAGCGGTTCGCCTATCTCTTCGGGCGGGACGGGGGGCTGACTAAAGTCGACATATTGCAACGAAAAGTGGCCGCCCGTGTCGTACAGTCCGGTAACAGCATCGGGGGGGCGATATCACAGGACGGCCGATTGGTGGCGGTCTCCAACTACGAACCGGGCGGCGTGCGTATCTTCGATGCCGCCAGTCTGGAAATGGTGGCCGATATCCCGGCAACCTACGGAGACGGCAAACAGTCGAAAGTGGTCGGACTGGTCGATGCACCGGGCAATCGATTTGTCTTCAGCCTGTGGGATGCCGGCGAAATCTGGATGGTCGATATGAGTGATCAGGCAAAACCCGTCGTGAGGAAATTCAGGGATATCGGCCTGCAACCATACGATGCCCTGATCACACCGGATGGCCGTTACTACATTGCCGGTCTCTATGGGGAAGACGGCCTGGCCCTCCTGGATCTGTGGAATCTGGATAAGGGGCCACGACGGATTCTGGCTGATTACGGTAAAGGTGAGCAGAAGCTGCCGGTCTATAAGATGCCCCATCTTGAAGGCTGGGCTGTCGCAGGCAAACGCTTGTTCATTCCTGCTGTGGGCCAGCATCAGGTGTTGGTCGTCGATACCGACGGCTGGCAGGAGGTCGGTCGACTCGATGTCCACGGTCAACCCGTCTTTGTGATGGCGCGCCCCGACGGCCGACAGGTATGGATCAACTTTGCCTTTCCCAATAACGACACCCTGCAGATCATCGACACTCAGAGCCTTGAACTGATCACCACACTGAAGCCGGGAAAAGGCGTATTGCATATGGAGTTCGAACCCCGGGGGGAAGAGGTCTGGGTCTCCGTACGCGATATCGACAGGTTGCAGGTCTACGATACAGATACCTTTTCACGTCGCGCCGATTGGCCGGTACTTAAACCCTCCGGGATATTTCTCACATCCCGGGCCCGCCAAATTGGACTTTGATCATGGTTGCACAGAAAGAGACCATCCTTGATCGACCCTTGAACGCCTTGGAGCGTCGGTTGTTGAATGACTTCCAGGACGGTTTTCCACTGACGCCACGTCCGTTCCGGACCATTGCGGAACGCGTGGGAAGCACGGAGAGTGAAGTGATGACAACGATACTCAATCTACAGTCACAACGACTGATTAGCCGGGTGGGGCCGGTTTTCCGCCCAAATCGAGTGGGGGCCAGTACCCTGGCTGCGATGGAAGTGCCTAAGGAGCGGCTGGAACAGGTTGCCGAGATTGTCAGCAGCTACGGTGAAGTCAACCACAACTATGAGCGGGAACACAGTCTGAATCTCTGGTTTGTGGTCACCGCGGAAGACAGGATGTCGTTAAGCCGTGTACTCAAGGAGATTGAAAAGAGGTCGGGACTTGAGGTGATTGATCTGCCGATGGTGGAGGATTTCTACATCAACCTGGGATTTCCCCTGCAATGGACCTGAGAGAACTGTCACAACTGTTGGAACCCGATCCACTGGATCTTGATCTGGTGCATGCCATTCAGGGCGGATTGCCGTTGGTTGAGCAGCCTTATGCCCAGATCGCAAGTGAATTGAATATTACAGAGGCGGAAGTCATTAGGCGTCTCGGGCGCTTGCTGGAGACAGGTGATATCAGGCGGCTTGGTGTTGTGGTACGTCATCGGGAACTCGGTTATCGCGCCAATGCCATGGTGGTCTGGGATGTGCCTGACGATCGCGTGTCCGAAATCGGTCAACTGCTGGGCCGGCAATCCTGCGTCACACTCTGTTACCGCAGGCCAAGGCGCCCCGACCGTTGGCCCTATAACCTCTTCTGCATGATTCATGGCAGAAGCAGGGAGGGTGTACTGCGCAATCTGGACCGGTTGATCCATGACTGCAATCTTGGATGGATCACGCACGATGTCCTGTTCAGCCTGCGGCAGTTCAAACAGCGCGGCGCGAAATATATCAGCGAACGTGATGGATCCGTCAAGGGATCCGGTCATCTGCCAGCGGGTCTCTCTTAGGAATCGGTATCAATATGCAACAAACGCTGACATCATTTGAACGACAGTTGATCAACCGTTTCCAAGGCGGTGTGGATTTAACTAATAGACCCTTTCGCGAGATGGCCAAAGCACTCGACTCCGAAGAAGACACGGTCCTGGGGTCGGTACAGTGCTTACTGGAGAGGGGTTGGCTTTCCCGCTTCGGCCCGCTCTACAACGCTGAGCGGCTGGGAGGCAGCCTGGTTCTCGCGGCGATGTCTGTACCCGATACGAAATTCGACAAGATAACGGAGCAGGTCAACGCATTAGCGGCCGTTGCCCACAACTATCGACGGGATCATTGGCTGAATATGTGGTTCGTGTTGGCAACCGATACCACCGACTCGATGCAGGCAACGATCCAGCAGATCGAAAACGAGACGGAACTGCGGGTTTATGCCTTTCCCAAAGAGCAGGAGTTCTATCTCGGTCTGTGGTTCGAAATGGGTGATGACGGCAGCCTCAACACCCGTTCTATTCCCGCTGTTGCAGCGACGGAGAGATTCGACCTGGACGACCTTGATCGACGGATCATCGCCGAGACACAGCAAGGTTTGCCACTCACCCACGATCCTTGTCAAACCCTGGCGTGGCGTATCGGCTGCTGGCCGAGCGAAGTGGTTACCCGGATGGATAATATGCTGCAGTCCGGCGTTATTCGTCGTTTGGGCCTGGTGCCCAACCACTACCGCCTCGGCTTCAAAGGTAACGGTATGACCGTGTGGAATATACCGGATGATCAGTTACGCGAGGCAGGCGAGCGGATTGGCGCCATGGATTTCGTCAGCCACTGTTATGCCAGGCCGCGTCACCTGCCCGATTGGCCTTACAACCTGTTCGCCATGGTGCACGGCAGTGATCGCGGTGACGTCATGCAGAAGGTTAACGAATTGAGCCAGCAACTGAGAGAGTACAACCAGGGACATGAGGTGCTTTTCAGTTCCGCCGTGCTGAAGAAGACCGGTATGCGGCTCGCCTTTTAGGATTTGATTATGTTTCGCATCAGTCGTTACTTGCATGCCCTGACCCGACCGGCCGCATCTGTTCGGCGCCCGGTGAATCCGACGGGCCCGGTCGTCATCTGGAACCTGGTCAGGCGTTGTAACCTGACTTGCCGCCACTGCTATGCCACCTCGGCAGACAAAGACTTTCCGGGCGAACTGACAACCTCTGACGTCTTCGAAGTCATGGATGACCTGAAGGATTTCGGCGTTCCCGTGTTGATCCTTTCGGGTGGTGAACCGTTGTTGCGACCCGATATTTTCGAAATCTCGCAGCGTGCCAAGTCAATGGGTTTCTATGTGGGTCTTTCCAGTAACGGCACGCTCATCAATGAAACCACAATAGCCGATATCGCCGAAGTCGGTTACGACTATGTGGGAATCAGTATCGACGGCATGCGGGATACCCATGACCGGTTCCGTCGCAAACTGGGCGCCTTCGATGAGTCGATTCGAGGGATCAGGTACTGCAGGGATGCCGGTCTTAAAGTCGGCCTGAGATTTACCCTGACCCAGGATAATGCTGCAGAGTTGCCGGATCTTTTACAGTTGATGGACGATGAGGGCATCGACAAGTTCTATCTTTCGCACCTGAACTATGCCGGACGCGGCTACAAAAACCGGGATGACGACGTTCATCATCGAATTACCCGGGAGGCCATGAATCTTCTCTTCGCCACTTGCTGGGATGATGTGCAAAAGGGACGCAAAAGGGAGTTTGTTACCGGTAACAATGATGCGGACGGGGCTTACCTGTTACTCTGGGCAGCGCACCATCTGCCGCAACATCGTGCCAGGTTGCAGGAAATGGTCTCCCGATGGGGCGGCAATTCGAGCGGCGTCAATATCGCCAATATCGATAATGAAGGCCGTGTACATCCCGACACCATGTGGTGGGACTATACGCTCGGCAGTGTCAAAGAACGTCGTTTTTCAGAGATCTGGCAGGATACCAGTGAACCCCTGATGGCCGGCCTGAAACAGAAAACGCGACCGCTGGAGGGACGTTGTGCCGAATGCACCCATCGGTTGATCTGTGGCGGCAACAGTCGTACCCGTGCATGGCGACTCACTGGCAATCCATGGGCGGAAGATCCAGGTTGCTATCTCACGGATAATGAGATCAAGCCCCTGCCGAATGTTCAGGTAGCGACAGGTTGAAAGGCATGCATCGTCTATTGGCCTGGCATCCATGAGAATGAAAAGCTGTTGTATCCCGGCGGCACTTTTGTTGCTGGTGGTTGCGGGACTTCTGTACAAGTTTCTTTGGCGGGGAGAGGTGGCGCCCGCCAGTGACGGACGCAGTGCGATCCTGATGCCTCAACAAGAGCGGGATCTGGTACTCAGGGAGATGCGGGGATTCTTACAGGCAGTACAGGCAATTCTTGTTGCAGCCGACAGGGGAAATACACAGGGTATAGTGGATGCGGCCCGAGAAGTGGGCGTGACTCAGCAACAGGGTATGCCAGGGACATTGGTTAAACGATTACCGGCTGGATTCAAGATGCTGGGTTTTGATACCCATCGTCGATTCGACCAATTGGCGCTGGATGCAGAGCAGTTGGGGGACACACAGCACAGTCTGCAGCAATTGGCCAAATTGATGACGAACTGTGTCTCTTGTCATGCCAGCTACCGGATAGATTCAATCAATGAGTAATATGCAAGGTTCGCGGATGGATTCATTGCTATCGAAACAGTATTGCCATGAGATTGTGTCGGCTTTGCTTGTTACATTTATTTTGCCGATCTTTCTGTATGCCGGTTCGGCATATGCTGAAGCGGTCGATGAGCTTTATCTGAAATTTTGCGCCGAATGCCACGGCGCAGACAGGCTGGGAGGCCAGGGTCCGGCGCTGCTACCCGAGAATCTGCATCGCCTGCGACCTGCCAAGGCGCACAAGACAATTGCCGAAGGCCGGCCGGCCACGCAGATGCCGCCATTCAAGGAGCGGTTGAGTGATAGCCAGATCGAAACACTTGTCAAACATATCTACACACCCCTGGAAGATATACCACAATGGGGAATGCAGCAGATTTCAGCCAGTCGAATCGAACATCACAGATCAGGGACACTGCCGGATCAGCCGCGCTTCGAGGCCGATATCGAAAATCTGTTCGTGGTGGTGGAACTCGGCGATCATCACGCGACCCTGCTGAACGGCGACACCTTCAAACCGATCCATCGTTTCCCGACCCGCTTCGCGCTGCACGGTGGACCTAAATATGCGAAGGGCGGTCGCTATGTCTATTTTGCCTCCAGAGACGGTTGGATCAGCAAATTCGATATCTATAACCTGACCTACACCAGCGAGGTGAGGGCAGGCATCAACACCCGTAATCTGGCCGTTTCGCATGATGGCCGTTTTGTCATGGTAGCCAACTATCTACCCCATACTCTGGTGGTGCTGGACGCGGAAGACCTTAAACCATTGAAGGTCATTCCGGTGATAGATGACAAAGGCAATTCATCCAGGGTCAGCGCCGTCTATACCGCCGATCCCCGTTCAAGTTTCATCGCTGCGTTAAAGGATATAACCGAGGTCTGGGAGATCAGTTATGAGATACCACCTCCCAAAGGATTTGGTAGGTGGATTCACGACTACAGGGAGGATTCGGGCGAACCGGGTGTTACCGATCCGTTTCCAGTCCGCCGGATCCGGGTGAAAGATTACTTGGACGATTTTTTCATCACCCAGGATTACACACAGATTGCGGGTACCGCGCGGGACGGCAGCGGACAGGTGGTTGATCTCGATATCGGGCGGGCCGTTCAGGCACTCGAGCTGCCCGGCATGCCGCACCTCAGTTCCGCCATCACCTGGCGTAGCGGTGATCGCCATGTGATGGCCACACCCAATATCAAGGCAAACAAAGTGACCGTAATCGACACAAAAAGCTGGGAGGTAATCAAAGAGATACCAACATTGGGACCCGGTTTTTTCATGCGCAGCCATGAGCAGAGTCCGTATGCCTGGGTGGATGTCTTTTTCGGTAAGGAGAGAGACGCCATGCATGTTATCGATAAGCAATCCTTGGAGATCGTCAAGACCCTGCGTCCTGCCGAGGGCAAGACCTCGGCACATGTGGAGTTTACCAAGGATGGGCAGTACGCCCTTGTCAGTGTCTGGGATGATGATGGTGCATTGGTGGTCTACGATGCCAATAACTTCAATGAGGTGAAACGTCTGTCAATGAAAAAGCCGTCCGGTAAATACAATGTCCACAATAAACTGACACGCTCCTCAGGGACCAGCCATTGATCAGGAATGATCGGATTAGTGTTTACAGACCCTCGGGAGGTAGAGACAGATGCGATTGAATTTCAATGTTTTCATGATTTGTAACCTACTCTTATTCGCTTCATCCGGTACATGGTGTAGTGAATTGACGATTCCGGCAGAGAATATCACCGTCGAGGATGGGGACACCTTGATAATCAGCTTTGCCGACGGCAAGGAGCGGGTTCAGCTGATGGATATCGATGCACCGGAAGATACCGAAAATGCAAAATTCAAGCTCGATATGCGTAGAACCGGCCTGGATTACGACACGCTGTTTTCACTTGGGGCAATTGCGACCCAGCACTTGATCAAACTGATAGCCGGCGAGGATAGTTTTACCCTGCAGTATCAGCCGGAAAAGCGGGATAGATATGGCCGATTGGTCGGCGCTTTGATTGATAACGAGGGTGTTTCCATTAGTGAACGGATGGTGTTGAACGGATATGCCATCGTCAAGTCAACAGCTGTAGAAAATCCCGCTCATCCTTATCATGTATTACAACGTAATGCCCAGGAGGAAATGCAGGGACTATGGGGCTTGCTGCCCAAACAGGCCCATCTCTGGGCAGGTACTTCATTGAAGCGTTGAAAGATCTGAATTTCAAGGTGAACTCACCCGTCACCTGAATCCGGCTTATTCCTGATCATGTGTCATGCAGCTATCTCTGCTCCGCAGGGTAGAGAGGCGGGAATAATCATGGCCATATTTTTTGAAGTTGTATTCGTCTCGGATGTCGGTTGGTTACTTGTTATTGTTGCAAAGAATGAAAATAAAACTGTGTTTACTGATGTGGATTGCATTCATGAGCTGCTCCCTGAGCGCGGATGGAAGTGATGAGTTTGCGTTAAAGACCCGCATTCAATTCGGTGTGATCAAAAACGACAACGCCTCGGAAAATATCTTTCCATCGGGTTTTCTAAACTTTGACGAGGGTCTGAATCTCAACCGGGCCGAGCTGATCCTGGAAAAGGTGCCGCAAAGCAATATCAAACCGCGCATTGGGCCGTTTCCGGGGCCTAAGCCGAGTTTGCCTGGTTGGGGTTTCGAGATCGATCTTCGTTATGGAGAGGATGCCGCCATCACCTTCGGCCTTGATGATGAACTCGATGTCAATGAAGGCAATGAAAGACTCTATCTGCTGCCGCAATGGTTCTTGAATGGTTACCTGCCGATAGGGGATGGTTTTTCCTGGATTGCCGGCAGTTGGTTTACATCCATCGGCCATGAGATCGGTGTGCCGGTCGATCCGCCGACCGCCTTCTACACCCACGCCTATGCATTCACCTACCAACCGGTAAAACACGTCGGCGCAATGGGAGCGCTGAAACTACCTTTTGATCGGGAGAGCGGACTCTGGTCGAGTGGTCTCGGCATTGTGCAGGGATGGAACAATCTGCAGGATAATAACAACGATAAGACCCTAATCTTCGATCTTCGGTGGCGAAGTCCCGATTTCAGGACCTGGATCGATATAGAAAATATTGTCGGCTATGAACAGTCGGAGCAGGGCATTACCGATCAGACAAGGCCCTTTAATGCAGTCAGCAGTACTGAGTTCTATACCCTATGAATAACAAATATACCTTTGTTGGCGCCTTGCGGCCTTTTTCGCTTGTGGTAGCCATTGCCACCTGCGGACTCGGTGTCAGTCTGGCGCTCATAGACAATGCAGATGACAGTTGGCTGGCCTGGCTCGTGCTCCTTACAGGCCTGCTGTTACAGGTAGCCGTCAATCTGGTCAATGACGCACCCGATCTGGTTAATCAAGAGCTGGACCAGTTAAGTCGGCAAAACATTCTTCAGAATCAGAAAATCGGCTGGATCATTATGCTGCTGGCCGTCATGCTGGGTCTCTATATGGTCTCCATCAGGGGATGGCCTCTGCTCCTGTTGGGCATGGTCGGTGTGGCAGGCGCCTGGGGATATACCGGTGGCAAGGTCAACTATAAACAGCGTGGCCTGGGTATCGTACTGGTGTTTCTTCTGATGGGCGTATTGCTGATTGGCGGTTCATACTATGTACTCAGCGGTCTCTACACATGGAGGGTGTTCTGGCTGTCGCTGCCCTTCAGCCTGCTCTCATCCCTGTTGTTGCTGAGTAATGAGTTGAGGGATTATGAATCCGACCGTGATGCAGGTATCCGTACCCTGATAGTCCGCATAGGTTACCATTCAGGTGTCAGGCTCTACTACCTGCTCATCAGCCTGGTCTACCTCATCTGCGCGATGCTCTATTGGGCCGGGATGCTGCCAGGACTTTTTATGCTGCTGATCACTTCACTGGCATTGGTCGGCCCTCTCAATCTGCTCGATTCGCCAACCACCCAGCGGCAGCGATTGACACCGCTGACAGGCCGCTTCTACCTCCTGTTTGGCGCAACCTATCTTGCTACCCTCTGGATGGATCTGCCGTGAACCAAGATGTGATCCTGAGTCTGGCACTACCGGTCACGCTGTTCTGTATCATGTTCAGCATGGGTACAGCGCTTGTTGCCAGGGACTTTCGGCTTATCCTTGAATCTCCATTCTCCGTGCTGATTGGTATCGTCAGTCAGATGCTCATTCTTCCCCTTGTGGCTTTGGTCGTGCTCATGCTGCTGCAACTGCCTCCTGAGCTCTTTGTCGGTTTCATGATCCTGGCCTTCAGTCCAGGGGGCACCACATCCAACATGTTCTCCTACCTGGGCAGGGGAAATGTGTCACTCTCAATTACCTTGACGGCGATTGTCAGTCTGGTGACGCCGCTTACCATTCCGCTGTTCGCAAGCCAGGTCATTGAATGGCAGCTGGACAGTCGCAGCGAGATAGTTCTTCCCTTTGTCCCCACATTTACAAAACTTGTACTCGTGACATTGATACCCGTCGCTCTCGGTATGCTGTTACGTCACTATCGACCCAACTTCTGTATGAAAAATGAAAGGCTTCTGACCCGGATTCCGCTGATCATGCTGCTCATGGTCATTGTAGGTATTATCCGGCAGAACTGGGAATCGATGCCGTTGTTTATTGCCCAGACCGGCGTGCCCGCCCTGATACTTGCTACCCTGGCCTTGGGGGCGGGATATGGCTTTGCCCGTATGATGCGCTTAATTGAGACAGACGCGCGCACTGTTGCGATAGAGACGGGCATTCAAAACGGCGGTACGGCGATTTTGGTTACGGGTACCATCCTGAACAACCCAACCATAACCATCGCGCCGGTGATGTACGGTATCCTGATGTTGATTCCCACGTTCGCATACATTGCCTGGTTGAATCGCAGGCAAACGGCTATGGCCTGAACGCGACATGATTGGATACCGGATTAATATCTTGTTCGCTAGGGCGTGATTGGGATATCGAACATTCATTAGGAGGCAAAACTGTCATCCATCGAAGTATCATGAATGCCCTCATTAAAAACTCATTGATCTTCATTGGTCTGCTGATGGCTGGGCCAGTTATGGCTTTACCCCCTCTGCAACTTTTTGTTGATTTAACTCCCCTGGGTAAGACGCTCCGACTGATACCAGGCAGCTATTCCGGTCCTGTCGTCATCAATAAACCGATTGTCATCGAAGGTGGTGGCGAAGTAACGGTCGATAATGAGGGTGTGGGAACGGTAATGACGATCATGTCGGATCACGTTGCGGTACGTGGACTTCATTTGACTGGTTCCGGTACTTCCCACAATGCCATGGATGCTGGCGTATTGATTGAGGCCAATGAAGTCATTTTCGAAGACAACCGTTTGGATGATGTTTTGTTTGGCATTCACATCAAGCAAGGAAATGCCAATACCATCCGCAACAACACAGTCACATCGAAACCGTTTGAGCCGAGTTTGCGAGGTGAAGGACTGAGAATCTGGTACGGAAATGAAAACCTGATAGAAGGTAATGCCTTTTATTATGTCCGTGATCTGCTTCTGACGAACTCATCAGCAAATGAGATTATCGGTAATGAGTTACACCATAACCGGATCAGTCTGGAATTTATCTTTTCTCCGGACAATCTCATCAAAAACAATCACATCGGTGAAAACGACACGGGAATCGTGGCGATCTACTCCGATGGGCTGTTGATCGAGGGCAACCATATCGAGCATATCAGAAACACGGGTAGCTCGGCGCTGGCAATCAAGGAGAGTTCACAGGTTAGGATCAAGGATAACAATATTCTTCACAATGCCGTGGGATTGACCGCAAACTCGCCGGTGTTTCCAGAGAATATTCTCTATCTGGAGAACAACCATTTTTCCTACAACAATGTGGCGATGTATTTCTATGGAGAGAAGGGAGGGCATATCATTCATGGCAATCGTTTTGTCAACAATCTCTCCACGATTGCCGTCAGTCATGTGAAGAGTGCAAAAAGCAATGACTGGGATGGAAACCTGTGGGATGACTATCAGGGCTTCGATCGTGATCATGACGGATATGGAGATACGCCTCATACAATCAAGTTGTACGCGGACCGGATATGGATGGACAGACCGGTCACGCAATTCTTTCGCGGTACGCCGATTATGGGAATGATCGATTTCATGGAGCGATTGGCGCCTTTTTCGCAGCCGGGATCCATATTGACCGATCCCAGGCCGCTTGTTGATTGATAAAAACTCTGAATCATTCTGTTTCGTCATCCGGGAGCAGGCCGGAATAACAAATGTGTCAGATGTTTCTTAGTTATTTAATGATTTTTTATCCAGCGCTTTTCCTGTCAGTGAGGCAAGGAAGGCTGCGATATCGGCAATCTCATCCTCTTTGAGCTCGATATCCAACTGGATGCTTCCCATGGTACGGATGACATCCTCCAGGATTTTACCGGAACCGTCATGAAACCAGGGACCGGTGATCGCCACATTGCGCAGTGATGCAACCTTGAACATCATCTCATCCGCTTCATCTCCGGTCACACGGTGCCGTCCCTTATCCTCTGTATTGTGGAAGTCTTTGTAGACACCCAGTTTCTCGATCAGTGTGCCACCCAGCATGGGACTATCGTGGCATCGAATGCAGTTATGTCGGATGAATCTGGTAAGCCCCGACTGCTCCTGCGTCGTCAGTGCCGATTTATCTCCGCGCATGAAATCGTCGAAGCGGGATTCACTGCGCAGGGTGCGTTCGAAAGCGGCGATGGCCTCAGCCAGATTGGCGTAGGAGAGGGGAGGGGTGTCATCAGGAAATGCCTTGGCGAAGGCTTCGACATACTCTGGTATCGCGCCGAGTTTCTTCACCACGCTCTCTTCATCGGGCATGCCCATCTCGATCGGATTCAGTATCGGCTGGCGTGCCTGATCGGCCAGGTCCGCCGCGCGGCCGTCCCAGAACTGTGAACTTTGCCACCCGGCGTTCAATACGGTGGGGGTGTTGCGGTCTCCGAGCTCCCCGCGGGCTCCCGGCGAAGTGGGGAGGTTGTCCATGCCGCCCCTGCCGTCCCCAAGCGGATGACAGCTCGCACAGGACTGGGTGTCATTGATGGAGAGGCGGGTGTCGAAATAGAGCTGCTTTCCCAGTTCGATGCGTGCCGGCGTGTCGTTTTCGCTACCGGGCATGGTCTGGGGCAATGCTTCGAAGTAGCGGTTGGCCTTCCTGATGAGGCGATCGGTTTTATCCGCCTGCACGCCGGTGCCGAACAGGAACAGAAACGATACAACAATTAGACTGACCTTTTGATTCATTTCGATTCCCATCAATCAAATAGAAAGGATCGGGTATCGCCTAATGTACGGTGTACTCCATGGCATCTTGCGCAGATGATCACGGCAGCCTCGCCCAGCTTTTTACCTGTCGATTTCGGCTGTTGCCGGGTCAGCGCCTCATCCAGTTCATCGAGCGTACGGGAGCTGGCGTCACCAAGTATCCGCAGACGGGGCAGTTCATCTTTGTGACAGGACCCGCAGCTCTCACCCAATCGATACAGTTGCCCCCTGAGCTGTTGGGAGGCCTTCGCCGCACGCGCCCATTGTTTGTCTTCACTGGCGATCTTGATGCGGTTGACCGTCCGGGACAGGGCATCCATGTGAGTGCCGTAGTCCTTCAAGATGCCCTGTTCGTCAGCAATCTCGATGTGGCTGAAATCCGGCGAACGGTATCGCAGCGCGGCAAGGGCACGATACTCCCGGTGACAGTTTCGGCAGTTGCGCTGAAGCCGTGAAACAGCACTGGTGACGGTTTTGAAATCTCCCGACCGGGCAGCCGTTTCCAACCGTGTAGCCTCGTCGATTTCCACCTCATCCCGCCACTCCGGCACCATTTCGGGCAGCTTGCGAAAATGCTCGACGAACTTGCCGCTCCACTTCTTGGTCAGCATCAGATTCTGCTCGGCGGCATACTCGTCTATAGCCTGCAATTCACGTCTCAGGGCGAACATGGTATGAAGCCAGACCTGTCGCTTGTTTTCAGGTTTGTACCACTGTGATAGGGAGTCGGGCAGCAGTGTGACGTTGCGTTCCTCTTGCGCGACGGATGGACTGTTCTGACTCGTCAGCAGGAGGGTGAAAATGCCAACGAGCCAGAACTGATCTCGATATCTCATTTTTCTCTTTGGTTTTCCAACTGGACGAAGCGGTTGATCGTGTAAAGTATTTGGGGCTGGCGTGAAATGGTGCTCTCTGGCAGACAAATTCGGATAGCTGACTATTCTACAACGTGTACGACACCCTTCATCTGGTGACTTTCATGGTGAGGTTCACAGATATAGTGATAGCTACCCGGTTTATCGAAAGTGCGCTCCCTGATATCGCCGGGGAAGAAGTAATCGCCGGGCTCCTCGCCAAGCACCTCAAACCAGGCACTGTGATACTGGCGTTTCTCGTGGTTTTCCCAGCGCACGGTGGTACCGACCTTGACGGTGATCTCCTCCGGCTGGAATTTATAGTCTTTCGCAATGACCGTGACCGTCTCTCCGGCCAAGGTGTATGGCGCAACAAACAGCCCCAACAGCAACAGGATTATGTTAGCTCGAAACATAATGGTTACCTCTGTTCGTCATCTGCCGTTCTCGTTCCTTTGGTGCGGAGAGCTCTGCGGTTACTGCGCCACGGCGTTGATCTCCGCATCCGGGTTATCCAGCCCCAGTTTATAGCCGAGTGAGACATGATGGAAGCGGCTGTCGGTATAGTCATCGTGGATCGCAAATCCGAAATTGTAGACTGTCCCCTTTTCGATATTAACATCGTCGGATAGTTCAGATATCAGCTTGCGCTTGAAAGTGGCGGTCCAATATCCCGCCTCCTCCGTGATACTCCCCTGTAACGCTTGACCTCCCGTCATGATGCGCTGCTCCAGGACATAGCCGTTCTCCACATTGCCGCTGCCGCTGCTTATCCGTATCAGATCCATGGTTTTATGGGCATCGAGTTCCGCCTGAAGGGCGGCATTGTCTTTCAGCTTGTCCCAGCCGCCCAGTTTCTTACCGCGCCGGCCTTTCTCCTCGACCTTGGTGCGCGACTCCTTGATGTATTTGGTCACCCCCTGGCTGAAGTCGAGTGACAGACCTGAGGCTGCCGGATCCTCTGGATGTCCCGGCATGGTGCGCAGGTCTTCGTGGCAGGTGCCCCAACAACCGGCCTGGGAGGCGTATTCCACCTCATCGGTTGCCAGCATGAACGCCAGTTTCACCTGATTGTCGGGGTCCATCTTGCCGCCATCCACGAAAGGGACGGGAACATGCTCGGTGCCTTCCCACTGGAAACGCAGATAGAGATTCTCACCGTCGTGGGTGGCCTGGACCGTCACCGGGATTGCCGCGCGTTTGCCTTCGGGCGGTGTCGGTTCGGCCTTCTGACCGGTAACCATCTTTTCGCCCATATCGGCAGTCTCTTTGTCGTGACAGACTGTGCAGCGATCACCGGCGCGGAAAGGTCTGGCGCCACCGTGGTACTTACCTACCAGGGTCCACTCCATCGAGGTCTGACCGGGATAGAAGAGGGTAATCTGGCGCTCTCCCGTTTTTGACCAGTCCACACCGCTGTCCACTTCATCCCCGGCGGAAGCCGTTGCCTTTTGCGGTGTCGCTGCGGCGACAGCTGCGGTGACCTTGGCTTTTACCGCATTGAGTTCGGCCTGATCGTTGTCCAGCGCCAGCTTGTAACCGAGTGAAACGTGGTGAAAACGTGCGTCGGTATAGTCGTCATGGATGGCGAAGCCAAAGTTGTAAACAGTACCGGGCTCAAGGGAGATATTGCCCGTACCCGTGGATTTGAGGGGGCGTTTGACTTCAACGGTCCAGAGACCCGCTTCCAGCCAGCCTTGGGCATCGATTTTGCTGCCGTCGTCCATGATGCGTTGCTCAAGCACGTAGCCGTTTTCTGTTTTACCGTTGCTGTTCCAGCGCACCAGGTCCATGTACTTGTGCGCATCCCGCTCCGCCTGGATGGCGGCATCGTCCTTCAGCTTATCCCAACCGCCGAGTTTCTTACCCCGGCGCCCTTTTTCCTCGACCTTGGTGCGTGACTCCTTGATATATTTCGTCACACCGTTGGAGAGATCCAGGTTGAGACCGGCGGCAGCGGCATCTTCGGGGTGTCCGGGCATGGTTCTCAGGTCTTCGTGGCAGGTACCCCAGCAACCGGCCTGGGAGGCGTATTCCACCTCATCGGTCGCCAGCATCAGGGCCAGTTTGACCTGGTTGTCCGGATCCATCTTGCCTCCGTCCACGAAGGGGACCGGGACATGTTCCGTGTCTTCCCACTGGAAACGCAAATAGAGATTCTCATCATCATGGGCGGCCTGGACGGTTACGGGGATCGACCCTCGCTTGCCAACGGGTGGTGTGGGTTCCGCTTTCTGCCCGGTAACCATCTTCTCGCCCATGTCGGCAGCCTCTTTATCGTGACAGACTGTGCAGCGATCACCGGCGCGGAAAGGTCTGGCGCCACCGTGGTACTTACCCACCAGGGTCCATTCCATGGAGGTCTGGCCGGGATAGAAGAGGGTGATCAGACGTTCCGGAGAACCGCTCCAATCGACACCGAAACCGCGAGTGGCAACGGCAGATACGGCAGTGTCATCTGTCTGATTCGATTTGACCGCGGCAATTGCCCGGGCAACAGCGGCATCGATCTTTTTCTGTGCAGCCAATGCCTGCGCCTTACGGCGTTCACGCTCTTTCTGGGCCTCCTCCTGGCGGGCTTTTTCCGCCTCGGCCTCTGCCGCTTCGGCACTTGCGAGACCTGCTTTGAACGATTCCGGTATCTCGAATTTATAGGCTTCGACAGGTTTTGCCCACTCCTCCAACTCCTCTTCGCTGATCTCTTTATGGACTGGCTTGTGGGCGATACCTTTATGGCAATCGATACAGGTGTTGCCTTTCTCCATGGCGAAGACGTGTTGGTTGCGGGCACGCGGTTTCTGCTTTTCGGGATTCATCGTGTCCCAATCGTGGCAGTTGCGGCACTCTCTCGAATCCGTCTCCTTCATCGCCTGCCAGACCCGCCGTGCCATGGTCAGCCGATGGGCTTCAAACTTTTCAGGGGTATCCACAGTCCCCATGATTTTGTGCCAGATTTCATTACTGGCCTTTATCTTTCTAACGATTTTGTGCACCCAGGGACGGGGAACATGGCAATCCGGACAGCTCGCGCCCACGCCACTGCGGTTACCGTCGTGTGCCGTTCCCTTGAACTCGGCATAGACATTCTCCTCCATCTCATGGCAGGAGATACAAAATTCCATGGTATTGGTGGCTTCCATCACGGTATTGAAACCGCCCCAGAGCACCACACCGATGATCATGAACAGGACAGCACCACCCAGGGTCGCGCCAAAGGCGACTTTACGTGAAAGCAGGCTTTTGAATAAAGAGTGCTGATGCATCGCTTTCCCCGTTCAGGTCACAATGGTCAGGTGACACACCACTATTGGAGATTGTGTGGTGCAGGTGTTGGTGTATGCCAGGCGGACACGAGGCTAAGCCTCATGTCCGCCCAGTCTTCAGTTACGTGTGTGTAACCTTGCGGTCATCAAGTGACGTGATTGACCCGGTTGTGCACGTTGAACTTACCGGTCGGTGCGAACAGGCCTTTAACACGGGCCTTCTCTTCGAGTGTCTTGGCATCGAAGATGATGATCTCACCATTCGGTTCCTTGCTGTCCTTACGATTCCAGACAGAGGTCCAGACCTCAGAACCATCGTTGTTGAACTCGATATGGACAGCGGCATAGCCGGCCTTTTCGGTCAGGCGGATAGTTTTGACGATCTCGCGGGTCTCCTTGGAGATGACCTGTATGGACTGCTGGACTTCGGGCTCGGGATGCTTGGTCTGATCCGCCCAGACATAGTCACTCTTCGGATGGGTGCGGATAAAGACGCCTGGACCGTCAGTTTCAGTCTCATAGCAGACCTTCCATGCCTGATCGGCATGACCTTTCGGATCGTTACCCCAGGCAGTGACCTTGCCGACACCAAGATGCACGGTGCCACCGACAGGACCACACTTCGGATCGACCCAGTTGGCGCCCGGACCGGGATGCGGCAGCTTGTCAACGTCAATCAGCTTGGTGAGCTTCTGGGTTTCGGTGTCTACAACAACCATCTTGTTGGAAGCGTTTGCCGCGATCTGGAAGTAACGACCTGTTGGATCGTAGAAACCGTCATGCAGGAACTTGGCGGTATCCATCTTGGTGATCTTCAGGTTGTCGATGTCGCTGTAGTCGACCTGCCACATCTGACCCAGCTCCTTCATGGAGACCAGCCAGCTGGGGTGGTTGGGCGTATCGTAGATAGCCGCCACACGGGACTCGTTGACATACTCGCCGTCCACATTCACACCGCGGGCGGAGACCACTTTCAATGGTTCCATGGTCATGGCGTCAGCAATGACGAAGTGGGGTGGCCAGTAGCCCCCGCCAACCACATACTTGCCATCGCCGGATACCGCCACGTCACGAGCGTCATAAGCGATCTGAACTTCGGCAACCTTCATCTTGTCAGGTGTCTGCCACAGATCGATCTTGGTCAGCTTGCCGTCACGGCCCTGGGTGTACCAGAAGCGGCCGGGATTTTTGGCATGCAGGGTGTTGTGATGCTCGGCGGCTTTCAGTACATGTACCGCATAGCCGGTGGGTACGTGAGCGACCACCTCTTTTTTGTCACCGTCGATAACCGCTACCTTACCCACATCGCGTTCGATGACGAGGAAGAAGTTTTCCCAGTTACGACCATGCATAGGCTTGGTGGGATAATCCTTGGGTTCAACAAAAACCTTGTGACGCTCTTTCATCAATGCCAGGGACATCTCAGGTGGAATGGGTGCTTCCATCTGAATGTAGGTGGCCATCTTCTTGATCTCATCTTTTGTCATGATATCGTCGAAGTTGTTCATGCCGCCTTCAGTACCGAAACTGATGATTTTTTCGAGACGCTCTTGTCCCAGCTTCTGGGTCTCCTTCGGCTCCAGATTCTTACCGGTCGCGCCTTTACGCAGGGTGCCATGGCAACCTGCGCAACGCTGGAAGTAGGTAGTCTTGGATGCTTCGAAGTCTGCTTCGCTGAGAGTTGGCGTGGCTGCTTGGGCGGATAACCCTAGGCCACTGATGGATATGCCGATTGCCATTGATAGTGCACTTGCGTTTAAAATAGAGTGTGCGCCTGGCCGGGAACTTTTGATCATTGGAGAAATCCTCCCTTCTTGTCGATTACGCAAGACAGATTAAGCGCCCGGTCGGGCGTACTCACCTTGACAAATGTCAAATCAAAAAATGTCCATTTCTCCGATAGTCTGATTCACGGTTCTGGAAGTGTGAACTCGAATTGATACGGATCAAGGCTAAAAGGAATCTGAGTGAGATGATCCCGGCAGGCGGGGTGTGCCTGCTCAAGAACACCGCTTTTCCGTTAGACAATCCTCTGGGGATATCCATTATGCGTAAGAGCTTAAAGACCTTTGGCCTCTCCCTCTTCATAGTGCTGGCCTTTCTGGTTATCGGTATCGGTTTTCTGTTCGGTATCGACAATCCGGTCCCCTGGATCATGATCGCCGTACTCTTGGCTTTACCGGTTATCCACAAAAAAATGACATCCCGCGATTTCGTCTCCTGGGACGACAACTTGAGCGTAGGGATTCAGGCGATAGATGACGATCATCAAAAGCTCTTGACACTCATCAACAATCTGCAGACGGCGGTGCTCTATCCCACTGGTGAGTCCTTTGAACGCCAGGCGTTGAGTGACCTGGTCGACTACACTAAATACCACTTTGCACGTGAAGAGAAACTGATGAGTGAAAACGGATATCCGGAATACGAGGAGCACAAAAAGCAGCATGAAGAGATGATTGCCAAGGTTTCCCGCTTTTTGGACTCCTATGAAAAGGACCGCGAATCCACTATCGATGAACTGAACGGCTTCCTCAAGAGCTGGTTGATCGACCATATTGCAGGAACCGACCAGAAATACAGTCAGTTTCTTAGAGAGAAGGGTATTCGATAATCAGGTTGAACTTGTGCCCGGTATACTCAATACATATACGGCCGGTTTTTAATCTATGCGGGTCAATTGCCTCTATTGCGGCGAGTCAATCGCAGATGACATCGATCATTGTCCACACTGCGGTGCGCCCTCGCACTATCAAAAAAGAGGTTTTCGCATCGGTGGCAGGGAGAAGTTTCTTATATTCTTTGTGGTGCTGTCCGCTGCGACCTTGATTATTGCCCTGTTGTTGCCGAGGTAGTGGAGACATCAAGCCAACCAAAAAGATAGGGTGGAGGCCCGGTTGAACAAAACAGGATTAGATCCCGCTAAAGTCACACCCTCCGATCTCACCGCAGCCATCAAGTCAGGTTGGGGCATATTTCGCGCTGCACCATTGCCAAGCGCGGCCTATGCGTCGGTCGCGGCGCTGATAGGTCTGTTACTTCTCTATACCGTCGGTGAACTCGGTATCTCCCCCATGTCGCTGCCGTTTGCCGGTGGTTTCATGTTGATAGCGCCGGCGATGCTGGGTGGTTTTTTTCAACTGGCCTCAAGGATACAGGCGCATCAGGAAGTGTCGCTAGCCACGCCTTTTTCAGCATTTCTGCATACACCCTTGCAAACCTGGATGGTTGCACTTTTCTGCGCCTTCATCTTTCTGATCTGGATAACCGATGCGGGCGTACTCTACAGTTTTATCATCGGCGGTACCGATCTCCCCTATCAACTGCCATGGTTTCTGCAAGTGGATGAATCAATCACCAGTTTCTGGTTCTGGGGTGCATTGATGGGGTCTGTACTCGCATTCATCATCTTCTGTATCTCGGCATTCTCCGTTCCCTTGCTTTTCGAAGGCAGGGTGGGGTTGGTGCAGGCGGTTCACGCCAGTGTGCGAGCCGTGTTCAGAAACTTCCTCACCACTATGCTGTGGGCGGTATTACTCAGTCTCTCGATCCTGATTGCCATCATGCTGCTGCCCTTGTTGCTGTTGGTTCTGCCGGTTATGGCATATGCCAGCTTCGCCCTCTATCGTCTTGTTTTTCCTCAAACAAGCTGAGTTAACGATCAATCCATTATTTACTGCATGCGGCCTTGTTCAGGCGCCCCATTTGACACATGTCAAGGTAGGGAAGGGTGTCTGTTTTCTAATAGCGGGGACTCAATCAAGACAGGCCTGGGAGGAGAGTGATGGCACAAGCGTTCACGAAGGAGATGTCGCGGAACATCTTTTACGGGGGTACGGCGTTTTTCTTTCTGTTGTTTTTGGCGTTGACCTTTGACACTCATCTGGCGCTGCCGGACCGGGACAATCGCGAGGCATTGGACCCGACCACGGAGCGGGGACAGATGATT
>QBVD01000086.1 GCA_003058525.1 gamma proteobacterium symbiont of Ctena orbiculata | reverse complement strand
GTCTATACCCCGAATGCGGACTTTAATGGCACCGATACCTTCACCTACACCATCGACGATGGCAACGGTGGGACGGATACCGCGACTGTCACCGTGACTGTGGGTGCCGTGAATGACGCACCGATCGCTACCGATGATGCGGTCGGCACCAACGAAGATACACCTGTTACAGTGGATGTCTTGCCGAATGATAGCGATCCGGACGGCGACACCCTGACAGTCACCGCTGTAACCCAGGGAACTAATGGCTCGGTTGCTATTGATCCGGTATCAGGCAATCCTGTTTACACACCGAACCCAGACTTCAACGGCACCGACACTTTTACCTACACGATTGATGATGGCAATGGCGGGACCGATACCGCGACCGTCACCGTGACTGTGGGTGCAGTGAACGATGCACCAATCGCTACCGACGATGCGGTCGGCACCAACGAAGACACCCCAGTTACCGTTGATGTACTGCCGAATGACAGCGATCCGGACGGCGACACCCTGACAGTCACCGCTGTAACCCAGGGAACTAATGGCTTGGTTGCTATTGATCCGGTATCAGGCAATCCTGTTTACACACCGAACCCAGACTTCAACGGCACCGACACTTTTACCTACACGATTGATGATGGCAATGGCGGGACCGATACTGCCACAGTCACCGTAACTGTGGGTGCAGTGAATGACGCCCCGGTTGCTGTGGATGACAGCATAGGTACGGATGAGGATGTTCCTGTTACGGTCAATGTCTTACCGAATGACAGCGATCCGGACGGTGATACCCTCACTGTCACTGCTGTGACTCAGGGCACCAACGGTAGTGTTGCGATTGATCCAGTGAGTGGCAATCCGGTCTATACACCGGATGCAGATTTCAATGGCACCGATACCTTTACCTATACCATCGATGATGGCAACGGTGGGACTGATACCGCGACCGTCACCGTGACTGTGAGTGCCGTGAATGATGCACCGATCGCTACCGATGATGCGGTCGGTACCAACGAAGATACGCCTGTTACAGTGGATGTCTTGCCGAATGACAGCGATCCAGACGGTGATACCCTGACCGTGACAGCGGTCACTCAAGGTACCAATGGTTCCGTCACAATCGATCCGGTATCTGGTAACCCGGTCTACACCCCGAACCCAGACTTCAACGGCACCGATACCTTCACCTACACCATCGACGATGGCAACGGTGGAACTGATACCGCGACCGTCACCGTGACTGTAGGTGCGGTGAATGACGCACCGATCGCTACCGATGATGCAGTAGGCACTAACGAAGACACCCCAGTGACGGTGGATGTCTTACCAAACGACAGTGACCCAGACGGTGACACTCTGACAGTCACTGCTGTGACTCAGGGCACCAACGGTAGTGTTGCCATTGATCCGGTGAGTGGCAATCCGGTCTACACCCCGAATGCGGACTTCAATGGCACGGATACTTTCACCTATACCATCGATGATGGTAATGGTGGGACCGATACCGCGACCGTCACCGTGACTGTAGGTGCAGTCAATGACGCCCCTGTGGCTGTGGATGACAGCATAGGTACGGATGAGGATGTTCCAGTTACGGTCGATGTTTTACCGAACGACAGTGACCCAGACGGTGATACCCTGACGGTCACTGCGGTTACCCAAGGAACAAACGGATCAGTATCCATCGATCCTGTTTCAGGTAACCCGGTCTATACTCCGAATACAGATTTCAATGGTACCGACACTTTTACCTATACGATTGATGACGGCAACGGTGGGACCGATACCGCGACCGTCACCGTGACCGTGGGTGCGGTGAATGATGCACCAGTCGCTGTGGATGACGCTATAGGTACGGATGAGGATGTTCCTGTTACGGTCGATGTTTTACCGAACGACAGTGACCCAGACGGTGATACCCTGACGGTCACTGCTGTGACCCAAGGGACAAACGGTTCCGTTACTATCGATCAGGTAACAGGCAACCCTGTTTACACGCCGGATGCGGACTTCAACGGTACCGACACTTTTACCTACACGATTGATGATGGCAATGGCGGGACCGATACCGCGACCGTCACCGTGACTGTAGGTGCGGTGAATGACGCACCTATCGCCACTGATGATGCGGTCGGTACCAATGAAGACACCCCAGTCACCGTTGATGTGCTGCCGAATGACAGCGATCCGGACGGTGACACCCTGACGGTCACTGCGGTTACCCAAGGAACCAATGGCACAGTTGCCATCGATCCGGTATCTGGTAACCCGGTCTATACCCCGAATGCAGACTTTAACGGCACGGATACCTTCACCTATACCATCGACGATGGCAATGGCGGGACTGATAACGCGACCGTCACCGTGACTGTAGGTGCCGTGAATGACGCCCCTGCGGCTGTGGATGACGCTATAGATACGGATGAGGATGTTTCTGTCACTGTCGATGTTTTACCGAACGACAGCGATCCGGATGGCGATACGCTGACTGTGACAGCGGTCACCCAAGGTGCCAATGGCTCGGTTGCCATCGATCCGGTATCAGGTAACCCTGTTTACACACCGGACCCAGACTTCAACGGCACCGACACCTTCACCTACACCATCGACGATGGTAACGGTGGCACTGATACCGCTACGGTGACGGTCACTGTTAATGAAGTGAATGATCTGCCTGAAATAACGCCTGCAACAGCTGCAGTTTCTGAAGAGGGTCTGGTTAACGGTATGCCAGATAACACAGGCACACCAACTGATACAACAGATAGTGTCACTGACAGCGGTAGTATGTCTGTAAGTGATCCTGAAGGAGATACCTTGACCGTATCATTGGCAGAGCCTGGAGTCATTATGACATCTTATGGTCAGCCCATAACCTGGACGGGTGACGGGACTGATATGCTCATAGGTTCTGCTGTTGGTTCAGAAGTTATACGCATATCCATAGATCAGGCTGGAAATTATACTGTTACATTATCCGATAGGGTGGATCACCCGGTTGTCGGCCAGGAAGATGTTATTTCTTTCGATGTGGATGTTACTGTAGATGATGGTACGGATAGTGTGTCTGCACCACTTACTATTCAGCTTGAAGATGATGCTCCAAAAGCAGGTAATATTTCCGCCAATATGTATATCGGAGTTGACTCACTGGGAATACAGAATCTCGCTGCTGGTTGGACCAATCCTGTGTTCATCAACGGCACGGGAGAAGTAACCGAGCAAGATACGGATACAGACGGATTTATTGACAATCTGTTATGGGGCAGTGCCCCAAGTGGTGGATCTCAATCAGGATATAGTTTGGTAGACAACCCAGTATTTACTGCGGGTGGTGAAAGTGTGCTGATTGGGGAATCGTTCAAGCTAGCGGATTTTTCGCATAATAACTGGCCTATATATAGCGACTCATCCACACTGGATCAGGTCACTCTTACCATTGAAATGGATGTGGTGGTCAATGGTATCCCGACTACAGTGCAGTTCGATGTCTTGATGGATCATAATGAGACACCAAATAACGGTGCCGATCCAAGAGATATCATAACGCTGCCCGCTCAAGCAGTGACGATTTCCATTGGCGGTCAGGAGTATGAGGTCAGAGTGGATGGATTCATGGATACCAATGGTCAGATCGTATCCACTATTCGAACAGACGAACAGGCGGTGAACCCGTTTGAGATCATGGGCAGTATCGTTTCCACTGATCCTCTTCCTGTGGTTACGGGGAGCGTGTCAAACATAACAGGCGGTGATGGATCTGTATCCAATGTGATCTGGGGTGATACATCAAGCCCATATGGCAATCTGACGGTTGATTCCAGCGGCGCCTACTCCTTCCAATTGAACCGTGATACCAAGGATGATTTGGCCCCCGGAGATACGATTACTGATACTTTCAGCTATTCGATTACGGATGAGGATGGTGATGTTTCCAGTGCGACACTGACCATAACAATCGGCGGTTACCAAAGTATCGATGGATCGGCTCTCGCTGATATCCTGAGAGGTACTGCTGCAGATGAGTATCTATCTGGATATGAAGGGAATGATACCTTGCGAGGTCGTGGCGGCGATGATGTTCTTGACGGTGGGTCCGGGAGTGACCAATTACGCGGCGGCAGTGGAAATGACACGCTGATCTTCGATTCTGCAGATAGTCTCATCACGGGGAATGCCGGTTTCGACACACTCATTGCACCTGATAACAATGACCTTGACTTCAGTAGCATATCCAATATCAGAAATATTGAGAGGATAGATCTCACAGTAGGTAATCACGACATCATGAATCTGAGTGTATCTGATGTGTTGACAATGACTGACAATGATAATCTGCTGGAGATTCTGGGTGATACCTCTGACAGTGTGGAACTGACGAGCGATTGGCACGAGTCCGGAAATACAGTCACCCAAAATGGTCACACCTTTACCGAGTATCTCAATACGGATGATAGCGTGACCCTGTTGATAGAAGATCAGGTGAATGTGACGATTGTTTGACTCATCGCAGCTGAATCGAATGTATACAGTTAAGGGCCCCAAGCGGGCCCTTTTCTTGTGGTGAGGGTAGTAGGGTCTGCAATTCAAAATTCACATAGTTTTACAGCGGGCAGCTTGATAATTAATATTCGTGTATGTAGAGTGTATGAATTATTGTAACTAATTGTATTTAAATAAAAAATGCTTCACGTTAAGTTGATTCGCGCAGACAAAGTTTGGTATTTGACGGTCGAATGGGATTGATTGTTGAAGATGGACGATAGCGCAGCCGCCACATGCTTCACGCAATGGAAATACCTTTAATCTTGCGTTTAAGTTAGCGGCTAATATGCCGATATTGAATGCTGACTGGTTCACAATAATTTAAAGTGATTGTAAATTTAACGTTAATATGGTTGGCAACTTGTTCGTGAAGTCTGGTATCACAGCTCTGTTTTTTATTCTTTTCAGTCCTGCATATGCTTTGGATCTGCGTACAGCGGTGGAGCATGCAATCATAACCAATCCTGAGGTGCTGGTAGAGTCCAACCAGCATCTATCCCGTCTTGAAGAATTGGATCAAGCAAAATCCGGCTATATGCCGTCTATCGACTTGAACGCAGCAGCGGGGTATGAGCGGACTGACAATAATACGACCCGGGCCAGCGGTGATGACTATCGCTCTCTGACTCGGAAAGAAGCCAGTCTGACGCTGAATCAGATGTTGTTTGACGGATTTGCCACTCAAAGTGAGGTAAATCGTCAGAATGCCAGGGTTGAAGCACAGCGAAGAGTGCTTGAGAGCGCCAGTGAAAAACTTGGACTAAAAGCTGTGGATACCTATATACAAGTCCTTCTGCATCGGGATCTCATGGCGCTTTCATCGGAAAATCTGCAGGCCCATGCAAGAATCTACGATCAGGTGGAACTGAGAAGCAATTCCGGTGTTGGCAGAACCTCTGACCTGGCACAGATTACAGGCCGACGTGCTTCTGCCTCGGCAAATATGTTATCTGACGAAGTGAATCTCAAAGATGCAGAAACAAACTTTTTACGTGTGGTAGGGTTGTTGCCGAAAGCGCTCGAACCCATAGCTGCAGTGAATGAGATTCTGCCGCAAACTCAGGATGCTGCCATACAGCTTGCACTTGAAAATCATCCGACATTGAAATCAGCGAACGCTGATGTGACTGCCGCTGTGGCTCAATACAAGGCATCCAAAAGTGCTCACTATCCGCGCCTGGATCTTGAACTCGGGGCAAGATACGGTGATGATCTGGATGGTGTGGAAGGGCGTGATGACGATCTCACGGCAATGCTTCGGATGCGTTACAATTTGTTTGCCGGTGGTAAGGATCGGGCGCGTAACAGGCAAAATGCCCATTTGGTCAACGAAGCCAAAGAGATTCGCAACAACACCTATCGCCAGGTTGTGGAAAGCGTCAGATTGTCGTGGTCGGCCTATGATGTCACTCAAAAGCAACTGGTGTTTCAACAGGAACATGTGCTTGCCAGTGAAAAGACCCGTGATGCCTATGCCCGACAGTTTAACCTCGGTAAGCGCTCATTGCTCGATTTACTGGATTCTGAAAATGAGTTGTATGAGGCAAAAAGAGAAAAAGCCAAGACCTGGTACGATCACATATTCTCCCAATATCGCCTGATTGTAGGTATCAATAAGTTGAAGGCACATCTCGACATAGCCTTACCAGAGACCGCAGAAAATGGTGAAAAGCTTCACCAGGCCTATAGTGATGTGGCCGATAAAAGCACTGTTTCGGATGAAGTGGCTCCATTGAAGTCGGTCCTGGAACAACCGGTTTCTCTACAATAGCCAAGCAGGCTCTGAATAAGTCATGGATGGTATTGCTCAGCTAGTATTTCTTCTCTGTTTTGTCAGCCATGGTAATTGGCCGACTTTCAAATGCAAATGTCACATTGAAGAATTATACGTTCACAATCTGACTTGTTCAGAATCACTGTAGCCTTCTTGATCGTTTGTTTTTTCATCGTCTTCTTTAATCCGAAGGCCTAATTGCATCACTTTCACACTGCGTTCCAATCTAAACTGCTTTAGATCCAGGAAAAATGCGTTTCTGGAGGCGCACGATTTAGAATTATTGTATTCCTTTGCAAACTCTTTTGAATCTATCTGCTAGGATAGATCGTAGATCAAAAAAATGCATGTTGTTTAGCAAGGTACAAGCCCATGAATCCCCGTAAACTAATCGTCCTGCTCCTAGTGGCACTGCTGGTGTTCGCCTTTTTTCTATTTGATCTGGATAAGGTTCTGACACTCGACTATCTGAAGTCTCAACGAGATGGCATTATCTCTTGGAAAAGCTCACACCCGTTACTGGCCACGGTGGTTTTCTTTGTCGTCTATGTGGCGGTAACTGCCCTCTCTCTTCCCGGTGCTGCAGTCATGACCTTGGCGATAGGCGCGGTTTTCGGTTTGTTGTGGGGCTCGGTGTTGGTTTCATTTGCCTCCACTATCGGTGCCACGCTTGCCTTTCTGATTGCCCGTTTTCTGCTTAAGGATACGGTTCAGAGTCGATATGGAGACCGTTTGAAGGCGATCAATGAGGGCATGCGGAAGGATGGCGCCTTCTATCTCTTTACCCTGAGGTTGGTACCGATTTTTCCTTTTTTCGTGATCAATCTGTTGATGGGTTTGACGCCTATCCGTACCTGGACCTTCTATTGGGTCAGCCAGGTAGGTATGTTGGCTGGAACATTGGTCTATGTAAATGCGGGTACACAGCTCGCCACTCTCGATTCGGCATCCGGAATTCTCTCGCCGGCTTTGATCGGATCCTTTGTGTTGCTGGGGCTCTTTCCGTTACTGGCAAAAAAGTTAGTCACACTGTTAAAACAACGCAAGGCTTTGAAAGATTGGGAACGACCGGAAGCATTCGATCAAAACCTGGTGGTGATCGGGGGCGGTTCCGCGGGACTGGTCTCGGCATATATTGCCGCGGCTGTGAAATCGCAGGTGACGCTGATCGAAAAACATAAGATGGGGGGTGACTGCCTGAATACAGGTTGCGTGCCTTCCAAGGCGCTGATCCGTAGCGCGCGCATCCTGAGCCAGAGTCGCAGGGCTCAGGAGTGGGGCTTTGATGCCATCGATGTCAAGTACAACTTCAGTAACATCATGGAACGGGTGCAAAGAGTCGTCAAGGAGGTTGAGCCTCACGACTCCGTGGAACGCTATACGGGGCTCGGAGTGGAGGTTATCGAGGGTGAGGCGCGTATCACATCACCCTACAGCGTGGAGGTCAACGGCATGGAAATTCGAACCCCTCATATCATTGTTGCCACAGGTGCCGGCCCCTTCGTGCCGCCGATAACCGGCATTGATCAATTCGATTACCTTACTTCGGACAATCTTTGGCAATTGCGCGAACTTCCTGAAAGACTGCTGGTATTGGGTGGCGGTCCGATAGGATGTGAGTTGTCTCAGGCCTTTGCCCGATTCGGCAGCAGAGTCACCATTGTCGAAATGATGCCCAGGTTGATGATACGAGAGGATGACGATGTTGTGGACCTGGTGACGCAACAATTCAAGGAGGAAGGCATCAACCTGCTGGTTGGGCACAAGGCGGTGGAATTCGTCAAAGAGGAGGGTGAAAATCTGCTGATCTGTGAACACAACGACAAACAGAAAAAAGTGCCGTTCGATCAGGTGCTGGTTGCCGTTGGCCGGAAACCCAATACCAGCGGATTCGGCCTTGAGGAGTTGAATGTGGCACTCAACCCGAACGGTACCATTGAGACCGATGAGTACCTCCAGACATCCATTCCAACTATCTATGCCTGTGGCGATGTGGCGGGTCCATACCAGTTCACCCATACCGCCGGCCATCAGGCTTGGTACGCGGCGGTGAACAGCCTGTTTGGGATATTTCGTCGCTTTAAGGTGGACTACTCGGTGATCCCGTTCGCGACCTTTACCGATCCGGAGGTGGCGCGAGTGGGGCTCAATGAGCAAGAGGCGAATCAGGAGGGTATCGAGTACGAGGTAACGAAATTCGATCTTTCCGAATTGGATCGGGCGATTGCGGAAGGTGAGACCCACGGTATGGTGAAGGTACTGACGCCACCCGGTAAGGACCGGGTGCTTGGGGCAACTATCGTGGGCGAGAATGCAGGTGAATTGATCGGAGAATTCACTGCAGCCATGAAGCACGGCTTTGGCTTGAACAAGATACTCGGCACGATTCATATCTACCCGACGCTGTTCGAGGCCAACAAATATGCCGCCGGAGCCTGGAAACGCGCCCATAAGCCGGAAAAGGTTTTGTCATGGGTGGAGCAATACCATGCCTGGCGAAGGGGCTAATGGGGGATTGCTCGAACCACTCAGCTTAAGGGAAAAATTATGATATTCTGATGCTGAAATAGATGAATTGCGAAGGGTGAGTAGCATGCAGTTACGCCACATCATCACAGTATTTTGCATATTGCCTCTTGCGGTATTTGCCGATACCTCATCGTGGCAAGGTCAACTACAGGATGGCAGCCATATTTCCATCGATTCGGATACCAATAAGGTGTCCCGCACCGCTGGGGGAGAGACCACCCCACTATGGGATGGAGTACACAAACTCGACAACGGGGCAGTAATCATTGTACGCGATGGTGTTGTCGTCAAAGACCGTGTCATTATCGATGCTCAGCGGGAACAGGAGCGAGATCGCCTGAATGCTGCATGTATGCAGTTGGTGAAAAAAGTTTGCGGTATGCATAATGAATGCGATTCCAAGCCCGCCTGCGATCCGGCGCGCCAATTGCTTGCGATGGAGAGTAGTGAGCTGAGCAGCAGTTGGTCAGGCGTTATTCTTGAAAGCTCCACACACTGCCTTGAGGCATTGGGAAATGAGACCTTTTTTCAGGCCTGCGATAGACGTTCGCCCGGGCATGAGACACCCTGTGAAAAACTGCGTAACAGGGTATGTGGCGGTGATAATCAATGCGCATCAAGAGAGGCCTGTAATGCAGCGAGCCAGCTGATCTCAATGGAGCAGCAGGACATGCACAGTGTTCCAGGCGGATTCACCTATGCGAGCGCGCAATGTCGTGATGCACTGGTCGATGACTCTGACTACTTCAGTGCCTGTGAATAGCCAGAGTTTTTGCTGTTGACAGGCAATTGGGCGTGAAAAACCCTAGCGGCGAATCAGCCATAAAATGAGAGTGATCAGTGCGCTTACCAGCAGCATGCTGGTTAAGGGGAGGTGGAAACGAAAGTTTTCCCGCTCCACCACAATATCACCCGGTAATCGTCCAAAAGGGATTTTATCGATCCATGGCCAAAGCAGACCCAACAAGAGTGCGGTTATCGCCAATCCAAACAGGAACTTTTGCATAGCCACTCACCGATCCTTCGCTCGTTTTATTCCAGAAATCCAACATCTTGTAGCCACATAAGGTGTCGGTTAGTTTGACAGGTCTGATCAAAATCGGATTGTATTTCAATCAATAAGATAGCGAAATTTTGTTGAATATTAACGAATCTACGATTTTATTAATGGCATCACCGTCGATTTTCTTTACAAAGCACTTAGAAAATTTTCAGCAATCTCGTATAAGCAAGCAATAAATCAAAGGATTACTATGTTGGCAGTTTTATTGCATATATTTTTAGTAAGAGGTTAATCGCGGAGTTGCGGCATGTTGAAACTACGAGAACAGCTGAATACATGGCCTGAAGATCCTGCATGGCCTGATCCATTTGATAGTGATCCCTACGATATCGGGTTTTGAGCACGCTTGGACCTATTTTGATGTCATCCGATCACTTGAAACCGGACTTCCCTCATGGCATGACGAGCAACTTGGTGTGCCGGTCGTTAATGCTAAACGTCAAAAACGGCTAACGATTCAGACGAGACCAATCCTTCCACCTGATTTCTCAAATATTCCGGCGGGTTACCGCTTCCGATTAAAACTGTCGGATGCACTGTTACCTGTTGCTAAAAAAAACCCGGCAGGGGATGCCGGGTAGGAAAGATCACTTGAGGGAGAAGTGATATGATTAATGGATAAACAGGCCACCATTGACAGGCAGATTGGCGCCAGTGATATAGGTACTCGAGTCGTCTGCCAGGAAGGCCACGGCATGAGCAATCTCCTCTGGCTGCCCCATGCGCCGCATGGGTATACCACTGATTATGGCGTCGCGAACGTCATCCCGCATTGCTGCGGTCATCGCGGTTTCGATATAGCCGGGTGAAATTGTATTGATCGTCACACCCTTTGCTGCACCTTCGTAGGCCAGTGCCATGGTAAAACCATGCATACCCGCCTTGGCGGCAGAGTAGTTGGCTTGACCGAATTGTCCCCTCTGACCGTTCACCGAAGAGATATTGATGACCCGGCCGAATCCACGTTCGATCATGCCGTTCCAGACTGGACTGGTAACATAGAAGGCACTGCTCAAATTGGTATCGATGACTGCATCCCACTGCTCAGAGGTCATCTTTTTCATGGTCGAATCCCGGGTGATACCGGCACAGTTGACCAGGATATCCACCGAACCGTATTTTTCGACAATCTCACTCATCAAAGCGGACCCGCCCTCAGAGGTGGAAACATCTCCAGCAATAACATCAACTTCCGCACCCTGATCCTTCTGTTTCTCTACCCAGCTATCCACCTGGTCCACTTCCGATGGATGGCAGGTGGCGACGACTTTTGCCCCTTCCCGGGCGAGACGTAAACAGATCGCGGTACCGATACCGCCCATACCACCAGTGACTACAGCGAGTTTATCTTTACAGCTCATTCTTATACTTCCTCAATGTCTGGTAGCCTAAATCTCTAGAGTGACCAGTTAGCGTTATTCAACTAATTGACCGCTCTGGCAAAAAATACCCAATTCAATCTGATTAAGCCGTTCTTCCTGCAACATTATCCCTGTAGTCGAATCGGGTGCCTGCATGCTTCATCACCGATCAAGCTACAGATTCAGGTTAATGAAAAACCGGCGGCAGGGCCGCCGGTTATCGATAGGTCAATCAAGCAATGGCGCGTTTAAGCGGCCTTCTCAGCGACTTTGCTGATCTTTTCGTTTGCGGTTGCCAGGTTGCTCTCATACCAGCCGCGGACCTCTTCGCCGGTCTTCTGGCTCAGCTCGACAGCCTCGCGGGTCTTGCTCATCAGGTCTTCACCCAGTTTACGGGAAAGATCCATCTGACCACGGACGACCTCTTGGTAGTCTTTGGCTTCGGAAACAAGCTTCAGTTGTTCCATGCTGGTGTTCATGAGGGTGTTCAGGGTGTTCATCTGAGCATCCATAACCTGATTCCAAGCCTTCAGGCTGATGTCGCTCAGTTGACGGAAACTCTCGTAACCGGCAGTGTTGAAATCACTAATCATCTCGATGTTCTCTTTCGCTTTAGCCATGATATACGCTCCTGTTGGTTGTGCATTGCAGCATTGTTGCAGTGCAGCATAGTCCACTGGAAAGCGGCTGTCAAGAGAAAATTGTGCACCGCACAAATTTTCTGTTTTTCATGCGATTTCTTGGGTATGCCTATGAGGATCTTGATTAATACTATTAATATCAAGAAGTTATGGTGTAATTTAAGGGGGGGATACTAGGAATCTTCTTTTTTTGTGTTGGGAAAACCTGCGGCTGTCAAAAAATCTTTCTGCAAATCGGTCCACATTTTCATATTGCTCTGGGCCAGATTTGTCATCGCAGTAAACGGGTCTTCGCCCAGATTCTTTTTTAGCTGCTCCTGCTGCGCTGTAAAGAGCCCAAGGCTCTGCTCCAAATAGTTGCCGAAAATCCCTTGCAGGGTGCCGCCATAGAAACGGATGATCTGGGAAAGCATGTTGGCGGTGAATAGGGGTTGACCGCCAGATTCCGTCTCCAGGATTATCTGTAGCAGGATATTGCGTGTTATGTCCTCCTCGGAGGTGGAATCCACGACTTTGATCGATTCACCGCTGATGATCAGTTGGCGGAGCTGCGTCAATGTGATGTATTTGCTTTGTTCAGTATCGTACAACCGACGGTTGGGATATTTCTTTATGATGCGCTCAGACATGACCCTGCAACTGTTCCTGGATATCGTTGACGACCAGTTTACCTCAAACAAGGCACTGAGAATATTAAATGAGGTACTGATAGTGTGGAAATCAGCGGCAAAACCATTTTTTCAGGCTATCGGGACTGGGGTACCGGAACTGATGATGGGTTGGGCATGGTCCCGCCATACCCAACCCATCTGCAGGTAAAAACCGCTTTTTTCAGCAGTAACCAGCATTTTCAGGCTTGTTTCAGACTTTTTCGACCGCCATGGCGACACCCTGGCCGCCCCCGATACATAAGGTTGCGAGGCCTTTCTGGGAGCCGCTGCGTTTCATCTCATGCAACAGGGTGACCAACACACGGCAGCCGGATGCCCCAATCGGGTGTCCCAAGGCAATGGCACCTCCGTGGACGTTCACCTTCGAGCTATCCCAGCCCATCTCCTGATTTACACACATGGCCTGGGCCGCAAAGGCTTCGTTTGCCTCGATCCTATCAAGGTCATCGACCTTCCACCCTGCCTTGTCCAGACACTTGGTAGAGGCGGGAATGGGACCGGTGCCCATGATTGAGGGATCAACACCGGCCGATGCAAAGGCGACGACCCGTACCATCGGTGTGAGCCCCAGCGCTTTTGCCTTGGACTCGGTCATCACCATGACAGCAGCAGCCCCATCGTTGATTCCCGAGGCGTTACCTGCAGTGACGCTTCCTTCCTTGGAAAAGGCAGGGCGCAGTTTGCCGAGAGACTCGGCCGTAGTGCCCGGACGCGGAAACTCATCACGATCAAAGACGATGGGATCCCCTCGGCGTTGTGGGATTTCGATAGGAATGATCTCATCAGCGAATACACGCTCATTCAGTGCCGCCTCCGCCTTCTGTTGCGATGCGGCGGCAAAGGCATCCTGATCTTCACGGCTGAGATTGAATTTACCTGCGATATTCTCGGCTGTGGTGCCCATGTGATAGTTATTGAATGCATCCCAAAGGCCATCGACGATCATGCTGTCGATCATTTTCCAATCGCCCATTTTACTGCCATTGCGTGAATTGGGCAGTAGATGGGGCGCCATGCTCATGTTTTCCTGACCCCCGGCAATGACGATTTCGGCATCACCGCAAGCCACGGCCTGCATAGCTAAATGTACAGCTTTTAGGCCGCTGCCACAGACTTTGTTGATGGTCAGGGACGATGTTTCAACGGGTAATCCGGCTGCGATAGCCGCCTGGCGTGCGGGATTCTGGCCGGTTCCTGCGGTCAGGACCTGGCCAAGAATCACTTCATCCACCTGTTCCGGCCCGACACCGGTACGCTCTAGCAGGCCCTTGATGATAGATGCTCCCAGCTGATGGCCAGGAATACCAGCCAGGCTGCCACCAAACGAACCGATGGCGCTTCGGGCTGCGCCGACGATGACGATATTCTCACTCACGTTGGGTAATCCTCATGTTTTATGTTTATTGAATGGCCCGTCATAACGCTCAAAACGGACACCGAATGGCGTTTCACATCAGCTTTCTGGGTATCTGAATGCTGAATGCTGCCTAAGTTGTAGCAAAAAATGTTGCAGCGCACAAATTTTATTGCTAGCTTATTTAGGCATGAGTGTTGAGTTTAGGTTTTTTTATGTCTGGGATGGCCGTTCGGCTATCTGGATTCAACCGGGCCATACTTCGACACATTCAATCAATGATATTAATCGACACTGCGTCGCAAACACGGGACTAGACCATGAGTGAATCTGCATTCTGGAACGAGGACTGGATGAAGACCCAGCAGAAATACTGGGAAACCTGGACCGATATGAGCCGTCAGGCAATGGGCATGAAGCAGCCGGCAAAATCGCCCCTGGAGAGCGCCATGGAGCATTGGTGGCAGGGCCTGTCACCCGGGGCTAATGATATGACCCGTGATTTCATGAGCAAGATGATGGAACAGACCCAAAGTTATTTCCGAATGGCAGAGGGCTATTACAAGAATGCCGGTCAGAGTAATAACTGGATGGATGCGGCCAATCGTACGGTCGCCGACCTGCAGAAGCTGTTTAGCGGAAACATGGAGGGCATTTTCGGGAATACCGAGTCTGCAGGTGACGACGCGCTGCATAAGATGATGGCGTTCTGGGAAATGCCGATGGACAACTGGCAGCGCATGATCTCCTCACTGTCACTGATGCCCGGTGACCTACTGCGCAATATGCCTCATACGGGTGATCTGGACCGCTTTCTCAGCGCTCCCGGTCTCGGCTACACCCGTGAAGAGGAGAGACAGTATAAGCAACTGACACAGCGAGTGGTTGAATACCAGCGTTGCCTGGGTGAGTACATGGGGTTCTTTTCCAACCTGGGCCTGCTTTCGGCCAACAGATTGAAAGAGAAGATCGAGGCGTTGATCGATGAAGGCAATCAGGTGGATAGTGCGCGTGGACTCTATGATCTCTGGGTTGGAAGCAGTGAGGAGGTCTATGGTGAACAGGTGATGACGCCTGAATACGCCAAAATTCACGGTCGCCTGGTCAACAGCCTGATGGCGCTGAAGCATAAGCTTGGACAGCTGGTGGATGAGGCACTGGGTGGTATGAATATGCCAACCCGCAGAGAGCTGCGAACCCTGCAGGACAGACTCCAGGAATCACGCCGTGAAAGTAAGGCAATGCATGCCGAGATCGAACTGTTGAAAGAGCAGATGCTCGAATTGCGTAGTCGTGCCTCTGACAAGCAACAAACGCGTGCGGCGCCGACCAAGAGGAGCTCCACGCCGAAGAAAAAGGCTGTTGCGAAAAAGAAGGCGGCTGCCAAGAAAAGCTAGGCTGACTGCAGTGACATGCGTTAGTGGATTCACCCGTGTGAAATGAACAAATGGCCTGTTTGCTGAAATGCTGTAGCGAGCAGATCTAGGACTTGAGGAGATTAGACGTGCAACCATTTAACATACGCCCCGATCAGCTGGCCGAAGAGATGTATGACTACAGCCGCAAGCTGGGTAAAGGGGTCGAGAATCTTTTGAATTCCGAGAAGATCGATACGGGTGTTACACCCAAAGTAGAGGTCTACCGGGAAGATAAATTACGGCTCTATCGCTATGAGTCGCCCGCCGATGTGGTACAGAGCTCCGTACCGACATTGATTGTCTATGCATTGGTTAACCGCCCCTATATGACGGATATTCAGGAGAATCGTTCGACCGTGCGCAATCTCCTTGCGGCGGGACAGGATGTCTACCTGATAGATTGGGGATATCCCGATGAGGCGGATCGGGCGATGACCATGGATGACTATATCAACGGTTATTTGGACCGCTGTGTGGATGTGATCCGCAAACGCCATAAACTCGATAAGATCAATATTCTGGGGATCTGTCAGGGTGGCGCTTTCAGCCTCTGTTACACTTCACTGCATCCAGACAAAGTCAAAAATCTGATCACCATGGTCACACCGGTCGATTTTCAGACCCCTGACAATATGCTCTCCGCGTGGGTTCAGGAAATGGATGTGGATCTGTTGATCGACACCCTGGGCAATGTGCCGGGTGAACTCCTGAACTGGACTTTTCTCTCACTCAAGCCTTTCAGCCTCACCGGTCAGAAATATCTGAGTATGGTGGATGTGTTGGAGGACGAGGATAAGCTGAAGAACTTTCTGCGCATGGAGAAATGGATCTTCGACAGCCCGGATCAGGCGGGCGAGACTTTCAGGCAATTCGTGAAGGATTTTTATCAGAAGAACGGTTTTCTTGAGGGCGGTGTGACAATCGGTGACCGCCCGATAGATTTGAAGAACGTTACCTGTCCCGTACTCAATATCTATGCCGAACAGGACCACCTGGTGCCGCCCGATTCCTCCCGTGCACTGCGCAACCTGACCGGCAGCAAGGACTACACCGAGCTCTCCTTCCCGGGTGGCCACATCGGTATCTATGTCAGTGGAAAGGCGCAAAAGCAGGTGCCGCCGGCAATCGGCAAGTGGCTGGATGAGCGTTCCTGACAGTCGCAACAGTATGATCCTCCGCCGGTAGTCTCTACCGGTTTCTTAGGGGTGCCGCCAGGCACCCCTTTTTTTTGCATGACAGTGAATGTGTGAAGTGTGCTTGGTTCAGCGGGACGCATCATTCGTTGCTATTGAAAACTATCGCCACTCAAAGCGACATAAACACCTATGAGATGTAGATCATTTTAAGCTGGAGTAGTGATAATATAAATGGATGAATCAGCGGATGTTGACTTGGTATAGCGTCATGCGGCTGATAATTTAATCGTGAGAGATATATTGTCTGTTTGTTTGACAATCTTGTTTTTCACAAGCTGAAATCAGGGTTTTGCAGGAATCTACATCCTAGGGGAAGCGACGGTATATGGAAAAAGAGAGAGAGTATTCATCGGAAATATCAAAGTGGCTACAGGATTTCATGCGCCAGGATTCCTCCAGCGGAATCCTTCTGATATTCGCCGCTATCTTGGCGATGATACTCGAGAACTCGCCTTTGAGTTGGTTCTATGATGCGTTACTGGATACACCGGTTGAGATTCGTATCGGTGAGCTGCAACTTGCAAAACCGCTGTTGTTATGGATCAACGACGGTTTGATGGCGGTATTCTTCATGTTGATCGGACTCGAAGTGAAGCGCGAGTTTCTTGAAGGTGAACTCTCCCGTCTCGATCAGATCATTCTACCCGGATTGGGTGCTATCGGCGGCATGCTGGTCCCGGCTGCCATCTATTTCTGGCTGAATCAGAGTGATCCGGTAGCGTTGAATGGCTGGGCAATACCCGCAGCTACGGATATAGCCTTCGCCCTTGGAATCATATCTCTATTGGGGAAACGTGTACCTGTCTCACTTCGGGTCTTTTTAATGGCGCTGGCGATTTTTGATGACCTGGGTGCAATTATCATCATCGCTATTTTTTACACTGCAGACCTCTCGCTTGCCAGTCTGATTATCGCCGTGGCGGCGATCGTCGTCCTCTTTGTCCTGAATATGCTGCATGTGTCCCGGGTCTCAGCCTATGTGATGGTCGGTGTGATTCTCTGGGTGGCGGTATTGAAATCGGGTGTACATGCCACCCTGGCCGGTGTGATTCTCGGACTCATGATTCCTATCAAAGATCCCAAAAACAGCGATCGCTCACCTCTCCGTGAGGTGGAGCATGGGCTGCATCAATGGGTGGCAATATTGATTGTACCCCTGTTTGCATTTGCCAATGCAGGTGTTTCTTTGTCAGGTTTGACCTTTGATGCTCTGTTGGAACCCATACCCTTGGGCATTGCGGCAGGACTCTTTGTTGGCAAGCAGATTGGTATCATGCTTTTTTGCGGTGTTGCCATCGTGCTTGGCTTTGCCAAACTGCCGAACGGGGCCAGCTGGTCGGGTTTTTATGCCACCACAATTTTGTGCGGAATCGGTTTCACCATGAGCCTCTTTATCGCTTCGCTGGCATTTGAACAGGGTGGAACAAGCAGCATTATCATGGGTGACCGGCTCGGCATATTGCTTGGTTCCGGTCTCTCCGCGGTCATCGGTTATCTGATATTGAAAATATTCAATCCGTCAAACCGCGAAGCCTCTTCATAGAGTGATTAACCCTGATTTCGCTCTATCTATCCTTCACCGGGTTGGGCAGCGATATAGTTCAGGGTCTCTTTGTCAAAACTATGAGGCTGTATATCACAGAGATTGAAGATTCTCTCGCCACTGCAGATATTCCCTTTCAATAGCATGCGAATCTGGTCGCGACTGATTGGAAACCATGGAAATCTATCGAGTGCTGTTGCCGCCAAGGTGGGTGCAAAAGCAGGTACTGGCAACATAAGTTTCCTTCTTCCGAGGGTGTCGGCAATGATGGTCAGTATCTCTTTCCAGGTCAGGTTCTGTGGACCTCCCAGGGTATAGATATCGCTGAAAGTCTCAGGCTTATCTAGGCATGACACAAAGCACTCGGCGACATCCTCGACATGCACTGGAGACAGCTGAAAACCGCCGGGATTGGACGGTAGCAGGCCTTCATAAAAAAGTGGCGCGGGTAGGGGAGAGTCTATGATGTCCCGCTTCAGCATAGTGACGAATTCTAATTTTCCGTAAGGATTCCCGAAGATTACGGAAGGACGAAAAACAGTCCAATCAAGACCGCTGCCGGGAAGATGCTTTTCCGCTGCCAATTTTGTCTTCTGATAGGGTGTCAAGCCGAGTTCGACGCCATTGGCGCTCATCAGTATAAAACGTTTCACTTGCTGATCGTTCGCCAGCTCGGCAGTCTTGACAACCCACTCATATTGGAGTTTTTCGAATGTTATTCCCTTCGAGGGATTTTCTCTGAGAATACCGATATTGTAGATTACGGCATCAACCCCGGTGAGTAGACGACGGAGTGTTTTATTGTCCTCGAGATCACCGCGTACCCACTCAAAAGGCTGAGTTTGCTTAGAAAAATGTGGTGAGCCCTCTCTGACCAGCAGCCTGGGCATGTGACCATGCTGCAGTAATTTCTCTGTCAAGTAGTGTCCGACAAAACCAGTGCCGCCCAGTAGTGCAACCTTCATGATGCCGCTCCCTGATTTTTAAGCTGTGTGATCTTTTCATTTTAATAGAGATTTGTTCTTGCCGTGTAAATAAATATGAAATGGATAAAAACCACCCGAGGCAAGCGACTCGAATCGGTGAAAGGGATCACGTATGATCTGATTTACAGGCAGTGCAGTATATATAGTTTGTAGCAATCCACTACATAAAAATGCTGTCTGATATGCCGTAAACTTATTAAGGTAATTGATCTGATTTGATCTCTGATTGAACCTAGAGAGCTGCCATCATGTTCACTCGGTATTCACAGCTGCCATTTGCAGTGGGTGTATTCTCGCTCAGTCGGGCAATCTGCCAAGCCAGGGTAGATCAACCCGCACCAGGCTTCAGTTTGTCCGATCAGAATGGAAAATTGCATAGTCTGGACGATTATCGCGGACGTTGGTTGGTACTCTATTTCTACCCTAAAGATGATACACCCGGCTGCAGCAAGGAGGCCTGTGCATTTCAAGATGAGTTGGCCCGGTTGAATCAAATGGGTGTCGATTTATTGGGGATCAGTACGGATGGCGTGGCAAGCCATTTGCGGTTTTCAGATAAATTCAAAATCGCTTTCCCTCTGCTGTCGGACGACACAGGAGAAGTTGCTGCCAGCTATGGCGCACTCTTTAAATTGGGACCAGTAAAACTGGCCAAGCGTCATACGGTAATTATTGATCCAACCGGTTGTATCGCCAAAATATTCCGTAAGGTTGATCCAAATGTTCATAGTGACGAGGTAACCCAAGCCTTAGCCTCGTTAATATGAGCGTTTGGTGGTGAAGTTGCATTACACCCTATCAGCGAAAAGGGATCTGCTTGGCCCGCAAGCTCTCTTGCAGGCCCATAAAAGCCTGTCCTAAATCGCCCCTGCCGCGAATACCGAGTTCAACGTATCCATTTTCACCGAGTACTGGGAGGCTGAAGAGTTTGATTCCGGGAAAACCTTCATTGAAACGCATCATTATTTCAACAAGCGCACTCTCAGGTGTGTCGAGGACTTGCAGTGAGCGTTCATTCAGTGTGAGATTTGTTGCGGGATAGTATTCATCCAATATCCACTCGGCCATTGGCCAGGCCATCTGCGGAAACCCAGGTAAAAAATAGTGCTGATTGAGAGAAAAGCCCGGGATCTGGTTGTAGGGATTGGGGATGAGCTTTGCACCGTGCGGTAGATTCGCCATCTGTATGCGGTTTGGACGGGCTTCCATTCCATAGCGCTCCTCAATCAACGCGACTGCCTCAGGGTGAAGTGCCAGTGGGACATCGGCAGCTGCGGCGGCACAGGCCCGGGTCAGATCATCCGGCGTGGCACCGATACCACCACAGACGAATACAGGATCAGCCTGGGCCATGGAAAAACTCAAATGATCGATCAGGCTGGTTTCCTCATCCGGCAGCAACCAGCATCGGCTTAAGCGCAGACCTTTATGCTGTAGCAGTTGCTTGAAATGAGCGAGATGACTGTCCTCTCTACTACCAATAAGTATTTCATCTCCGATAATAACAAGACCAAATGTGTCATTCATGGTGTCGTTCCCTACCTGGAGGCTGTCTGGCTGAATACTAAATTGCAAAAGCAGTGGACCGAGTCAAGAAGCATCAATCAATAACCGGTGGTTACAGCGCATTTTTTTATTGATTTTAGTTTATTAGTCGCTGTTTTGAACCGACGCCCACTATATCGACTACTCTTTATCATCATACTAACGATGTTCAGATTACGTAGATCAGTTGGCTATTGTGTGCTAATCCTTTCTTACGAGGACATGACAACGGATGCGGGAGGGTAAAGAATGTTGCCTGATAAATTGCGAATCCTGCAGGAGATGCCGATATTTGGTGGTGTAAGTGAAGCAACACTCAATTCGATACTCGACAAGGCTAAGAGTGTTGAGGTGATTAAAGGTGGTTATTTTTTCCGTGAAGGTGATCTGGATAATTCCATATATATCATCGAACAGGGAGAGGTGGCAGTCTATCGTTACTGGAATGGAAACTGCTACAAACTGAGAGAACTGCGTGAGGGGGACTGCTTCGGCGAAATGGCGCTGATGGATTGCAAGCCACGCAGTGCAGAGGTTGTGGCGCTGGTGGACAGCAGCGCGATACAGGTGACGGCAGCACAATTGGCAGAACTTTATAATACGGATTCAGATCAGTATACATTGATCTATATGAACCTGGGCCGCGAAGTATGCAGACGTCTGAGAGAGGCGGATTCAAGGCTGTTTGTGCAAGAGGTCGAGTCTGGTGAACTAACCTGAAATGGCATCGGTCATTCCAGGATCCGGAGAAGTCCTGTAAAAGAACTCTCATTGAAATTCAGTCCGTTTAAAGGGAAATGTGCCGGGAACATATTCTGGGAATGCATCGGACCATCATGATTACATTCAGATACTCCGGGTTGTTTCAAATGCTATTTCTGAGTCCCAAGGAATCCGGGTGTGGCTGAAGATAGACCTGTTTTGACATGTAACTGTCAGGATGGAGCCTGAAGTAGTGCCTGAGCAAGGTGATCGGTACGATGAGAGGTGTTTCGCCCCGTCGGTAGGACTCGATGCTGGCCGATAATTCAGCTTTGTCATCGCGACTGATACACTCTTTCAGATAGCCCATGATATGTTGCAGTACATTGACGTGTCTTTTTCTGGTGACACGACGCTTCAGCGTATTCATCAACTCTTGAATATAATCATCGGTAATCGTAGCGAATCTCTTTTTAGGCAGATTGGCAACGAGTTTGCCAAGACGTTGATAGGCTGCCTGAGAGTGAGCCATAACCAGATATTTATGCTCAGTGTGGAAAGTGATCAGGCTTGCGGGCGTCAACTGTGTAGACAGTAGCTTTCTCCAGCGGTGATAGACGTAGACACGATTGACGAAATTTTCTTTCAGTACGCTGTCGTTGAGACGGCCCTCCTCCTCAATCGGAAGCAGAGGATGTTGTTGCATCAGTACTCCGGCAAAAACACCAGTACCTTTCCTTATGCATTGCTGTCCGGTATCAGTGTACACCTTCACCCTCTCCATACCACAGCTGGGAGAGTTCTTTTTCAATATATAACCACTGATGTGGTTCAGTTCTTGAGCCTGTTTGAGGGCAAATTGTTTCATCTTGTCAGTGACATCCCGGTTGGGATCGGAGACTCCGACAAGGCGAGGGTGCTGAATATCACCGACCAGATGTATGGTGGGACGAGGGACGCCGAGCCCGATTGCGGCTTCCGGGCAGATGGGTAGAAACTCCATATGTTTTCCCAGTTTTTCGACGATGTATCTATCCCGCTTATGCCCTCCATCATAGCGAACATTGTGCCCAAGCAGGCAGGCGCTGACACCGATTGCTGGCCGCTCTGCATACAGGCTGGTTTCGCTCATTTCAGGTGTTGTTCTCTGGCTTTAATCCGCATGATTGGCATCAGGACAGGCTATCGAGTGGCGTTCTCCAGTCTGCTCTGTTCAACTGTCGCGTAGCTATTGTCCGTGGAGATTCTTGAATTCTCTCAGCGTGCCCGGTTAGACTCTATTTATATCCTATCTGTTTATTGGATACACCACTAATAAATGCAGTTTTTTTAAGGTTAGAGTCGATGAGTCAAGATCAAACGCCCTATGAGAGAATCGGCGGCGAAGCGGCAGTCAGGGAACTGGTGGATAGGTTTTATAATCTGATGGACCGGCAACAGGAGGCAAAAAAGATACGTGATCTACATGCCAAGAGCCTTAGGGCCTGTTAACATTAATCCAAT
>QBVD01000085.1 GCA_003058525.1 gamma proteobacterium symbiont of Ctena orbiculata | reverse complement strand
AACGAGCTATCTAGAGAGCAGCTCGATGATTGCACAAGTAAAGTAATGGCAAAACAGGTCAGACCGCGACAAGTTAAACCCGGTAGACCCTCTGAGCTTTAAGCTCGTGTCGGAGATAGGGACCTTGTCGGCGAATGTCATAGAGGCCAGAAGACGGTATTTTCATAAATAGGCCGGATGTAAGACTGCAATGATCCTGCATTTTTCAGCACTTAACTTGGCAAACGGGCGGTGTCCATGTAAGGGTCTTGTTCGCTGGTAACAATGACTGCGACACCAGCACCCCTCATACGTCGGACAAATCCCAGTCCACTGCCGCCGGTTATCAGGTAATCCATCTTAAAGATTGGATGGTCATCCCCCCTGAACTCATGCATCGACATCTGCTTCGGCAGATTGAGGCGGGCCAGTTCATGGGCCTGGCCTGTTTCTGGGTCCTGTTCATAGATCAGGAAGCGCCTTGTCTTGCCGGCATGTTGAGTGATGGTGCGGAAATTCTGACTGGTTACTGCAATTTTCATATGACGATCAGCATACTGCCCATCCGATCTGTCCGGCATTGAAAATGATCAATGGCTGATTAGCGGGATATTATTTGGATAGTGGCATGGATGGGCTACTATAGGATTCCCAGACATTAATTTAAAAAAAATTTATGTTGTTCATTCAAAAACGCCTGCCATGGCTGTTACTGGCAGCGAGCGCACTTATCCTGGAGGCTGCGGCACTCTATTTTCAATATGGCCTGGAGCTCGATCCCTGTGTCCTCTGCATCTATCAACGGGCTGCGGTGATGGGGGTCTTCGTCTCGGCGTTTATCGGTATGAGTGCCCCCACTTCTTCGATCGCCAGATGGATCGGCTATATCGGCTGGGGTGTGGCGGCGGGCTGGTGTCTCTATCTGGCACTGGAACTGTCCGGGTTGCAACTGGGTATCGTTCAACCTTCGCTGAGCTGTGATGTCAATGCCAAGTTCCCGGCTTGGTTCAAGCTGGATCGATGGCTGCCAGCGGTGTTCCAGCCGACAGGTTTCTGTGGTGATATTCAATGGCAGTTTCTCGGTTTGAGCATGCCGCTGTGGATGGTTGTTATCATGACGCTGCAATTGATTGTCTTGGGGGTGGTGGTGTTGATTGAATTGCGAGCCATGCTGAACAGATAAACAAACAATGTTGTTGGGCATAAGCTGATGTTATGTAACAGAGGGTGTGCTTCCGTTGGTTGCCCATTTATATAATATATCTGCATCGAAAGACTATTTATGCGTTATTTCAATTCATCCATTGCTTGTGCCTGTCGTTTGTTATCTTGCCTATACTTGAAATAGACGACCGTCACAGGGGGCTGAATATCAAAGTGGGTGGTTTCTATGAGCGATAAACCGGTCACTATCTATTTCGGTGAGACCCTGGGCCGCTATGGTTTTGGTGACGGGCATCCCTTCGGGCCCGACCGTATTCAGGCCTTCTGGAAAGAGACGCTCAAGCAGGGATTAGACAAACAGGTATCTATCGCTACGCCACAACTGTGCAGTGAGCAGGTGTTACTCCCATTCCATACCCAGGCCTATATCAATCGGGTCAAGATCCAGTCGGAGAGCGGTCACGGCTACCTCGATGCCGGTGACACCCCTGCCTTTGAAGGTGTGTATGAGGCCGCCTGTACCGTGGTTGGTTCAGTATTGGATGGTATGCAAGCCATCCTTTCCGGGAGACACCCAAAGGTGTTTGTTCCCATCGCAGGCCTGCACCACGCCCGGCGGGATTCGGCAGCCGGTTTCTGTGTCTTCAACGATGCCGGGGTGATGATCGAAAATCTGAGGCTCAAGCACGGCATTCGTCGTATCGCCTATATCGATATCGATGCCCATCATGGCGATGGCGTGTTTTACGCCTTTGAATCAGACCCCGATTTGATCTTTGCCGATATCCATGAAGATGGCCGATATCTCTATCCAGGCACTGGAGCGGTGGAAGAGACCGGCAAGGGAGAAGCCAAAGGCAAAAAATTGAACGTACCCTTACCGCCGTTGGCCAATGACGCCCATTTTCATCGTGTTTGGCCGTCGGTTGAGGCGTTTATTCGACAGGGGAAACCGGAATTGATCATACTTCAGGCGGGCGCCGACAGCATCCAGGGTGACCCGATCACGCATATGGAGTTTACTCCTGCCGCGCATGAATATGCCGCGGGCCGGCTGAGTAGACTAGCCGATGAATTCTGTAACGGTCGTATGATTGCACTGGGGGGAGGTGGGTATAACCGTTCCAATCTGGCGTTGGGGTGGAATGGTGTTGTCAGGGCAATGTTGGAATGAATCCTACAATGAATCCCATATGGATACGGGGTCAGTCGGCGAGTGGAGTGTGGATGGCTGCTGAGCCTTAGACGTTTTGTACAACAAGATTGTCTCATATCTGTCTCTTGTTAAAAGGTAATAATCGATTGGTTATATTCAGGGCAGCCAGCTGAAAATCACCCTTGTCGAGATTTAATTACACAACCTACAAACAACAAGCTAAACTAGACGCACGACCAATAAAGATAATAGCTTCGTCAAATACCATTCAGTCAGGTGGTTTTTTTGCGGGCCAGCATAATCAATTACTAATGTTAAGCCTTGTAGGCTTTTTAGGCACGTTGTTGATGCCTGAATTTAATAAAAACTTAAGCATTAGCGTTTTTCTCGGAGGCTAGAAGATGGAGACCACAGCAAATACAGGCAGCACCCGGTGGCACGAACTCGTTGTCAATAAAATAAAATTTACCGAACCTTTCATGTGGTTGGCGAAAGGTTGGAGGGATATGATTGACGCCGCACGATACAGTCTTACCTATGGTGCCGTTATTGTACTGATCAGCGGTCTGCTCACATTTGTGCTGTTTTCAACAGACAGCATGTTTCTGTTGCCATTTCTCGTTGCCGGTTTTTTTCTGGTTGCTCCATTCCTGGGTATCGGCCTATATCAGATGAGTGCCCACCTGGAAAAAGGGGAGTCACTTAAAACCTGTAACGCACTGGAGGCGTGGAAAAGCAATCATACCCAGATCAGCATGATCACTGCAGGTTTTTTCATCATGATGCAGCTATGGATAGCCTTGAACTATGTCCTTTTTTCCCTGCTCTACGAGGGTCTTTCGCCGCCGCTGGACAATTTCTTCAGTAATGTTTTTCTTTCCGAAAAGGGAAGAAACTTTACCATAGCAAGCATTATGGTCGGTTTTTTCTTTGCCTGGTGGGCCTATATGATCAGCGTAATAACGGTGCCTATACTTATCGACCGCAAGATTGACGGATTCACCGCGATTCGCCTCAGTGTCAAATCCGTTCTGCAAAACATGCCAGCGATGATGCTCTGGGCATTTATGATTGTAGTGATTGTAGGGTTAGGGCTGATTACCTATTTCGTTGGGTTGCTTATTGCCTTACCTTTGGTTGGGCACGCAAGTTGGCATGCATATCGTTCTTTGGTGCCATCAGACTAGTGTGTTAGGTATTTACAGGGAGCGTTTTAGGGTCGCTTAGAGATTCGCGGCGGTTGCAGTTGCGACCGTAGCCGGCATTATTCGAACGACTTTTCTTCCACTTCAATGTAAATGTGGGCGATAACCCGTCCCAGTTCATCGAAGTTGTACCAGTCATTGTAAGCACTCAGGTCTTTCTTGATCGGTTCGACCATTTCGTAATCGTTCATGCCCTGGTTGTAGTAGCGCTGCACGGCGCCCAGCAGGTTTTGCAGAAACAGCAGTTGCTGTTCGACAATTTCACGCCCGCCACTTTGCCCATGTCCTGGAAGGTACCAGCGGCTGTTCGTCCCGAGGGCAACCTCGACGGCATGGATCTGCCCAAAGATATTGCTGTCTGCAGGCCTTGCCGATTGAATACGCTGGTTGGTCACGATGTCGCCAGTGAATAATGCGCTGTCAGCAGTCAGCTCAATCATGATGTCATTGTCGCTATGTGCTTTGCCTGTGTGGTAGATATGGAAGGAAAGTTCACCGATAGGTATCACTTCGCCGCCCTGCAGGCCAATATCGGGCCCAGTCACGTTGGTCCCATCGGTAGCGCCTTCAGTTAATCGGCTGAACAAGGCTATCCATTCCTCACCGGCCCCTGCATCGACGTGTTCCAGCATGCGTTGATGTGCGTAGATGCGAGCGTGCGGATAGGATTCACGTATCGCCTGATTGCCTAGCCAGTGATCCCCGTGCACATGGGTGTTGAAAACGGCAACAACCGGCTTCTCGGTTATACCGCGAATACTGCTCAACAGCCTGCGACCTATCTGTACACTGCTGCCGGGATCAACCACTACCACACCATCAAGGGTCACGATGAAGCCGGGATTGTTCATAAAGCCGGCGGTTTGAGGATTCGGAAATTCCTGTGGTCCATGTGCAATGTAGATGTGCTCAGAGATTTTTCTGACGACAAGACCCTCGCTTTCCGGAAACGGAGCGGGTGGGTGCGCCAGTACGGTACTGCACAACGTCATGCTCAGCAGTAATCGACAGTACCAGGTTGTCATAGTGGTGTTTCCGTGCTTGATACCGGGTGTTCCGAGAAGCTGATCGGGGCGTACGTGTTTGTATTGACCTGCAATGTGAAGATATCCGGACGTGAATAGTGACCGACTATATCCAATGTTCTGCGTGCCATGGCCGTACGTTCGGTATCGATTTCGGTATACAAAATACCTTCCTCGTTATGAAGCGGCCCGGCGACCAACTGTCCGCCGGGCGCAATGATCGCCGAGTCGCCGCTGTTGACCCATTCACCGGCATCCGGATAGAGAGTGGCGCGCTCTTCCAGGTCGTCCGGCATGTCAGTGGCATGCAGTAAATTGCCGCTGTTGATCACCCAGCATCCGGCTTCACGGGCAATGTGCTGCATGCTGCTGAGCCAGTCGTCACCGCTGTCGTAGGTCGGAGCGATGTAGATGTCGATACCCTGGGCGTACAATGCATATCGACTTAGCGGCATGTAGTTTTCCCAGCAGATCAGGGTGCCGATACGACCGACCGGCGTATTGATAACGCGCAGACCCGAGGCATCACCCGCACCCCAGACCATGCGCTCCGGATTGGTGGGCATGAGCTTGCGGTGCCTGTTCATCAGTGTACCGTCCGGGCCAATGACCACCACGGTGTTGTAGAGGGTTGCACGACTGGAATGGTGGTCGCGTTCGTGCATGCCACACACGACAGTCACCTGATGCTTCCGAGCAGCTTGATACAGGGGATCAAGCTGATTGCTTTCGAGATCGACAGCATTTTCGAGCAGACGCTTGTGCAGCACTTCGGTTGTACCCCAATCGCTACCGGGGCGCAGGCGCCAGATCCACGCCGGGTATCCGGGAATGAACGCCTCGGTGAAGACGATCATCTCGGCGCCCTGTGAGGCGGCCTGGTCGAGCAGTTCGACGGCGCGGGCAACGGTGGCATCGCGGTTCAATACGACGGGTGATTTCTGGACAACAGCTACTTTGCTCATCGAAACGCTCCGGTAATGGCTTGAGATACGCTATTGCGCCGTTGTGGAATCCAGCAGTCCTTTGATTTCTTCAACCCGATCCGCCGGAAAACCGCTCAGTTCGGCATGTTGCAGTATCACGTCGGCATTTGGCGCGATATAGACGCAATAGAACTTGTTTTGGGTAAGATAACTGTGAACCCATTGTATTTTCTCGCCCAGCTTGTCGATGACCTCGTTAGATTTGCGGGCGCCGCCTTGACGCTCTTCCTGGCTCATATCGCCAACGCCAGGGATCTCGCGTTCGATCATGAATTTAGGCATGTCCGGATCCTCCGTAAGAATGATGTTCAACAGCCAGTGGTGAAGCCCGCTGGCGTGTGCTGTAATCGTCGTAGCGCGGACGACAAAAAACCTGCAGAAAGCACTAAGTTTTTCCTAAGAAAATAAAACACGAGTGAAAATATAGGGTTATGCCAGCCAAAACCATTAAGAGTTGGCTTGAATTCGGATCGGGATTGGCCCAATGCCGGATTTGAGTGGTGACCGGAAGGCGCCCATACGCGTCGGCTCATGGTGGTTTCATTCAGATCTCAATCGTCTTCGGGATGCCAATTCGGTCATCCACCTGGAACCCAAGGCGGCACTGGTGTTGAAACTCCTGGTTGAGCGGGCCGGCGTGCCGGTGACTCGCCAGGAACTGCTCGACTCTGTGTGGAAGGATGTCGTGGTGAGCGATGACGCACTTACCCAGGTAATCATAAAGTTGCGCAAGGCGTTGGGTGATAGTTCGCGCGATCCACGTTACATCCAGACGATACCTAAACGGGGCTACTGTCTGCTTGCGGATGTGCAGACCGGGACCGGTTCCGATGATGCCCTCACGGAGCAACCTAAACAGGGCCTGCCGGAAACAAATCGCTACCTTATGCCGGTGGTCGTAGTGTTGGCGATCGTTTTGGTTGCAGTAGTACTCGGTTATCTGTTTTTCGACGATCAGTCTCCGGCCAACAGTGGGCTGGATGTGGTCGAAGTCGCCGTTCCCGAAGGTGCAACGCTGACGATCATGCCATTCGAAGCTATTTCCGAGAACGAACGCGAGCGGCGCTTCGCCCGCGGTATGCGCGCCGATCTGATTACAGACCTTTCCGGCCTGCCCGACCTGACAGTCATTAGCCCATCAATCAGCGACGCGGTGCCGGTTGCGGCCCGTTACCAGGTCTACGGCAACGTACAACAAGTCGGTGAGCTTATCAGCGCGCATATACATCTGGTGGAAACGGTGTCTCAACGGCAGTTGTGGTCGCGGCGCTATGAACGAGCACTGCATGATATATTCCAGGTTCAGCGCTCGATCAGCCGCGATGTGGTAGATCAACTTGCCCTCGAAGTCTCCACGGCGGATCTGGAGCATCTGGCCAGTCGTTATACACCGAACCTGCTGGCCTACGAGGATTTCTTAAACGGCCAGGCTGAATTGTTGCTCCGCGAACGCGAGGCCAATATGACGGCGCGCCGCTGGTACCGGCAGGCCATCGAACGTGATCCGAACTTTGCGCGCGCCTATGCCGGCCTGGCCTTGAGCTATGCTGCCGATTTCCGAAACCATTGGACCGAAGATGGAGAGAAGGCGCTGCGGCAAGCCCAAGAGATGGCGCAGACCGGTGCGCAGATCGATCAGGATATCTCCGAGGTGCATTGGGTCCTTGGCTATGTCACGGCGCAATACAGGCAGCACGAAGTGGCACTGGCGCATTTGCAGCGGGCGTTGGAGGTTGATCACTCCTATGCCGATGCCTACGCACTCATGGGGGGCATAAATACTTACCTTGGCAGACCTGAGCTCAGCATCGGCCAGCTGCGTAACGCCCTGCGCCTCAACCAGAATGCCGGATACCTCTATTATCTGCTCCTCGGGCGGGCATACTACTTCATGGGCAGGCATGAACAGGCGCTGATCAATCTGCGTGAATCCCTCGCGCGCAATCCGACGAATCTCGAAACACACATCTACCTGCTGGCGACAGCGGTGGCGCAGCAAGATACCGATACAGTGTATTGGGAGATCGAAGAGATTCAAATGATCGAGCCAGGGTTCAAGGGAGATACGTGGCTGGAGACTTATCCTATGACCGACGAAAGCCAACGCAAGGCGCTGGCGGAAGTTTTGATCCGCGTGGATTCGTAAATCTGTATTGTTTTCTTTGAATATGTCGCCACTCTTTGTTTACATTTTACTAATCACGCTCTTTTTTTCGACTTTATAGTTCAGGATCTTCAGAAAAATTTGTGGATAGCTTTGAATGACAAATGTCAATAACCTATTGAAAGACAGACGGTCGACAATCGTGTGGCGCATCTGGATTCCGGCCTGCGCCGGATTGATGGGATCAGTGAAGTCTACCCACAAATTCTTCGGAGGATCCAAGATTATATGCACCATGTCTGTCACTTCAATAATCCTCTACCGTAAAGCCGGAAGTTAGGGCCTGTTAACACTAATCCAATCGACTCTGCTGGAGCTGTTTTTTTACCCAGCAAGGCAGAATGAGCGAGGTTTAGCCGTGCTAAATGAGTGAATGATAACGCCGCTGGGTGGAAAAACAGCCCCAGCCCTTCGGGTTGTGCCTGAAAATGCGCCACTCGGCGTTGCTCGTCGCTCATTTGGAATCACCAAACCTCACTCTTCGCGCCTTGATTGGCGCATTTTCAGACACAACAGAGCCGATTGGATTAGTGTTAACAGGCCCTAATAAATATCTAAAATCAGATTTGTTGTTTAAGACTTGAAAAGCTCAGAACATTTCCGATGTTGCTCATACGGCGCTCACAGATCAATTTTCAGATTAACTCAAGGCAATGCGTGTAAATTCGGGCCGCTGCAGAAATTGAAATGCTTGGTACATAGTTTGATCTGTGCATCGGCTATTTGCGTACCACCACTGTGGGGTAGGGCAAACACTCAAGTATTTGCTTGATGGTGGGTCCCTGCAGCAATGGATTCTGTTCGCTGATCATCAATAAGTCGCATGCGGATCTCTTCAATTGATTGGCCAGGGCTACAGGCTCCAGGTCATTGATATACACAACGTTGATGTGTTGATGTGGATCCTGTTGCGACAGGTAACTCTGCAGGGCCGCATCCTTGGGTGTCTCATCATCCGGAATGAGAAACAGGGTTATTGCAATATCGGGACTCTTCCCAAGCTCGGTGATCGTTTCCAGCAGCTTTTGACTGGCCATGCCGGCATCGAGTATGGCCCCAACCTTGAGGGGTGTGGATACCGAAGAGGTCTGTCGCGTCTGGGTGGATAGGAGGCGTGAAGTGAGGGCGCCCTGGTTGCCCATCAACAGCATCTCGGAGTCTGTTGCCAGTTGTTGCAGATCGCTATCGTACTCACCACGCCAGACCCGAAAGCTCCAGTTCAATCCGGCACGTCTGGCTGATTCCTCCAGGTCATCGCGGGCAAGTTTCGCAATCGCCCGCCATTCCCGGATCAGCCTGGCGGGGTCGAGGCGCGCCTCATTCCGGCTGTCTATCCGCAGTTCGCGCAGAAAGGGAAGGCCGGTGATCCGGAACAGCGCATCGTCTTCAACGAATACCCCTTCCAGCTCTGCCTGCAGCAAGGAGGCGATGGTTGTACCGAGCGACAGCAACTCCCTGCTCTGGGGTTTGTCGAGCAATACAACGGTGATGCGGCGACGGGCAGGGGGGTTCATTGATCCTCTCCGGTTACCATGATGGCCATTTCACCCGTTGACTGCATGTGTTCCGAGAAGCGGATCAGGCTCGCCTCCACACGGCCGTTGACGCTGTCCTCGGGAAACTCGCCATTTTCGTCCCGCGTGCCGGCGGGGGCGCCGGTCAGCAACGCAATGCCCTGGTCGATGTTATCGATGGGATAGACGGCGAACTCGCCCGCTTTCACTGCCTGCACCACATCCTCGCGCAGCATCAGATGTTTGACGTTGGCAGTGGGGATCAATACCCCCTGGTCACCACTCAAACCCCGCGTCCGGCAGATGTCGAAGAAACCCTCAATCTTTTCATTGACCCCGCCGATGGCCTGAACCTCTCCCATTTGGTTGACGGATCCGGTGACGGCAAACTGCTGTTTTATGGGCAGGCCTGAGAGTGCCGAGAGCAGGGCGTAGAGTTCGGCGGACGAGGCACTGTCGCCCTCGACCCCGCCGTAGGATTGCTCGAAGACCAGACTGGCGGAGAGTGACAGCGGGTAATCCGGCACATAGCGTCCGGCGATGAATCCGGAAAGGATATAGACGCCCTTGGAGTGGATCGGACCGCCCAGTTCCACTTCACGCTCGATGTCCACGACCTGGCCTTTGCCGAGTCGGGCGCGGGCGGTGATGCGGTTGGGGTGGCCGAAGCGCTGATCACCGAGCAGTATCACAGAGAGACCGTTGATCTGACCCACGACTTCACCGTCGGTGGCAATCATCAAGGTGCCTCGGACAACCTCATCCTGCAGTCGCCGCTGTACCCTGTCAGCGCGGTGGATCCGGGCCTCGATGGCTTGTTGCACATCGTCCCTGGAGATCAGTTTATGTTCTTGTTCACCGGCCCAGAAATCGGCCTGCTGGATCAGGTCGGTGAGGGAGCGCATGTGGCTGCTGAGGCGTTCGTTGTCGTCTGCCAGCCGCATGCTGTGATCGATCACCCGCGCCACCGCGTACCTGTCCAACGGGCGCAGTTTGTGCTGTCGTGCGAGGGTGGCGACCAGTTGCCCATATTGGTGCTCGTTGTGACTGTCGCGCACCAGGTCATCGTCGAAATCCACCGCGACCTTGAACAGCTCGTCGAACTCCGGATCGAGGACCTGCAGCAGATAATAGATATGCCGTTCCCCGAGCAGCACAACCTTGACTTGCAGTGGAATCGGTTCGGGTTCGAGGGATTGGGTACTGATCAGGCTGGTGATCTGGGCCAGGGATTCAATGCGTATTTCACCCGATTGCAAAACCCGTTTCAGGGTCTCCCAGGCAAAGGGTTGGAACAGCAACTTGAGCGCGTCGAGAATCAGATAACCGCCATTGGCCCGATGTAGGGCTCCTGGCCTTATCATGGTGAAATCGGTCTCCAGCGCACCCAGGTGAGCGCGATGTTCGATGCGGCCCACCAGATTGTTGTAGCCTGGCAGATCTTCATAGACGATCGGTGCGCCGCCATTGGCCTCGTGAGCCAATAGCAGGTTGACCCGATAGCGGTAGTGCCAGGGCGGCCCTTCCTCCTGTTGGCTCAAGGGGAGGCCGAACAGTGTGGGTTTGCGTTCATCGCGGGGGAGGAACTGCTGATAGTTATTGATCACGTCATCCTCTACCCGGTCCAGATAGACGATGACTGCCTCGTTATCCCGATATTTCTCCCGCACTGCATCGATCAGGTGGTGTACCGCCGAAGCAGTCATTTCCCTGTTCAGTTTGCTGATCTCCTCCCGCGCTTCTTTCTGCCACTGGGGGATGGCGTGCAGGGTTCTACGCAGCTCCTCCTGTAGCGCTTTGACATCCTTTTCGATGGCCTCCTGTTCCTTTTCCGGGAGTTTATGGAACTGTTCCGGACCAAGGATCTTGTCATTCTGTTTTGGCCCCAGGGTAAAGCCTGTCGGGGTGTTGATCAGGGCGATATGTTTCTCCTCCGCCTTTTTCTGCATCGCCGCCATGGCATTTTCCTGGCGTTCTTCGAGCCGGTCTTCCTTGGCCTGTCTGCGGGTATGGTATTCATCGCTTTCGAATACCAGGGGGATCGCCTCCTGCAGGTCAATGACAAGCTGCTCCATCTCCTCCTTAAACATCACCCCTTTACCGGCAGGCAGGGAGACCGCACGAGGTTTGCGGGCATCACTGAAATTGTTGACATAACACCAATCGGACGGGATGGGACGTTCCGCTGCCAGGGCCTTGAGAAATTTCCTCACCATAGCGGATTTTCCCGCGCCGGCAGGACCCAGTGCATAGAGGTTGTAGCCCTTATGTTCGACCCCGAGGCCGAAATGGAGTGATTCGGTGGCCCGTTCCTGGCCGATAAAGCCCTCCAGATCCTTCAGTTCATCGGTGGTGTCGAAGTTGAATTGATCCGGGTCGCAATGGCGGCGCAGGGCTTCGGGGGGCAGTGCGCGAGTGGTCATATCAAGACTCCTTGTGGCACACAATCATCATTGGCGTGAACGAGACGGTTCACAACCAGTCTGGAATTCCAGTCCCTATAAAAATTGTAGACCCATGCTGAGGTGGCAACATGACCTGACGCAGTTTAACCTTACCAGTCTCATTGACATTGATATGGAGGTTGATCACCGACCACAAGCTACAATTAAGGTAGAACAACAAGAAAAAGAGCACATTCACGCCATCTCACCAGGAGGTCGCCATAATGTCTCAAAATACAACCTACACATCAGTCAAGAGAAGGGACAGACTACTCAAGGAACGAAGTATTGATGCCTATCGAAGTGAACGTAAACTGCCAGACCCCACGCTATGCCAGATATGTGGTGCGGTGTTTACAGGTGGACGTTGGCAGTGGTGTGAGGCTCTCCCCATAGAGGCCAAAGAGACCCGCTGCCCTGCCTGCCAGCGCATCCATGACAGGGTGCCAGCCGGATATCTAACCCTCAGCGGCGCCTTTTTCAATGAGCACAGAAAGGAGATCATGCGGCTGATTCACAATCATGTTGAAAGGCAGCGGACCCAGCATCCACTGCAGCGCATCATCGATACACATATGAAGGAATCCGGCGATATGGAGATCACATTTACGGAATTTCATCTGCCGAAAGGGGTTGGCGAGGCGCTGAAAAATGCCTACCAGGGAGAACTCCAGATTCACTTTCCGGAGGCATCCGGGCAGGTGCGGGCCAGTTGGTCGCGCTGAGGTGCAGGGAGACGAACGGGTTATATGGTAAACAGGACGTTCTGTGGAGGGCCACAGGTTGCAGTGATGTCAGATCAGCTCCAGATGATAAGCGATATCGAGCGGGAAGTTGCCTACACACGACATATGATTGGTCGTTCCGCATTCAGTGGGCCGGTGATGCAAGCGATCCGTGAAGTGCCCAGAGAGGCCTTCGTGCCGGCAGCAGAACGCCGTTTTGCCTATGACAACGGCCCCCTCCCGATCGGTTGTGGACAGACCATCTCACAGCCCTATATCGTCGCTTTGATGACTGACCTTCTTGAGGTCGACGAGGGTGCCGTGGTATTGGAGATCGGTACCGGTTCCGGCTATCAGGCCGCCGTCCTCTCCAGAGTTGTGAAACATGTTTACACGGTGGAGATCATCGAAACCCTTGCCATGCAGGCCACTGAAACCCTGGCAAGTCTGGGTTACGACAATGTCTCCTGCCGATGTATTGACGGCTATTTCGGCTGGCCTGAACATGCGCCCTACGACGCCGTTATTGTTACTGCCGCTGCGCAGGAGATACCACCTCCACTGATCGAACAGTTAAAGCCAAGCGGCCGGCTGGTGATCCCTGTTGGGCATCCTTATGGTTACCAGGATCTTATTGTTGTGGATAAGAGTCGGAGTGGTGAGGTCAGTGAAAAGAGTATCCTGGGTGTGGCTTTTGTGCCATTGACCCGCAGTGGATAGCGTCCGGGAGTGAGGTCGGCTCGCTAATCACGATACAAAGAAAGTGAGTTGATACTTATGACACAAACTCCTTTCCAAACACAGATCGCCCGTTTTATCTGGGATAGCAAATATCGCTACCGTCTTCATGGCGAGCCTGTTGACACAACCATCGCTGATACCTGGCGGCGGGTGGCAACAGGGGTTGCTGGTGTTGAATCGCAACACCAGGATGCATGGCGTCGCCGGTTTCTGAAAATCCTGACAGATTTTGATTTCCTGCCGGGGGGGCGGATCCTGGCGGGAACCGGTGTGGCCCATGACGCCACCCTTTGCAACTGTTTTGTAATGGGGTCGATCGAAGATTCCCTGGAGGGTATTTTGGGCGCTCTCAGGGAGGGGGCATTGACCATGCAGCAGGGTGGAGGGATCGGCTATGATTTTTCCACTCTGCGCCCGTACGGTTCACCGGCGAAACGAGTAGGGAATATCGCATCCGGACCGGTATCCTTTATGCGTATCTGGGATGCCATGTGTGACACATTGGTGTCGACAGGGTCCAGACGGGGCGCCATGATGGCGAGCCTGCGCTGCGACCATCCGGATATCGAGCGTTTTATCGATGCCAAGCATCAGCCTGGAGAGTTGCGCCATTTTAATCTTTCGGTTCAGATCAGTGACCGATTCATAACGGCAGTCGATAAAGATGAGGAGTGGCCGCTGCTGTTTCCCGTGAAAGCGATGGCGGATAGTAGCCGCACGAATGGTGCGATTATAGAGCGGGCCTGGAGTGGTCGTCATTCCACCGAGCCCTGTCTTGTAGTACGTATTGTTAAGGCCCGTGAATTGTGGGAACGGATGATGCGGGCAACCTATGAATATGCCGAACCGGGGGTACTGTTCATCGATACCATCAATCGCATGAACAATCTCTCCTTTCGTGAGCACATCAGTACAACCAATCCCTGCGGGGAGATCCCCCTGCCGCCCTATGGTGCATGTAATCTGGGATCTGTGAATCTGTGCCGTTTCGTGAAGGCACCGTTCAGTAAGTCTGCCGGCTTTGATCTGGCTGCAGTTGCACAAACCGTAAAGGTGGCGGTCCGATTCCTGGATAACGTCATCGATCTGTCACGCTTCCCGCTACAAGCCCAGCAGCAACAGGCACAGGGTACAAGAAGGATCGGTCTGGGTATCACCGGTTTGGCGGACAGCCTTATTATGCTCGGTTTGCACTATGCCGATGAAAGGGCCAGGGAGGAGGCGTCAAGGATCATGGCCGAGATCTGTCATACAGCTTACCGGACTTCCATTGGGCTGGCGAAAGAGAAGGGTGTTTTTCCCTATTTCAAACGGGATAGTTACCTGCAAAGCCCGTTTATTCACGCCTTGCCGGATGACATCCAGCAGGGCATAGCGGAACAGGGTATCCGCAACAGCCATCTGACCGCGATAGCACCGGCCGGTACCATCAGCCTGTTGGCGAACAACGTCAGCAGCGGGGTGGAACCGGTATACGCATTTAACTATCAACGTAAAATCCGGCGGCCGGAAGGTGGTTACCGGAGTTACGATTTGAGCGATTATGCCTGGCAACGCTGGCACCTCCTCCATCCGGGCAGGCCGGTGCCCGCTTATTTTACCGATGCAGGCGGTTTGACACCGAAAGATCAATTGACGATGCAGGCCGCACTACAGCCTTACATTGACAATGCCATAGCAAAGACCGTGCATGTACCAGTTGACTATCCCTTTGAGGTGTTCAAATCACTCTACCGGTTGGCGTTCGGTATGGGCTTGAAAGGATGCACCACGTTTCGCCCCAATCCCGTTAGCGGAATGATTCTCTCTGCCGGACGTACTATGGATCATCATTGCTCCGATTATGCGTGTGAGGCGGATTAATTTCGATAGGTCCTAACCTATTGACATTCTATTCTAGTGGCCTGTCTCAGCTTGATACGTCAATATGACTTAATCTCAGACCATGATATCGAGGTCGACAGCGAGATGAATGAAGATGCATAGTCTGTTTCATATCTCCGCATCGGCATAAGATCCACCAATCCCCACCTTTCCAATCTACTGGTAACCAGCTTTCCAGTTGTCTCCTCAGAAGTAACGAATCAATTACATCCGATTGATTGTGCAGAGACTATCAGTCTCACTAACGTATTGAAATAAAAATAAAAGCATGAATGGCATAAGTGTTGCAGATTTCATATCGCATATCTGGTTTGTTGATTCGGAGGCAGAGGACAATGACCGAGACTTTTTATGATGTGATGCGGCGGCAAGGAATCACTCGCCGCAGTTTTCTGAAATTCTGCAGCCTGACGGCCTCTGCGCTCGGGCTTGGGCCCGCAGTGGTACCGCGTATCGCCGAGGCGATGGAGACCAAGCCACGCATTCCGGTGTTATGGCTGCATGGACTGGAATGTACCTGCTGTTCCGAATCGTTCATCCGCTCGGCGCATCCCTTGGCGAAGGACGTGGTGTTGTCGATGATCTCACTTGACTACGACGACACCATCATGGCCGCTGCCGGCCATCAGGCGGAAGCGATTGTCGAAGAGACCATTGAAAAGTATGACGGCAACTTCATCCTTGCGGTGGAGGGCAATCCGCCACTGGACGAGGATGGCATGTACTGCATCATCGCCGGCAAGCCATTCGTCGATCAGTTGAAGATGGCCGCCGAACACTGCAAGGCCATTATCTCCTGGGGTTCCTGTGCCTCATGGGGTTGCGTTCAGGCCGCACGTCCCAATCCGACCCGTGCCACGCCGGTGCATAAGGTGCCGGGTCTGGCCAACAAGCCGATCATCAAGGTGCCCGGTTGCCCTCCCATCGCCGAGGTCATGACGGCCGTGGTGACCTATATCCTGACCTTCGAGAAATTCCCCGAGTTGGATCGTCAGGGCAGACCCAAGATGTTCTACAGTCAGCGCATCCACGACAAATGTTATCGTCGACCCCATTTCGATGCGGGACAGTTTGTCGAGGCCTGGGATGATGACTCCGCCAGGAAGGGTTACTGCCTCTACAAAATGGGTTGTAAAGGGCCGACCACCTATAACGCTTGCTCAACTGTCCGTTGGAACGGCGGGCTCTCCTTTCCGATCCAGGCAGGCCATGGCTGTATCGGTTGTTCCGAAGACGGTTTCTGGGACAAGGGTAGCTTCTATCAGCACGTAACCGATACCCATCAATTCGGGGTTGAGGCGAATGCCGATAAGGTCGGCCTGGCCGCTGCCGGGATCGTCGGCGCCACGGCCGCCGCCCACGCAGCCGTTACCGCGATCAAGAATGCGCAGAAGAAAGGAGATCAGGATCAATGAGCACCAAGACCACTCCCAACGGTTATACCCTGGACGACTCCGGTCAGCGCGTCGTCGTCGATCCGGTGACCCGCATCGAGGGCCATATGCGCTGCGAGGTGAATGTGGATGAGGAGAACATCATTCGCAATGCGGTTTCCACCGGCACCATGTGGCGCGGGCTTGAGGTGATTCTCAAAGGACGCGATCCCAGAGATGCCTGGGCCTTTACACAACGTATTTGTGGCGTCTGTACCGGTACCCATGCATTGACGTCCGTGCGTGCGGTCGAGGATGCGCTGAAGATCGAGATTCCGGAGAATGCCAACTCGATTCGCAATATCATGCAGTTGACCCTGCAGGCTCACGACCACCTGGTCCACTTTTACCATCTGCACGCGTTGGACTGGGTCAATCCGGTGAATGCCCTGAAGGCAAATCCGAAGGCGACTTCAGAACTGCAGCAGAAGGTTTCACCAAAGCATGCCAAATCGTCCCCCGGGTATTTTCGCGATATTCAGAATCGCCTGAAGAAATTCATAGAGAGCGGTCAGCTGGGTCCCTTCAAAAACGGCTACTGGACCAATCCGGCCTATCTGTTGCCGCCGGAGGCCGATCTGATGGCGGTAACCCACTATCTGGAGGCCCTCGACTTTCAGAAAGAGATCATGAAGATCCGCACTATCCTGGGCGGCAAGGACCCCCATCCCAACTGGCTGGTGGGGGGCGTGCCCTGTCCCATCAATGTGGACGGCGTGGGTTCGGTGGGTGCGCTCAACATGGTGTCACTGAACCAGATCTCATCGATCATCGACAGCACCCGTGAGTTTGTGAAAAACGTCTATATTCCGGACATCCTGGCGGTGGGGCAGTTCTACAAGGGATGGCTCTATGGCGGTGGCATCTCAGGCACCAGCGTACTGGCCTATGGCGATATTCCCGATCGGGCCAACGACTACTCGCCAGGCAATCTGCTGATGCCCAGCGGCGCCATTATCAACGGTAATCTGAAAGAGGTGCATGAGGTCGACCTGCGCAATCCGGATGAGATCCAGGAGTTCGTTCCCCACTCCTGGTACAACTATCCCGACGGTGTCAAAGGCCTGCATCCCTGGGATGGTGTCACCGAGGATAACTTCCAGCTTGGGCCCAATACCAAGGGAACCAAGACCAACATCGAGCAGATCGACGAGAATGCCAAATACTCCTGGATCAAGGCACCGCGTTGGCGTGGTCACGCTATGGAGGTGGGACCGCTGGCCCGTTACGTGGTCGGTTACGCCAAGGGCCACGAGGAGATCACCGAGCAGATCAATTTCGTGCTCAAGACCCTCGATGTGCCGGTCACTGCGCTCTTCTCAACTCTCGGCCGCACCGCGGCGCGTGCCCTGGAGGCAGACTGGGCCGGCGATAAGATGCGCTACTTCATGGATAAGCTGATGGCCAACATCAAGGCGGGCGACTCAAGCACGGCCAATGTGGACAACTGGGATCCCGCCACCTGGCCCAAGGAAGCCAAGGGGGTCGGTATCAGTGAAGCGCCGCGGGGCGCTCTTGGTCACTGGATCCGCATCAAGGATACCCGTATCGACAACTATCAGTGTGTGGTCCCCACAACCTGGAACGGATCGCCACGCGACAGTCAGGGCAATATCGGCGCCTTCGAGGCCTCGTTGATGAATACCAAGGTGGCCAGAGCTGAGGAGCCGGTGGAAATCCTGCGTACCTTGCACAGTTTCGATCCCTGTCTTGCCTGTTCCACCCATGTGATGAGTGATGTGGGAAGGGAGTTGGCGAAGGTGAAGGTACGGTGATGGCACAAGTTTTGAGTTATGGGTTTTTAGTTTTGAGACGTATGCAGAGGATATGAAATGAAAAAGACTGTAGTTGGATTAGTCAGTACAACCATCCTGACAATAAGCGGCCCGCTGTCGGCTCACGTAGGTGAACATGGGCCGGTGGGTTTCCTGGCCGATTTGGCCCATCTGCTGGTGGACCATGGCTACCTGTTGGCTCTATTGGGTGTTGTAGCGGGCGGTCTGATTCTGACGCGCTTAACCTGCCGTTGAACCATCACCACCCCATCCCTGATTGACGTTCAGGAGTCACGCATATGCAGACAACCATCAAACGCACCGCTGTTTATGTCTATGAAGCCCCGGTCAGGTTGTGGCACTGGGTCAACGCGTTGGCAATCACGGTACTCGCGATAACAGGTTATTTCATAGCCAATCCCCTGCCCACCATGCCGGGGGAGGCGAGCGATCACTTTCTCATGGGCTATATGTGCTTCGCGCACTTCGCCGCGGCATATATATTCACGGTTGGATTTATCGGCCGGATCTACTGGGCATTTGTCGGCAATGAACATGCAAAGGAGTTGTTTCGCCTGCCGTTCTACCGCCTCTCATTTTGGAGAGAGCTGATACATGAGGTGCGCTGGTATGCCTTCATGGAGAAGGAGCCGAAGAAATACGAGGGCCACAACCCATTGGCTCATCTCACCATGGTCGCGATCATTACCGTGGGTGGTATCGCCATGGTACTGACAGGCTTCTCCCTCTATGCAGAGCAGACCGGGCTGGGCAGTTGGCAGGATCAGCTGTTCGGTTGGTTGATCCCCTTGGTGGGTCAGAGCCAGGATGTGCGTCTGTGGCACCACTGGGGTATGTGGATCATCGTCGTCTTTGTCATTATCCATGTCTATGTGGCGATCCGGGAGGATATCGTCTCACGCCAGAGTCTGATCAGTACCATGATCAGCGGTTGGCGTATGTTCAAGGACGACAGACCCTGATTCGGTAACTCATGCCCTCTGGCGTCACCAGGGAAGGTTTTAGACGCCAATTTTAGTAAGCGCGGATTTTCCGCGCTTTTTTTTTCATGAGTCACAGGCTATAACGAGTGAATTGTGATTGAATAAACAACAACATTGAGAGGATGCCATGCCTGAAAGCTTTCCAGCCTACCTGATCTCAAAAACCGACAATGGTCAAATCACTGAATTAAAAGATATTACAGTCGATGAGTTGATGGATGGTGATGTCACAGTGAAGGTGGAGTATTCAACCCTTAATTACAAGGATGGTCTTGCCTTGACCGGCAGGGCACCGGTTGTGAGGCGTTTTCCCCTGGTTCCCGGTATCGATTTTGCCGGTAGTGTCGTCAGTTCAGAACATCCGGGATTCAAGCAGGGCGACCAGGTTGTGTTGAATGGCTTCGGCGTGGGAGAGGTTCATTCGGGCGGTTATGCCGGTATGGCACGGGTGAAAGGCGATTGGCTGGTCGCGCTGCCGAACGGATTTACGCCACGACAGGCCATGGCCGTGGGTACAGCCGGTTATACCGCCATGTTGTGCGTATTGGCATTGGAGCAACATGGATTGACCCCGGATAGCGGAGATATTTTGGTTACCGGCGCGGCCGGTGGCGTCGGCAGTGTGGCCGTCTCGCTCCTTTCGCGGCTCGGTTATCAGGTGACAGGATCGAGCGGAAGAGCGTCGCAAAGGGAATACCTGGTCGGTTTGGGCGCTCAGGAGGTCATCGATCGCAGTGAATTCAACGGCAAGGTCAAACCCCTTGCAAAGGAGCGTTGGGCGGCAGCAATCGATGTGGCGGGTGGCAATACTCTGGCAAATGTCCTGAGCCAGATCAATTATGGCGGTGCTGTTGCTGCCTGCGGATTGGCGGAATCGATGGATCTTCCCACTTCAGTCGCACCGTTTATTCTACGGGGCGTGACACTGTATGGCATCGACTCGGTGATGGCACCCATTGAAAAGCGCCAACTGGCATGGAACAGGTTGGCAAGGGATCTGGATCTAGCTCAGCTGGAAGCGATGACTGTGGAGCTTCCCTTCAGCGATTTACCGACTGCGGCAGAAGAGATACTGGCAGGGAATGTGCGTGGCCGCACCGTGGTTAAGATACCGAGCTGAATTACTGATAATGCAGATATTGTTTTGAACTCATTCTGAGTGTGGAAGTGTTTTATGACGAAAAAAAAAGATAAGAAGCTGAAGAAAAAACTCAAGCAAGGCAAGGGAAAACTGAAACCTGCCGATATTGTCTCGGATGATTCTGCAATTCAGACGTTAAGGCAAAAAATTCAGAAACTCAAAGCTGAACTCGAAGAGCGCGATGATGTCATTGGCCGATTGCAAAAACGTTTGAAAAAAGCAGAGAGCAAAAGCGGGAAAAAAGGTAAAAAAGAGAAGAAACCGAAAGGAAAGGGTGGCGCCGCCAGATTACTGCGAGCCCAACAGTCGACCCGAATCGGCGTCATACATAAAGAGGCATGGAAGCAACACGGTTTTCTGCGTAACAGATACGAGTACTATATGGAGGACGGTCGGGACAAGGAGACGGCAAGAGCATTGGCAGACCAGGACCTGAGAAACGCTTTCGGTGACGAGGCGGGGTATACCAAACTTGAGCTGGAGGATATTCTATCCTGATCGTGATTGGATCATCACATACGAAGCCTCAATTTGGGTTGCTTCGGCAGAGGATAGATCATCCAATCCGTTCGACCATCCTTAAACCTGAACCAATCAGCGGGAACGATTGAGCCGCCTTTAAGGCGAATTGCGTTGCGTGAGCCGGCAGGCGCGATTTTTCTGTCTGGTCCCCGAAAGTCATCCTGGAATGTATCCAGTTGGCCGAATATCAGATTCAGGCCGGAAGCATCGACAAAAACACGGATGCCTGTCGAGTACCGTTTACTGGATATCGATCCGCCCACCGTGCGATAGATGACCAGATGCATGTCCTGATCGGCACGCAGGCGTTTCAGCGACAACAAGACCTGATCAGCCAGGCGCTCTGCATTCAGTTCACTCATCAGATAGATGGTTGTATCTTCCGCAGCCGATTCGATCCGGATGGAGGCAAACAGTTTTGCCAGTGAGAGCTGATCCACGCCATGAACCGGGTGTGTGTTGCGGGCCTCATTTTCAGCAGCAACCGAATAGATTTCCGTCAGACTGGAACTGAAAAAAAGAGCGGCCTCTGACTGCCCGAAAAAGATCAGTGCGAAGGTTGCAATAGAGATCTTCAGCCTTGACATACCGCGCTTGATCATATGTCTCACCCTTATATATCGAATAATGATAAAGAAAAGGCCGGGATAAGTCACCCGGCCTGTCAATTCCCATCAACTCAGAGATAAGTTATTGTTCTAATATGGGCGAAGATAACAATCAGAAGAATAGGATCGCTCCCACGTTCAGGGCATTTGTGTCATCAGAGCCGACTGAAGTTTCACTTTCCATATCGGAATACTCCGCCATCAACGTTAACGCCGGTGTCAGATTATGGTAGACACCCAATGTGATTCGGGTATTCTCAACCTCAGTAATTTTTTCCTGCTCGCTTTCGCTCCAGTTTATACCGAGTTTGGTGTTGCCAATCTTGTAGGTGCCTTGCAGATAGTAGCCGCTGGTTTCTTCAGCATCGCCTGTTGCGGCATCGAAACCGGGTAGCACCAAACCGCCAAGGGCCAGGCTGGACATGCCTTCGCCATCGTAGACATAGGCTGTGAGTCCCAGGTCACCGAAACCAAGTTTACCAAACAGATCCCAGCCTCTCATTGTACTTTCAGAGCCACCCGCCAGATCGACATCCTGTGTAATGAAGGTTGCGGAGACCAGGCCGTTGATATCACCATCCCATTTATAGCTGGCCTTACCATGTATGCCGGGTGAGTCTTGTCCCTGCGAGGTGCTGCCGTTCGCATTACCGTTCATAGGATTGAAGATACCGATGGTGGCGGAGAAACCCCCCATCGCCGGCGTTGTCCAGTTGATTTGCGCCAGACGATCAACATAGACATAGCCATAGCCGAGACCGCCCAGGGTGGTATGCCCGGGATTGTCGGCGGTAAAGGTCGGGCCGCTGCCGACCAGGCTGATATCATTCAGAATCGCGTCCAGGCCGAACAGGCCGAAATTACGTCCCATCAGCACTGTGCCCATACTGTCATTGCCAAATGTCAGATAGACTTGACGGGCATCGACTGTGGAAAAAGCCAAAGCATCACTCGAACCGCCGCCTTGAGATGCAATACCGTAGTAGACATTGACATGGGCGGCCAGGTCATAACCGTTTTGGTTGGTTGTAGCGCTGAAATTGAGTGAGGCAGGCAGCAACCCATTTGATACAGAGTGTGCGTCGTCATCCGTTGAGCCGCAAGCGAGTCCGGCCAGTGTCGTACCCCCCGAATTAAGATCGCCGGTGTCGCATGATGTCACTGTATAAAAGGCGTTGATATTGCCTCCCAGTCCTAATGTCCAGTCACCGGCCTGCCAGTTGACTGCCTGGGCAGTGCTGGCGCCGGCCAGACAAGCTCCTCCCAGCATTGTCATTACGAGTTTGGATGTGTTCATATCGAGTTGGGCTCCTCTCTTTCGTTTAATTTGACGGCCGCTGAAGGCCGCAATCGTCGTTACGACTAGAATCGTTATTTGCATCAAAACAATTACACAGCACTCTATTCAGGCAATTTTGCAATCACTATGCCACTATGATTATTGATAGGAATAACAGTAAGATAGGAGGAGTGTGGAACGATGCGGCAAAAATTATATGTGACGCACTGTCCCTCTTTTAAGACAATAACCGAGGATCAGCTGTGCTAATGTGGGACAGCTGAAAGAACTATGATGGATTTGTGTAGACAGTAATCTTCCTAAATTGTTGCAATGTGCTTTGATATTGATTTTGCCAACAAGATGTTTTCTTGATGTCACTGAGCCGTATCATCCAAATGTGAAATATCAGTGCAGGACCCTACATTGGAATACTGCATGTCACATTGTGGGTATTTGGTGTCGCTGCATTGCCAAATCGCTTCCCTGGAGTAGATACACGTTTTTCATGGTAGGGGAAGCTTTTACATTTCAATTTGTCGAAGCAATTGTATTCCCGATCATATTTCGCTGAACAGGGATTCGATATAAACACACAGCAGAAATGCTGAGCACTGGATTGATCTCCATGGCAATCGAAAATATACAACATATAGTCTGTCACTATTTTGGTAAATTGATCATTGCTGTCCCGTTAACTTTCAAAGCAAAACCATCTGATAAAGATCGTGTTGATATTTGCAGGGTGGATCACCTCTCAGTAGTGCCATCAGATCTCGTTTTTCAAACAGGTTGAGCTGTAATAATCGTAATATTTGCTGTGTGCTTTTTTGCAACTTCGATTGAAACTTGAGGAAGGCTAGAAGCAAATAGATACACAGCGCGATCCAGATCTGTGTCATGACCGCATTTTTACTGGTGCCCACAA
>QBVD01000083.1 GCA_003058525.1 gamma proteobacterium symbiont of Ctena orbiculata | reverse complement strand
TCAGTCACCCGGGCGAGATCGATCTCATCCTGGAGCGGTTGATGGGACAAGACTGGGTGGTCTACAGCAAGCCCTGTCTGCGCACCGAGCATGTCATCGACTATCTGGCCCGATACACTCACCGCACTGCCGTCAGCAACCGCCGACTCCTGGGCTTGGAGCAGGATCAGGTTGGCTTGCGCTACAAAGACTACCGGGACCGGCGCTGGAAGGTCATGCAGTTGTCTGTCGATGTGTTAATCCAGCGTTTTCTGCTGCATGTACTACCCAAGGGCCTGATGCGTATCCGCCATTACGGCTTCCTGGCCAATGCCTGCCGGGCCAAGCAGTTGCCCCGCATCCTTAAGGCGATCGCCGAGGCAGGCCTACAAGCGGTGGTTGAATCAGAAACAGAGAAGCAGGTGGCCCGTTGGTGTTTTGCCTGTCCCAGCTGTCAACGACCGATGCGTGTAATCGCACAACTAGCGCCGCAATGGCAACGCATGGAAGGCGGATGACGATGTCCTAGCCTGAGCGTCGGCGTCATCCAGACACTTGATCAGCTCAAGCGCTGAGGTCAAAGTGCGGCCAATCCTCTGAAAATAGGTTATTATCGGTACAAAAGGGAGCCGCAAGCCGTGCTCGAACCACAGGGAGGTCGGTCAAAACCGCTCCCAACAGCCCTAGCGCAACGGAACGCTGTCACGCCAATCTCCCTCAGGTGCAAGGCGCCAAAAACAAATTCTTATTAATAGAGAGTGGGCAGCCGTCCCAAGGTCGGCTTAGTCCAACAGGCGTTTATCCCGCATGCGGAAACGCACGAGGGATAAACACTACACGGTTAGGCACAAGAAAAGATGGCGCACGTAGACCATTCAGCAGCAACCCTTAGGATTGGGGGAGATGATCTTTACCCCCCTGAAATCTCCGCGCTCCTTGGGCATGCCGCGTCCCAGGAACAGGTCAAAGGAGAAATGTATGTTGGAAAGGTAACCGGTCGCTCACGCACTGCCAAAACCGGGATGTGGCGATTGGAGGCAACGGATGCAGCCCCAGAGAATCTAGACGGGCAAATAGCTGAGTTGCTCGGAAAACTTACAGGAAATCTAAGCGTATGGGCGCATATCGCAGCGAGATACAAAATCGATTTGTTTTGTGGCCTGTTCATGAACGTTAGCAACGAAGGCCTATCGATCTCGGCGGAGTCCCTCAAGGCACTTGGCGAGCGAGGCATAGAGCTAGGCTTGGATATTTACGGTCCAGATGTGCCCGAGGAAAAAGAAAATGCCTAACCAGTCGCTCGTTCGGACGCTCATTACGCTGCGCTTCATTCGCGCCGCACAGCTTCAACGTTATAACAAAGTGAATCGAGATGGATGACGAAAATTTAGATATAAGATTAATGACAAAAAGTCGTGATTTGGATGATTACGACATTTTATCTATACAATCTTTAAGCGCCGCTGTACCGCATAAAACAACGGAGAGCTTCAGACATTTCATATGGGCTGCGATGGCTACATATGCATTTGGAAACAAGTCCATAGATCATGTAATGAAACAGTATGATTATATATGGCAACGATATAAGACAGGTATTTTTGAACGGAACCCAAGAATATTGCTTCTGCGAGAGATGGTTGAAAAAGTCGAAGCTTTAGCTAACCGTCTAGAGAACGCAGATGTAGGAGATTCATTGAACCGTATATGCGCAAAGGCCTCACTTATTCGATTAGAAGCATCTTTTAAATCGGCTTATGGACTCATACGCAAAGAGTATTTGTTTGAATCTAGTGCAGTAATTCGTCTTATTCTTGAGCAGCTTGGCTGGGCCTATACGGTATCTTCCTCAGATCAGACTGAAATAAGTAATATCAATCCTACCAAGTGTATTTCCAACCTCAAAAATATTTTTCCCGACGCTGGAAAATTGTATGGTGAATTGAGCGAGTGGGCGCATATTGACCCCTCATTTGTTTCCGATTACGAGAGGTTCCATAAGGAAAATATTCCTGTGGTTAGAAGGTCTGATCACAATAGCTTGCTTATTGGAATGCACTTAATGTGCCTGTCCGTTGTATACATCAATACTGTACAGAAAATATACAAAATCTTCGGAACGGATTCTTTTGAGGATATTCTGGATTCATATTTGAAGATGTTTAAAAAGTATCAAGCACTTAATGAATATGTCGAGAAAGATAGTGAGTCATAATAATCTAATCATGGCGCTGCTACACAGCTGGGATCTCCGTTTCGGCGCTTATCAGCACCTTCACTTTAGCCCCATATTTGGGCATTAAGTCTCTAAAGAAGTCAGGGTATGAAAGCAAAACTAATTACAAGCAGTGTTGTAGGTCTTTTGTTGCCATGGACGTATTTCGTGATTGTTAATATTGGTTCAATTCGTAAATATGATCAGCTTGGTAAAGAATCTATAGGTTCAAGTGGAATTCTGGGATTTATCGATTTCAATGGTTTTACTGATGCACTCGTAATTTATGTAAAAACAGTATTTGCTTGTGCGTTAGTGGTGTTCTTTATCTGTGTGGTATATGACGTAATAGCAGGTAAATATGTCACAAAGCCTTAATAATATATAACGTATATGGACTCCTCCTATTCAGCAATATATTTTCAGGAAAAACGAAATAGTTTAGTTCACGTATATCCGGTCTTTATTAAGGGGGGCTACCCCTGACCTTAACGGCATCATTCACCGTTTGCCAGATACCTTATCGAGACAGTGGCTTCAAGAGCCTTCGTTACTACCAGGTTTTATCTGGCTGACTATTTTGTCAGTTTCCGTTCATACATTACCAAATCTCGGCCTACAACTGTGACTTCTTGAGATGAATGGGTGCTACTGCGCTACAGGCGCCTTATATTCATCACCGGTGATTAAAATAGACCAAGCCATTCTGACTATCTTATTGGCTAATGCCACAGCCGTATTGTTTACATGCTTTGTGGTGAGTTGCTGTCGTACCCAAGCACTCAGTCCATCTTCCTTACCCTGAACTCTATGCAGGGTAGACCGCGCCCCATGCACCAGCAAACAGCGAAGATACTTGTCACCCCGTTTAGTGATTTTTCCTAATCGGTTCTTTCCACCACTACCGGAATGGGATGGTACCAAACCCAGGCTCGCGCTGGCATCTCGACCTCGCCGAAAGGCGCTACCATTTCCCAAACGAGCATAGAGCATACTCGCCACCAGCCAGCCGACACCGGGTATCTTTTCGAGTCGTACACAGGCATCAATTTTCTTTGCGTGGTTGACAAGTATTGTGGTCGTCTCATTAATAATTTTATCAAGGGCCAATAACTGGTTGTATAAATTCCACAAGCAGCTCCTTGCAATGGTTGTTAATTCATTTTCTGCATCTTCTAAAGCTGTAGGAATCTGCTGACGCAGTCGTTGCAGACCCTTGGAGAAGTTGATCCCATATTCCATGGCAAACCCACGGATACGGTTACCTAACTGCGTTCTTTGTTTGATATAGCCACTGCGTAGTTTATGCTGAATTGCCAGATCCTGTTGCTCCAGGGTGCGTATGGAAACGAAGTAGACACTGTGATTCTTGGATGCTTCGTAAATGGCTACAGCATCGTTTTTGTCACTCTTGTTACCGCTACGGTATTTAGCAACAAGATGGGGTGGTATCAATTGCGTCTTGTAACCTAGTTTCGTGAATCGTCTTCCCCAGTAGTGGGCTGATCCACAGGCCTCCATGTAAATACAGGCTTCTGGGTGCTGCAATACTAGTTGCACTAATCGCTTCGAATTCATGCCCTTATTGATCAATTTCTTACCAAACTTATTAAAAACAGCAGCTTGGAATACGTCTTTGGCGAGATCGATGGTGATTGTGGTAGTATTTTTCATGGTATGGGCTCCGTTGGTTTTGGTCGACCTGTCACTTTAACGATGTTTCAGCTTGAGGTGGAGGAGTCCATACCATTGAGACAGGGGGTCTCGCTAAAACAATTGCAAGCCTTAGAAAATATGGAAGAACCTAACGAAAATAAGCTAAACACTTTAACAGTCATTAAACATGCTGTAAGCATTCCTATTCAAAAATGGAAGCCTTTATCATTGGTATTACTACCATCAGGTCTCGCAATGCTAGCACTCGATCTGATTTATAAATTTGGGCTTGTACCATATAGCAATTTTGCAGGTATTATCTACTTCCTTTTATCAAGTGTGTTAATTGTCATATTTGCAATTAGCTGCCATAGAAATGTTCTTTTAGGAATAGGGTCAACATCAAAATACGGTGTTTTAAAATGGAGTTTCAGAGAGTGGAGATATACTGGCTGGGCTTTTATTGCATATTTTTACTTATATGCATTCGCTGCGTTAGGAACTTTTGTGGCTAGTATACTCACAGATTTTATACCTGGTTGTGACAGCACTTATTATTTTATGGTATTTATGGGAATTACTATACTCCCCGGAATCTATGTATTTGCAAGACTGAGCATCCTTTTTCCAGCCACTGCCATTGAACAAAAAACAACTTGGAATTGGGCATGGGATGTAACAGAAGGTAATGGATGGCGCCTTGTTATAATTGTAGGTTTTTTGCCAGCAGTGCTTTCTGTTGTTCCTGCATTTCTTTCGGGGATAGATATTGCGTTAGATATTGTACTGCTCATCACCAGCCTCATATTATTAGCAGTAGAGATAACAGCGCTATCTGTTTCATTTAAACAGCTTACTAAGAATCATGAACCACCTACCACAGAAAATTGCTAACAGAATTTTCAAAGCGTTCAAGCGTTGGATGGGAAAGCCTACACTATATGCCAGCTGCCATTAACTACAATGTTATGAGAAAAAAGGAAGCGGATCGTGTGGAACCCATTTCGTAAGAAGCCATTACTTTCTGAAGAAAACATTCTTTTTCAAATAGAGTGCTTCAAATGGTTACTGACTCATTTCGGAGGGGATGATTTTTACAAGGAAGCCCGACTAGTACTCCCGACAAGAGATTTTTTTCCTGCCACTGTAGACTCAAAAGAGGCTGCTGCCAAGGCCACATTAAAGCAGGTGAGGAAATATGCAGGCATGGAAAATTGGCCTGTCAAACTGCAGGTTCAGGAAAAAGATCCCAATCTCCACGTCGCTCCCACACTGGTAGTTCGAAACGCAGAGCAAAATCCACTTGGCACCTTCTCGGTAAATGATAACAACGAAGCTACGATCACCTACAATCCCAAGATCGTTGCAGACCCAACCCAAATGGTTGCTACGTTCGCTAATGAAATTTCACACTACCTCACTGGCACTGCGCCCGAACTCCCGCCTGGTGGCTGGGTGAATTGGGAGTTAGCAACAGACATAGGCGCTACTTTCCTTGGCTTCGGTATTTTTCAGGCAAATGCAGCATTCAACTTCCGTCAATACACAAGTGTAGATACTGTGGGTTGGCAAACATCTGGTGGGGGATATCTTACGGAGGCAGAACACAGCTATTCGCTCGCAATATTTCTTCGCCTAAAGACTATTGAGCCTGAATATGCTCTCCCTCACTGTGATTCGAATCTAAAGGAGTATCTCAAGATGGCATTAGCTGAACTCGATGCTAGCAATGTAATTAATGAGCTGAATGAAATCGTATATGTGCCACACAACTCATAACAAAAACATCTACTACTCGCCTGTGGCGCCTGATGCTTCTACGTCTCGGCGGTTATATTGGCGTTGAACTCCCAAGTTACCCATGAAAAGCATTTACGAAGCCTCAACTTCCCTTGATGCGCACATGATTCTGAATCTGTTGGAGCAAGAAGGTATACAAGGGAGAATAGAAGGCGAGTATTTACCAGGTGGTGTTGGCGAGCTTCAGGCGATCAATATCGTTCGCGTCATGGTTGATGAATCGGATTATGAGAGAGCTGGTCGGATCATTAGCGCTTGGGAGGCAGTTGAAGTTGAAAATGAAGAAAAATCCAAACGCAAAACGGGAAGTGGACTTTCAAGTTTCTTGTTCGGCTTGATTGTTGGTGGAGGGGTTATTATGTGGGCCTATAATTCACCGATAACTGATGACGGCATTGATTACAATGGTGATGGAAAATTGGATGAAAAGTGGATATATAAAGATTACAGATTAGATAGAACGGAAGTGGATAGGAATTATGACGGTATGGTTGATGTTGTTTATTACATGGATCGAAAAGGTATCGCGAAAAAAGCAGATTTTGATGATGACTTCGATGGTGTATTTGAAACTAAATACAGATATAAAAATGGATTAACCCATTCTCTAGAATCAGACCTTAATAAGGATGGTGGAATCGACTATAAAGCATCATTTAATTACGGAAATTTGGATGAGGTTGTGATACTTGGTGAGGGTGTGGATTCTCGTAAAAAAAGACAAAAATTCAATATGGGCAAGCTTATCTTCGCTGAAATAGATTCTGATGGGGATGGAAATTATGATACTGAGTATTCATACGATTACTTTGAAGAAGTTAAAAAGATATCTGACAAGAAACCTATATCATCGCAATAAACCTCACAACATTGCTCAGACATTATTTTTAAATAATATTTAGAATGGATACTTATACATTAATTGTAATTAAGCAAGGAACAATTGGCCTCATTTCAGCACTTATTCCTGCGATTTCATATTGGCATTCCAATCCTAATGCTACTCGTCTTGATCGAGTTAAATTAATATTACCTTCGTCAATCATTATATCTTCATTTGTTATTACAGCATTCATTTCAACGCATACAACAATTGAGAGCTACGAAATATATTGGTGGGCATATCAAGCAACACTACTTTTAGCAGTGATTTCTATTATCTATTCAGTAATGTGGCACGATGGTAATAATGCGATTCACATTACACATTTGTTTACTTTGTTTTCCGTCGCGTATCTATGGTTTGTAGGTGGCATGGCTTTATCTCATGATTGGCCTTAGGAATATGTGCTTATCAAGTACGTATTGTTGTTATTTGACTGTCAAACTGGTGCATTGTTTTTCCCATCGCAAACCTAACCGTTAATTATCCCGGATCTTGAAAAAAGGAAGTTTGATGAAAAAAGCGTTTTTACTGTTATCTTTGTTCAGCCTAGTTTCTTGTTCTTCTCAGTATCAGAAGCCGGCACAAATCAAGTCTCAACCTGCGGGTATTGTTATTCATGCCAATCATGAAAAGGGAGTGGCCTCCATAATTTCTAATGAAGCACTGGAATCCTTTAATACAAAATATGCAAAGGCATCTAGAAACAAGGCATTTTCCCAGTCCCTTAGCGGCGCATGGAATTGGAGATCGAACAGGACGTCAGTCGAACATGCAAAGACTAGCGCGCTTATCGCTTGTCAGCGCCATAACAAAAAATCTGAAGATTTATATCCCTGTAAAATAATTCATATAAACGATGCATGGGTGGATTAAAGTTTAACAATTTTCAACTGTTCACACATATCGTATTGTTATCTTGTACTTCGTGTTTGCGTGCATGATATTGCTTAACAAGCGTATTTTTATGGCTAATATTGCATAATGAGAACCACACTAATTGGCCCTTTAAAACATGACCATCGACAACCTCCAACCCCGTTTCAAAGGCGATAATGAAGCACTCCGGATACTGCTTGCCGCACTGCAGGGAGGCGATCGAAGCGCCTGGGGGCAGCTGGTTCGGGAAAGCCATGCGGGCGATCCGGTCGACCTGACCGGGATCAATCTCGATGGGCTCGACCTGACCGGTGTCTCCTTCTGGAAGGTGCGCCTGCGTGACTCCACGCTTCGTGGGGCCTGTGTCGAGAACGTGGACTTTCGCGATGCCGATCTTGCTAATAGCGACATGCGTGAGATGCGGGCTGCCGGGGCCGATTTTGGCTGGTCCAGCCTCGATGGCGCGAATCTCTCCGGTTCCGACTGTTCAGGGTCGAATTTTGAGGAGGTACACGCCGAGCGGACAAACTTCAGTCACTGCCTGCTGAACGGCTGTAACTTTAGAAAGACCCGGCTGGCCTACTCCCTCTTCAACAGCTGTGATCTCGCCGGGGCGAATCTCTACAATGCGGATCTCGGCTCGGCGGAGATCCGGGGAGCTGATCTATCCGGTGCTGATCTGCGTTTCGCCATTCTCACCTATGCAACCCTCGCCCATGTGAATCTTTCGGGAGCAGACCTGGAACGCTCCTGGGTTTTCGGCGTGAGCGCCTGGGACGTCAAGGTCGATGAGGATACCAGGGAGTCGGAACTGGGCATCGACCGGAGTCGGCATCCATGGCTCGCCTGGAACCATAGCCTTCCCCAGTGCACGGCTCCGGGCCTGGAGTTTGCCCAACTGCTCGGCCTGGTTTACGGCAATCAGAAGCTGGGGCGCCTGATCGATGCCGTCTCCCGCAGAATGGTGCTCATCCTCGGCCGCTTCTCCCCGCAACGACTGGCGGTATTGACCGCTCTCCAAGAGGCTCTGCGCGGCAGGGACCTGGCGCCGGTGATCTTCAACTTTGACGGACCCGAGGAGAAGAACGTGACCGAAACGGTACGCGTCCTGGGCGGCCTGGCCGGCTGGGTGGTGGCGGATCTCAGCGATCCCAAGAGCGTACCCCAGGAGATCGGCGCGCTCGTGCCCTCCTATCCCAACGTGCCGCTTATCCCGATTATTCAGGGAGACCAGGACCCCTACGCCATGTTTCCCGACTGGCAGGACGAACACAATGTGCTCGAGACCATCCGTTACAAGGACGCCGATGATCTGACCGGCCGGGTGGAATACGAAATGTTGAATCGGGTCGCGGCTTTCCGGGAAGGCCAGGAGAGTCACCGCCAGATCCGCGAAGAGAATGAACGCCTGCGCGAGGAGGTCGAACGGCTGAAACGCGAACTTGCGGAAAGGCACAGTTGAGCCGTGAATACGCCATGAACAAAACCGGTGCCGATATCACAAACCGGATATATGGAATTGCGAGTAAATTGTTTTAACGAATGGATAGTAAAACCCTCCTCCTTGCCGTCAAACTGATTGCACTGCTGTCTATAGCCTATCTGGTCTTCCTGTTCGTGCCTCTACAGGCTCACCACCTGTTGCTGGTAATCTCCGTTGCGTTGATTCTGATTGGCGGAGGATCACTCCTCAAATACAAACAACATAGCGACTGGATAGAGGACAAGGCGAAAATAGTCGATATCGGGGAAGCGTCGGAAATTGTTGCCATCGGTCAATACTCGAAGCTGAAGTATTTCTACCCAGTGATCGATTATGAATATGCGGTCGATGGAAAAAACTACTCCGGCAACACCGTTTCCAACGAAACAGAGAATGTCTGGGTAGCGGAGGTGAATGGTTGGGGCGATCCCAACCCGGATACGGTTCGATGGTGGCTCTCTTTAAAACCGGGAGATGACATTCCCGTCTTTATCAACCCGGAAAATCACAGTGATACGGTACTTGTAAAAGGGGCCTCAAAAGCCAGGCGTTCGCACCATCTTGCACTTTTGTTGGGAGGGGTGCTCCTCGGGCTGATTTGGCTGACACTCGTCGGTATGATCGCACCATAAAGATGATGCACAACCAACTACGCTGCCTTAAAGGCCCTAACCTAAAACTCCATACAGGACAGTTAAAACGCAAATAATTGCGTTCATTTGCGGCTTATAAACATTTGCGTCCATTTGCGGCTTGCTTTCACATCACCCACAGTGAGGAAGAGAGAGGGTGATAGCGGATAGCTGAGAATGGTGGGTAACCAGAAAGATTACGCTCACTCATCGTCATTCTTTTTGGCCTTGCCGATATTGCTGATCGGCACGACCTTGGTCGCGGGTGGCTCATCGACGAAGTAGGGCCGTTCCTGAGCGGTTCGGCCATCGGCATCCGCCAGCTCCTTTTCACGGGCGGTGATCAGGCCGAGACAGGCACGGATATCCTGGATGGTCTGATCCGAAAGAGGGTGCTTGAGACTTTTGTGCTCAGGGGTCACCTCGCGCACAATGGTGGTCAGCAGCTTGCGCATCACCATCATGATTTCCCGTTCTTTTGCGGTTTCGTCGCTCATGTTATGCCTGCAATCCTGTAACGCTATGGATAGAAACTATCACGAATGGGGAAGTGAATAAACGCAAGTCCGGAGGCGTTATCGGTTTTGCGCCAGCAGATCCTGCAGTGCCGCCTCGTCGAGGATAGCGACGCCCAGTTTCTCTGCTTTGACCAGTTTCGACCCTGCCTCCTCCCCCGCCAACAGATAATCGGTCTTTTTCGAAACGCTGCCGGTCACCTTGGCGCCGAGGCTCTGCAGCATCTGCTTGACCTCATCCCGCGGTTTGATCAGGGTGCCTGTGATGACCACTGTCTTACCCGACAATGGCAGCTGCTCAACAGGTTGTATTTCCACCGCCGGCCAATGAATGCCCGCCTCTATCAATTGCTCGATGACCTCCCTGTTGTGTGCCTGTCGAAAGAATGAATGAGTATGTGCCGCGACTATCGGCCCCACATCCGGGGTCTCCTGCAGACGCTCTTCATCTGCCTGCTCCAGGGCCTCCAGGGTGGCGAATTGATTTGCCAGAGACTGGGCGGTCGCTTCCCCAACCTCTCTGATACCCAGTGCATAGAGAAAACGGTCAAGGGTGGTTGACTTGCTCTTCTCCAGGGCGTCCAGCAGGTTCTTAGCCGACTTCTCGGCCATGCGTTCCAGGGCGCTCAACTGCTCAAGGGTCAGGCGATACAGGTCCGCGGGGGTATCGACCAGTTCCTGCTGCACCAGTTGATCCACCAGCTTGTCGCCCAATCCCTCAATATCCATCGCCTTGCGCGAGGCGAAATGTTTCAGCGCCTCCTTGCGTTGCGCCGGACAGTAGAGACCGCCGCTGCAGCGGGCCACCGCCTCCCCTTCCGGCTTGATGATGTCCGAATCGCACACCGGGCAGGCCGTCGGCAGATCGACGGGGCGGGCGTCGGGCCGGCGCTGCTCCATGACCACGCTGACCACCTCCGGGATCACATCCCCCGCCCGCCTGACGATCACCGTATCGCCGGGCCGCACATCCTTGCGCAGCACTTCATCCATATTGTGCAGCGTGGCATTGCTCACCGTGACCCCGCCGACAAACACCGGGGTCAAGCGGGCCACCGGTGTTATCGCCCCGGTTCTGCCGACCTGAAACTCGATCGTATCGACCTGGGTCATCTCCTCCTGAGCGGGGAATTTATAGGCGATCGCCCAACGAGGAGCCCGGGAAACGAAACCGAGCTGCTGCTGCAGATCGAGGTCATCCACTTTGAATACCACCCCATCGATGTCATAGGGCAAGCCATCCCGCTGCTTTTCGATGCGCTGAAAATAGTCGGTACATCCGGCCACCCCGGTAACCACCTCGTGCAGTGGTGATATGGGCAGGCCCCATTGGCGTAGTCGGCGGATACTTTCGCTTTGCCGATCGGCGATGGGCACCGGTACGACTTCGCCAAGACCATAGGCATAGAATGAGAGGGGGCGCTGGGCGGTTAGTCTTGGATCGAGCTGACGCAGCGAACCGGCGGCGGCATTGCGGGGATTGACGAAACCCTTTTCACCCTGCTCCCGGGCACGCTGGTTCAATGCCTCGAACCCCTCATGGGGCATAAAGATCTCACCTCTTACTTCGAGGATCTCGGGCCAGTCATCGCCCTGCAGTGACAGGGGAATCGCCTTGATGGTACGGACATTGCCGGTGACATCCTCGCCCCGGCTGCCATCGCCCCGGGTGGCGCCCTGCGCCAGGCTGCCCTTTTCATAGCGCAGGCTGACCGCCAGGCCGTCGAGTTTCGGTTCGGCCAGGTAGCGGATGGCCTGGTCGCCCTCCAGCTTCAGCCGGTCGCGGATACGCCGCTCGAACTCTCCCATCTCCTCTTCGCCAAAGGCGTTGTCGAGGGAGAGCATGGGCAGACGATGGACCACCTCCTCGAAACCTTCCAGGGGTTTGTCCCCCACCCGTTGGGTGGGCGAGTCGGGGGTAACCAATTGCGGGTATTCAGACTCCAGTCGCTGCAGCTCGCGCAGCAGGCGGTCGTAGGCGACATCCGGTATCTTGGGCGCGTCGAAGACGTAGTATTGCCGGTTGTGGTAGTTGATTTCGCCGCGCAGGGCCTCGATGCGCTGCGCCGCATCGCGCTTTTTGTTCAACCCTTGCTCCGGGCCAATTGGACCTGACGCCGGTGCTCTATGATCTCACCGCGCATATGTTCGATGGTCTGTTTGGTCAGAGCGCTGTGGGTCTCGTCCTGCAGTTCCCCATCCAGGATGGCGGCCAGGCGTTCCGCAGTGAAAAGCATATCCGCAAAGATCGCCATACTGTCACCCGGCCCCGGCAGCTGGGTGAAGAGGGTCAAGCCGGGTGTGGAAAACGCCTCCACATCCTGTTTGGGAAACACACCGGGCTCCACCATGCTGGCCAGGTTGAACTGCGGTTTGTTACTGCCGTCGCTGGCGATGCGTTGATAGATCGACAGTTCGCCCATGACAAGGCCGGTATCCTGCATCGCCTTCTGAATGGCCGGACCGGTAAAAGGCTTGGAACGGGTGCGCAGATTGATCTGAATGATCAGCACCGGCACGTCGACCGGCGACTCCTCCTGAGCGCTGAAACCGAACAGCTCCTGCTGCTCCGGATCCGAGGATGCGGATTCGCTGTCGGCGGCCAGCTCAAGCTCGGGACCGTCATCCTCCTCCGCCTGCATGGTTCCGATCTCATCGACCTTCTGGTTCAGCAGTTCAGTATCCTCTTCATCCCAGTCGATCCAGGTGTCATCACCCTCCGGGGATGCAATTGCCGCCTGTTCATCGGGATGTTCAACCTGTTCGACAGCCATCTCCGCCGGCGCTGCCTCGTGAGCCGAATTCAGCATCTCAACCCTGCGCCTGCGGGCCTGGGCCGAATCCCGCTTGCGGCGGTTGGTCTCATACAGGTAGATGCCGGCCAGGAAGACACAGCCGAGTACCAACAGAACGATGCGCAATGTCATGGCATCCATGATTAAATTGCGGCGAGTTGTGCCGCCTCCTCCACGTCGACAGTGACCAGGCGCGACACGCCCGGCTCATGCATGGTGACCCCCGATAGCTGGTTGGCGATCTCCATGGTGATCTTGTTATGGGTGATGAAAATGAATTGTACCTGATCGGACATGTCCCTCACCATATCGCAGAAACGCCCCACGTTGGCATCGTCCAGCGGCGCATCCACCTCGTCCAGCATGCAGAACGGCGCCGGGTTGAGCTGGAAGATCGCGAACACCATGGCCACGGCGGTCAGCGCCTTCTCCCCACCCGACAGGAGATGGATGTTGGTATTGCGCTTACCCGGGGGACGCGCCATCACCGTCACGCCGGTATCCAGCAGATCCTCGCCGGTCAACTCCAGATAGGCGTGACCACCGCCGAACAGGCGGGGAAACAGCTCTTTGATGCCTGAATTGACCTGATCGAAGGTCTCCTTGAAGCGGGTCCGGGTCTCCCGGTCGATTTTGCGAATCGCGTTTTCCAGTGTCTCCAGGGATCGGGAGATGTCCTCGTGCTGCTCGTCCAGATAGTTCAGTCGCTCAGACTGCTCTTGAAACTCATCGATCGCCGCCAGGTTGATGGGTCCCAGGCGCTGGATGCGATTCGCCAACCGTTCCGCCTGATCCTGCCATGCATCCTCCGTGGCATCCTCGTCCATGGTCTTGAACAACTCCTCGGCATCCAGCCCTCCCTCGTGCAGCTGTTCCTGCAAGGTCATGCAGCGTACATTCACCTCCTGGCTTTGCAGACGGGCCTGGTTGAGCTTGTCGCGCCGTTCCTGCACCAGCTGCTCCGCGACATGACGCTGCTGTTCCTTCTTGCGCAGGTGTCCATCCACATCCTCAAGGCTGCGACGGACCTCGTTCAATGCCTTGTCGACGGTTGTCCGTTCCGATAGCTTCTGATTCAACATCACCAGCTGCTGCTGCAGTGGCGCTTCGCTGTTTTCCAGGGTGGCTTTCAACTCCTCCCGCCGGTGGGTGAGTTGAGTCAACTGGCTGCCCGCCCGCTCCAGGTTTTGCGTCAACGAAGTGTGAGCGGTACGCATCGATTCCACCCGCAACGCCACCTCATGAGTCGAGGAGCGCTGTTGGTTGAGATGCTCTCTCGCCTCGGCAACCTGCTCGCGCAGCGCATCCCGCTGCTTCACCAGTGATTCACGACGACTGCCCAGGTTCTCGATTGCCTCCAGCGCTTCATGCAGGCGTAACCGGGTCTCCTCCATCAACTCCTTGTCGTTATTGATCTGGTCGGCAATCTCCTGCTGTTCATGTTGCAGCTGTTCGCGGCGTTGCCGGAGATGGTCGGCGCGGGTGCGCTTACCGCTCAGGCTGGCGCGTATTTCGGACAGTGCCCGGTTGAGTCGGTTGTAACCGGCCTGGGCCTGTTCACGGCTGTGTTCAGATTGCCTCAGTGCCTCCCTGCCCTGTTCAAGATCGGCAGCGAGTTCGGAGACATTGCGCTCCTGCTCCACAAGTGTCTGTTTCAGGTTGCGAAGTTCCTCTTCCCTGGCCAGTACGCCTGCGTTCTCATCCGATTCACGGCTGACTCTCAACCAGTCCGGGCCTAGCCAGAAACCATCCGGGGTAACCAGTGTCTCCCCCGCCTTCAGCCCTTGTCGCCTTGCGAAGGCATCATGAAGCGTGTCTGCCAGCTTCACACCGCCAAGCAGCGATTGCAGATTCCAGGGCGATGTGACCTTGGAAAGCAGGCTGTCCTCGCCGGCGGGATATTCATCTCCGGTCCGGGCGCGGCTATCCCAAAAGGCCAGCGCTCCCTTCTCCAGTTGCGCCAGTTGCTCATTGAATCGGCCGATGTCGTCCACGCAGACGGCCTGCAGATGAAATCCCAACACCAGCTCCACCGCCTGTTGCCATCGGGGCTCCACCTTGATCTCCTGGGCCAGGCGCTTGGCGTCGCTGAGCTGACGCTTCTGGAGCCACTCCACCCCTTCATCCTGTTGACCCAGGGATGCCTGTTGTAGCGCCTCCAATGAGGCCAATCGCCCTTTGTTGGATTGAAAATCGGCGCGGGCCTGATCCAGACTGTTGGCGGTCTGACTGTTTTTGTCCCGCTGTTGGTTGATCAGTTCCACCGCCTGATCGAGTTGTCCGTGCAGGGTATCGGCCTCGCTTTTCTGCCGGTTTTCATCGGATTCGAGCGCGGTGATTTCACTCAGCAGCTGGCTGTCGTCGAGGCGTCCCAGCTCCTCGTCCAGGCGCTGCAACCGCTGTTCCAGGTTACCCCCCTGCTGTTCGAGATGGTTGATACGGGTGCGTTCGACCTGAGCGGTCTGGGCCGGTTCCGCCGCTTTTTGATTAAACTGTTCCCACTCATGCTGCCAGGCCTGCATCGCCTGTTCGGCCTCGTGCAGGGCCTTGGAATGCCTGGCCTCCTCGCCTCGCGCCTGATCCAGCTTCGGCTGCTCCTGTTGCAGACTGGCGTTGAGCTCCGACAGGCGCTCTTCATCCTGTGCTTTATGGGCTTCCGACTCTTGCAGGGCCTGTTCCACTTGCTCCAGATCCTGCTGTTGCTGACGTTGCGAATCGCGGGCAAACTGGATTGCCTGCTCCAAGCCGCTGATCTCCGCTCCCAGGCTGTAGAAATTGCCCTGGACCTCGTTGAACCGGTCGTTGACTTCCGTATGTTTGTCCCGGTCCGATTCGATCACCGCTTCCAGCTTGCGCTGCTCGGCGATGGCTTCCTCGAGTCGGTTCTGCAGCCCCGCAATCTGTCGCTGTCGCTGCTCAAGATCCTGATGCAGGCTGCGCCAACGCAGGGCCAGCAACTCCGCCTTGACCTGACGCTCCTGCTGTTTCAGCGCCTGGTACTTTTCCGCGGTGGCGGCCTGACGTTTGAGATGCTGCAGCTGTTTGGCCACCTCTTCGCGCAGATCGGTCAGGCGTTCGAGGTTCTCCCGGGTATGGCGGATACGGTTCTCCGTCTCACGGCGGCGCTCCTTGTATTTGGAGATGCCTGCCGCCTCCTCCAGGAAGCTGCGCAGGTCCTCAGGTCGCGCCTCGATCAGGCGCGAAATCATGCCCTGTTCGATGATGGAATAGCTGCGGGGTCCGAGGCCGGTACCGAGAAACAGATCGGTGATATCCCTGCGCCGGCAGCGTACGCTGTTGAGATAGTAGAGGGACTGGCCATCACGGGAGACCTGACGCTTGACCGAGATCTGGTTGTACTGGGCATACTGGCCGCCCGCTCTGCCTTCCGAATTGTCGAACAGCAGTTCAATGGTCGCGGCGCCGACCGGCTTGCGCACACTCGAACCGTTGAAGATGACATCCGCCATCGATTCACCGCGCAGCATCTTGGCCGAGCTTTCGCCCATGACCCAGCGCACGGCATCGATGACATTGGATTTTCCACATCCATTTGGCCCAACGATACCGACCAGATTGCTTGGGATCGGCACTGTGGTTGGATCGACGAATGATTTAAATCCGGCGAGCTTGATTTTCTCCAGACGCATGGGCGGCTAAGATACACCAAAGAGGTGGATTGTTACAGGGTGCAGTTCAATTTTTTACACTTTAACTATATAATATAAGTTATTGTTTTTACTGATTTATAGAGGCAAAGCTTTTGACCGGGTTCAGGCTCGAGTATAATTCTTCGCCATTTTACCGACGAGACCAGAAGACCATGCCCAGTCAACCGAGCAAAGATCTTGAAACCTTTGATAATCCCCAGCCGGACAGAGACTATACAATACGTATCAATATCCCGGAGTTCACCTGTCTCTGTCCCAAGACCGGTCAGCCGGATTTTGCCGAGATGACCCTGGAGTATGTACCCGACCAGCTGTGTGTCGAGTTGAAGGCGTTGAAGATGTATATCTGGTCATTCCGTGACCAGGGAGCCTTCCACGAAGCGGTCACCAATGAGATTCTCAGCGATCTTGTCCGCGCCACCCAGCCCCGCTTCATGCGCCTGACCGCTGAATTCAATGTGCGAGGGGGCATCTACACCACCGTTGTCGCAGAGCACCGCGCGGATAACTGGATTTCTCCAGCCGCGATAACATTGCCTTGATAGCCGCGAACACATCCTGTTCATTTAAAAACCGACGGGGGAACCTGCGTCAGGCCGTTCATAGATGAAGCGCTATATCGGCATCGACCTGGGTACTTCCGGCTGTCGGGCCATCGCAATCGATGACTCAGGGACCATCCGGGCCTCCGCAAGCAGGCCCCTGCCAAGCCCGGAGAAACCGCAACCCCATCAGCGTCGGCAGGACCCGGAGATCTGGTGGCGAACCCTGATCGAGGTTCTCACCGAGATCGGTCGCGCCTGCGGCGACAACACTATCGCGGCAATCGCCGTGGACGGTACATCCTCCACCCTGCTGCTGTCGGATCACCAGGGTAAACCGTTGACCCCGGCCTTGATGTACAACGACAGCAGCGGCAAAGCGCAACTGGCGCTATTGAATACAATCGCTCCCACAGGCAATCCTGTTCTAAGCGCCTCATCGAGTCTCGCCAAACTGCTCCACCTGCGTCAAGACCTCTCCACCGATCGTTATCTTGTCCGTCATCAGGCGGACTGGATCCTCGGCAGACTGTGTGGCGACTATCGCTACAGCGACGAGCATAATGTCCTGAAACTGGGCTATGATCCGATCCAGCGCCGGTGGCCCTCCTGGCTCGCGGAGCTGCAGATTGACGGAGAGGTGCTGCCAAGCGTCGTACCCTGCGCCACCATGATCGGTGAACTGTGCCGCCAGGCCGCCGAAGCCACCGCTCTTCCACAGGGCATACCTATCGTCGCCGGCACCACGGATGGCAACGCTGCCTTTCTGGCCACCGGCGCCAACGAGATCGGTGAAGCGGTAAGCTCTCTCGGCAGCACCCTGGTGCTCAAGATTCTCGCCGACAAACCGGTATTCGCTTCTGAGTTCGGCGTCTACAGTCATCGCCTGGGAGAGCGCTGGCTGGTGAGCGGCGCCTCCAACAGCGGCGGTGCGGTGCTGGCCAGTTATTTCAGCAACGAGGAGATGGCACGCATGACCCCTGAGCTGCAACCGGAGCAGCCCACCGGCCTCGACTACTACCCCCTGCTGTCGCCCGGTGAGCGTTTCCCCCACAACGATGCAGGCTATCAACCCCGTCTGCAGCCACGCCCAGCGGATGACCGGCGCTTCTTCCAGGGGATGCTGGAAGGCATCGCAGCCATCGAGGCGACTGGCTATCGTCTACTGCGGCAATTGGGGGCGCCAAAGCCCCGATGTGTCTATTCCATCGGTGGCGGCGCACTGAATGAACCATGGCGTCGGATTCGACAACAAAGGCTTTCCGTACCTGTAATCCCGGCGCCTCAGCAAGAGGCTGCCTTCGGCACTGCCCTGCTGGCCATGAGGGGAATAGATGGTTGACGGCATACTCGTGAATGCATGAGTGACTGCCGACTACCGAATTACCGAGTGAAGCCTGGTCAAGTGTAATAGTTACCACCTGGGTGGCGTGACAACAGACTGGCCCTGGTCTATATAGAGTGGAATATTGAATAATAAAACCTAAACCGACCATGGAGCTGGTACGATGCGAAGAATCATCATTTGTCTCGATGGAACCTGGGCAAGCCCCGGCAATCAAGTGGAACGGGGTGACGGCACCGAGGTCCACAAACCTTCCAATGTACTCAAAACCTATCGTGCCGTTCTGCCTCTGTCGGAAGATGGAATCGATCAGATCTCCTACTACGACGAAGGTGTCGGCGCCCTTTCGGCACAGCGAGGATTACGTAACAAGGCGCTGGCCAAACTCGATTCAGTGCTGGGAGGTGCCTGGGGTGCGGGATTTGAACAGAATATCGAAGCCGCCTACACCTTCATCGCGGGCAACAAACTAGCGGACGATGAGATCTTCGTCTTCGGCTTCAGCCGGGGTGCGGGTCAGGCGCGCAGTCTGTGCCGTTTCATCGACTGGATGGGCGGTATGCTGCACAAACGCGACGCCTATTTCATTCCAGATTTCTTCAAACACTATATCGAAACTGAGGCGGCTGAAGGCGCAGCCCGGGAACTCAGGCAGAAACTGATCGCCAGCGGCAAGAAAATTGAGCCACCCGTGGCAACCAAGATACGATTTCTCGGGGTCTACGATACCGTACTGGCCCTTGGCTCCCGCTTACGCGCCGACTTCGACAGAGAGGAGCGGACCACGGCGCCCGGCCTCAGTTTCCATGTGGGCGATAGACCGCCAGGCATCGTCAGCGTGGCCAGGCAGGCGTTGGCCATCGATGAGCGCCGCACCGATTTCCGCCCCGAAATCTGGCAAGACACCCACCCCGATCAGTCGGTGGAACAGCGTTGGTTTCCCGGCGTGCACACCAGTATCGGCGGCGGTTACGCCAATGATGGTCTCGCCAACGGGGCTCTGCAGTGGATGATCGATGACGCCAAGCAGGAGGGGCTTGCCGTGGACGACGAATACCTCCGCTTCTATAGACCCTGGTTCGGCGATACGCGGAACGACTCATTCACCGGTTTCATGAAACTCAGGGGTTGGATCAAGGGGCTCATCGGTGAGAGTGGTGATCGCGACCTGGTCGCCACGCGTGACCATGCCGGTATAGATGTCCACGATTCGGCAATCAAGCTGCTCATACACGACAACACATACAGGCCCGACAACCTGCTGGCATTCATTCACCAGCGACCGGATCTATTGGCCAAACTGCCTGCCGGCATCATTTAACGACAGTACGATGCCGTGGGATAGACAGAACAACAAAATAGAAGGGACGATACAAGATGTTCAGACTCGAAGTTCTCCCGGCGCGTTACGGCGATTGTCTCTGGCTCGAGTATGGGTCGAACCCGGTGCGGCGCATGTTGATCGACGGCGGCGCACCCGGTGTCTACAAAAGAGCGCTCAAACCCAGACTGAAGCGGCTATCGGATGAAGAGCGTGAATTTGAGCTGTTAGTCGTCACCCATGTCGATTATGACCACATCCGCGGTATCATCGAACTGGCTCAGGATAACAAGCTCCCTTTCAAGGCCAGGGATATCTGGTTCAACGGCTATCGACATCTTCCCGAACCGCCCGGCCCGAAAGTCCTTGCAGGCAAACATGGAGAACTGCTCACCGACCTTATCTTGAAAAACGGCCACAGTTGGAACCGCCATGGCTTCGATGGCAATGCCATTGTCATTCCTGAATCCGGAGAACTTCCCCGTATCGAATTCGATGACGGGCTGACGATCACACTGATGGGCCCCACGATTCCGATGCTGGCGGACCTGCGCAATGACTGGGAGAAATCGTGCCTGGATATCGACATCACCCCGGGAGAACTGGAGGAAGCCAGAGCAGAGGGACACTTCGCCCTGTTAGGGGAAGAGGAGCCACCGCCGGAAAAAAAGCGCCCGGACATCGAGCAGCTTCTCAGGGAAGAGTACACGGAGGACCACTCATCCGCCAATGGGAGCAGTATCGCATTCCTCATTCAATATGAAGATTACAGGGTACTGCTAGCGGGCGATGCACATCCCAGTACGCTGGTGGAATCTATAAAACGTCTTGGAGATCAGAAGCTCAAACTCGACCTCTGCAAACTGCCCCATCACGGCAGCAGGGGCAGCGTAAGCAGTGAGTTGATTCAACATCTCGATTGCGAAAACTATATCTTTTCCACCAACGGCGACCAATTTCAACATCCTCACCCTGAGGCGGTTGCTCGGGTTATCGAGTATGGAGGTGACAAGCCCGAGCTGTGGTTCAACTACAACAGTGACGAGACCCTTATCTGGGATGATGAAAAACTCCGCGATGCCTATGGTTATGAGACCCATTATCCGCAAGATGAGAAGACCGGACTGTTGTTTGTCCGAGGAACTGATGAATGAAATCGATATTGGTCGAATTCGCTCGATTCAAGAATCTGGGAACAGGGATTCTACGGGAAGGAGACGACTATTTGCGAAGCATCACGAGTCATCGTGTACATCAGGTCCGTATACCCATCAACCAGCTGCCTTTCAGTCAGTTGATGAACAGCCTGCGCTATGTCTACAAGGATAAGCATGAGTACGATGACGCATTTAAAAGTCTCTCCGCTCTGGTAACCGATCTTCTGCGGCGCCAGGATTACATGGATGTGGGTGAGCTGCTTGATAAACTCAAATCCAGCTGCGAGGAAGGAAATGAAGCCTTGTTACAGCACGTGGCACAACTGCTGCAACAACACGATAAAGCGAGTTTCCTGGAAGAGGGCCCACTACTGGAAGAGGTCAATAAGAATAGTGACAAGCTACAACAGATCGACCTGGTAACCAATGCCGCCGAACTCTCAGCGCTTCCCTTTGAGGCTGCATTGGCCAATGACGACAAACCACTGTTTCTTAGCGGCAAAGGTGTTGTACTTACCCGTCGTGTGCGGGGTGTGTTCAGAGATTTCACGCCGCATTGGCCCGCCACACCCAAGGTTTTATTCATCTGGTCCGCCGCTGGTGGCAGCGTTCCCCATCAAAAACACAAGGATGCGCTACTCAATGCCCTTAAACCATGGCTTCCGCCGCACAATATAGATAAGGTTTTTGTTGAGATCGGCAATGCGAAATACAGAGATATAGAAAAAATCACCAGTGAGGATGGATTCACCCACTGCCACCTGTTGGCGCACGGACAGCAGATAGACAGGAAGAACGACAAACGCTTCGGTATTGCTTTGGACCATCGTATCGAAGGTGCCGATGTCATTACCCCGGACGCCCTTTGCAAGGCCTTGGAAGGCATCCGTTCAAGCGCCGTGGTTGTGACTCTGGCCGCATGCGATGCAGGCAACCAAACCGATGTGATCAATCCCGACAAAAGCGTGGCCCATCTACTGCATACGAGCGGTTTTCCCGTGGTGATTGCATCCCAGTTGCCTTTGACAAAGTTTGGTTCAGAGATATTGACCAGGCGTTTCTATGGGGATTTGTTGAGTGGTTTCGACGTACGCGAGGCTCTCCACCATACCCGGGAAGAACTCTACGACAACCAGTCCGACGCGGGTCATGACTGGGTCAGCCTGGTGGGTTACGTGCAGCTGCCCGAGGGCTATAACGACTTACTGGAAGAGGTTCGGCTGAAATCCCATCTCAATTCACTGAAGAATCTAAGGGATCGCGCCGAGGCATTGGCACAGGTTGGCGCCAGTCGTGAGGAATTTGAAGCCATCGGGGGCGACCTGAAAAAAGAGATCGAGGCGCTGAATAAACTGCTCGCTAAGACCAAAGAAAGACGGGCACTGGATGAGAATCGTGGCCTGTTGGGAAGTGCGGAAAAGAGGCTGGCGGAACTGCTCTTCAGGCACATCGGGGACGATGCCGCCAAAGCAGCCTCTGGCGAGGCGCTCAATCGCGCCTGCGAATGGTATAAGGAAGCATTCGATGCCAATCCCTCCCATCATTGGAGCGGCGTCCAGTATCTGGCGCTACAAGCCGTCATCACCGGAAAGGTGGATGCAAATAAGTGGAAAACCGCCTACCGTGCCGCCGAAGTCGATCGTGTACGACCCAATGAATATTGGGCCCAGGGTTCGTTGGCGGAACTCGCGCTACTGGGAAGACTCATCGGAGAGTCGACCGACGAAACAGCCGCATTCTATCTGCAAGAGATGAGGGCCCGGTTTTTGGTCGTGCAGGCCAGAAAACCTGACGCGGATAATCCGCTCCAATCCACAGGACTTCAATTACGCCGATACGAAGCATGGTGGTTGAGGGCCAATGGGTTCTTTCCCGATAGCATAGACCTTGCCGATGAGGCCAGGGAGCTGATCCCTCTATGCCGACTGGAATAGATTGAATCTTAATAAGCAATATGAATTGATGAGTTGAACCCGACACTACTCGAATTATATTTAATCCGGTTTTACGGGGTCAGCTATTTTCGTTTCTCCTTCAACCCACTAAATACCGATCCAACCCCTTCACCCCGCTATTCCGCAACAGATAACTACTTCGATTGCTGCGCCGCGCCCGCTGACCATCCAAGATAACCGAGACCGGTTGCCGTTCGAGGATGCATAAACGGCGACTCAGGCAGTCGGCGCGCCAACGGGGGCTGGCCTTCTTGGCACGCTCCTCCACGGCAATCCGGGTCAGGGTGAATTCATCCTCGGGCTGCTCCGCGGCGACACGTCGTTTGATGGCGGCATGGGCCTTTTTGAGACTACCCTGTTGCACACCCATGTCGTAAAGCGCTGCGAGACAGCGCAGATTGCTGATTTCGACCGGTGAGACTCCATGCAGAAAGGCGAGTGCGGACATCAGCAGTTTACCGTATTTATCATAGGCGTAGCGCAGCATCACCTGGCGGAAAAGCGGCTCTCTGCCAACCGCCTGCAGATAACCCCTCCAGGGTTGGGAAAATCCATGTTTAGCTGAACCCAAGCTCAGGCCATCCGCCCAGGCTACCGCCTTTTTTCTGGAGCCATCGAGCACCTTCCAGAACGCCAGGTAGTCTTCCTGGTCATCAAAACAGCGCCGCAGCCGGGATTCATCCTCGCCACGGAAGTACCTGAACAGCTCCTGCAGGGTACCTGTTTTGAGATTGCATTGAATCGGTCCAAAGGAGAGGCTGTGTATTCTCACTCAACCCTGCCACCGATTCTCAGGCAAAGCTGCCCCCCATTCTCACTGAAAGCTGCCACTGATTCTCACGAATCCTGCCACCCCCCGATAGGGTGATAATTCGGGGCCTTCGACGCGGATAACTGACGGTATTCTGTCGCCTTTTCATTCAACAGGAAGGGGGCGCAGATGCCTGCAAAGAGGTTATCCATGCGGAAGATAAAAGAAGTATTACGCCTATGCTGGGCCAATGGCC
>QBVD01000082.1 GCA_003058525.1 gamma proteobacterium symbiont of Ctena orbiculata | reverse complement strand
ATAATGATAGCTGTCGATGGACTAGCTTAAACATGTGATTTAGCAATATCAGGGTATATGGTGTGTCGTGACAGCTGCATCGGTATCAGATCTCATCCCAAAGGCCGAGCATGGAATTCATCCACTCTCTGTTTTTTTCAGTGCATGACTATCACAATTCAGGTGCCCGGTTAATATTCACCCTATCCTGCGGTGTGACGAATAGTCAGTCAATTGCGCCAGATCATTCAGATATACCAATCTCAAGGTATGCTAATGCGCACTGTTTGACTGTGGGCTTTATACAGCACACCTGATTTAATCCCTCAGAAGGCATAGAATTCCGAGCAATGACAATGGGATGGCTTGTATTCACAGACCTTGACGGCACACTATTGGATCCCAATAGTCGCGATCATCATGAGGCGCTTCCCGCGCTGCAGAGACTCAGAGAACGGCATATTCCGGTCATTCCCGTGTCAAGCAAGACCCATGCTGAACTTGCTGTTTTAATGCAAAGACTCGGACTCGAAGGGCCCATGATCGGTGAGAATGGCGCCGTTATCATCTATCCCGGTGAGGCCCCACAGATCGCTCCTCCGGGCTATCTGCAGATCCGTGATTTTCTCGTCGATAGCCGGACAAATCCCAGCTACGACACCCTGGGATTCGGAGACATGACCGTGGATGAGGTCATGGCATATACCGGACTGGAAAAGGAGATGGCGCAGCTCGCCATGCACAGACTCGGTTCAGAGGCGTTTTTCTGGCAAGGCAGCGAAGCCGGACTAAGTCAGTTCCGGCTGGATGTCACCCATGCTGGTTTGCGACTTTTACAAGGCGACCGATTCCACCACCTGTTGGGTGATACGGACAAAGGCAAGGCAATCGGATATGTGACCAGACATCTGAAGCGGAACGGATATGCAGTCACCAAAACCGTAGGTCTGGGTGACAGCAACATTGATCGGGAGATGCTGCTGGCAGTCGATATTCCGATCATAGTACGCAAACCTGACGGCACTCATATCACACTTGAACAGCGACCCGATGCCACGATCACTGAGCTGCCCGGCCCTGCTGGTTGGAATCAGGCGATTCACAATCTGTTACAACAGGCATGAGACCCTAGGGCCTGTTAACACTAATCCAATCGGTCCTGCTGGGACTATTTTTTGTCCAGCAAGGCAGAATGAGCGAGGTGTAGTTACGCTACATGAGCGAATGATAACGCCGCTGGGCGGAAAAATAGCCCCAGCCCTTCGGGTTGCGCCTGAATAAAGCGCCACTCGGCGTTGCTTGTCGTTCATTTGGAGTGACCAAACCTCTCTCCTCGCGCCTTGATTGGCGTTTTTTCAGGCACAACAGGGCCGATTGGATTAGTGTTAACAGGCCCTAGCATGGCACCCTTGTTCAAAGTTTCGATTTCACAATCCTCATCGACTCACCAGCCCTCCCATTGAAGAGTTGGAGCGGAAATATGTCGTCTCCGTAAATGGCCAGGCTCAGGATCATCGAATTGATCTATGACGCACTCCCATTAACTTCCGGCCAATGCCTGATGCCGGGACGGCACAATTTCCGTGGGGAAATAATGCTGCGGATTAATAGCCCACTGATCCAAAAAATCTTTTTATGAACAGTTGGTTATAGAAACCGACTATATTCAATATCTCTTAAGTATAAAAGAGTTGATTTATATCAACATCAGGTTGGAAAATCACCGGTTTATCCTGCTACTTTTAAAAGACAACAACAATAAAAACACGGCAAAATGCACACCAAGGAGACCAACATGAGGCTTGAACACCCCGATATAGCCGATCCGCCTGAGGCGGTAAAGGCTAACAGGACCATCGAAGTAGAAGGTCGGATGATCGCTATTGATGATGAAGGGTATCTACTCGACTTCGATGACTGGAGTCCTGCAGTGACTGAAGCCCTGGCAGAAGCCGCTGGTGTAAAACTGACCGAAGAACATTGGTTGTTGATCGATTTTCTGCATCGTTTTTACAAAGAGTATGAGATCGCACCGGAGATACCGATCCTGGCCCGCAATCTGTGCAAGGACCAAAACGATTGCCGCTGGACCAAACGCTATATTGAGACCCTTTTTCCCGGTGGCGCAAAGATGGCATGCCGTTTTGCTGGCCTGACAAGGCCTGTCGGGCGCAGCTGCCTGTAGTCGACAGACTTTCGCAGTCTGGCGTTACCCAACAACATGAGCGGTAGTGACACAGGGGCGCCTTGCTCAGGGGCTCCTGTACTTCTTTCCCAGTTAGATTCATCCGGCTCTGTCGTGCCTGATACAACGCCAGTGATGGCATGGTATAGTTTGGAAATATCCAACTGAACAACGGACCACACAGAGCGACGCCTTTTTCAGACACACCCCAAGGGCACTTCCTTCGGGGCGCAACCCGAAGCACTGGGACCATTTTCACGCCCAGCGGTGTTATCATTCGCTCATTCCACTTTGCTGGATGAAAAACTGCTCCGGCAGTACTGAGATTGGATTCATCCCAGCCGGCCCTGAACAATCGGGACACAAAAAAACCTTGAACCATGACTCTCAAGCCGCAAGTCGCTTTACAGCCCACACACAACCCAGACCATCCGAGGCGATACACCATCACGGCCGCGCTGCTGTTTATGCTTTTTTCCTCTCTGCTGCAAGGGGAAGAGCTGGGGCAGGTAAGTACCAAATTCCGGGTTGTAGGTCCAAACGATAAGATCATCATCGAAGCCTTCGATGATCCGGCTGTTCCCGGTGTCACCTGCTATCTGAGCAGGGCTAAAACAGGAGGCGTCGGTGGCGCCATCGGTATTGCAGAGGACACCTCAGACGCCTCAATCGCCTGCCGACAGACGGGTCCGGTGAAGCTGGCCGCAGACATTCTGAACAAATCACGGGATGGTGAAGAGGTCTTTAAACAATGCACATCCATTTTGTTCAAAACGATGCAGGTTGTCAGGTTCTATGATGAAAAACGCAATACCCTGGTCTATATGACTTACAGCGATAAACTGGTGGATGGTTCGCCGAAAAACAGCATCACAGCGGTACCACTCTATCGACCGGCACCACTCCCGGCACCCGGCCCGGACAGCCAATGAACCAACCGCTGCATACCGGTCGCCTGGTGCTGACACCGGAAGATCCCTATCTGCTGCCTGATGATCCTGAAGCTATCCTCACCAAACTACATGAAATAGGGTTGATAGAAGGAGCCTTGGAGAGCGGCCCGGGATATCTGCTGGGGAAACATTTCATGCAGCTGGTGACCTTCATGGGGTGCTCTCCCTATATCCGGTTGCAAGCGGATGCGTCTGGCGAACCTTTCTGCCACCTTTTACTGGACGGCCCTTACCCCCGCCCCAAATTGCTTTGCGGCACGAACACCCAGCCCCCTCGTTGCAAGACCTGCCGCAAACGATTGATAGAGTGGCGTGACAGTTTCGAATCCTGCCTGACGGGTAATCTCGGATGCAAGGTCGGTTGTCCCGATTGCGGTCACCGTCAGGATCCGTTTACCTACGACTTCCGGCAGAGCGCCGGTTGCGGACGCCTGTTTCTATTTGTGGAAAACATCTTCCCCCAGGAAGCGATCCCATCACCCACACTGCTCACGGCTTTGGAAATGGCTTGCATTGGGCATCCGTGGCGCTATTTCTATCAGCAGATATGATCTCCGGGTTGAACATCCCGGGCTCTATCCCCCGGGCTCGGATATGTTGCCGACGCTTAACCCAACTGACAACGGTTTTTACCGGCCTTCTTCGCCTCATAGAGGGCCTTGTCCGCCCGTAAAAACACGCTGTCGATTGAATCACTCCCCGTAAAGGGCGCAATACCGCACGAGATGGTCACCGGAACCGGTTTTCCGGCTGAATGAAAGCCATTGGTCTCTACCGATCTGCGCATCTCATCAGCCACCTTCAATGCCTCGCCACCTTCGGTACCGCAAAGCAGGCAGACGAACTCCTCACCACCATAGCGGGCAATAAAGTCAGTTACTCTGAGACGCGACTGCAGACTCTTTGCGATGACCCGCAGGGCCTTGTCTCCGGCCTGATGACCAAAGCGGTCATTGATCGATTTAAAATCATCGATGTCCCAGACCAGCATACAGAGTGGGTCGTTGAATCGCTTCCAGCGGGCATACTCTTGCTCCACCCGTTCTTCGTAGGCCAGGCGGTTGGGTAATCCGGTCACGGCATCAATCAGCGCCAGATGATGGGCCTCCACCATGCGTGAACGCAGTTCGCTGGACTCCTTCTCCAGTTTCGCCAACCGATGTTTCAACTCCTGCTCACTCTCTTCGGTCTTTTGGTGCCACTGTTTCTCTTCGTGAAGGTAGTCATCGATATTACTCTGGATAAGGCTCAAGCGTTCACGCACGGCCGTTTTCAACTGTTGCAGATCGGTCGCCGCCTGGACACTCTCACCCAGATCACCGACATGGCCGGTCACCTTCTCGCTCAAACTCCGACCGTGCTCGATAATCTGATTTCGTCCATCGTGGGCACTTTGCAGATGCACACCCAGATCCTGCAGCCGCTGGGTCAGTTCTTCCAGAAAATCCTCTGCCTCCTTGATCTCCATCTGGACCTGGCCATAGGATTTTGCCGAGAGTTCGAGCAGATCCCGCAGGACTTCCGACCAGGCATCGGTTGATGCCTTTCCGTCGAGACGCCGTTTCAATTGACTGATTTCATCCCCCCAATGTCCCGGCCACGAGGCCTGCTCCAGTAAATTGAGCAGAATATCATTGGGTTTCGGTCCCTGCTCATGTTCACCTTGAGCACCACCCAGCAGACGTTCGAACAACCCTGTCTTTTTCACTTTTACGGGCTGGTCTCTGCTCAAGAGCTGAACCAATCGGGTGAACTGATCAATCTCCATCTGTGACGGATCATCGGCCAGCTGATGCATTAACCCAGCCGCTTCCTGTGCCTCTTTTTTGTTTAATTGAAGGGAATCGAGCAGCTTGATATAGTCGCCTGTCGTATCGACATCCTCTTCACCGGCATCTTCCGAGAAGTGGAGCAATCCATCCGACAGAGCGTTCAGTTTACTCTTCAGTTTATCGTTGACACCACCGCGGACAGCGTCACGGACACCTTTCAGGTGGGGGTCCAGGCGGGGATCGAAACCGTTGGCTGCAAGGGTCAAGCGTATGATGGTGCGAGTCAGTAACTCTTCCAGCTCGCGGTTGGCTTCATCCTCGCTTTCATGTTGACGCAGCAGATCTTCGTATCGCTCTTTCCAGTCTTTCTCATTCATCGCTTATCGCCATTCTCGCGAGAGTATGTAAAGCGTAACCGTAATGCTGTCAGCAACCAAATCCAGGTATTGTCGAGGAAATCCCTCATGCGGCCATGGGCAGCACAACATCTTTCGGCAATTCGATCTCCAGACTGACCGGCAAGTGGTCCGAGTGTGCATAGTTGAGTACTTCCGACTTGGCCACTTTCAGGGTGGGCGAAGCCAGGATATGGTCCAGCTTGCGACTCGGGCGCCAACTGGGGAAGGTCATCATGTCGCAGGGACTGCCTTGCAGGTTGGTCCGTTCGATCAGGTAGCGAAATTCCTGGGAACTGCAGCCACAGTTGAAATCCCCCATCAATACCAGATGTGAGTAGTGAGATACCAGATCGCTGACATAGGAGAGCTGGCGCAGACGTGCCCGACGGCCCAATGCCAGGTGCATCATGCAGATACCCAAAGGCTTCTCGCTGGTCTCAAACTCCATCAATACGGCACCACGGCCGGGTAATCCGGGCAGTCGGTACTCTGAAATGATGCTTGGTTCAACCCGGCTGAGCACACCGTTGCTATGTTGAGCCAGCTTGCCCAACTTTCGATTCACCTGCCGGTACCAGTAGGGAAAGCCCGCATGCTCGGCCAGATAGGCGGTCTGGTCGATAAAACCGCTGCGCAGACTGCCTGAATCGACTTCCTGCAGCCCCACCACATCGAAATCCTTCAACAGATGCGCAATCCGATTCAGGTTCCCCAGCTGCTGCTTATGCGGCAGCATCTGTTTCCAGCCACGGGTGACATACTCATGGTAGCGCCTGGTATCGGCGCCGGCCTGTATGTTGTAGCTGAGCAGGCGCAGTCTGTCTGCACCGTCCAGCATGGACTGGTTCTGAATGATTTGATTGTGCATCGTTATTCTGGCGCGTGTTTTGATTATTACCTCGACTGCACTAGTCTTTACGGCAACACAGGCTTAAAACTTGAGCGTCATCGCACAAGTTGCTAATACAATAGCATGCAAACGTAAAAAGGCGGCCATAAGCCGCCTTATTGTATCGGTTATCGGTACGAAAATGGTGATTACCTGCTCAGACCCTGTACATACTGGGCAACCGCCGCCATCTCTTCGTCACTCATACGGGACGCAACTCCCTGCATCATCTTGCTCGCATCGTTGGTGCGCTTGCCGTCACGAAAATCTTTCAGCGCCTTTTCCACATAGGGAGCATGCTGACCGGCTATACCAGGAAAGTTGGCTTGCGGGTTACCTGATCCAGCAGGGCCGTGGCAGGCCATGCAGGCAGCCACGCCGGTCTCTAAATTCCCGGCCCTATAGATCGCTTCGCCGGTTCTGACCTTGTCCGCTGCAGCCTCACCGATCTGCCGTTTCTGACTGGAGTAGTAGGCAGCCAGGTCTGCAATATCCTGATCGGAGAGCGGCATTGCCATCGGTGACATGGTTTGATCGACACGGGCGCCCGATTTAAAGTCCTTGATCTGCTTCTCGATGTATCTTGGAGACTGTCCCGCAATTTTCGGCCACAGGGGATTGATAGGGCTATTCCCATCAGCGCCATGGCATCCTGCACAGATTGCAGCCTTGTTTTTTCCCTCATCTGCATTCCCGGCGGCATGGGCCAGGTTGAAACCGATGCTAAGGGCGATAATTGCGGTTATGAACCATTTATTCATGATCAATCCTGCTCTAAATTCTGCTGGATATGTTGAAATTCCGAGCTTTGCTGTCCCACACTCCCATCGGAGGAAACCTCGAAAGCCACCAAAAAAGCTGCGAAACTATAGCAGAATTTTCTAATAAAGGTCAAAATCAGACACTCCGATTCGCCATAGGTTCTATCTATGCAGAAAGACCCCGACCAAACCATCGTGAAGCGCTGTTACGCGGTTATCTACAGCCCCAGCCAACGCCGCCAGCGCTTCCCGGAAAACTGCGTACAACCGTTCGCCAGCGCTGAAGATGCCCTGGCGGCCGCCTCAGAGCAGAAAGACCGTCACGCAGCGGAGGTGATGGGGCCTTCACGCTCGTCCGAAGGATTTCGCCTCTATTACCTGTTGAGATGGTTATAGTCATGCCCCATCCCCCACGAATCCCGATCACACCCTGAGCTTACCCATCTCCTGCTCGATCGCCATGCCATCCAGGGTTTCGAAATCCGATCGACTGAATGTGGTAATACCGCCGGCGAGTTCATACCAGGCAAAACCATTCGTCCAGGGCGCATGCTGATAATGACCTTGCCGTTTGCGTGAGAGGCAGTAGAGTCGGCCTGGCCGAAAGATCAGATTATAACTGGTCTTGTGTTCATGCAGTGTCCGGATATGCGCCCAGGCCGCAGCTGCAGAGCTGAACACCTCGCACGACAGGGGGTAATGCAATCTACCACCATTGTGATGCCAACACGCCCTTTCAATAGGCAATGGAGATGAGCGCACATAGAATTGAAAATGAAGGTGATTAACGGAAGCGTAGGCACCATAGCTGTTGTAGGCGATACCCAGCCCCGGCAATCCTGACCCCAATTCCTCTGCCAGGGACCAGACATAGTCATGGTATCCGGCACTCAACAGTTGTGGATGTCGCGCACGCCTGTCCGGTACCAGCAACCCATGCAGTGGTGCGAAGGGGAATTTATTATAGAGCAGTTCGACCTCATTCCCCCGCAACTCCCCCGCCCAGAGGACTTCTTTACGAAGATAGGGCTTATTGAAGTTGAATCCGTTCGGGTCGAAGGGACGACTGATTCCCTGCACCGGCTGCCGGCTCATGCGGGAGGGCCGAAATGCCCGAACATGATTGAACTGCAGTTCCCACTCCCCCGATTCGCGAAACTCGGTGGCCTGTATACCCTCAAATCCGATCGCCATCAGCTTCAGGAAGACCAGTTGATCATCCTCGGCGCCAGCCAGTTCACGGCCTTCGCTCAAGGCTTCCCGGCAGTATGCGGACAGGTTATCGAAACGGTGCGCCAAATTCCGCTTGAGTATCTGATAGATATCAGCGTCAAAACAGGCGTTGGCATGTACCAGGATATAGCTGCCAAGACCGGGATTGCTCAGCAACCGTTGCAACCCGGAAGTGAATGCCTGTTTCAGTACCTCAAGGGAATTAAAGGGAGGCGCAGTAATCAACTATCAATGCATATGGCCCTGTTGGCCATCCTGTTTCATACGCATCTGCAATTTACGCACCGGGGTATCCACTTGCAGGCTCGATCCATCCTCGAAGGTCAGGGTCAACGACACCTTCGCATCCGGGACCAGTTTCTGCTTCAGACCGATCAGCATCAAATGCAGCCCACCGGGCTGCAACTTGACCATCTCGCCGGCAGGCAGATCAATCTTCTCCACCTTGCGCATACGCATCATTCCCTCTTCCATGGTATGGGTATGCAACTCCACCACTTCAGCGGCAGGACTGCTGGCAGCCGTCAAGGCACTCCCCGCTTTACCCATATTGTGCAAACCCATGAAAGAGGCAGAGTTCGGCTGACCCGGCGGAACAGCCCTGACATAGGGATCGTCCACCATAATGCCATCAGCGACATTGCCCGCGACAGCTGCCTGACCGGCACAGATGAGAAACAATCCGACTAGAGAAAAACGTTTGAAACAGGACATCTTGCTGAACTCCTCGTGCGTATCACTATCTTCAATCAATCTTCGACGGAATTAGCCGTATATGGCTGACTCAAAGGCTGACGAGAATGACATCAATGCCTACCCCAAGGCAATCCAAATCGAAGTGAATTATGTCAATTCATGGCATTTATAGGCCATTTGACACAAGACGTGTCATTTGACCCATCCGATAGATCGCAATTTCTGATTATTTGTACAAAAAAAAAGCGCCTGACACTGGAGCAGGCGCTTTTCCGACATCCAATTTGGATGGATGTTCTGGATCAGAGCGTCAACAGCCAGTCGACGATGACCTTGATGTCTTCATCACTGACATGCGCATTAGGCGGCATGGGTACAGGACCCCATACACCGGATCCGCCTGCCTTAACCTTTGCGGCCAGCATCTCGGCGGCGCCTTCCTGGCCCTTATACTTGGCGGCGACCTCTTTATAAGCAGGTCCGACTACCTTGGTTTCAAGCTGGTGGCAGGCCATGCAGCCACGTTGAGTCGCAAGTGCCACAGGATCAGCGCTAGCAGTTGCCACGGCGCCCAGAGACAGAACTGTCGTGCTGGTTGCCAGCAGCATCATCTTCATCTTATTCATCAGGTATTATCCTCTAAATTCAAACAGTTATCACTTACACACCTGGAGGGAACAATATCACCCTTCCCTTATACCCGGCGGATTATAAAGTAAACAGACCACCATTGGCTATCAAAGACAATTATCAATCAGGTTAGTTTACATTAAATCACAACACACTTTACCCCATTGACAACAACTTAATGACACACTCACTGTCATGAAATTCCATTTATTAATCAACTTGTTACAAAGCTCAGGCAAATCAATGGGCACCATCCTTGTCTGCCAAATGGGCCAGATAAAGCGCCAATCCAAGCAGTGCGATGCCACCCGCAAATTGCAGGAGATCCATCGGTGTGGAGAATTCCATGCTCAGCGCAAACTCAAAATAGCGCACCACCAGAATCATCATCACGACCTTCGCCAGTCGGCTTTTGAGATCGTCCAGACTGGTGATCATCAGAACATTCGAGGCGCTCTCAGAGTTCTCGGCGTAATCGATTTTACTGATGAACAGTTCATATAGGCCGAGGGAGAAGATCAGTAGCACCGTCGCCAACAGATAACCGTCCACAATCTCCACCACATGGGTAACAGTGGAGGATCGTAAATCGATCCGTTGCTCTGCACTCAGCGAAGGGGAAGCATAATCTCCGAGGTGAGAGATCATGTAAACAGCGTCCACCGAAGCCATATAGAACATTGCGATGGCCGCAGCCATGCTTGCCACAACGGCAGCCAGGACTACAAGCCGGCTGCTCCAGAGAATCTTTTCAAACTTCTTTTCCACAATTCACCATACTCAGTTTGTCGTCGGACTATTATTCCCAGCCGCCGCCCAGACTCAAGTCTTTTCCCGCCCCAAAATCATCCGCAGGCCGCACGAACAGACATGGTCGCACTGGATCAAAAACAGTGAAATGATATCATCTGCCTCTTTTTGCCAGGATCATACCCAAATGCCAGTTTTCTTACCCGGCCAGCGCTGGATCAGTGATAGCGAATCGGAGCTGGGTTTGGGCAGTGTCGTTGAGTGCCAAGGACGCACAGTCTGCATCCATTTTCCCGCAGTGGGAGAAACCCGGGTCTACGCCCGACTAGGGGCTCCCCTGACACGGGTCGCCTTTTCGGTCGGAGACAGGGTTGAAAGCCGTGATGGCGCCACGCTGCTGGTCTCCCGCGTGATCGAGAAGAAAGGCTGCCTGAACTATCTGGGAGAAGATCAGACCGGCAGGCAGACCACACTGGCAGAAGCGGATCTGAACGACTCACTGCGTATCGACCAACCCCAGCAACGCCTCTCCGCGGGCCAGATCGATCCACCCCACTGGTTCAATCTGCGCTATCACACACTGCGCCGGTTCGGACGACACCTGCAGTCCCCCATACTCGGCCTGGGCGGACCCAGGATCGATCTGATCCCTCATCAGCTGTACATCGCCCACGAAGTGGCAAACCGGCCAAATCCACGGGTATTGCTGGCCGACGAGGTGGGACTTGGCAAAACCATCGAGGCCTGCCTGATACTGCATCATCAACTCATGACAGGGCGCACAAGCCGAGCCCTGATCCTGGTTCCGGACCCCCTGGTACACCAATGGCTGGTGGAACTGTTGCGACGTTTCAATCTCAAGTTCCGCATATTCGATGAAGAGACCTGCCAGGCCATCCAGGATTCCGGACAGGCCGACAACCCCTTCCACGCTGAACAGCTGGTGCTCTGCAGCCTTGATCTTTTTCATCACAATACTCAACGCCTCAGCCAGGCCCTGGATGGTGGCTGGGATATGCTGATTGTGGACGAGGCACACCATCTGACCTGGTCCGCCGACGATCCCAGTGCCGAGTATCTACTGGTTGAGGCCCTGGCGCTTAAAACACCGGGAGTACTGCTTCTGACCGCCACGCCGGAACAGTTGGGGCGGGCAGGACACTTTGCCCGTCTGCGACTGCTCGATCCGGATCGCTACTATGATTTGCAGGCCTTTCAGGAGGAGGAGCACCACTACCAGCCTGTTGCAGAGGCGGTAGAGCAACTGCTCCGTCACAACAGGATATCGAAGGCGGCTGCAAGTCAACTGTGGGATATCCTGGACGAGAGTGAACAACAGCCCCTCCTTACTCTGCTCGAAGAGAGCGATGCTGATGAAGAGCAGCGGAATACGGCCAGGGAAACCCTGATTTCAATGCTACTTGATCGACACGGTACCGGCCGGGTGCTGTTTCGAAACACCCGTGTCGGTGTTAGCGGCTTCCCCAAACGGGAGTTGCACAACTACCCACTACCCTTGCCTGTGGAATATGAGGGGGCAGGGACAGAAAGCGATGTTCCACCGGAACTGTGCCTCACCCCTGAACGTTTACATGCCGACCGGGGACACCCCGCCTGGTGGCATGTCGATCCCCGGGTTGCATGGATGATCGAACAGTTGAAGCAACATGTTTCCAGGAAATACCTGCTGATCTGCGCCCATGCCGAGACTGCCATCGAGCTGCAGGAGGCTATCCGGGTACAGACCGGGATCGGTGCCGCGCTGTTTCACGAGGGGATGAGCATCATCGAGCGTGATCGATCGGCAGCCTGGTTCGCCGACCCGGAGGGGGCCAGACTGATGATCTGCTCCGAGATCGGGAGCGAGGGTCGCAACTTTCAATTCGCCCACCACCTGATCCTCTTCGACCTCCCTCTCGATCCGGATCTTTTGGAGCAACGTATTGGCAGACTCGACCGGATCGGCCAGAAAGAGACCGTACAGATTCATCTCCCCTATCTGGAACCGGGCCCGCAATCGATACTGCTGCATTGGTACAGGGATGGATTGGATGCCTTTAGCCACCCGGTGCCTGGCGCCCATGAACTGTACAAACAGCTCAGCCCGGTACTATGGGAATCACTGGAGGATATCGGCGGGGAAGGCAATCTGGAACGGCTCCTGGAACAGACCCGACAACTCAGGACGGTGACCCAACAGCGCCTGCAACAGGGTCGCGACCATCTGCTGGAGTTGGGCGCCTGCCGTGAGCCCACTGCCGGCTGGCTGGTCAAGGAGCTGCGTGCGCAAGACCGATCTCATCATCTTCGCGACTATCTCGAGCAACTGTTCAACAGTTACAACATCGACACAGAGGAGCTGGGGTCAGGCTTTATTCTGCGTCCCGGGGAACAGGTTATCGCGGGCCAGCTGCCAGGCCTGCCAAGCGAGGGGATGACGGTGACCTACAGTCGCAGCGATGCCCTTGCCCATGAGGAGCGTCAACTGTTGACCTGGGAACATCCCCTGGTCAGCGGGGCTATGGAACATGTCATCGGTCAGCAGACCGGTAACAGCACCGCTCTCGCCTGCAAGCACGCCAAACTGAAAGCGGGACAGCTTCTGTTGGAGTCCCTGTTCGTGGTCGAGTGTCTGGCTCCGCGCAAACTGCATGTCGCCCGTTTCCTGCCACCGACACTGATCCGCATCCTCCTCGATGCCAACGGCAAGAGATGGGATCAACTGATCGCTTGCGACGATCTGCTGGAGAATGCCCAGCCCCTGGAGACACAGACCCTGCTACCGGTCATCGATAGCTACCGTCAACAAATAAGAGCAATGGTCAAACAAACTGAAACCGCCGCTCATCGCAGCATGGAGCCGCTTAAAAACAGTGCCGTCAATGGAATGATGGAGCACTACACGGAAGAGATTCAACGGATGATGGCACTCAGGAAACACAACCCGGGGATACGCGAGGAGGAGATCCGCCTGATGCAGGATCAGGGCCTTGCACTACACAAGCATCTGCAGGCCACCAGGGTTCGTCTGGATGCAGTGCGCCTGATTGTCACGTTTTGACCCGAAACTGTTTACGTAAAAAGCAACCCGATTACCCATCATGCTCAACTATCTGCTTTAGCCTACTTCTCCGTCACTGAGGGTGCTGTGAATGCAGGCCGCAAATTGACGCATAATATTAATAATCCGCAAATATACGCGAATAGACACAATCTTAGCGGGTTAATCCAAATGCTTAGGTGAGACAGTCATCACAGGTCTCGTGACACACTCAATCGGAAAAGGGTGTTGCATCAGCTGTAGGATTGGGTCCATCCAATCAACTTTGTTGGAGAGTTAATAGATAGATTTGCGTTTATTCGCGTTCATTTGCGGACTTAGAACTATTTGGCGAGTATTTGCGGCTTGTTTGCAAAGATCACGATCACCTGATCGGCGGCTGAGTATTGTGAGTAATCAGGTAACTGAATAAAGTGGGCAGCCGGGAAGGACTATAGGTGAAGCGATAGTTGTATGCTGAACCCGCCTACTCGAAGAGTTTCTCGATAGGGTATGGCCGGCAGATGCCATAGCCCTGGGCGTAATCGATTCCGATATCCTTCAGGCGATGCAAAACGCTGTCGTTCTCCACAAACTCCGCGATAGTCTCCAATCCCATGATATGCCCGATCCGATTGATAGCATCCACCATCGAATCATCGATTAGGTTATCGAGCATCTCTTTGACGAACGCCCCGTCTATCTTCAGATATTCCACCGGCAGATGCTTGAGATAGCTGAAAGATGAGAGGCCGCTGCCGAAATCGTCCAGGGCGAATTCGCAGCCGATACGCTGCAGCGTGCGCATGAAGTGCTCGGCTGAAGTCAGATTGGATATGGCTGCGGTTTCAGTGACTTCGAAACAGAGCATCCCCTTTGGAATGTCATAACGTTTAATTCTGTCCAGGATCATCTGCAGGACTTCTTCGTCACATAAAGAGTGGCCCGACAAATTGATAAAGTAACGCCGTCCCGCCGCGAGACACACCTCCCGGTTATCGACTATATAGCGTATAAGTCGATCGATCACCCAGCGGTCCACATTCGGCATCAGGCCGAACCTTTCCGCCGCTGGAATAAAGGCCCGTGGAAGAATCAATTCACCCGACTCATCCAACATGCGTATCAATACTTCCACATGCTCTGCTGCATTGTTGTTGATCGATATAATAGGCTGCACATAGAGCGTGAAGCGGTCTTCATCCAGCGCACTGCGGATATGGGTTACCCATTTCGCTTCACCGTGCCGCCTGGCGGCAGAACTCCCAAGAGGATCGTAGATATGGATTTTGTTCCTGCCCTCCTCCTTGGCGGAGAAGCAGGCTGAATCCGCCAAACTCAAAATCTGTTCCGGATTATTGCTCTGATTGTCTATCGGTACCATGCCGATACTGACACTTTGCGAAAAGCTCTTATCTCCATAGACAAAGCGAAAACCCTGGATTGAAAGGCGAATGCTGTCCGCGATTCGTTCGGCCGCCTCAACGGAACACTGTGTCAACAGTATGCCGAACTCATCTCCGCCCAATCTGGCCAGCAGATCGCTGTTACGGATGGAACGTTTGATCAGACTGGCCAGTTGACGCAGCAATTCATCCCCTGCGGCATGGCCACAGTTATCATTGACGATCTTGAAGCGGTCGATATCGAGATAGAGCAGACAATGCACACAATCCTCTATCGCAGGTTGCTCCAACAAACCGGTCAATTGACGATCAAATTCGGTTCTGTTGTAGAGCCGGGTTACCGGATCATGACTCGATTGCCAGCTCAACTGCGCCGCCAGTTTTCTTGATTGACTGGTGTCTTTGAAAACCAGCACGATACTCTCCAGATTCCCCGCTTCATCCCTGAGACTGGTAATCGATTGCTGTACCGGCAGACTCAAGCCCTCTCTGTGCATCAATACCAGCTGACGTCCCTCGCTGTCGACGATCTTTTCAAATGGAAGCGGTTTTTTCTCCGTATCCGACTCGTCGAAAACCCGATACACCTCTGTCAATCGACGTCCCGTCATCTGCCGGTTGGAATAGCCTGTCATCCCTTCCGCAGCCAGATTGGCAAATTCGACCCTGCCAGAGGCATCGAGCAGAATGACAGCATCATCCACAGATGAAAGCATCGCACGAGTCCGCTGTTCCGCTAGGGTGTTCGTAGTCAGCTTATCCCGTTGAGCCAGTGTTGAGTCGATTTTACTGATCTGCACCAGACAGTAGCCGGGGTGCATCATCAGCGGCTTGACACTGACCCGAATAAAACAATTCTCATCGATTCTGAACAGGTGGCGGGAACCGGAGAGGGAGAAATAGGCCTGCAGCGATCTATCGGATTGAGGCACCTGCGCTGCAGTGTGCACCATTTTAGAGAAACGGGGTCCGGCCAGCTGTGGGATAAGCTCTTCCAGCGGTTCGGTTAGCGCCTCTTGATCCGTCTTTCCGGTAATGTCAGATAGATGTCGATTCCAGGCAACCACCCGGTGATCGGTGTTTATGAGGCAGAGCCCAACATCGCAAGCGTCGATCACTTCCTGCAGCTGCACCAGATCACTCTGGCTAAAGACCCCTGTCTGCAGTGCCTCTGTTGACCCCTTCCCCTGCACGACCTTACCTCTCGTAAAACACTTTATATCGTTGTCATAAATACTCAATGAGATATGCAGCGGCCGAGTCTTTCAGCGCCTGGTCATCAGTTCCTGAAACTATCCGCCGTCTCAGGCGGATAACAATGATAGGAAACATCAGGTCATTGTCCTTATTATTCCGCATTCGAAGACCTGCCAGTAAGCAGGTTGACTTGATATAGGATCGGCCGACCCTTACTGGAACTTTAATCCACAATGGTAAACCGGGGATTAGAGAAGTGAGCAGCAGATGGTTAGGTCCTGTTAACAGGCCCAGCAGGGTATATTGGATTAGTGTTAACAGGCCCTAAAACAGTTCGATCTCTTGTCGCTTCAATGAACGATACCCTCCCGGCACGAGAGACTGGTCCAATGACAGTCCTCCAATCGACAACCGGTGCAGCGCCATAACACGATTTCCCAGTGCCGCAAACATACGCTTCACCTGGTGATATCTGCCTTCGGTGATCGTCAGGTGCAACTCAAGCTCCGATACCCTCTCAATGGTTGCCGGTTTTGTGGGTCTGCTTTCGCCCTTGAGCAACAGACCTGCACCCACGCTGGAGGCCTGTTCCACCGTCAGCGGCTCAGCGAGTATGACATGGTATGTTTTGGGGCAGTGATTCGAGGGAGCGGTGATTCGATGCGACCATTGGCCGTCGTCGGTAACCAACACCAATCCCGTGCTATCGATATCGAGCCGCCCTGCGATATGCAGCGCATTCCGCTTGGGGACGTCGAACAGATCCAGAACCGTCCTTTGACTGGGATCGCGGGTGGCGCAAACCACGCCTAGGGGTTTGTTGAGCATGAAATAGCGCGGTAAAGGCGGAGACAGCAAGCTGTCATCAAGCACCACCTCGGCCTGCATATCCACTTGGCTGGCGGGTTGTGTGACCGGAGCGCCCCCCACACTGACTCTGCCTCCCCGGATGATGCTGCGCGCCTGGGACCGGGTCAGATCGGTGGTTTGGCAGAGATAGCGATCAAGTCTCATAGCTCCTTATAGATCTCACCACCCTGGTGTTTGAACTCCACCGCCTTCTCCTGCATTCCCTGTTGTAGTGCCTGATCCTCGCCCACCCCTTGGGAACGGGCGTATTCCCTCACATCCTGGGTGATCTTCATGGAGCAGAAGTGTGGCCCGCACATGGAACAGAAATGGGCCACTTTATGGGCCTGGTGGGGGAGTGTCTCATCGTGAAATGCCATCGCCTTCTCAGGATCGAGGCTGAGGGCGAACTGATCGCTCCAGCGAAACTCGAATCGCGCCTTGGACATGGCGTTGTCCTGCAACTGGGCACCGGGAAAGCCTTTCGCCAGATCCGCAGCATGAGCGGCGACTTTGTAGGTAATTATCCCTTCGCGCACATCCTCTTTATTGGGCAGCCCCAGGTGCTCCTTGGGTGTCACATAGCAGAGCATGGCGGTACCATACCAGCCGATCTGTGCAGCGCCGATTCCGGAACTGAAATGGTCGTAGCCGGGGGAGATGTCGGTGACCAGGGGGCCTAGGGTATAGAAAGGCGCCTCGAAACAGTCCCGCAGCTCCTTGTCCATGTTCTCCTTGATCATCTGCATCGGCACATGACCCGGCCCCTCGATCATAACCTGTACGTCGTGTTCCCAGGCGATCCTGGTCAGCTCGCCCAGGGTCTCCAGTTCGCCGAACTGGGCAGCATCGTTGGCGTCGGCCAGGCAGCCGGGACGCAGGCCGTCGCCCAGGGAGAAGGCCACGTCGTAGGCCTTCATGATCTCGCAGATCTCCTCGAAGTGGGTGTAGAGAAAATTCTCCTGATGGTGGGCCAGGCACCATTTGGCCAGGATCGAGCCGCCGCGGGAGACGATGCCGGTGACCCGCTCGGCAGTCAGGGGGACATAACGCAGCAATACGCCGGCATGAATGGTGAAATAGTCGACCCCCTGCTCCGCCTGCTCGATGAGGGTATCGCGCATAATCTCCCAGCTCAGCTCTTCCGCTTTGCCGTTGACCTTCTCCAGCGCCTGGTAGATGGGCACGGTGCCGATCGGCATGGGGGCGTTGCGCAATATCCACTCCCGGGTTTCGTGGATGTTGTCACCGGTGGAGAGATCCATCAGGGTATCGCCGCCCCAGCGGGCCGACCAGGCCATCTTCTCCACCTCCTCCTGTATGGATGAGGTAATGGCGCTGTTGCCTATATTGGTATTTATCTTGACCCGGAAGTTGCGGCCGATGATCATCGGTTCCAACTCAGGATGGTTGATGTTGGCGGGAATGATTGCCCGTCCGGCCGCCACTTCATCGCGCACGAACTCCGGGGTGATCTCATCGGGGATACGGGCGCCGTAGGGCTCACCCTGATGCTGACGCAGCAGTTTGGCATAGCGCGGATCATCACGCAGTTCCTGCAGGCGGCAATTTTCCCGGATAGCCACGAACTCCATTTCAGGGGTAATGATTCCCTGGCGGGCATAGTGCATTTGGGTGACATTTTTCCCGGGTTTCGCCCGTCGCGGGGCATGAATATGCTCGAAACGAAGATGGGTAAGGGCAGGGTCATTCTGCCGCACCCGGCCGTATTCCGAACTGGGGCCGTCAAGCAGCTCACTGTCGCCACGCTCCTGAATCCAGCCGGAGCGGAGGTCGGGCATCCCCTTGAGCAGATCTATCTTATGGGCCGGATCGGTGAAGGGGCCTGAAGTATCGTAGACAGGGATCGGAGGATTCTCCTCCTCCCCAAAGCTGGCGGCTGTCGCGTCCTGGCTGATTTCACGCATCGGCACACGGATATCCGGGCGGGAGCCATCGACATGGATTTTGCGAGATTTGTAGAAGGGGCCGGTCACCGCTTCGGAAAGCGTGGCGGTCTTTTTGATGAAATCTTCAGGGATTACGCTCATGCTTGAAACCTCGCTGTGGCAGAGGCGAAGATGAGCCCAGTAAGGTTTCAGCTTCCCTCCGCCGGTATTAACCGGATCAGGTAGTAAGGGTCTTTCTCAGCCCAAGACGGCCACCCGCCATGGACACCCCCAGCCTGCCAATTCGCGCAGTATAACCCGATTCCACAGCGGTGAACCAAGATTATTCGGATGGCGGTTAGACAGAACATGCGCAGTGATGGCGGCGATTATTCCAAGCCAGCCGATCACGTTACAAGATAAGTTTTATAAACAGCAAGTTAGCTCGACAAATAGAGCCGGCCATTCAATCCGGAGATCAGATACCTGTATCGAAATACCCCACAGAGTGACGGTGTCTGGCCCGCCTGATCGGATAAAATCGCTCAGGAGAATCTTGCCCGGAGGTAATAAAATACGTAGTCTTAAATTCTCTGCCGCATTAAACCATATTAAAAACCAGGATATTTTCATGATGGCAAGCAGCTTCGAGAAAGCACGATTCAACATGGTGGAACAGCAGATCCGTCCCTGGGAGGTACTCGATCCGCGCGTACTCTCGTTGATGGAATCTCTTCCACGGGAACATTATGTTCCGCAATCCTACCGGGATCTGGCATATGCCGATATCGAGGTCCCCATCGGACAGGGGCAGCAAATGATGTTCCCCCGAATCGAAGCCAAATTGATGCAGGCCCTGGCCATCCAACCGACTGACAAGGTACTGGAAGTGGGTACCGGCAGCGGTTACCTCACAGCCTGCCTCGCAGGCCTGGCTCAAGAGGTCGTCTCCATCGACATCCACAACGAATTTACCGAGAGTGCCAAAGAGAAACTCGGACAGCAAGGTATTCGAAATATCACCCTGATCAACGGAGATGCCCTTGCCGACCCGCTGGAAGAGGGGCCTTTTGACGCCATAGCCGTCACCGGCTCCCTGCCCACCAGTCAACAGGCTGAAATCTTCCGGCAACAGCTGAATGTTGGCGGGCGACTGTTTGTCGTCATCGGCACGGCACCGGTGATGGAGTGCATGCTGATCACCCGGCATGCCGATAAGATCTTTCAGGAAGAGAGCATTTTGGAAACGGAGCTGTCACCGTTGATCAATGCACCGGCACCCGTGGTGTTTGAGTTCTAAGCTACCAACCTGTTGCTGCTCCCCGGTTAAATTTCGCAGCACAGCGAATAACTATAAAAGTGAGGGAGATCATGTCTAAAAGCAAGTGTGAACTGCCGCTGACCCATGCCAAAACCAGTCAGCTGTTGATCATCAATACCCAGGAGAGGCTGACGAAGGCAATGCCAAAGCTCGACCTGGACCAGATGGTTGCCAATATCGTCAGACTCAGCCAGGCGGCTAGTGCGCTGGAGGTACCCATCATTCTATCCGAACACTATGGCAAGGGGCTGGGCAACACCCTGCCGCAGATCGCCAAACACCTGCCGCCACACACAAAGGCAAAAGACAAACTGACCTTCTCCTGTTGTACTGCCCCAGGATTCGAAGAGGAACTGACAGAAAACGGCGATCGCAAACAGGTCGTAATTGTCGGTCTCGAAGCCCATATCTGTGTCCTGCAGACTGCATCCGGGCTGCAACAATGGGGTTATCAGGTGTTCGTGGTAGAAGACGCCATCTCTTCACGCAATCCCCATCACCGAAAAAACGCACTTCAACGGATGCGTTTAAATGGCGTTCAGATCACCAACAGTGAATCGGTAGCGTTTGAATGGATGGGGGACGCCAACAACCCGAAGTTCAAAGAGGTCTCTCTGCTGTTTCGCTGAATTCACAGGGAACAGCAATCGGGTATGCGGGCCGGCACGTGCCTAGATATGGGACTTATCCCTGAGCCGCTGCTGAAGCCTGTTCGCAAGCAGATCGTAGCCCCTGAATCGCATTTCTGCGATCTCTCCACTACGTTCATAGATATTATTGAGACGTCTTATTGCACCGACTGCTTCAGGGGTGAGTGATCTGCTCAGCAGGGCCTCCGCCAAACCTATATGGATACGGTAGGCGTCGATATAGGCTATATTTTCACTGCCGCCCTGTTTATTCAGCAGCTTCTCAAACTGGTGATATTTTTCAACTTGCCGGATATGGTATGCGCGATTGTAGAAAAGGTCGGCTACCGCAGCCACTTTGCAGCTTTTGGCGATTGAAAGAAGCACCTCGACACGATAGCCCTCATATGCATCCGGTTGCGTGCAGGCGACATGTTCATCCGCTGATAGCGGTGTCCCTGAAAACAACAAAAAAACCACCCCAACGATCCTTTGCCGCATGATTGTGTTACCCCATTGCTACTATAAGATGGCAATATTATTGACATCTATAGTCCATGACGGAGTTATCGCAAGTGGGATAATTACCTAATTAGTCATACTGAATTGAGAAATCAAGGATAGACGATAGAGCATGAAGACCATGGATGAGAGTTACTGAAGTCGATCTACGATTACAAATTCATCGCATGACTTCCCACTCCTCGATATGTCCTTTGCGGAGTTTGAATAATGGGTGTGGCTTTATGGTAGATGTACTTCTTACAGCCGCATAGGCATTGGGGTCCCGCTCTCTTAGCTTTTTCAATAAATGCCTGAATTCATAGTTTATTTGACCCTCTGTAACATACAACTGGGTACGCATGCTTTTATTGAGTATTTTACTTTTATCGAATTTGTAACCACGTTTTTCGGCCTCACCTGCAATTTGCCGTAGATAGGTCGCAACGGCTCCAAGCGGATTTCTTGATTCCTTAAACCTGGTGAGTTGAGGATGATTGACATAACCGACGGTGTTACCCTGCAAAACCTTTTGTGCCAACAGCGCCTCTCTCCACAATGCCACCAAACCTTTTGAATCCAGATACTTTGGATGGAGTGACCAGAGCCTCATGTCATGCTGACCAGTTCAGTGATGAAACCCGTCAACTCTAATCCGAACGGTCCTGATTCAATACATGGTATTGCCATTCTTGGTCTCACTCGGGATCTGCTGTATTGAATCCCAGTGCTCGACTATCCTGCCTGCCCCATCGAAGCGAAAAAAATCCATGGTCACATACTCATCGTTCCCCGGCCATGTTTGATGGGTATGAAGGGCCACCAGATCACCCTCGGCTACAACGCGAACAAATTCGATCTCTTTATCGGGATATGATCTGGCCATCTCGTCGAAATAGTCGATGAATGCCGCCTTACCATTCCCTACCAGAGGATTGTGTTGAATATATTCTGTCCCCACATACAACTCGACAGCTTTCTTGGGATTGCCTAAGTATGCCATTCGGTAAAACGCTATCGCATTATGTTTATTTGCTTCCAAATCTTGCATCTTACGCACTCCGCAGAATAGACAGTTCGATTTTCACAAAGCCCATTGCTGCCGCAATCGTCTTTAACGTTCCATAGCCGCCAGTTTGACGCCCATCGCAAGGAACAATCCGGAAAATACCTTTTGTACTCCTTGAACCATGCCGGGTGACCGCGAAACATATTGACGCACTTGGTTCGCCAAAACTCCGTAACCAACAAAGACGACCAGGGTCATAACCATAAAAATTGCACTTGATACCAGCATGTATGAAATAGGTGATAACGCACCGCTCGGAACGAATTGCGGTAGAAATGCAAGGAAGAAAATTGAGAGTTTGGGGTTCAGGATATTAATCAATATAGCCTGCAGGGTAATTTTTCCATATCCATCGGTATCTGGCTTGCTGTTGAAATGTATGGCGCCGGATTCATTCCACATAGTCCAGGCCAGATAAACCAGATAGCATACCCCCAGAAACTTAAACACCTGAAACGCCAAGGCACTGGCGTACAATATGGCCGCCAACCCGAACACGCCGGCCAACAGATGAGGCACGATTCCAAGGGTACAACCGAGCGCGGCGAAAATACTCGCGCGCCACCCCTTGGTCAGGCCCGTGGAGACGGTATAGAGCACACCGGTACCCGGTATCATTACCACAATCAAAGAGGTTATCAGAAACTCTGTGACGAACATAAGCTATACCAATTATGCGGCCTCAACACTAATGGCAATGGGATATGGGCATAAGGCAAAGTTCACACCTGGCATCTTTTGCGAAATTCGCCTGGCTAAGTTTTGGCACTTGAAACAAACCCATCCACTGAACTCCGATTATGGACTTTTTTTCTCCTGATGTGGAGCATGAAAGCAGCAGATACTGATCTCGGAGCAGCAGCGTGTAATTCCTTTCCGGTCCGTAAAGGGCTATATATCGTGCTATGCAATAATACTTTAAGACGCAGACGATATATGTCATCGTTTAAATGTATAGGTTGCCACTAATTATATTAACGCATCCTTAAGAATATTATGGGTTCGACCTTCAGGAGAAATTGCGCCTGGATCGTGTACAATCCTGTTGAATGCTGAAAACATCTCACGAAGGTTGTAAGAATATGGGAGAACACAAACAGAAACCGGGAAGTGATTGGCTCGCCTGGGAGAAACAGCGTGACAGTCTCAAGAATCGATGGGTCATCGTCGTGGTGGCATTCTGGGTGACCGCGCTGATCGCCGCAGCCATGTACGTGGTGAACAAACAACTTGATTTCATCCTGACATCCATCGCACTCGGTATGATGGTGTTAGGTGTGTGGCTGAAGTCACGCTACCAGCAACATCTTCGCCAAGAGCCTGACAATAAGGCATAACAACAATGAGGTTGATTGCTGCAGATGTCTAAAATCATCAATTTAGGATGTAGCGTCTCGGATATCCATCGCCAGTATGCCGAAATACATGGCGCTCTTTTCGGTATTACTTCATACCGCATGATCCTCTACGCCCTGAAGGGTAAAACGAGCTCGCTGTACAGTGATTATGAGCAAAGACTGAACACACTGCAGGATGAACTTGCAGGATTGGTTGCGCAGATCAATAGTGTCGCTGAAGATGATCTGCCTTTAAGAAATGCGGCCGAGCTTCAACAAACATTGATTGACTATACACAAATACTAAAACAGGCAATCAGCCAGCTACGCTCAATCTGTGGTTATCTCAAGAGTGACGAGGATGATTACCGCTCGAGCAACGAAAGCGGCCAACCAACGTTTAATCGGGATAAGGTCGATTACGACTACACGATAAGGGAACTTGAGCGTTTCGGCACAAAACTCAATAAGCTGTTTTCAACCTACTAGACATTCCCCAAAATCTCCTTTAGCTCGATTTTGCAAGGCGATAGCGAAGGCAACCAGGCGCCGGTCAGTCTTTATGTGAAGTTATCATCAATGCTATTGATGAAGCGTGATAGGTTAAATATCAACCTGATTACCCATAAACCTCAGCCATTCTCAGGAGGCGATAAGGCATCGGCGGAGTACGCAAAGCAACAAAGAGCAACCGTTCAATCATTGAAGGAAGATTGAAGCGGCGATTGAATCGATACTCGAATTCAGCCAAATAGCGAGGCACATGTTTTTCTCGTATAGCATGAAAAGTACCCAGCAAAGAATTCTTGACGTTCCCAAGCATGGTATTCACCCATTTGAAGTTGGAATGTCGGGCACTTT
>QBVD01000037.1 GCA_003058525.1 gamma proteobacterium symbiont of Ctena orbiculata | reverse complement strand
GCCATTGCCAGGGTCACAAACTGCGACCATCTTGAAGCTGTTCGGAAGGAACGGCCTGTATGGTGCTGTTTTGCAAGGGACTCGAATTCATGTCTCGGTATCAGTTTCAGAAGTTGTGAAAACACAGTATTATGGTGACTCAAGGCCTGATTTCCTATTTGTTTTTCAATGGTTTGTCGTGAACTCATTGTAACAAAACAAGCAGGTTTTCAGGCCTTCTTATTTACTCTTTAGCGGGACAGCAGTGATAAAATGAATAAGGATACTGAAAAAGAGGGCGTATTGTGAAAAATGCAGAGCTATCTCACTTCTGCACTCTAGATTACAGTTGCAGTTTACCTTTTTACATCTTTTCTAGTACTAATTGTGTTAGGCGTTGAAGATTACTGTGTATATTTCATCGGTGAAAAATCAGTTTTCCTTCTTTAATTATTATACTGACTCTATCAAATCTTTTGACCGATATGACGTGGTCTTCGATGGTTTGAAAATATTGTGCAGGCTCTGACTAATTATTAAGATGTTCTATCAAAATGCATAGAAAACAAAAAGACAATGCTGATGAGTATTTTTCAATTGCACATCTCAAGTCAAACCTAAAAGATCGAACAATTAAAAGTACAGCTGTATCGTTGATGGCTCAAGCCATAAAGCTAGTTCTTCAACTGTGTTTTATTGCAATATTTGCGCGCCTGTTAGAGCCTTCTGATTTTGGTTTGATTGCAATGATCACTATATTTACCACATTGGGTATGACCATAATGGAAGGTGGTTTATCCATGGCGACGATTCAAAGAGAGACCATAACGCACGCACAAGTATCAAATCTTTTTTGGGTTAATTTGGCTTTGGGAGCATTTATTACAGCGATCGCTATATTAGTAAGTCCAATTATTTCCTGGATATACAATGAACCTAGGTTAACATTAATAATGACGGCTTTGAGCGTTTCATTTATTGTAGGCAGTCTCTCAATACAGCATGAAGCTATCTTAAAGCGTCATATGCGCTTTAAAGCTTTATCATTTATTGATGTATCATCGTTGACTGTAGGTAATTGTGCTGGAGTATTGGCGGCATTGAATAATCTTGGATATTGGGCGTTAGTTATTATTCCGATAGCGACTTATACAATAAAGATTGCCTTGTACTGGTGGATAGTTGACTGGCGACCATCGTCTTTCACAAAAAAAAGTGGCACTAAACCACTTTTGGGTTTTGGGGTTGACTTGACTGCGGGTAACTTTATCACTTACTTTACCAATAATATCACACCTTTTTTGCTCGGTTTTTTAGGCGGTGCACATTTTTTAGGTTTATACAATCGTTCATTTAATTTGGCCTCTATACCCAAGGCGCAAGCTTTGATGCCGGTAATGAAGGTATTGCAATCGACCCTGGCAAGGGTTGCTACAGATCCCGAGCGTTTGAGAAAGTATTCACTCTCAATAATGTCAAAAATAGCTATTGTGACAATGCTTATATCACTTATCATGTTTCTGTCGGCGGAATGGATTATATTAATTCTACTTGGAGATTCGTGGGAGGAAGCTGTACCCATATTACAGCTATTAGCGATAGCTACAATTGCAACACCAATTACAATATTAACAGCAAATGTATTTGTCGCCGTTGGAGAAGCGAGAGCTTTGCTCAAATGGAAAATTATTACCCTTACTGTATTACTGATAGCAGTTGTCATAGGATCAAATTGGGGGGTATGGGGAGTGTTGTGGGGTGCTACATTATCTGCTGTTTTAATTAGAGTGCCATTGTTTTTTATATACGCTGAAAAATATCAGCCTGTAAAAGCGAAAGAGTTTGCAGGCGTATTATTGCCACCAATAATTTTCGTTATTCTGATAGTGTTGACTTTTAAGTTAGTTGGAAATTATTATTTTCCTGGTAACCTTTTCTCGGTATTCGTATTGTATTTTATTGTCATACCGATTGTTTACTTCGGTCTGTGTGTGTTCTTCAAAACTACCAGAAAAGAAATTATAGATCTCATCAATCTTGTAAGAATTTACTTCAAACGTACAAATATGGAAAATTAGGGAAAGATTATTTTGCATCTTCTTGTTATTGGTATTGATGGCGTTACAAAAGAGATTATTGATAATATGCCGATGACATTTACACAGTCCCTATTTAAGGGGGCTAGCTACAAGATTTTAGAAGTGGATCTTATTAGCAGAGGGTGGGCTAAGGCTTTAACAGGGCGCCTTACATCTGAAAATAAGAGGTTTTATTTAATGCCCTTTTCTGATCAAACCTATGATTTCAACCATGCCTACTCCAAGGAGATTATGGTTTCTGAAAGTCCTAATGAATCTCTTTGGAGTATGTTGAACAATAAAGGAGTTCGCGTAGGAATAGTCAATGTTCCAACTGCAGGGCCCGCGCCTGATGTTAATGGATTTATAAAATCTGGTGGCGGAGGTGGTTTAGGTTCAATAGGTGACATACCAGCAAACATGTATCATCCGCGTAGTATTGAAGCAATACTCAGAAAACACAACTATATTATTGATATACGTCCTCCAGGAGGATGCAAAACAGTTTCGGAATTTATTAGAAAAATTACTGATGCTGTAGTTGCGCAAAAAAATACATTTATTGAACTGACAAGCAAAGAAAAACCTGGTTTTGGTTTTTATTGTTTTCGGATAACTACTTCGATTCAATACCTTGCACGATACGAAATAGATAGATGTCTAGATGGCATCAATAAGGATAAAGAAAATAGAATTGAATTTAAAGCAGAGAATACAATTCAAGAAAACCTTGTCAATCACTATAAGATGCTCGACGAAAGTATTAAGGAAATGTTTGATTCATTAAATCCAAAGCAATATTTGTTTATCGGTGACCATAGTACCGCTTTATACAAAAAAGATCTTAATCTGGATGTTTGGCTCGAAAGTCATAATTTATTACAAGTTATGAATAAGTATGAAAGGATTTTTAACAGGTTGGGTAATTATTTATCAAAAAAATTGCTCAAATTAACCAATTATACAAGTAATAAGAAATCAGTAAGAAAACCAATGACCAGGTTCAAAGCATCAAAAACACAAGCTTTTGGGACATTTTATGATTTTGGAAATTTCGCAGGAGTTTTTATTAATGATTCAAAACGATTTGGCGGCCCAATCTGCAGTGAAACTGAAGTGGAAATACTGGTTAATGACATTTACAGTAAGTTTAATGACGATCCTCTAACGCAATCCCATCATTTATACGCAAAACCGTTTCAAAAATTAAATAAAAACTCAAGGTTTTCACATTTATTTCCAGATATTCAAATTACAAAACCTGATAAGACATATTCATCTGGCAGATATTGGGAATTTATACCTGATAATCCTAATTTAACTCTATTAGAGGATGAAATTGAAGATAAAAAATATCCCTACACGGGGATAAAAGGAAGTGACCCTTTATTTATATACAGTAAAGGGTTAGAAAAATACATCCAAACTGACGATCAAAATGATTTAACGCTTGTGTATAAAATTATTGATCGTTATTTTTCAAGAAACACTCTCCATGATAAGCGTACAGGGTTAAAAAGAATAAAAGCAAATTAGACAGGTATAAAACAGATGAAGATCGGTATACTAACTCAGCCGTTACACAACAATTATGGGGGGTTACTGCAGGCGTTTGCGTTACAGGTCGTTCTGAAACGGTTAGGTCACGAGGTCTGGACCGTTGATTTCTGGAAAGTGGACAAAAAAAAGGACCTGCGATTTTATCCAAGGATCATTAAATCAATTTTGATACGTGCAGTACAGAGATATCTATTGGGAAGGTCTGTTTCAGTCTGGGTATGGCCGACAAATTCCAATAATAGGAAGTTTACCCGGTATTTGCGTAGTTTTGTTGAAGAGAATATCAAAACTACATCAAAAATTAATAACTCTCCTCAGCTTTCCTTGCTAAAAGAGTATCATTTTGATGCGTATGTCGTTGGTAGTGACCAGGTATGGCGTCCAGAATACTCGCCTAATTTATTGCATTTTTTTCTTGATTTTCTAAGTGATGATACTATGGTGAAACGCATATCGTATGCAGCATCATTCGGTGTAGAGGACTGGGAATTCACACCTGAGGAAACAGTGGTCTGTGCAGGGTTGGCACAAAATTTCGATGCTATATCGGTGCGTGAAGATTCTGCGATTGAGCTTTGCCGTAAATATCTTGAGGTACCTGCTGTTCATGTACTGGATCCAACTATGCTGCTTGATAAGGATGATTATATAGCACTGGTCGATGAAGGTGATATTCCTGAGCTTAATACAGAAATAATCAGTTACGTCCTGGATGACACGCCAGAGAAGAAACACATAATTAATGCTATTTCAGAAGTAATTGGTGTTAATGCATGTTTTGTTAATAATGCTATGTCTAGATATCATGACAATGTTTTTCCTCCTGTTACCCAGTGGATCCGGGGCTACATGGATACCGATTTTGTGATTACAGACTCATTCCATGGAACCGTTTTCTCTATCATATTTAACAGAGCATTTATCGCAATCGGAAATGAAGAGAGGGGGCTTACACGATTCATTTCGCTTCTCAAGATGTTTGATTTGGAAAATCGTCTTCTTCATTCTGCTGATCAGATTACTGCCGAGTTGATAAATGAAAAGATAGACTGGGATAGAGTAAACTCGATTCTGTCACAGAAAAGACAAGAGGCGTTAGTTTTTCTAACCACTAGTTTGTCTTGAGGTATGCATGGTTTGTAATATTTTCTTAGTTGAATCTGGATTGCTGAAGGTAATCGGCCTGACTATATGCTTCCTACTGTTCTTTTCACATTCTATTGATTCACGCGCGACTTGCTCCTCGCAAAACATGCTGTCGAATGCAGGTTTTGAGTTATATGGGTGGAATAGGTCTGCGCTGCATTGGCAGGATAACAGTGGCTGGGCTGATGTCGACATTTCTTATACCAGTAAAATAGATAAGGACAGGCAGGGAAAAGTACAACGAATTGATATCGGTGCGGTAAGACAGGGGGCGGTTCAGTTTGTTCAGCCGCGACTTTCACTTAGGGCACAACATACCTATAAAGTCAGTATCTGGATGCGAGGAGAGGTAACTGCACCTCTTCAAATTATGCTACGAAGGCAGGGTGAGCCTTACACGATCCATATGTCCAGTGGTTTCAGAATTAATAACGAGTGGACGGAATATGGTTTTCAGGCTGTTGCGCCAAGTGATGACGGTCGCGTTTATTTCATGCTGCGTACTAAAGGCAAAGGATGGATTGAGCTAGATGGTGCATCAGTTTCTGATATAACAGGGTGCTCTGGTGAAAGCCCCAAAAAAACTGGTAACAGGATTTATAATGGTAGCTTCGAGGTGGGTCTTGAAAGATGGGCAGTGCAGCAACGAGAAACAGAATATGAGTATATGGCGCAGGTTCGTTGGGATACAAAACCTGCAGTAATTACGAGCAAGACGGCTGCGCACGGCCAGTCAGCACTGGAGATTGTTACCCCTGAAAATGGCAAGACGCGGGTATCATCACCATATGTAAAAGTTGAGCCGGGTGGAAAGGTATCATTATCGTTTTATGCAAAGTCAAGTTTTCCCAGAAAGCTTCAATTCGGTGTTGTTGCTGGTGAATATGGAAAACAATATGGTTTAAAAAAAATCATACAAATAAATGAAAAATGGCAGAGATTCAACCTAATAGGTGAACTGCCTATTTCACGTGATAATGCTTATGTTGTTTTTATAGAATCTTTGGGTGAAGGCAGGTTCTGGCTTGATGGTATACAACTTGAAAAAGCAGATATGCCAACACTGTATAAATCGGCTAACGGGGTGGAAGTAGGTTTCGATCAGGATCGGAGTAATTTATTGTTCACCCCGATGGAATCCGTAAATCTACCAATTAGGGTTTATGCGCCTGGACAGGATGAGGTTGAAGTTAATATTTGGCAAATTGGTATGAATCATACAAAGGAGAAAATTAAAAGTAAAAAGCTCCAGTTAGATTCCGATGGTTATGGTTTGTTATACCAGCCAATTGACACAATGGTTATTGGCTACAAAAAATTTGTTGCAAGCGTCAGTGCAGAAGATGGGGGCTCGGCGTTAGCAGAAATAGCCTTAGGCGTAGTACCTGCTGTCAAAGATATCCTGCTGGAATCACCTTTTGGTAATCATGCCTGGTTTTCACCTTCAGGACTGGAGCAAGCGAGGAAACTTGGCGTCCGTTGGTTGAGGTTGCATCCCCCTTACGCCACAAAATGGGCGATTGTTGAAACTAAGCAAGGCCAGTTTGACTTTTATGACGATTCACTGAAAACAGCTCGTCAGCAAGGGTTTAATATTCTGGGATCACTTGATGCTACCCCGAGGTGGGCGGGGATGTCAGGAGATGTAAAGTTTCGTCATTACCGCGCTTCACCGCCAAAAAAAATTAGTGATTGGGAAAATTATGTTAAAAAAACAGTAGCATACTACCGCGGGATTATCGATTACTGGGAAGTCTGGAATGAGCCTGATGGCGATTCGTTTTTAAATTTGCCCCGATCTGCGACACTTCAGGGAAAGGCCAAAGCCTATACACGCCTTCTGCAGGTAGCATATACAACGGCGAAGGAAGTCAACTCTGATGCGGTTATTGTAGGAGGAAGCTCTTCAGGTAGAGACCCGCTGGCCTGGTTGGAAGCTATTGCAACAGAGGGGGCATTAGAATACATGGATGTATTTTCGTTTCATCGCTATACAGGGGGAATACCGGGCGATGTATTGGATGTCTCTACCGGTGAACTTGTCGAGAGCCTAAGGAGGATTATGCGGAAATATTCTGATGCTGATACGAAACCGATATGGGAATCCGAGAGTGGTGCACAGTATGTAAAGAGTGAATACGATTACTTTATGGATATAACAGGAGGTTATGCTGTTCCAGCTATCGAAGCAGCCGCATATGTGGTAAGAAATCAGATCCATTTAATCGAACAGGGGGTAGAGAAGTGGTTCTATTATGGTGCTACTTCGAATAAAAGAGCTGATCGGATTGATTTTACTGGCATGTTTGAATGGGATGGGTCCCCTAGGCCTGTAGCTGTCGCCTATGCTGTTATGAGTCACCTTCTGGAAGATCTGAGGTATGACTCAAGCCGGGATATTGATGACGTGCATGTTGTAAGATTTTCCAATCTTAATAAAAACGAGATAGTAGATATAGTCTGGATGAGCAAGTGGCAGGAAGGACTTTCAGGGAGCATTAAGGTAAGCTCTTCTTCCGAATGTGCCAGAGCAGAGGTAACGAGTATGATGGGAGAGCTGGATGCGTCTTATTCGAATGTTGGAGCTGTGGCAGTTTCACTCGGTATGGAGCCAGTATATGTGCATTGGAGTCAGTGTGAAACCAGGTAAGTATTTGTTATCAGCTTGTTGTGTTGCTCTGTCGCCTTCTAGTAAATCTGAATATCAAAACAGTTTGAGAATTTGGGTGTAAGAAGTAATGGGTTCAATAGTAACAATATTTCAGTACAGATTGCTTCACTATCGAGTTGATCTCTTTCAGTTATTAAAAGAAAAGTTGGATGCTGATGGCGTGGAATTACGACTTGTTCATGGGCAGGCATCGCCAGCCGAGGCGATAAGGAAAGATGAAGGCAATCTGTCCTGGGCGATCAAGGTACATAATAGTTTTTGGACTGTGAAGGGCAGAGATATATGTTGGCAGCCATCTCCAAATAATATATCTGAGTCAGATTTAATTGTTATTATGCAGGAGAATAGGCTTCTTTCAAATTATGTGTTGTTGTTGAGGCGTATTTTATTTAATACCCCCGTTGCATATTGGGGGCATGGTGCAAATTTCCAATCCATTGCACCTCGAGGGTTACGTGAAAAATGGAAACGCTTCCTGCTTACAAAGGTCGATTGGTGGTTTGCTTATACTGAGGCGACTGTAGCAATTTTGCTGGATGCAGGATTTCCCAGAGATAAAATTACCTGCTTGAATAATGCTATTGATACTTCAGAATTCAAGGGCCAGGTTTCCAGCGTTACTGAAACAGAATTACTGGAATTGAAAAAAAACTACGACTTGCCCGTGGATGCAAGAATTGGTTTGTTTTGCGGATCACTCTATCCGGAAAAGAAACTAGAGTTGTTGATCTCGGCGGCAGATCTTGTACATAGGGACATTCCTGAATTTCGCCTGATAGTGATAGGTGATGGCCCAAGTGGTGACTATTTGAGGCAGGAGTTTCAGAGTAGGCCATGGGCAATCAGTGTCGGTATTAAGCGGGGCAGGGAGAAAGCAGCCTTATTTAAATTAAGCAATGTCATGCTTAATCCTGGGCTTGTTGGTTTGCATGTTCTTGATGCTTTCAGCGCAGGTTTGCCAATGATCACTACCAATAATGCGCTGCATAGCCCCGAGATTGTATATCTGAAGGATAACGTGACAGGTCGTTTGACGGAAGATAACCCTTACGATTATGCCGATGCGGTTTCGGGGCTACTGAAAAACCAGGATCAATATTTAAAAATGTCACAGGCCGCTTTGCGCGCTGCTGATGAATATACTTTACAAAATATGGTAAATAATTTTGCGCAGGGTGTGCTTTCTTTTCTTGAAAAAAGAAAATCCACTATGTGACATTTATATGGCCAATCAAACTTTTATAATTGGTTTAATTATGGGGTGCTGTAATGTTTGAATGGTTGACAGCGGGATTGAAACGGTTACACACTTTGTTATACATGCTTCCAGTAAGAAAGGAATTTAAATTTGGCAAGGGATTCCATATTGGCAGGCATACGCGATTGTGGGCGCCTATCAGCATTTGGCTCAAGAAAGTATGCCATATTCCTGTCAGTCATGAATTGATCCATCAATACGTTCTCGAGAATAAAGCCTATGTTGGTGATCTTTATCGTCATCTACGCTGTCAGAAGCAACGCCGCAAACGTTATGCCAGCTACAGCCGCCATGGCCAATTGTTAGACCGGATCAGCATCGATGAGTGGCCTGCAACGGTTGATTTGCATTACCGCATCGGCAACTGGGAGCTTGATAACATTATCGGTGAAGGCCATAAACAGGCCATCGTTTCACTCACCGATCGAAAATCCCGCTACACCCTGACCCAAAAGGTCAAGCGTAAGAAAACCTCATGTGCCTCAAAAGCCATTTTCAGTCTGCTATCCACGATATATGATCAAGTGCATACCCTAAATTCAGTCAACAGAAAAGAATTAGCCGATCATAAAAACATCGCTGATCAACTCAATGCGAAATTCTTCTTTGCACATCCCTACACATTATGGGTGCGCAGATTAAATGGAAACACCAACGGTCTTATTTGTCAGCACTTTCCAAAGAGCATAGACTTTACAACCATAAACCAGGTGGAGATTAACAAGATCACGGATAAACTCAACAATCGACTAAGGAAATGCCTTAGCATCAAAACGCCTAATCAAGTATTTTTAGGTATCAACCCATCCGTTGCACTTGCGAGTTGAGTCCGCGATTTTATTAATCATAATTGTTAAAAGCAAATAATAGGGTTATTTAGATAAGAATAAGCAAATAGGATGCAAGAAAAATTTAATCTAAATACATTTAATGTTTGTCAATTAGTATGAATCAAAAATATATAAGGAAAAGTATTTTGGACAACACAAATAAATATGATTCAGTATTAGGTATGGATATCAATATTATTACGCTAGATCAAACTTTATATCTAATAAGAGAATGGAGTATATCTGGATTTAGTAAGTACATCTGTGTTTCGAACGTACACATGTGTATGGAAGTATACGATGATGCCGATTTTAGGAATGTAGTAAACAGTTCCGATTTGACGATTCCAGATGGAAAGCCGCTAACAGTGGCATTAAAAATCCTTGGAAATAAGGAGGCTTATCATATAAGAGGTGCTGATCTTACACGTGCAATACTCGAAATATCAAATCAAAATAGCTTAGTAATAGGTTTGTATGGTGGGACAAATACTGCTATTTGTAAAATATCTGATCATATCAATAAAAAGTATCCAAACGTAAAAATCGGCTGCTCAATATCACCACCATATCGTGAAATAACACATGAAGAAGATCGAAAATACATAGAAATGATAAATAATTCAGGTGTGCAAATATTGTTAGTAGGATTGGGATGTCCTAAACAAGAAGTATGGATGGCAAATCATAAAGATAATATAGGCGCTGTTATGATAGGTGTTGGTGCAGTATTTGATTTTTTGAGTGGGCAAAAAAAGGAAGCACCACCTATATTTCAAAAACTTGGTTTAGAGTGGTTCTTTAGACTAGTGTCTGAGCCAGGTAGACTATGGAAAAGATATGCATACCATAATCCGAGATTTATATGGCACTTTATAAAGCAACTCTTAACAAAGTCATAGGATCAATATGAAAATAGCATTAATAACAGGAATAACCGGTCAAGACGGTGCGTACTTAGCGGAATTTCTTCTCAAAAAAGGATATGAAGTACATGGACTGAAACGCCGTGCCTCCTCGTTCAATACAGATAGGATCGATCATCTTTATCAGGACCCACATACTACGAAAAGGGATTTCATACTGCACTATGGTGATCTGACAGATTCCACTAACCTCATTCGTGCCATTCAAGAGATACACCCAGACGAGATCTATAACCTCGCTGCCCAGAGCCATGTGGCGGTCTCATTCGAGACACCAGAATACACAGCCAATGCAGATGCGATTGGTACTTTAAGACTTCTGGAAGCAATTCGAATCCTTGATCTTGAGAAGAAGACCCGGTTTTACCAGGCTTCAACCTCCGAACTGTTTGGTAAAGTACAGGAAACACCGCAGAACGAGACCACTCCGTTCTATCCTCGCTCACCATATGCCTGCGCGAAGCTCTACTCATACTGGATAACGATCAATTATCGCGAAGCCTATGGGATGTATGCTTGCAACGGTATTCTATTCAATCACGAATCACCGATACGCGGTGAAACATTTGTTACACGTAAGATCACCCGTGCCATGGCGCGTATCAGACTTGGCTTGCAGGACTGCATCTACCTAGGAAATATGAATGCGTTAAGAGATTGGGGTCATGCCCACGATTATGTGAAGATGCAGTGGTTGATGTTGCAACAGGATAAGCCTGACGATTTTGCGATTGGTACAGGCGAGCAGCATTCCGTACGTGAATTTGTTGATGCTGCTGCTTATGAGTTGGGTATTACTCTGCGTTGGCAAGGCGAAGGCGTGGATGAACAGGGCATAGTCGAATCCAATGCAAATGATACCGGTCCCAAGCTAGGTGAAGTGATAGTACGGGTTGATCCCCGTTATTTCCGTCCCACAGAGGTTGAGACGCTTCTATGCGATCCAACCAAGGCAAAAGAAAAACTAGGCTGGGTGCCAGAGATCACCTTCAAGGAGCTGGTTGCCGAAATGGCTAGAGAGGATTTAGCGCTTGCCCAAAAGGATGTGGTCATCGAGAATGCTGGCTTTCGCTCATATCGCTATTTTGAGTGATGGGGGAAACAAAAATGGAACAGGATGCAAAGATCTATGTTGCCGGTCATCACGGCCTGGTCGGTGCCGCTATTGTGCGGTGTCTCAAGAAAGGTGGCTGGACCAACCTCTTGTTACGTACCCATTCTGAGTTGGATTTAACCGATCAAAATCAAGTTAGTGACTTCTTTGTGCAAGAAAAACCTGACTATGTCTTTCTTGCGGCAGCGAAAGTGGGCGGTATCCATGCCAACAATACCTATCCTGTAGATTTTATCGTCGATAATCTCGCCATCGAGCTTAATGTCATTTCTGCTGCATATACCCAAGGTGTAAAGCGTCTGATGTTTCTCGGTAGCTCATGTGTCTACCCGAAACACTGCCCTCAGCCCATGAAAGAGGAGTACCTGCTCACCGGTTCATTAGAGCCTACCAATGAACCCTATGCAATTGCCAAGATTGCTGGTATCAAAATGTGCGAGGCATATAATCGTCAGTACGGAACAGACTTTGTAACAGTCATGCCGACAAACTTGTATGGCCCAAATGATAACTTCGATCTACAAAGCTCCCATGTGCTGCCGGCATTGATCAGAAAATTTCACGAAGCCAAGAAGCGGGGAGAAGAAAAAGTTACCGTGTGGGGGACAGGAACACCACGAAGGGAATTCCTTCATGTGGATGATATGGCGGATGCCTGTGTTTATGTCATGAACAAAGAAGGCTTTACCGATATGGTTAATATCGGTGTTGGGGAAGACATAACAATTGGTGATCTTACAAGACTGGTTGGTGAGGTGGTTGGTTTTGAGGGTAACCTTATTTTTGATGCGGATAAACCAGACGGTACGCCTCAGAAACTATTGGATGTCAGCCGTTTATCATCCCTTGGTTGGCAGGCACAAATTTCCTTAAAAGAAGGTATCCAAATGACTTATCAATGGTTCTTAGATAACCAGGGAAGTTTACGATCCTGATTCTTTCACAGCGCTAATTGGACTTATACACCATAGATGAATAAAAATATCATTTCATTTAGGTGGCACGGCACACCCATATGAAATCTAACCCACTGAAATCTACTGACTAGGGGACGATGGCGATAACAAGTATCCAGCAGGGCTGGCGAGACTCCCCAATGGTATGGGGACTCATTTATGTATCCATCATACTCTTAGTCTATGCATTCTGGGACGGCATTGTCGATATGCTTGGCCGATGGGGTGGCAAAGAGGAGTACGGCTATGCCTATTTTCTCCCCTTTATTTCAGCTTATCTGATCTGGCAACGACGTGATCGTCTGGTAGCAGCAGAGTTTAACCCTTCCTGGCTGGGTGTGGTCGCGGTGTTAATCGCCGGCTTTTTCTTCTTTTTGGGTGAGATCGCAACGACTTATACTTTGGTACAATACGCCCTGGTCCTGACGATAATTAGCATGGCCTATGCGCTCTTGGGATGGCAGGCATTCAAGATAGTCGCCGGTCCTCTGTTCCTGCTTTTTTTCATCGTTCCACTTCCGCCTTTTATTTACAACTCACTCTCGGGAAAACTGCAACTTGTCTCTTCGCAGATTGGTGTCGAGGTGATTCGCTGGTTCGGTATAAGTGTTTATCTGGAAGGGAATGTCATCGATCTGGGCAACTACAAGCTCCAGGTGGTCGAGGCCTGCAACGGGTTGCGCTATCTCTTTCCTTTGGTGAGCCTGGCGTTTCTTGCCGCCTATCTCTATCGGGTCGAGATGTGGAAACGGGTGGTGGTTTTTCTCTCCAGTATCCCAATCACCGTGCTGATGAACAGTTTCCGCATCGGTGTGATTGGTGTGTTGGTGGATAACTGGGGTCAGGAACAGGCCGACGGCTTTCTGCACTATTTCGAGGGCTGGGTTATTTTTATGGCCTGCCTCTTGATTCTGCTGTTGGAGATGGTTCTGCTGGCCAGGATAGGCAGCACCAAACGACGCCTCAGGGATGTATTCGGGTTGGAAATACCGAAGGCGTTACCCCAAGGCATAGAGTATCAAACCCGTCCTGTCACCCCTGTCCATTATGCCATTCTCGCATCGGTTGTTTTGATTGCGGTGAGTTCCTTTTATGTGCAGTCACAGCAGGCAATACTGCCTGAGCGTCAGGACTTCAGTGGTTTTCCGATGCAAATCGAAAATTGGCGGGGGAACGAGAACCGGCTGGAGGATATCTATCTGAAATCGCTTAAGCTGGATGACTACCTGATCGGTAACTATGCAGATTCAATGGGATCGGTGGTCAACTTCTACATCGCCTACTACGCCTCGCAGCAGGCCGGATCCGCTGCACACAGTCCCCGTTCCTGCATCCCCGGCGGGGGCTGGGAGATTGAGCAGGTAACTCAGGTAGATCTGGCCGATATACAGGTCAACGGTGAGGCCCTGAATGTCAACCGGCTGGTCATCAAGCGGGGTGAATACAAGCAATTGGTCTACTACTGGTTTCAGCAGCGCGGGCGCGTGATGACAAATGAATGGCTGGTGAAATGGTATCTGTTTTTCGATGGGTTGACCAAGCGCAGAACGGACGGCGCCCTAGTCAGGTTGACCACATCGATCGGCGTGGGTGAGGAGTGGACCGATGGAGACAAGCGTCTGGCGGATTTCAGCGGGAAGGTCGTACCGCTTTTGGATCAGTATATTCCTGACTGATGTCTGGTCGCCCAGCCATTTGGGCTGGAAAACCAGTGCATATTGGGTTGTCAGAATCCGTAAACACTGGATTGTCAGCATGGACAGCTAAATGTAAACCTTATGTTAAGGGCTTCACAAATAACTCATTAATCAATGGATTTGGTGGAAACAACCCGGTTAGCCTGCTGATGAGACGAAGTGGCAGGACTGATATGAAATAATTAGGTATGTGTAGATGAAAACGAATCTGCGAGTTCTATTCCCAAGCAAAAAAAACATCTCTTGGGTTCTCGTTGGCCTGTGCCTGTTCCTTGTCACCGCCTGTGCAAACAAGGAGGAAAGGAAGCAGAAGTATTATGATCGCGGTATGACGCTGTACAATGAGGGTAATTACACCAAGGCGCGTCTGGAATTCAAGAACGTGCTACAAATCGATCCCAAAGATGCCAATGCCTACTATATGTTCGGGCGAATCGAGGAGAAGGATGAGAATTGGACCAAGGCCTATGCACTCTACTTAAGGGCCACAGAACTCGATCCCACACACGTCGATGCTCAGGTGCATCTTGGAACTATTTTTGCGCTTGCCGGCGAAAATGAAAAGGCCCTCGCTGCAGTCGACGCCGCAATGAACGTTAAACCGGATGACCCTTCAGCAATGGTGCTCAAGGGCTTTATCAGGGCGAAGATGGGAGAGACGGATGCCGCCATTGATGATGTCCTCGCTGTTATCGAAACTGATCCGGCGAATGTCGAGGCGGCTTCTTTATTGGCGTCACTCTACGCGGATCAGGGCGAATTGGCGCGAGCGATCCGTATTGCGAAGGATTCACTGGCACGGCATACCGATCGGGCAGCCTCTTACCTCTTGCTTGCCCGTATCTACGCGCAGGCAGATAAACATGATGAAGTCGTTAGAGTCCTCTCCGATTTGGTCAGGACCAAGCCGGATGATTTGGAAAACCGTTTGCATCTGGTCACTTATTTTCAAAAGCAGGGTGAAAATGACCGGGCTATACAGGTGCTGCAACAGGCGATTGCTGATCTGCCCGAAAGTCTGGACGCTAAACTTGCGCTGATCGCACTCTATAAAAGTCAGGGAGCGATGGATCAAGCGGAGGCGATACTGGAACAGTATGTCGCCGAGGCTCCTGAACATACCAAACTGAAACTCGAGCTGGCAAGGCACTATCTGGCCAGCGGACGCAAGGTCGAGGCCGATAAAACCCTCTCCCAGGTCATTGAGCTGGCCGATAGATCGGCGGACGGTCTCGCTGCCAGAACCATCAAGGCGAGTGTCATGATCAAGGAGCGAGCCCTGAATGAAGCCGTGGCCTTGCTGGAAGAGGTCCTGGAAGCCGATCCTAAATATAAGGATGCACTTTTTGTCAGGGCTGGTCTGGCACTAGTCAGTGACGATCCAGATAAGGGGATTGCGGACCTGCGAACCCTGTTGCGGGGAGATCCCAGTTATGTCAAGGCTTATCGCCTGAAGGCCCGTGCCCACCTCAAGAAGGGTGAGATGGCGTTGGCAAAGCAGAGTCTAGAGGATGCGATCAGGATCCGGCCTGAAGAGGCGGCTGCCAATTTCGAACTGGTCCAGTTGTTGATCAATACCCGGGAATTCGATGGGGCCGTTGGTATTCTGCAGAAGATGCGTCGCTTCGCTCCTGACGATATCAAGGTATTGCAATCATTGGCATTGGTTCAGGAGAAAAACAAGCGCTGGGACGAAGTGGCTAATCTAGCCGAGCTCTTGATTTCGAAACACCCGGAGAGTCCTGTTGGCTACTACTACAGGGGGTTATCCCAACTGAAGCGCAACATGGCATCCTCGAGCATCACGGATTTTGAAAAAGTACTTGAAATAAAGCCCAACTCCATCGAGGCCCTGATCGGATTGGCAAAAGGCCTGTTTGTTTTGAGGAAGCCGGAGGATGCCTTGCAGCGGATTGAGGAGGTTGTGGAGGCCAATCCCGAACATTTCGCAGCCCTGAATCTTAAGGGCGAGGTGCTCCTTTCACAGAAACGGTGGGATCTTGCTGATGAGGCCTTCAGAAAAGCTCTGATACTGCGACCGGAGTGGTCGGTTCCCTATCGGAACCTGGTCAATCTCAATACTCTCAAAGGCGATAAGGAGGGTGTTCTGGGGTTGTTGGAGGAGGGCTTCGAAAAGACGGGCGATCCGGTATTAGGCGTCGATCTGGCGAATCATTACTCCCGCATCGATCGCAGACAAGATGCAATCAAGGTCTATGAAAGGATCCTGGAAAAGTATCCCAAGCACCTGCTGGCCTCCAACAATCTGGCCATGCTTTTACTCAAGGATGATACAAACCAGGATGGGTTGGATAAGGCGTTGCAATTAGTCGAGGGTTTCGAGCTCTCGGAAAACCCTATCATTCTGGATACCCTGGGATGGGTGCGCATCCGACGAGACGAGATTGACAAGGCGATTCCTGTTCTGCAGCGGGCGGCTAGGAAAGGCTCCGGACTCCCGGATATCGATTATCATCTCGGGGTGGCCTATTTCCAGCGGGGTGAAATAGAGAGAGCCAAGCGACATATCAACACTGCCTTGTCAGCAGAGAAATCTTTTGAAGGCATCGAAGAGGCGAAAGCGCTCTTGAATAAGATTCAATAAGTAACCTGATCGCGCCTGATACGGGCACTATTCCGATACTTAATAATAATTATCAAAAAAACATTATGTTAGGAATACCAGCACTCTGTATAATGCCACATCTGATACACTAGGCGCTTAGCCTAATTAATTGTTTATATTGGCAAAATTAGAATGCAGACGATCATTGTGACCGGCGGAGCCGGTTTCATCGGCGGAAATTTTGTGCATCACCTTTTGAACAAACAGGACGTTCAGGTGGTAAATCTCGATGCACTCACTTATGCGGGCAACCTGGATACGCTCCAGGCAATCATGAAGGATCCCTGTCACCATTTCATTCAGGGAAAGATACAGGACAGGGAGTTGGTCACAGGTCTGTTCGAACGCTTCAAACCTGTTGCAATTGTCAACTTCGCGGCCGAAAGTCATGTGGATCGCTCCATTGACGGACCGGCGGAATTTATCGATACCAACATTGGTGGTACCTTTAACCTGCTGGAGTGCGCACGCACCTATTGGGCTGGTTTGGCGTCTGACGAGGCCGAGGCATTTCGCTTCCTGCATGTCTCCACTGACGAGGTATATGGTTCTCTGGGCGATGAAGGGAAATTTACTGAAACCACTTCCTATGCGCCGAATTCCCCCTACTCGGCCTCCAAGGCCGCTTCGGATCATCTGGTTCGCGCGTGGTACCACACCTATGGCTTACCGGTGCTCACCACCAACTGTTCCAACAACTACGGTCCCTATCAATTCCCTGAAAAGTTGATCCCGCTTTTTATCCAAAAAGCGCTGGCGGGGGAGGATCTGCCCATCTATGGAGATGGTAGCAATGTGCGGGATTGGCTCTATGTGGAAGATCACTGCAGGGCAATCTGGCGGGTACTCGAGGCGGGCAGACCGGGTGAGGTCTACAATGTGGGGGGCAACAACGAGATGAGCAATCTCGAAGTTATCGATATGCTTTGTGCTCTGCTGGATGAACTGGTGCCCGATTCACCCTTCAGGCCCCACACTCAATTGAAAAAATTTGTCAAAGACCGACCGGGACATGACCAGCGCTATGCCATCGATGCTACAAAGCTGCATCATGAGCTGGGATGGACACCTGATGAGACCTTTGCCACAGGTCTGAAAAAGACAGTCTCCTGGTATCTTAACAATGAGACTTGGTGTCAAAGAGTGATGGATGGCAGTTACCGCGGTGAGCGCTTGGGGCAGGGATAATGTCGGATAAACAGGTTAAAAAGGGTATTATTCTGGCCGGTGGTTCGGGAACCCGTCTTCATCCACTCACCCTGACGATCTCGAAACAGCTGTTGCCTGTGTATGACAAGCCGATGATCTACTACCCGCTAACCACATTGATGTTGGCGGGAATCAGAGAGGTTCTTATCATTACCACACCGCAGGATGCCACCTTATTCAAGGGGCTGCTGGGTGATGGAAGTCAGTGGGGGATAACCATCCATTATGCGGTACAACCGGAGCCCGGAGGATTGGCCCAGGCCTTTATCATTGGAAGGGCTTTCATCGCCGGCGAGCCTTGTTGTTTGATTCTTGGCGACAACATTTACTATGGACAAGGCTTGGTGGAATCACTGAAACGTGCTGCTTCAATGACCACTGGGGCGACGGTTTTTGGTTATTGGGTCAAGGATCCGGAACGCTATGGCGTGGTTGAGTTTGGTCAGGATGGCCAGGTAATCGGCATCGAGGAGAAACCGGCTGATCCTAAATCCAATTATGCGGTTACAGGACTCTATTTCTATGATGAGCAGGTCACCGAACTGGCGACCTCACTGAAACCGTCCACGCGAGGTGAACTGGAGATCACAGACCTCAACAAGCTCTATCTTGATCAGGGTTCGCTGCAGTTGGAGAAGATGGGACGGGGTATCGCCTGGCTCGATACCGGGACCCATGAAAGTCTCATTCAAGCCAGTAATTTTATCGAGACCATTGAGTTAAGGCAGGGTTTGAAGATAGCCTGTCCGGAAGAGATTGCATTCAGTCAGGATTGGATCGACATCGCGGCGCTAAAGCGTATGGGTGATGCACTGAGTAAGAATGGTTATGGGCAATATCTGCTCAGCTTGTGTGAGAGAAAGATGTAACTATGGATGTGACACCGACAAAGATCCCGGAAGTGGTGCTGCTGAACCCCCAGCGTTTTGGCGATCAACGGGGATGGTTTATGGAGAGCTGGCAGGCTGAACGTTATCAACAACTGGGTGTACCCAGGGATTTTGTGCAGGATAATCAGGCCTATTCTCAAAAGGGCGTATTACGCGGCCTGCATATCCAGAATCCCTATGGCCAGGGCAAACTGGTGCAGGTTATCCGTGGCGAGGTGTTCGATGTCGCTGTGGATGTGCGTCAGGGGTCGCCCTGGTTTGGTCAATGGGTCGGCGTACACCTGTCTGAAACAAATCACCATCAGCTCTACGTACCTGTTGGATTTGCACATGGCTATCTGGTGTTGAGTGAAGATGCAATCTTCACCTATAAATGCACTGATTACTATCATCCGGAAACACAGTTTTCCATACGTTGGGATGACCCGCAGATCGGCATCGAGTGGCCAGGGACGTTAAGCCCGGTGCTGGCCGAAAAGGACCGTAATGCCCCTTTATTGAGTGAGATCTCCAAGGAGCAGCTGCCGCCCTATCAACTTGACAGGCAATCAACAGCATGATTGACAATAAACCGAAAGTACTTCTTCTAGGTAGCGATGGTCAGGTAGGCTGGGAGTTGCAGCGCACGCTGGGTGTGATAAGCGAGGTTGTCAATACAACCCTTTCCGGACAGGGTGGTTTGCCGTTGGATCTGCTGGATGCAAAGGCCGTTAGGGAAACTGTTAGGCAGATTGCGCCCGATTACATTATCAACGCAGCGGCCCATACGGCGGTGGACAAGGCTGAAACCGAAGTCGATCTCTCCCGCCGATTGAATGCAGATGCGCCTGAATTGCTAGGCCAACTGGCCGCGGAACTGGGCGCCAAAGTAATTCACTACTCGACCGATTTTGTCTTTTCCGGTACCAGCGACAGACCATACAGGGAAGAGGATGCAGCATCGCCACTCAGTGTCTATGGCCAGACCAAGTTGGAGGGTGAGCAACGACTTCTGGCGACAGGTGCCGATGCCCTGGTGTTGCGTACCAGCTGGGTATACGGCAATTATGGACATAATTTCATGCTGACCATGATGCGCCTGTTCAGGGAAAAGGGGCAGCTTTCAGTGGTGGATGATCAGATCGGCGCGCCAACCTGGAGCCGGATGATTGCGGAAGCCACCGCGCAGATCGTACATCAATTGCGAATGTCTGCTGAAGGGACAGCCCCGCAACTGGGTCTTTATCACATGACAGCGGCAGGTGAAACCAGTTGGTTTGGTTTTGCACAGAGCATATTGGAATTGATGGATGTCTCGTGCAACGTGCAGCCGACCTCGACGGAGAACTATCCGACACCCGCGAAACGTCCTGCCTATTCTGTGCTCGACAACAGCAAACTGAATCAGGCGTTTGGTCTGCAGCTGCCCGATTGGCAGGATTCGTTACAACAGTGCATGGCTGATCGATTTATCTGACTGATCAACGAGTTCAAGGCCAGGTGGGATAGTCTGGCTTGATTTTGGGGTTGGTGGTAGGCTCATGTATTATTTCCCCAGGTTGTTTGTTGAATGGTTGAATGCTTAGTAAAATCAAAGCTTTACTCTGGTTTTTTAGTGCTGGACAAGGCATTGCTCGATCTTATGATGGCATGAGACAATAGACAGACTACCCATTGATGGAAAAATGTAAGCCCAGAGATTGTAGAACGGATGTATGAAAAGTTTTATGGATTAACCGAGAAGCCATTCAGCCTGCTCCCGGATCCCGAATTTTTGGTATTAGGGAAAAAGCACAGCGCCGCTTATACCGCATTGGAATATGGCCTGGTCAGTCAGGCGGGCTTTACCGTGGTTACAGGCGAGGTCGGCAGTGGCAAGACTACCCTGATTCGTCACTTGCTCAATCAGCTTGATGAAGACATTACCGTTGGACTCGTCAGCAGCAGTCATCACGACATGGGGGAGTTGCTGCAATGGCTGCTTTTTGCCTTTAACCTCGATTACAGGGAAACACAAAAAGTCGGCCTGTACGATCTCTTCACCCAGTTTCTTATCGACCAGTATGCCAGCAATAAAAGAACTGTACTGATCATAGACGAGGCGCAGAATCTTCAACCTGATGTGCTGGAGGAGCTGCGACTGCTATCCAATATCAATGCGGACAAGCACCAGGTGCTACAGATAATTCTGGTGGGGCAACCGCAGCTTCGGTCACTGCTCAAGCATAGGGATCTGCTCCAGTTTCAGCAGCGTGTTTCGGTGGATTACCATCTTCAAGCGCTGAATGAAGATGAGACGCGATACTATATCTTTCAGCGTCTCAAGCTTGCCGGGCGTAACAAGCCGCTGTTCACTCGCAATGCGATAAAGCTTATCTATCAGACCAGTCATGGCATCCCGCGTATCATCAATACCCTTTGCGATACCTCGCTTGTGTATGGGTTTGCCGACCAGAAACTGCTGTTGGATAGTGCCCTGGTCGCCAAAGTGCTGAAGGATAAGCATGCTGCCGTAGAACAGTCAGACGAAACGCCTGCGGCTCAAGGTGCGCATCCATTCAATCAACAACCATCTGTTGCATCGGAACATCAACAGTCAGCTGCCGATATCAACGATCACAGGATCACCAGCTTTAATCGTGAGTCCGCAAAACTGCTTTTTAAAAAATACTACAACAAGAAATAGCATCCACTGCAGGCTGTGATATGCTGCAGATTGTCTATATCGATCTATGGCCTGCCCCATATCCCTGAAAATCGCCTAAAATTGCTTACTCATGATCTCAATTTTTCAATCAGACTGAGTAACTATCGATAGATATGAATAATAAGAACCTCTCTATCGCCACGCTGATGGAACAATCGGGTGTGAAGTTTGGTACCAGCGGCGCCCGCGGTCTGGTGGATGCAATGACGGATCGGATCTGTTTTGCTTACACCTGCGCCTTTCTCAACTACCTGAATGCCGAGGGCATGATTTCAACGGGTGATTCCGTGGCTTTTGCAGGTGATCTTCGTTCAAGCACACCAAGAATCATGGCGGCGGTGTGCAAGGCGGCCATTGAGTGCGGATACAAACCAGTCAATTGCGGTTTCATCCCTTCACCGGCGATTGCGTTGTATGGTCTGCATCAGGGCATAGCGACCATCATGGTGACTGGTAGCCATATCCCTGATGACCGTAACGGTATCAAATTCAACAGACCGGATGGTGAGATTCTGAAACAGGATGAAGCGGGGATTCGGCAACAGCTGATCGTGCTTGACGAATCCCTGTTTGATGGGGATCGGTTTGTACAATCACCGCGGCTACCTGAGGTGGATGATTCGGCCAGTGAGTTTTATGTCCAACGGTATCTGAACTGCCTCGGGCATGATGCGCTTTCGGGTCTGTATGTGGGTGTGTATGAACATTCCGGCGTGGCCCGTTCCCATTTGGTGCGGATCCTTGAGGGGTTGGGGGCAAGGGTTGTCCGTTTAGGATTCTCGGATGCTTTTGTACCGGTCGACACGGAAGCCATCAGATCCGAGGATGTGGCGCTGGCCAGACGATGGTCCAAGGAACATGCCCTCGATACCATCGTTTCCACCGATGGTGATGGTGATCGTCCCCTGATAAGCGATGAACATGGTCAATGGCTGCGTGGGGACGTTGCCGGTATTCTCTGTGCCGACTATCTGAAAGCCACCTGGGTCGTGACCCCTGTCAGCAGTAACAGTGTGCTTGAGTTATCGGATAAATTCGCCGGTGTAAAACGTACCCGAATAGGCTCGCCTTTTGTCATCGAGGCGATGCAGTCCCTGTTGCGACAAGGCAGAAATGCGGTGGTTGGCTATGAGGCCAATGGCGGATTTCTCACTGCCGACAGTCTGCTGTTTGATGGTGGTGAACTTGCTCCATTGCCTACCCGCGATGCCATGATTGTTATCCTGACCATACTGCTGCATGCGAAACGACAAGGTTTGAGGATATCGGAATTAGTCCGGCAACTGCCGCCACGTTATACCTACAGTGATCGGTTAAAGGCATTTCCCACTGAGCTCAGCCAACGTATGTTGGCACGTTTTCAAACAGGTGAGCCCGCTGCCGATATACAGACTGTTGAGAGTGAGTTCAAGAACACATTCGGCAGCGTTTCAACAATAGACCATACCGATGGTGTGCGTATTACCTTTTTCGGTGGTGATATCGTGCACATACGGCCATCAGGGAACGCGCCTGAAATGCGTTGTTATACTGAATCTGTCAGTGAGGCGCGAGCACAAGAAATGAATAAAATCTGCATAAACCTTCTCGAAGGTTGGAGAACACGATGATTATCCCTGTCATTTTATCAGGTGGATCGGGAACCCGGCTGTGGCCCCTCTCAAGAAGCGCCTATCCTAAACAGTTTATTCCGCTCAACGATGAAAAATCCCTCTTTCAGCAGACGTTGGAGCGTATGTCAGGAATATCTGGTGCAGGGGATGCGCTAATTGTCTGCAATGAGGAACATCGGTTTATGGTTGCGGAACAGATGCGTCAACTCAATATAACGTCGCTTGGTATTATGCTGGAACCGATCGGTAGAAATACTGCACCTGCTATCGCCTGTGCTGCACTTTATGCCTTATCAAAGGACAAGGATGCTGTGTTGGTGGTAACGCCTTCCGACCATGTAATTCTAGATAATAGGCAATTCGTGGCGGCGATGTCGCAAGGCTTAGAGAGTGTGGATGACGGTAGCCTGGTGACATTCGGCATTGTGCCCGATAAACCTGAAACCGGTTACGGCTATATCCGCAAGCAGGATACATCCTTATCTTCCGGGGCCTTCCCGGTTGCCGAGTTTGTTGAGAAACCCAATCTGGAAACGGCGAAAGGCTATCTGGCCTCGGGTGATTTCTATTGGAACAGCGGTATGTTCGTGTTCCGGGCCGATGCCTATCTGCAGGAGCTTGAACAGTTCCACCCTGATATCCTGCAGGCTACCACCCGGGCATGCGAGCTGATAAAAACCGACTTGGACTTTCTGCGTCTCGACAAGGAGGCCTTTAACGCCTGTCCCGCGGAATCGATTGATTACGCGGTGATGGAGAAGACGGCGAAATCCGTAGTCGTTCCCATGGATGCCGGTTGGAGCGATGTAGGGTCCTGGTCGGCTTTGGCGGATGTCTCGGTGGAGGAGGGAAACAATGGCAATGTGCTCCAGGGCGATGTGCTGATAAAAGGGGTCAGCAACAGCTATCTACGCAGCGAGAACCGGATGATCGCCGGCATTGGTCTTGATAATGTGATCGTCGTTGAAACCGCTGATGCGGTCCTGGTGGCGGATAAATCTCATGTCCAGGATGTAAAAGGGATTGTGGAGGAGTTGAAGGCTTCGGGCAGATGCGAGTACATCAGTCATGTCAGGGTCTACCGGCCGTGGGGAAACTACGAGACGGTGGATGAGTGCGATCGATTCAAGGTCAAACGCATTGTCGTCAATCCAGGCGCCAGTCTCTCACTGCAGCAACACCATCATCGGGCAGAGCATTGGGTGGTCGTCAAGGGAACGGCGCAAATCACTAAAGGGGAGAAGGAAATCTTACTGACAGAGGATCAGTCGGTTTATATCCCGTTAGGCACCAAGCATCGATTGACCAATCCCGGTTTGATCCCGCTTGAGATCGTCGAGGTGCAGACCGGCAGTTATCTGGGCGAGGACGATATCGTCAGATTTTCGGATGAGTATGGCAGGGACAACTGCTGAAGCAATGACTCATGGTCTGTGATCATTGCACATTTAGGATATTGCCTCATTATAAATTACTTATATCCCAGTCTGCCCATATACCGTGAAGACCGCTTTTCTGACTAAAAAGCGGCCTTTCACCTATATAAGGTAAGTGATAATCGGCTTGTTTATGACACTGCATGCTACCCGTTTGCGTTAGTCAGGGTGAGGTGTGCAGTAGTGTGTGAAATTAATCACATAATTACTTTTTTGCCCCAATATTGATATTCGACCTTCAGCAAATCTTAAGATTTGTTTAGTAGTTTCAATCCCGCCTAATGTACGTGAAAAGACTACCTGGAGGCGAATATGAACTACGTGAAACTCTTCGCTATCTCGTCTGATGATCGACGTGACTATTATGAAAAAAGGATCTCTGAGCACACGCCGCCAATCAACGAACACGACAGGGAAATGATTCGTATGTATCAGCGTTTTCTGGATGTTAACAAACTGGAGAATGTACTGATCAGCCATCACTAACTTTTTATACGCATGATGGCATGATTGCTGAACGCCCTGTTATCGTGCTGATTGCGACGGATTGAATGGTAGGTTAGAGTCTGACCAAGCGGGCAAGTGTGGTATTCGGAATTTGTGCGGCAGTTGGCGGAATATCCGATTGATGGGTCACGGGTATTCCAGTCATTCCGCCTCATCCTTCACGAAACTACCATGCGGTTGTTTATACCAACCGTACAAGAAAGTCCGGCATGGATCCTTGGATACCCTGGATTGATGGATCATTGAAGGGTATGTTGAGATCGCCCCGCCTGGACCATTGAAGCATGATGCTGGACCATCAACCAGCCACCCTCGAACTTTTGATAGACATTGGTGGCCAATATCAATGCATATGCCTCATCACCGGTTGAAATCTCCTCGGTCACAAGGTGTACCGCCAGGTCACCCGAGAGTGCAGTTTTAACCACTTGGTATCTTATATCTGGACGCTGCGCACCACTAAAGATATTCGACCAGCTTTGCACTACCTTTTCATGGCCGACAATTGCGCCGGCGCCGGGATGGATGCAGACCACATCCCCATCGGCCCACAGTGCCGCCATCAATTGCTGATCACAACGCATAAAGGCCTCGTAATAGATGATCTCAGCTTCATCCGGTGTTCTCAGTTCCAGTTTATTGCCTATCATGTTCTTCCTGTATATGTGATGTGTACATACGAACAATTAAAGAAGTATCGTTCGATAGGACTCATCATTTTCTGCGAACCACCTCGGCAACCCGACTAGTGACTACTGGATAATTGCAAACAAGCTGTTGCCATTCTGAAATCGCTTAATCGAGCCGCTGTCGGCGAGTCATCCGCATAGAGAGCTGGATGTCGATATATGTGACGGCATTCAGGTTTATTATCCGATTTGCCCTTACAGATAATCACACCCATTCTGTGAGTTCGAGTGTCTTACCCTAAAAAGTGCCGCTGACATTTGCCAAGGTGACACTGAAACTACACTGTAACGTGTAACATTTGGGGCAGTCTCAATGGTCTGTGTAGCACAAAATATAGATACAAAAAAACCCGTATTGCACGGGTATATGTAGGTTATCGATTATATTTAGATAGTGATTTGGTGGAGGCGGGCGGATTTGAACCGCCGTCCGCGAGTCCTCTGCCCAGAGTTCTACATGCTTAGCCCTGTCTATTGTATTTAACCGGTCACTACCCGATGGGCAGGGTATGTGACAAGCGATCCCGGTAAGGTTTTAACATCTCCGCCCCGGACGAGCTTCAATGCGATCCTATGAGATATGACGCCTGAAATGCTGGACGCATAGGCACGGCTCCAGTCAGACGGCACCCTACTGGGTATTAAGCAGCGAGTGCGTAGTTGTCGTCGTTGGCAACTATAAGTTTGCAGTTGGATTTACGAGGTACTCTGCGCCTCGGCATGCACTATAGGTTTTGCAACCCCCGTCGAAGCCTACGTCGCCCCCATACGGTAAGTGAATAGACATTATAAGTGAGTGGTTAGTTCCTTGTATACCTTGAAGACAGAAGCCTAACCTTTCTTGAACAGGCGCTCCTTTTCCCGTTTCCAGTCACGATCTTTTTCAGTGGTGCGCTTATCGTGCATTTTCTTGCCCTTGGCGAGACCGATCTCCAGCTTTGCCAAACCCTTTTTCCAATACATGGCTGTGGCTACCAGGGTGTAGCCTTTACGCTCGACCAGACCGATAAGCTTGTTCAACTCACTGCGGTGGAGCAGCAGTTTCCTGGTACGGGTCGGATCCGGGTGGATATGGGTGGATGCAGTACTCAGTGGGACAATATGGGCGCCAAACAGGAAGGCCTCACCCTCTTTGATGGTGATATAGCTCTCCTTGATCTGTACCCGACCCTCACGCAGGCTTTTTACCTCCCATCCCTGCAAGGCGATGCCCGCCTCATAGCGCTCTTCGATGAAAAAGTCATGCTTGGCTTTTTTGTTCAGCGCGATTGTGGCGCCACCTGAATTTTTCTTTTTCGCTTTTTTAGCCATGCGGTCATTTTAATCGTGACGGGAGGTTCTCACCAGAGGCGGCTTGTTAAACGACGGTATTTTACGGAAAATGGTGCACTTTCATGCGTATAGCATGGTATTGATTGTGCGTTATATGCAATAGACAAGGCGGGTTTCATGGCTGAAAGACAATCCATCCACGGTCAATGGTCCTCGAGACTGATCTTTATTCTTGCTGCAACCGGTTCGGCCGTTGGGCTAGGTAATGTCTGGAAGTTCCCTTATATAACAGGTGAAAACGGTGGCGGCGCATTTGTCATCATCTACCTGCTCTGTATCGCTGTGGTGGGCATTCCGATCATGATGGCGGAAGTCATGCTGGGTCGACGGGGCAGGCAGAGCCCGATCAACACCATGACCACCCTCAGTGCGGAAGAGGGTGCCAGCAGGGAGTGGTCTCTGGTCGGATGGAGCGGTGTGCTGGCCGGTTTTTTGATCCTTTCATACTACAGCGTGATAGCCGGGTGGGCACTCGCTTATGTCGTCAGGGCGGCCTCCGGGGGATTCGACGGGGTGGATGCAAGTGGCGTTCAGAGCCTGTTCAACGGTTTGGTGGGGGATCCCGAGCGGCTCATGGCCTGGCACACGCTGTTTATGCTGATGACCATGTTCGTCGTGGCCAAAGGGGTCAAGGCGGGTCTGGAAAAGGCCGTGACCTATCTGATGCCTGCACTCTTTATCTTGCTGGTTGTGTTGGTCGGTTATGCAATGAATACCGGCTTTTTCACCCAAGGCCTCGATTTTCTTTTCACCCCCGATTTCTATAAATTGCTGTACAGCTGCCAGGTTGTGGATGGTGTGGAGCAGTGTGAGATGAGCGGCAGTCCCATATTGGTCGCCATGGGGCATGCCTTTTTCACCCTCAGTCTGGGTATGGGGGCCATCATGGTTTATGGCTCATATATGCCGAAAAAGGCCTCGATTGCCGGTTCGGCTATCTTGATTGGCCTGCTCGACACCCTGGTGGCATTGGTGGCCGGAATGGCCATATTCCCAATCGTATTTGCCAACGGTCTGGAGCCGGGGGCCGGTCCGGGCTTGATCTTCCAGACCCTGCCTATCGCATTTGGCGCCATGCCCGGTGGGCAGTTTTTTGGCACCCTCTTCTTTGTGCTGCTTGTGTTTGCGGCCTGGAGTTCGGCAATCTCGCTGATTGAGCCCGCCGTCGCCTGGCTGGTCGAGAACCGCAATATGACCCGGATCAGGGCAGCCGTGTGGCTGGGTTTGGTGACATGGGTTCTGGGCCTTGGAACGGTATTCTCATTCAATATCTGGTCAGATGTTAAATTTTTCGATAAGACCTTCTTTGATCTGCTCGACTACCTGACGGCCAATATCATGTTGCCTCTGGGCGGTTTACTGATAGCGATATTCAGTGGTTGGCTGATGAAAAAGGAATCCAGCCGGGATGAGTTTGCCATGCGTCCTGCCGGTTATAGTGTCTGGTGGACGCTTATTCGATACGTTTCACCCCTGGCGGTGATCGTGGTCTTTCTCAACGCCATAGGAATACTCTGAAGGTGCCGGTTGTCAGTAAGAGCGCGTTGGTGCTGCACTCCGCACAACAGATGTATGATTTGGTCTGTGACTTCGAGGCATACCCGGATTTCCTTCCCTGGTGCAGCGACAGCCGGTTGATCTCCCGTTCGGCGGAAAAGCTGTGTGGTGAGCTCGAGGTTTCGCGGGTTGGAATTCGACAGCGTTTTGCCACCTGTAATTATCTGGTGGAAAACGAAAAGATGGATATTGAGCTGTTGGAAGGCCCGTTTCGCAAGCTGCATGGCGGTTGGCAGTTTACCGAGCTCCAGCCCGGGGCCTGTAAAGTGGAGCTGTTGCTGGAATTTGAGTTTGCCGGAAAGTTGATCGATGCCGCATTCGGCCGTGTTTTCAGTCAGGTTGCCAATTCCCTGGTAGATGCTTTCTGTAAACGGGCCGATGAGGTCTACGGAAATGGTGTGAAATGATATTTGAAGTTGCATTCGGCAGGCTTGAAGAACAGGCGATACTATCGATCGAATCGGCAGAGCCATTAACGGCTGAACAGGCCATTGATGCCTCCGGTATCCTGCAGATGTTTCCAGAGATCGATCTCAAGGCAAATAAGATTGGGATCTTCGGCAAGGCAGCAAAACTCGATACGGTTCTGAGTGAAGGTGATCGGGTGGAGATCTACCGTCCATTGATCGCCGACCCGAAGGAGGCCCGCAAGAAACGCGCGGCGGAAGGCAAGGTGATGCGCAAAGGTGGTGGGGAGAAAAAGTAGAGTCTCGGTAAAGTGACTGGCTGTTAGTGAACACCGATCACCAATGATAAACGTATAACGGCCATCATGTTTTTTCGAGCCCGAGCCCTATCGGATTTGGCGATCCCCAGGGTCTGATCTACTCATCTTTGCCGAATCCCAGCGAATACCAGAGTCTTTCCAATATACCCAGATCACCATCGTAATCGGGTACATTGACAAGCAGCTCTTTTTTCTCCAGATTGGAATCGCTGTCACTGGCGGGCTCGATATCTCCACCGAAACGAGACAGTCGGTCACCCTCGAAATAGAGGCTGTAATGCTTGATCTCCATCGGTTCGTTACGTCGTTTGACGGTGAACAGATAGTCCCAGCGCTGTTGATGGAAGACATCGATCAACATCGGTGTGCCGAGGGCATATCGCACCTGGCGTTTACTCATGCCGGGCTCCAGTAAGGCAACCATCTCAGGCGTGACGATGTTCCCTTGCTCGATGTCCGGCGAGTGGACCAGAGAGAAGTCCTCCCAGGAGCTGCAGCCAGTGAGCATGGGCAGGAGTGAGAAAATGGTGATGAGAATCTTTTTCATTACGAGTACAATCCGAAAGCAGCCACAATATTAACGCATTCACAGCGAATCAGCAGCCCTGTTTTTTTAGGCTGGAGAACTTGGATGGATAACCAGGATATACGTAAAGCCGGTCTCAAAGTCACGCTCCCCAGGGTCAAGATCCTGGAGCTGCTTGAAAACTGCGATCAACGACATGTCAGTGCTGAAGATGTCTATAAGCTACTCCTGGACAATGGAGAGGAGATCGGCCTGGCCACTGTCTATAGGGTTTTGACCCAATTCGAGAGCGCGGGTTTGGTCACACGTCACAATTTCGAGGGCGGCCATGCGGTGTTCGAGCTCGAGCGGGGCGGCCATCATGATCACATGGTCTGCGTGGTCTGTGGCAAAGTCGAGGAGTTTATCGATCCCACCATAGAGAAGAGACAGCACGAAATCGCCAAAAAACATGGCTTCGAGATGGTGGATCACTCGCTGATCATCTATGGGCACTGCGGCAATCCCAAATGTAATGTGGGTTGAGTGCTGACCGGCTTCAGTTAGTTTGGACCGGATGCCATGTTTATCATCTCCTGGGCATGTGCCAGGGTCTGTTCCGTGATCTGGACGCCGCCAAGCATTCGCGCGATCTCCTGGATCCGCTCCTCCTCCTGGAGTTTGGCAATCGCTGTCCAGGTGGTCTTTTTTTGGGTCGTCTTCTGCACCTGGAAATGATGCATGGCCTGGGCGGCAACCTGTGGCAGATGGGTAACACAGAGGATTTGCCGATTGTCGGCAAGGGCGCGCAACATCTGACCAACGATTTCGGCCACCCCACCACCGATGCCCACATCCACCTCATCGAACACCAGGGTGGGGGTTGAGCCGCAGCGGATGGTGGCAACCTGAATGGCGAGACTGATCCGGGAAAGTTCGCCGCCTGATGCGACTTTGCTCAATGGCTGAAGAGGCATGCCCGGATTGGCGGATACCATAAACTCCACCTGTTCGAATCCGTCGGCGGAGGCCTGGTCTTGCTGCAGTTCACGCAGCGAGACCTTAAACTTACCCCCGGGCATCCCCAGTTTTTGCATCGCCTGGGTGATCTCGCCGCTGAGGCGTTGCGCCACATCTTTGCGTTTTACGCTGAGTTCTCTCCCCAGTTCCAGATAGGCGGCGCGTTGTTGATCCACAATCCGCGTCAGTTCCGCCAATTCAACCTCACTGTTTTCCAGTGATTTCAGGTCCTTCTCGATATCGGACAGTTTGTCTGTCAACTGCTGCGGTTTGACGCGATATTTTCGCGCCATGTCGTGAATCGTGCTCAATCGTTCCTCCAGCTGCTGCAGGCCTGCGGAATCGAGCTCCATATCATTCAGATAATTTCGCAGAGACGCCAGGGTTTCATCCACCTGGATCAAGGCACTGTCAAGCAACTGTTGTGGTTCGCTGAGGGTCTCGTCGAGCTGCGCTGCTTCGGAGAGACGCTCCACATAGCTGGAGAGTCTGCTGCGCATGGCCAGCTGCTCATCATCCAATCCATTGATGATCACCCTGCAGGTATCACCCAATTGCTCCTGATGGCTCAGTCGTTTATGCTCATGCTCCAGGTTGAGCCATTCGTCGCGTGAGAGATTGAGACTGTTCAATTCATTGGCCTGATATCTAAGCAGATCCATGCGGGAAGCCCGCTCCTCTGCCGCGTTGGTCAGACTCTCTAATTTGTTCAATTCCGATTGATAGCGCTGATACTGCTGCGCGAGTTGTTGCGCCGGTTCGAGAAGCCCGCCATAGGCATCCAGCAATCTGCGCTGATGGCTGTTCTTGAGCAGGGATTGGTGGGCGTGCTGTCCGTGAATCTCCACTAAATGGGAACCCAGTTCCTGTAACTGTTGCAGGGGAACATTGCGGCCGTTGATGTAGGCCTTGGAACGACCCTGCCGATTGAGGCTACGGCGCAAGATACACTCATCCGCCTCGTCAAGCTCCTGATGCTTCAGCCATTCGGATGCCTCCGGAAGATTTTTCAAGTCAAAGACGGCAGTAACTTCAGTGCGGTCGCTGTCGGCCCTGATCAGGCTGTTGTCGGCACGTTCGCCAAGCGCCAGCCCCAATGCATCGATTAAAATGGACTTCCCGGCCCCCGTCTCGCCGGTAAGCGCGGTCAAGCCATCCAGCAGTTCGAGCACCATACTGGATACTATCGCTAGATTGCGTACCTGTATCTCAATCAGCATCGATTGTTTTTCGGATTTTCCGACCAGCCCAATTTGGCGCGCAGAATACTGTAATAGTCGTAGCCCTGTGGATGAATCAGACGTACCTGGTGCACAGCCTTGCGGATCTTTATCACCTCTCCGGGCATTGCAGGGAAGGTAGCCTGACCGTCACAGGTAATCTGCACATCCTCAGCGTGAGCCGGGTGGAGGTGAATTTCAATCGTACTGTCACCATCCACCACAATCGGGCGATTACTCAGGGTGTGGGGACAGATGGGCACCATCACCACGGCATTCAACGTGGGATAGAGCAGGGGGCCGCCACCGGAGAGGGCATAGGCCGTGGATCCGGTCGGGGTGGAAACGATCAGTCCGTCGGAGCGCTGGTCGTTGACCAGTTGATCATCCACGTAGGTCTCGAATTCAATCATACGGGCAATATTCCACTTGTGCAGTACCACATCATTGAGCGCAAGGATATTTTGATGGGGTGAGGATTCATCGCCCATGCTGACTTCCAGCAGGAAGCGGCACTCCTGCTCATATCGACCGTTAAGAATCTCCTCAAGCTTGGCTGTCATCTGGTCGGGTGACAAGTCAACCAAAAAACCGAGCCGGCCCAGATTGATACCCAGGATGGGAATATTCTGACTGGCGAGCACCCGGGCTGCATGCAGCAGTGTACCGTCACCACCGACGACGATGACCAGATCACTGTGGCTTGCCAGTTCAATTTGAGGGACGCTGGTGAGCGGTTTCCCCTTCAGAAGGCGGCAGGTGGCCTCTTCGAATATAACCTCCTTGTTCTGGGATAGTAGAAACTCATACAGCGTAAGCAGCGTCTCTTTTACCGTGGGGTCGCCATGCTTGCCGATTAATCCAATCTTTTGGAAGCGTGTGTATCTGCTATCTGACATCGAATAAAAAATCGTGTAAGGCTTGACCGGTACGGATTTGGCATAGGGATATGCAACGTTAGCATGCCGATAGGGGCAATCCAAGCATCCCATATCCGGCATCGCAATGCTTGACTACCCAGATGTGAGTTGCTAATTTCCTTATCAATTGGCACTCATTTGGATAGAGTGCTAACAACGGTTTCGGAGATTCCCATAGGTGGCAAACAAATCGGTCAGTGATAGCGTTGTCAACGAGCGTGCCCAGCACTTCCTCAAGGCGCTGATCGAGCGCTATATCCGCGATGGCCAGCCTGTGGGTTCCCGCACCCTGGCGAAAGATACCGGTCTTGATCTCAGTCCCGCCACGATCCGCAATGTGATGGCCGACCTGGAAGATTTGGGTTTGGTCTCATCTCCCCACACCTCTGCAGGCAGGGTACCCACAATAACCGGTTACCGGATGTTCATCGACTCGTTGTTGACGGTACAAAATCTCAATAATCAAGAGGTTGAGAGGATACGAAAGGAAATTATGGTGGGAGGGGAAGAGAGTAGTGATGTCTTGAAATCCGCCTCCAAACTCCTCTCCGGCGTCACCCATATGGCAGGCGTGGTGACTCTGACCCGCAAGGATAAGAACAACTTTCGCCAGATTGAGTTTCTTCCTCTCTCCGATCGCCGGGTACTTGCCATTCTTGTCACCGAAGACGGTGAGGTACACAATCGGATTCTGCATACTCACCGTGACTTCACACGCGCAGAACTCGATCAGGCTGCCAATTTCCTCAACAAATCCTTCGCCGGATACGAGATGGAACTTGTGCGTCAGCGGGTACTACAGCAACTAAACGATGCTCGAGACCATTTTGACCAGGTCATGACCCAGGCACTGACCATGGCGGGTGAGATGGTCAATGCCAGCGAAACCAAAGAGGACTGTGTCATCGCCGGCCAGACAAACTTGATGGAGTTTGCCGAACTATCCGGTCTCGAACAGCTACGGAAGCTGTTCGATGCCTTTACAGAAAAGAGAGAGATTTTACATCTGCTGGATCAGTTCCTGGATGCCGAAGGAGTGCAGATCTTCATCGGTGAGGAGTCAGGGTATCAACTGCTCAATGGGTGTTCAGTGGTCACCGCTCCCTATCAAGTCAATGAAGAGGTGGTCGGTGTATTGGGTGTCATCGGACCTACCCGCATGAATTACGAGCGTGTCATTCCGGTGGTGGATATCACGGCAAAAATTCTCGGCGCCGTATTGAAAAAACACTGATCATCCCCATTTACAGAGGATTGTACGCCGTAGGGCGTAATCCTGTTCCATCTATATAGAGGTCAAACGAAGTGATTGAAAAGGATCAAGCGCAAAATCAAGCAGAAGCCGTAGATGAGACGGAAGCAGCTGAAGCTGGACCGGAAAGTGAGCATGATACAACTGAAGAAGTAGATAACTCTCAAGAGGAACAGCAAGAGCTGACCAAATTGCTGGAAGATGCGCGGGCCAAGGCGGATGATCACTGGGATCAGCTGATGAGAACCCGTGCGGAACTGGAAAACATCCGCAAGCGTAACCAGCGGGACCTGGAAAATGCGCATAAATTTGCGTTGGAGAAATTCTCCATGGATCTACTTCAGGTGTGGGACAGTCTTGAGTTGGGCCATCAAGCCGCCCAGGATGAGCTGGTCGATGTGGACAAACTTCGTGAAGGCACCGAACTGACCCTGAAACTCCTGGTTGATGTCATGCAAAAGCACGGTATTGAGCAGGTTGATCCTGATGGTGAGCCGTTCAATCCGGAATTTCATCAGGCGATGTCGATACAGGAGCGCGATGATGTTGCACCCAATACCGTGGTGGCCGTGGTGCAAAAAGGATATCTGCTGAACAGCCGTTTGCTGCGTCCGGCGATGGTGATGGTCTCCAAAGCCGGATCCGGGGCGGCGATAGACGAAGAGGCTTGAATCGCGGCTACTTGACCCCACATTAGGGACAGTCAGTAAATAATTACATATTTTCAATACAAGATTTCGGAGACACAAACATCATGGGTAAGATCATCGGTATCGATCTGGGAACCACCAACTCCTGCGTAGCAGTGATGGAGGGGAGTTCCACGAAAGTGATTGAAAACAGCGAGGGTGACCGCACCACGCCTTCCATTATTGCCTATGCCAATGATGGTGAGATCCTGGTCGGCCAGTCCGCCAAGCGTCAGGCTGTAACTAATCCGCAAAATACCCTGTTTGCCATTAAGCGTCTGATTGGAAGGATGTTTAACGATGATGTGGTGCAGCGCGATGTGGACATGGTGCCCTACAAAATCGTCAAGGCGGACAATGGTGACGCCTGGGTTGAGGTGAATGGCAAGAAGATGGCGCCGCCGGAGATCTCCGCCAAGATCCTGCAGAAGATGAAAAAGACCGCTGAGGATTACCTGGGTGAAGAGGTGAAAGAGGCGGTTATCACTGTGCCGGCCTATTTCAACGATTCCCAGCGTCAGGCGACAAAGGACGCCGGTCGTATCGCCGGCCTTGATGTGAAACGCATCATCAATGAACCGACAGCCGCGGCGCTGGCCTACGGCATGGACAAAAAGCGGGGTGATCAGACCCTGGCGGTCTATGACCTGGGCGGCGGCACCTTCGATATCTCTATCATTGAAATCGCAGAAATCGATGGCGAGCATCAATTCGAGGTACTCTCCACCAATGGTGACACCTTCCTCGGTGGTGAGGATTTCGATATGCGTGTCATCGACTACCTGGTAGATGAGTTCAAGAAGGATCAGGGTTTTGATCTGCGCAACGATCCCCTGGCGCTGCAGCGCCTGAAAGAGGCGGCTGAGAAGGCCAAGATCGAGCTGTCATCCAGCCAGCAGACAGATATCAACCTGCCCTATATCACGGCAGATGCAAGTGGTCCCAAGCATCTGAACCTCAAGCTGAACCGCTCAAAGCTGGAATCGCTGGTGGAAGATCTGGTGACACGCACCATCGAACCCTGCAAGATTGCCCTGAAGGACGCCGGGATTACAGCCTCCAAGATTGATGAGGTGATTCTGGTCGGTGGTCAGACCCGGATGCCTAAGGTGCAAGAGGCGGTGAAGGCGTTCTTTGATAAAGAACCTCGCAAGGATGTCAACCCGGATGAGGCTGTCGCCATTGGCGCCGCGATACAAGGCGGTGTACTGGGCGGTGATGTCAAAGATGTACTGCTTCTCGATGTGACCCCGCTCTCCCTCGGTATCGAAACCCTGGGCGGTGTGATGACCAGGCTGATTGAGAAGAACACCACCATTCCCACCAGCGCCTCGCAGGTATTCTCCACGGCGGACGACAATCAGACGGCGGTAACCGTGCATGTATTGCAGGGTGAACGCGAACAGGCGGGGGCCAATAAATCCCTGGGACGCTTCGATCTGAGCGATATCCCGCCTGCACCGAGAGGGGTACCGCAGATCGAAGTCAGCTTCGACATCGATGCCAACGGCATTCTCAATGTCTCCGCCAAGGACAAGGCGACCGGCAAGGAACAGTCGATCGTCATCAAGGCCTCTTCCGGGCTGAGTGACGATGAAGTCGATCGTATGGTCAAGGATGCTGAGGCCCATGCGGATGAGGACCGTAAGTTCCACGAACTGATCGGTGCCCGCAACCAGGCGGATACCATGATTCACGCCACCAAGAAATCGATGGAAGAGCTGGGCGATGATAAGCTTGAAGCCGGTGAAAAGGAAGCGATCGAGGGTGCAATCAAGGATCTCGAAGAGGTCATGAAAGGCGATGACAAGGATGCCATCGAAGCGAAAACCAAGGTGCTGGCGGAAGCCTCTGGTAAGATGGCGGAGCGGCTCTACGCCCAGAAGGGTGCAGAGGGTGAAGCCGCGGCCGCTGACGCGGGTGCGTCTGGTGCGGAAGCATCCTCTGATGCTGCCGGGGATGACGTTGTCGACGCTGAGTTCGAAGAGGTTAAGGACAACAAAAACTAATCAAGGATTCCAGTCCTGCAAACCGTGCATCGGCAGCCCTGCCGATGTGCGGTTTTGGCGTTATACGGGCATGAAACTAGCGCCTGTTGAATGAGTGTTGACAGGCCCTATTCAGACAGCTGGACAAATGATGTATCTCAACAAATAACAGTAGTAAAAGATAAAAACCATGGCTAAACGTGATTATTACGAAGTTTTAGGCGTCAACAAGAATGCCAGTGAGGCCGATATCAAAAAGGCCTATAGACGCCTTGCCATGAAATTTCATCCGGACCGGAACACCGGGGATGCCGCTGTCGAAGCAGAAGAGAAATTCAAAGAGGCCAAGGAAGCCTACGAAGTATTGACCGATGCGCAAAAGCGCGCGACCTACGACCAGTTCGGACACGCCGGTGTCGATCCCAGCATGGGTGGCGGTTTTGGTGGCGGCAGCGCCAATTTCTCAGATATCTTCGGTGATGTATTCGGCGACATCTTTGGCGGGGGACGTGGCGGCGGTGGCGGCTCTCGCGTGCATCGCGGCGCCGATCTGCGTTACAACCTGCAACTTTCACTGGAAGATGCAGTCGCTGGAACAACGGTCAAGATTAGGGTGCCGACTCTGGTGAAGTGTGATGTTTGCGCCGGTAGCGGTGCCCGGAAAGGGACTACCCCAAAGACCTGCGATACCTGCGGCGGCCATGGTCAGGTACGCATGCAGCAGGGATTCTTCTCAGTTCAACAGACCTGTCCACGCTGTCATGGTAAAGGAACCATGATCGAGGATCCCTGCCCTAACTGCCATGGACAGGGGCGCGTACAGGAGCACAAGACACTGTCGGTCAAGGTGCCGCCTGGTGTCGATTCCGGTGACCGTATTCGCCTGGCTGGTGAAGGTGAGGCTGGGGAGCATGGTGGTCCACCCGGTGATCTCTATGTACAGGTCGCCGTGAAGCCTCACGAAATTTTCAGCCGCGAGGATAATCATCTCTACTGTGAAGTGCCGATAAGCTTCGCTGTGGCCGCCCTGGGTGGTGAGCTGGAGGTGCCCACACTGGATGGTAAGGTGATCCTGAAGATTCCCGCAGGGACACAGACCGGCCGCCTGTTCCGGATGCGCGGCAAGGGTGTCAAGCCGGTTCGTGGTGGCCCCATGGGTGATCTGATGTGCCGGGTGCTGGTCGAGACGCCGATCAAACTGACTGCCGAACAGGAGGACCTGATCAAGCGACTCGACGAATCCATGAAAAAGGGTGGTGCGAAGCATAGCCCTCATTCCACCAGCTGGGTTGATGGAGTGAAAAAGTTCTTTGAAAATATGGGCTTTTAAAGCAAATCTAGAAGGGGCGCATCGGATGACAAGAATCGCAGTGGTTGGCGCGGCGGGACGCATGGGCAGATCCCTGGTAACGGCGGTTAGCGAAACTGAGGGATTGGTTCTGGGAGCTGCGACGGAGCGCAAAGGGAGCCAGCTGATCGGCCAGGATGCAGGTGAACTGGCGGGTATCGGTCATCTTAATGTCTCCCTGGAAACAGATCTGAAAGCGGTCGTTGATGATTTCGACGTGCTGATCGACTTTACCACTCCCACCGCTACCATGGCCCATCTGGCGATCTGCCGCGAAGCGGGCAAGCATATGGTGATCGGCACCACTGGCCTGAATGAGGCAGAAAAGCAGGCATTGCGGAATGGGGCCGATGGTATTGCGATCGTGTTCGCACCCAATATGAGTGTTGGAGTCAACCTCAGCTTCAAGCTGGTCGAAATGGCGGCCAGGGTTTTGGGCGATGAGGCGGATGTGGAGATTATCGAGGCCCACCACCGGCACAAGGTCGATGCACCTTCCGGTACGGCACTGAGACTGGGTGAAGTGATTGCGGATACCCTTGGTCGGGATTTAAGTGAGTGTGCCGTCTATGGTCGGGAGGGAAAGACCGGTCCTCGGGATGGCAAGACTATCGGCTTCGAGACCATCCGCGCAGGGGACGTGGTCGGTGAACACAGCGTCTGGTTCGCCATGGAGGGAGAACGGGTGGAAGTGGTGCATAAGGCATCAAGTCGGATGAATTTCGCCCGCGGCGCCATCCGGGCTGCCGGATGGGTGGTAGCCAAGGAGAAGGGACTGTTCGACATGCAGGATGTGTTGAGCCTGAAATAGTTTGTTGGAATGATGAGCATACACAGTCTCGGTATCTTACTGGTCATTGTCAGTTTCCTGTCTGTCGGTTGCAGTGAAACTCCTTTGAGTCCGGAGGAACAGCTCAGAAATCTCATCAGTGAGGCTGAAACCTATCTCGAATCGCGGGATCTCCCCTCAGCAATGGCCTTTGTCGATCCGGCTTATAGGGATGAGAGCGGACGGGATTTCAGGGGGCTGAAGGCAACGCTGCTGGGCTATTTCATGCGTCACAAATCGATTCACATTATATCAACGATTGATCAGATCGATTTACGCTCCGAGAATGAGGCCGAAGTTGTACTCTTTGCCGGACTTGCCGGGTCTCCACAGGAGACGGATATGACGCTCTCCCAATGGCGCGGGGAGCTGCTGCGTTTACAACTCATGTTTACTCGCAGTGATGATGACTGGCGTTTGCAGATGGCGCAGTGGCGCCGCGCAACACCGCAGGATTTTGCTCTCTAGGACCATTCGGTTCAGCGGATCTCGCAAGATTCCGATACTTAAGCTCCGCCGGCGAAACAATTTATCGATAGACCGGAATACCACCTTCTCCTTCGCTCGAGGGGAAAGGAAGAACGGGCCAAGAAGGGTGGGGTGTCCTGAACCTGGCCCGGAACCTGCATTTATCTTGTCGACTGAAAGCGACAACAACAGGTTTAGCCATGGTACAGATAGCACTCATGCCCCAGATTCAGGGGGATAAGCTCAAATCCGCAATCCCTGCAGAAGGGGGCGATCTTGTCACACAGATCAGTGCAAATGGGGAGATTATAGGAGCTACATTCGACCAGGCCCTACAGGAAATGCTGATGGCTCAGGGTGAACAGGGCGTTCTGTTTCTCTCGCTGGCGACGTCAACAGCAGATCCCCTTCAACCACAGACTATAACGCCTCGGGATGGCGGGGTTTTGCCGCTGCAACTCCAGTTGGACGGCAAGCCTTTGCCGCTTCTGATATCCCAACAGCAGGCTGCATTGACCGAACCGGCGCTAGACGGTGCAGTACAACTGAAGCCGCTTCAGTCACAACCACAATTGATGCAACCAGAATTCCTGATCCAGCGACTGATCGAAAACGGTCAATCTCAACCACTGAAACTGCAGCTGCGTGAATTGGGTGCGCAGCTGTTGGAATCCGGACGACCTGTTGAGAGCGCCGGGCAGCTGTCCGCACTTTCACTGCAACTGCCGGTCAACTCATCCACGGGTATGCGGCCATCTATCGTCATGCCTCTGGATATTCCCGTCGGTCAGGCGGGATGGGACAGAGCTGTGGGAGAGCGAATCCAGTGGATGGTCGGTCAGAACATCCAACAGGCGGAAATCAAGTTGAATCCACCCCATCTTGGGCCGCTGGAGATAAAGATTTCACTGCAGAATGATCAGACCAGCGTCACCTTTGTCGCCTCTCAAGCCCCTACGCGAGAAGCCCTCGAGGCATCGATTCCGCGACTACGGGAGCTGTTTGGTGAAATCAATCTCAATCTCGCCAATGTGGATGTGGGACAGCAGCAGGCAGGTGAATCGGCCCATGACAGGAGAGCCGGATCTGGCAGTAACGGTACGATTGGCAGTGATTCGTTAAGCCCTGACCAGACTCGGGAACAAGGCCAAACATGGATAATGGGTGGTGATGGCCTTTTGGATACCTACGCCTAGCATCTACCCTCTGCCCATCTACCGGCGACGAATTCCTCTGTTGTGAGGATATTCGCGGTTATGCTGTGACAAAAACAGGATACGAACCGTGTTATCTCCAGGATATTCCCTCAATATCGTTATTTGATAGGTTATCAATCCAATCAAAGGGGGTAGAGGTCCGTGAAAATATGAAAACAGCCGCATCTACACCCCTGTTCTTACATTTTGGCTATTTCAAACTGGACTGCAGTAGGCGAGAATGGGTGGCTGAGAGGAGGAACTACGGAACGTCTGATGCGATTCATAAAACTCTTTATAGTCATACTGATCATGATGCTGGGTGCAGTCTTCACTGTACTCAACGCCGACCCTGTAGAAATTAATTACTATTTTGGTCATCGGGACCTCCCTTTGTCGTTGATACTGACCATCGCCTTGGGACTGGGTGTGATTTTGGGTGTCCTGGCCGGAATGGGTAGAGTATTGGGTCTTAAGCGGGAAATACACTCTCTTAAAAGGCGCAGTCAAATGGTGAGTGAAGAGGTCAACAACCTTCGCGCCTTACCCTTGAAGGAGCAGTGAGGGTTGCAATGTACTTTACATGCTATGTCTTAACCCAAGCAGTAACCCATCATCGGCATTACGCTGCCGGTGTGGTTGTTGAGGTGTCAGGTGATTGAGCTGCTGCTCTTGTTGCTGCCTGTAGCCGCTGCCTCCGGTTGGTATACGGCACGGCGCGGCATGCCTAGAAAAAAACAGAAGCAGCAACCGCAGATCGCGCCGGTCTATTTCAAAGGTCTCAATTATCTGCTGAACGAACAGCCCGATAAGGCAATCGATCTGTTCATCGAATTGCTGGATGTGGACAGCGATACGGTAGAGACTCATCTTGCCTTGGGTAACCTGTTTCGTCGGCGGGGTGAAGTGGATCGAGCCATCCGTATTCATCAAAACCTGATAGCCAGGCCCAGTTTGAATCGCGAACAGCGAGCACAGGCCTTGCTTGAATTGGGTCAAGACTATATGCGGGCAGGCCTGTTCGATCGTGCCGAAAACCTGTTCCTCGAATTAACCGAACTCAAAATCTACAACGAGCAGGCCTATATCTATCTGTTGGAGATCTATCAACAGGAGAAAGAGTGGCAACGATGCCTTGATGTTGCTGATAAGATCTCTGTATCCCACTTTCCCTCTCTACCGAATGCGGTTGCCCACTTCTATTGTGAATTGGCTGAGCAGATGTTGAGCCAGCAGAATATCTCCGCAGCGGAGGGTTATCTCAAGCGTGCTCAACAGGTTCAACGAAACAATGTGCGCGCTTTACTTTTACAGGCCGAGATCGATTATACCCGGGGTGATTGTCGATCGGTGGTAAAGTTGCTGCAGCAGGTCGAGGAGAACGAACCCATCTATCTTTCCGAGGTTCTGCCCAGGCTTGTCGAATGCTATAAGCAACTCGGCAGACAGCATGAATTGTTCGAATACCTGCAACAGTTGTATCAACGTCACCACTGCACGGAAGCAATGATGATTCTCTCCGAGATGATTGTCGAAAAAGAGGGTGAGAGTGCGGCTGTGGATGCGATGCTCAGACATCTGGAAGAAGCACCTGATCTAAAAGGCCTGGAACGTTTAGTGAGACTGAATCTGCAGCGAAGCGAGGAGAGTCCCAAGGAGGCTTTGGAGGTCCTGTTGATATCAGTGATGAAACTATTGGAAAAACAACCGGCCTATCAGTGTGATCACTGTGGCTTCACGGCAAAAAAACTGCATTGGCACTGTCCCAGCTGCAAGAGATGGGGCGAAATAAAACCCCAGCAGGGACTGACGCGCAGCTTTAAGGCCAACGCAGTGACATGACAATCGATCCGAATCCACGGATCCCGCATAAAGATAGAAGGTGGAATATACATGAACAGCAGTGATTCCAGGGTCATTGTGGCACTCGACTATTCGGGGCAGGATAGGGCTCTGGCTCTTGTCGATCGCTTGGATCCCTCACTCTGCCGACTCAAGGTGGGTAAGGAGATGTTTACACGCATCGGTCCCTCTTTCATCGAGGTGTTGAGGGGGCGTGGTTATGAGGTCTTTCTCGATCTGAAGTTTCATGATATTCCAAATACTGTGGCGGCAGCCTGTGATGCGGCAGCCGATCTTGGTGTGTGGATGATGAATTTACATGCGTCTGGTGGCCGCAGAATGATGGAGGCGGCCAGGGAACGTCTGGAGTCCAGAAGTAATCGTCCACTCCTGATTGCGGTTACCATTCTTACCAGTTTGAGCGGGGAGGAGATTCATGAGGTCGGTTTTTCAGGCGATCCCGCAGATAATGTCTCACGCCTGGCGAAGCTGACACAACAGTCTGGGTTGGATGGTGTTGTCTGTTCTCCCCGGGAAGCTGGAATGTTGCGTGGGGATCTGGGGCATGATTTTCTCCTCGTCACTCCAGGTGTCCGCCCCAAGCAAGCGACCCAGGACGATCAAAGGCGCGTGATGACTCCCGCGGACGCGATAAACGCCGGATCGAGTTATCTGGTGGTGGGCAGGCCGATTACCGCCGCTGCCGATCCCATCAAGGCACTGCAATCGATCAATCTGGAGATTGCAGCCAACCTGTGAATGTCCGATGACTGGGGCCTATTGAATAGTGTTAACAGACCCTAGGTTGCTCAGTTTCATATTTATATGGGACCCTTTCAAAGAACCTCTATGTTAGGATGCCTTGTACCATATTGAATATGGTGGTTCATCTGAACGTGGGTAATTGAATGGCACGTTTTATATAAGGACCTATAGGAGTGGTAATGAAAAAGATACGCAAGGCGGTTTTTCCTGTTGCTGGGATGGGCACCCGTTTTTTACCCGCGACCAAGGCCAACCCCAAAGAGATGCTGCCGATAGTCGACAAGCCTCTGATTCAATATGCCGCTGAGGAGGCGGAGGAGGCAGGCGTAACATCTCTGGTATTTGTCACAGGCAGGAACAAGCGCTCCATTCCCGATCACTTCGACAAGGCGTATGAGTTGGAGAGTGAACTACAGGAGGCAGGGAAGACCACGCTGTTACAGAAGGTGCAAAATGTCCTGCCAGCGGATGTGAGCTGCATCTATCTCAGACAGGCGGAGGCCCTTGGGCTTGGGCATGCGGTGTTGTGTGCAGAACCGGTGGTGGCGGATGAGCCATTTGCGGTCATCCTTGCAGATGACCTGATCCGTGGCGAAGATGGTGTTGGTGCTATCGCACAGATGGCCAAGGTTTATGAACGTTACCAATGTAGTGTGATACTGGTTGAAGAGGTACCACACGAGGAGACTGGCAAATACGGTATCGTGGAAGTGGAGAATGATGATGGTGAGACCGCAATCATGACCTCCATTGTGGAAAAGCCAAAACCGGAGGATGCGCCATCCAACCTTGCAGTGGTCGGCCGCTATATCCTCACGCCTCGCATCTTCGAGCTGATCAAGGAGACTGGACGGGGCGCCGGAGGCGAAATCCAGCTGACTGACGCCATTGCCGAGTTGTTGAAATACGAAAAGGTTCGGGTCTATCGGGTGAAAGGCAAGCGCTATGACTGCGGAAGTAAGCTCGGTTATCTTGAGGCGACTGTCGAATATGGCTTGTCACATCAGGAGCTTGGTGATGATTTTCGTCAATATCTCAATGAGTTATCAAAAGAATTGTAAAAAAAGGCCGCCTTGCAGCGGCCTTTTCTCTAGCTGGTACTCCCTAGGGGATTCGAACCCCTGTTACCGGCGTGAGAGGCCAGCGTCCTAACCACTAGACGAAGGGAGCAGTTTCTCACGAAAGGCGGTATTATACTGACTTGGTTGCCAGGCTCAATCACCTGGTTAAAAAAAATAGTTCAGTGGTCGTACCCTTGAAACAAGCTGCCAAGTGGCTGAAATCAAAGTTCTCCGGATTGATCAGCAATTCCACTCTCCCTGCCGGATCGGATAGAAGAGGCTCAGAGATGCCTACCGTCATTGCGCGGGATGATCACACTATCTCCCGTGCGAATATCAGCCGAAACGCGATAAGAGTCCTCACGAAGTTAAAAAGTGCAGGTTACGAGGCTTACCTGGTGGGTGGGGGTGTGCGTGATCTGCTGCTTGGCCGGGAACCCAAGGATTTCGACGTAGCTACCAGCGCCCTGCCGGAGGAGGTCAAGTCGGTTTTTAAAAACTGTCGATTGATTGGCAGACGTTTTCGTCTGGCCCACGTCTACTTCGGTCGGGAGATCATCGAAGTGGCAACATTTCGCAGTAACCGGCAGCCTTCTCAGGATGGAGAGCGCCAGTTAGAGAACGGTATGATATTGCGTGACAATGTCTACGGCACCCTTGATGAGGACGCCCAGCGACGGGATTTCACCATCAATGCACTCTACTATGATGTGGGTGATTTTACGGTGATAGATTTCGCCGATGGCATGTCGGATCTTCAACATGGAGTGATACGTCTGCTGGGTGATGTGGAGAGTCGTTTCAGGGAAGATCCGGTACGTCTGCTGCGAGCTGTGCGATTTGCCGCCAAACTGGGATTTATCGTCGATCCGGCAACTGAATCCCCAATGCAAAGATTGGCACCACTGCTTAAGGATGTACCCTCAGCCAGGCTCTATGAAGAGGTGTTGAAACTCTTTCTCGGTGGTTCAGCGTTGGAATCCTTTGAGAAGCTACGCCACTACGGACTGTTTGGGCAACTCTTTCCAGCGACCGAAGAAGCGCTTTCCCACGAAGATCACGATTTTCCCATTACCTTCGTCAATCGGGGGTTGAACAATACCGATACGCGCTTACAACAGGATAAATCTGTCACCCCGGCCTTCCTTTTTGCGGTGCTGTTATGGGAACCGGTAAGACTTGGCTACGAGGCGCTGCTGTCACAGGATATTCAACCTGTGGAGGCGCTGCAGACAGTGGCCAACGATGTCTTGAGTGACCAGCTCAAGCATGTATCCATACCCAAGCGATTCAGTTATCCGATGCGCGATATCTGGCAATTGCAACCACGCTTTGAGCAACGCCAGGGAAAAAGACCCTATCGTCTTTTAAGCCATCCCAGATTTCGTGCGGCATATGATTTTCTCCTGCTCCGCGCCGAGGCGGGTGAAGTTGAACTCGAACTCTCCAATTGGTGGACTGAATTCCAACGTGCCAATAGTCAACAAAAGCAAAGTATGACCGAGCAGGGTCGGCGTGGCAGAAGACGTCACAGGAAAAGGCGATCCAGTAAAAACAAGAGCAACAAACCGGGCGATGAGTAAGGTCCAATCAGTAATTGCCTATATAGGTTTGGGCAGCAATCTGGACAATCCCACGCAACAGGTTGAGATTGCACTGCGGGAACTCACTGCATTAAAGCACTCGACCTTGCTTGCGCAATCATCATTGTATAAAACACGACCGATTGGTCCACAGAACCAGCCATACTACATCAATGCAGTCGCTTCGTTGGCAACCACACTGGATGCCGAAGAACTGCTGGATCAACTGCAGGCGATTGAACAGACCCATCGACGGGTTCGTGGAACCGAGCGCTGGGGACCGCGTACCCTCGACCTCGATTTGTTGATATTCGGCGAGGCGATGATCGATACACCTCGCCTGAGGGTCCCCCATCCTGAGATGGCTGACAGGGTATTTGTCCTGTGGCCGTTAAGTGAGATAGCCCCGATCGATATGAACATACCTGGCATGGGTAGGTTGCAGGATATGTTGCGGATACTGTCGGGAGAGGGTATTGAACGATTGGATTGAAAAGCCAAATTTCATTGTTGTTGAAGGGCCGATCGGAGTTGGAAAGACCAGCCTGGTACATCGGCTGGCAAACCATTTTGGCAGTGACATGTTACTTGAAGGGGCGGAAGAGAATCCTTTTCTGCATCGTTTCTACAAAAATCCGCGGGAAGCCGCATTGCCGGCGCAACTCTTTTTTCTGTTTCAGCGCAGTCGTCAATGGAATAATTTGTCACAGGGCGATTTGTTCCGGCAATACTTGATCGCAGATTTTATGCTTGAAAAGGATCGCCTTTTCGCACAAATCAATCTTGACCGCGATGAGCTGCAACTCTATGAGCAGGTATATGAGCGACTGACACTGAAGGCGCCGCCACCTGAACTGGTTGTCTATCTTCAAGCGCCTGTTGATGTGCTGATGAAACGTATCAAACAGCGTGCCAGACCGGTGGAACAAAAAATCGAGTCCGGTTATTTGCAACAACTGTGTGATGCCTATGCCGATTTCTTCCACTATTACGATCGTTCACCGATACTGATCGTAAATACTGCCGAGATCAATCCACTGCAAATTGAGGAACACTTTCAATTGCTGCTGCAGCATATCTGTGAAAGGGGTGCGGATAGGCGCCGCTATCTGAATCTTACCGGCTTTTCCCTCTGAACCAGGGCTGTTGGATCCCAGTTGACAAGCCCTGGGGATAGTCCCACTGCAAACACTTCACGAACAGTGCCAACAAACTATATACTGAATCCGACTGCCTGGTTATCACAGATCTTAAGCGTAGAGACACTCAACATTATAGTGATTGTTGGTGTTGACGTACCTATAATTCTAGGGCCGATTGTATTAGTGTTTACAGGCCCTGGTACGAGCCAGTTTTGAGTGAGCTTAGCGAGACAATATGAGCAAAAAAAATATAACCGTCAGAAGTTTGCTGGAGATGAAATCTGCCGGTGAAAAGATCTGTGTATTGACCAGCTACGATGCCAGCTTCACCCGTCTTATTGAAGATGCGGGAGTCGAGGTGATTCTCGTCGGTGATTCTCTCGGTATGGTGATCCAGGGGCAAGAGAGTACCCTGCCGGTGACCTTGGATGAGATGATCTACCATACACGCAATGCGGCAAGAGCCAGGGAAAACTCCCTGCTGGTGGCAGATATGCCATTCATGAGTTATCGCTCTCCGAGTTTGGCCATGGAATCCGCGGGCAGGCTGATGAAGGAGGGCGGCGCCCATATGGTCAAACTTGAAGGTGGTACGCCTCAACTGGAGGCGATTCGCCAGCTTGCATCCCAGGGAATCCCTGTCTGTGGACACCTTGGTCTGTTACCACAATCCGTACATAAGCTTGGTGGGTATCGTGTGCAGGGACGGGAACAGCGGGATGCAAGCCTGATTCGTGAAGACGCCAGACTTTTGCAGGATGCGGGTGTCGATATGCTGGTTCTGGAGTGTGTGCCGGATCAGTTGGCTGCGCAGGTCGCTACCGAGTTGAGCATACCTGTGATCGGTATTGGTGCAGGCCCCGATTGTGATGGGCAGGTATTGGTGCTGTATGACATGCTGGGTATCAATCCGCATCCACCCCGTTTCGTGAAGAACTTTCTACAATCCGGCAGGACCATCCAAGAGGCACTCAAGGCCTATGTGGATGCCGTTAAATCGGGTGATTTCCCAACGGCTGAACACAGTTTTAAGTGAGGTGCGGGATGGAGACGATTACCGACGTTGAAACGTTGCGCAAACGCATTGGAAGTTGGCGCAGGGCCAGCGAGAAAATCGGATTTGTACCAACCATGGGAAATCTGCATGAGGGGCATCTGGCGCTGGTTGAAGTGGCCGGAAACCGCTGTGATCGAAGTGTGGTGAGCATTTTTGTCAATCCAATGCAGTTTGGTGAGGGCGAAGATTATGAAAGTTACCCTCGCACCCTGGAACAGGATCAGGGCAAACTTGAAGAGGCCGGTGTGGATCTGCTTTTTGCCCCATCGGCGACAACCATCTATCCCCAGGGGAAACAGGCGCAAACCCGGGTGGAGGTGCCCGAAATCTCCGATATCCTTTGTGGTGCCAGCCGTCCGGGCCATTTTGTCGGCGTCTCTACAGTCGTTTGCAAACTCTTCAACTACGTACAACCGGATATAGCGGTGTTCGGGGAGAAGGATTATCAACAATTGATGGTGATCCGGCGTATGGCTGCCGACTTGGCGATACCTGTCGAAATCCTAGGGTTGCCGACTGTAAGAGAGGCGGATGGACTGGCCAAGAGCTCCCGCAACAGCTATCTTTCAGCGGATGAGAGGAAGCAGGCGCCGCAACTCTTCGAAATCCTCAAGAAAACCGCAGAGTTATTGAGGGATGGTGAACGAAATTACGGTATTCTGGAGGAAAATGGTCTCGATCTGCTGCGATCTGCAGGTTTTCGGCCGGATTATTTCACTATTCGCCAGGCGCAGGATCTGACGATCCCCGCTCGGGATGAGCAGAATTTGATGATTCTGGCGGCTGCATATATGGGAACTACACGGCTGATAGATAATCTAAATGCTGCATAGCAACATATTTTTATTGATAGGTGGGGCAAGATTGCGGATAATTGGCCGTACCCTTGTTCGGGTAGCCTCGGGTCGATCTGAATCGGGACAATGGTTAATATAGACATTCATCCAAAATAGGGCACGAAATCCATGCAGCTGACAGTACTTAAGTGCAAGCTACATCGAGCATGTGTGACTCACTCCGAGCTTGATTATGAAGGCTCGTGTGCCATTGATGCCGATTTGATGAAGATGGCTGGTATCCATGAGTACGAACAGATCCAGATCTATAACGTGACCAATGGCGAACGTTTTACAACTTACGCCATACTTGCGGAGGCGGGATCGCGCGTGATTTCCGTCAATGGTGCGGCGGCACACAAGGCCGAACCGGGAGATCGAGTCATCATCTGCGCCTATGCCGGCCTGGACAGCGATGAGATGTCCACATTCAAACCCACCCTGGTCTATCTCGATGAAGAGAACAGGGTAACTGGGACTGGCGACGCTATACCTATACAGGCTGCTTAGGGCCTTATTACGCTAACCACCACGTATTTCTTTCCGAATCTGAGGCGCGAAGTCGGCAGAGGAGCACAGCGCCATCAAAACAGACTATCCTGTATGACGCCGTGAAGCCTAGCTTTCCCAACCGGCGTTACCAACAGTTACATTGCACCTATTGCCAGCAGCGTTACCGCACCATCAGAAAATGCTGGTTCAACCCAAATGGCGCAAAAGGCAATAGATGGTATCGTGACGGGGTGGCCAGTCGATTACCATCGTGAATGGGCATCTTCAGGAGAAGGGGCAGGTGCATGGATCGAGTTGACATGGGGTACGGCACAGACCGTGGATCGTAGGAGATTTTTATAGCACCCCGAAGTGTAATCAGCCTGAGATTTACCGTAGACCAGGTTAGCCCTGTAACACTTAATGTAGGGCTTGCGGAGAGTGAGGTGTTTGCCACTCCATGAGGTTGATACAGGATTAGTGTTAACAGATCCTAGAGGCCGGGCTCATCGATGGCTGTCTGGTAAAGTTCCAGGTAGTGTTGAGCACTGGCCTCCCAACTGAAGTCCTGCAGCATCCCTGTCCTGGCAAGAATTTCCCAGTCCGTGGCCGAGCGTCGATAGAAATTGATTGCATGTTCCACGGCCCCCCACAAGCTGCTGCCATCTGCATCGTCGAAGACGAAGCCTGTTGCGCTGCCATTTACGAGGGTTGTTGGATTGACGTCAACCACAGTATCGGCGAGACCGCCAGTGCGGCGAACGATGGGGACAGTACCGTATCTCAAGCTGTACATCTGATTCAATCCGCAGGGTTCGAAGCGGGAGGGCATGATGAATGAATCGCACCCTGCCTCGATACGGTGTGACAGGCCTTCATCATATCCGATAAATACCCCGACACGGCTGTGATAGCGGTTGCTGATTTTCTCCAGTGCGTGCTCAAGATCTTTGTTGCCCGAACCCAGCATGACCATTTGAGCCCCGGCATCCATAATGCCGGGCAAAACCTGAAGAATCAGGTCGACACCCTTCTGATCAACCAATCGGCCGATATAACCGAATAGTTGGATATTCTCATCCTCGGGAAGTCCGTATTCCTGTTGCAATGCCAGTTTATTGTTGCGTTTGTCGGCAAAGCTTTCAGCGGAGTAGGGGGTGTCGATATGCCGGTCGTTTAGCGGATCCCACTCGTGGTAATCGATCCCATTGAGAACCCCGCTGAAATGGTCTTTTCGATGGTTCAGCAGTCCCTCAAGACCATAACCGAACTCGGCTGTCTTTATCTCTGCTGCATAGCTGGGGCTGACCGTGTTTACCCGGTCTGAGAGTGCGATTCCCCCTTTGATAAATGAGAGCTGGTCATGAAACTCCAGATGATGGTATGACCAAAGTTCATCCGGGAGTCCGAGGCGCAGAAAGGTGGCATGATCGAAGAGGCCCTGATAGGCCAGATTATGGATTGTAAACAGGGTTGCGGGTCGATTTTCCTGTGTGGAGAGCAATGGTGCGATGAGACCGGTCTGCCAGTCATTCGCGTGTACAACATCGGGCTGCCAGTCGTGATCTATCCGGTTCAGGGCCAACTCTGCCACCGCATGACAGAAGAGGCTGAAACGTTCCGCATTATCGGGCCAGTTCATACCCTCGGGGGATAGATAGGGATTACCTGCACGGTTGAACCGGTGGGGTGCGTCGATCACATACAGCGGTACCCTGTGAGGACCGCAGCTCCCCTGTAAAAGTCGGACCGGCGAAGTTTCGCCAGTAATTTCCAGTTGTGCCAGGCTTTGTAGATTGTCCGCTTTTTCCAGCACATCTGGATAACCAGGGAGAATCAGGCGACAATCCTGGCCTATGTTATTAAGTGCGGCAGGCAAGCTACCTGCAACATCAGCCAAGCCACCTGTTTTGATTAATGGTGTGGCTTCACTGCTGGTAAAGAGGATTTTCATGGCCTTTTATTGTCCTTTTTTTTTTGGGGCTGTTGACAGGCATGCGCTTAAATCGGCAGATTCTGCATCGACAGTCGTTTTGTTGCGCTATTTTATCATTTACCTTCACAGCTTTACGATACGTCATATGGTATCTTGCTATACCTGCCGCCTTTTGTAAAAAACTGGAACTAATATTCAAATATATAACGCATTTAGATCATGACCGAGATAAATCAGACAGACGAATGGATGGCCCTCGAAAAGCACTGGGCCGAGGTCGAGCCACTCCAGATGCGTGACCTGTTTCAACAGGGGCCGGAGAGAGCTGAGCAGATGTCTATTCGGCAATGCGGGATCATGCTCGATTATTCAAAGAACCGGATTAACGCAAGATCGATGAATCTTCTGCTGGAATTGGCGCAGGCTGTCGATGTTGACGGTTGGCGCCGCCGCATGTTTTCCGGCGAACGGTTGAATATCACCGAGAATAGAGCGGTGCTGCATGTGGCCTTGCGAAACCGTTCCAACCAACCCATCTGGTTCGACGGTGAGGATGTGATGCCATCTGTCAATGCCGTACTGCAGAGAATGGAGGCATTTTCCGAATCGGTGCGCTGCGGTGAATGGAAAGGCTATACAGGAAAGCCGATCAGCGATGTGGTCAATATCGGCATCGGTGGCTCCAACCTGGGACCACTGATGGTCTGTGAAGCGCTCAAGCCTTATCAGAAACCAGATCTGAGGATGCATTTCGTTTCGAATGTGGACGGTACCCATATCGTTGATACCGTTAGTGCGCTGGACCCGGAAACCACGCTGTTTATCATTGCGTCAAAAACCTTTACTACACAAGAGACTTTGACCAATGCGGTAACTGCTCGAAAATGGTTGTTGGATGAACTTCATGATGAAGCGGCCGTGGCTCGCCATTTCGTTGCTGTTTCGACGAATGCTGAGGAGGTATCTCGATTCGGTATAGATACCGCCAATATGTTTGAATTCTGGGATTGGGTTGGCGGACGCTATTCACTCTGGTCAGCGATTGGCCTGCCCATCGCAATTGCAATCGGCATGCGGAATTTTTTTGAACTGCTGGAAGGCGCCCATGAAATGGACCAACATTTCCTGCATGCCGATCTCTCTGAAAACATGCCGGTCATCATGGCGCTGTTGGGTATCTGGTATCTCGATTTTGCCAAAATGCGTACTCATGCGATTCTCCCTTATGACCAGTACCTGAGGTATCTGCCTGACTATTTGCAACAAGCGGATATGGAGAGCAACGGTAAGCGCGTCACCCGCTTCGGACGGCCTGTCGATTATCCCACCGGTCCTGTTGTATGGGGTACGGCCGGTACCGACGGGCAACATGCCTACTACCAACTCATCCATCAGGGAACGCAGCTCATTCCCTGCGATTTCATTATTCCGGTCAACAGCCATAACGAGACAGGGGATCATCACGAGAAACTGTTTGCCAACTGTCTGGCGCAGACTGAGGCATTGATGCTTGGTAAGACACGTACCGAAGCACGGGAGGAGATGGAGCAGGCAGGCCTGGATCCTGAGCAGATCGTGGATCTTCTGCCTCATCGGATCTTTCCCGGAAATAGACCCTCAAATACCCTGCTTGTGGATAAGATGACCCCGTCAAGACTGGGATCACTAATCGCTTTGTATGAACACAAGATCTTCATCCAGGGTGTCATCTGGCGGATCAACTCCTTTGATCAATGGGGGGTGGAATTGGGGAAACAGCTGGCTGGCGTGATTTTACCTGAGCTGTTGGACGAACAGCAGTCCTCCCGGCACGACAGCTCCACTCAGGGGTTGATTACATACTTCCATCGACATAGAAAGCGCTAGTCAGTCTGTTTCATTTCAATGTTGAGGTGTTTTGCTTCAACCCTCTTGCTTGTGTAACAGGATCGCCCCCAGAGGCGGCAGGGTCAATGCTATCGACTGGTTGCGTCCCATCCAGGGGATATCCTCGGAGACCAATCCGCTGCCGTTGCCCATGTTGCTGCCCCCGTAAAATTCAGAATCGGAATTGAAGATCTCCGAATAGTTTCCGGGGTAGTTGACGCCTATCCGATAGTTCTCGCGCGGTACCGGAGTGAAGTTCAGGATGATCAGTATTTCATTACCGTCCCGATCTTTTCTCACATAGCTGAGAATCGACTGTGAGCTGTCATGACAATCGATCCAGTCGAAGCCAGGATATTCGAATTCAATCTGGTGCAGTATCGGCTGTTCTCGATAGAGCTTGTTGAGATCGGTCAGAAGTGCGGTTATCCCCTTATGGGAAGGGTGCTCCTGCAGGAACCAGTCCAGGGCCTCACTATCGTTCCATTCACGGCCCTGGGCGAACTCACTGCCCATGAACAGGAGCTTTTTCCCGGGGTAGGTGAACATATAGGTATAGAGAAGACGTAAATTAGCAAATTTTTGCCAATCATCCCCGGGCATTTTGTCGATCATCGAGCCTTTGCCGTGGACAACCTCATCATGAGAGAAGGGCAGCACGAAATTCTCGGTGAAGGCATAGAGAAGCCCGAAGGTCAGCAAATCGTGGTGATAGTGGCGGTAGATTGGATCCTGAGAGGTGTAAGAGAGCGTATCGTGCATCCAACCCATGTTCCACTTCATGCTGAAACCCAGTCCCCCCAGCCAGGTCGGGCGCGACACCTGAGGCCAGGCAGTGGACTCCTCCGCGATCATCAGTGTTCCCGGGTGGAAGTCATGGGTGACGCTGTTGAGTTCCCGCAGGAAGTCAACCGCCTCAAGATTCTCCCGTCCCCCGTACTGATTGGGCACCCAGTCTCCGGGTTCTCGGGAGTAATCGAGATAGAGCATGGAGGCAACCGCATCGACACGTAAGCCGTCGATGTGAAACTCCTCCAGCCAGTAGATGGCGCTGGAGATGAGAAAGTTTCGTACCTCGTTGCGGCCGAAATTAAAGATCAAAGTGCCCCAATCCCGGTGCTCACCCTTGCGGGGGTCCTCATGTTCATACAGTGCAGAGCCATCGAATCTGGCCAGGGCATATCGATCACGGGGGAAATGGGCGGGGACCCAGTCGAGGATGATGCCGATGCCGTTTTGATGCAGGTAATCGATGAAATAGCGGAAGTCATCGGGCGCGCCGAATCGACTGGTAGGGGCGAAGTAGCCAGTTGTCTGGTAACCCCATGAGCCGTCCAGGGGGTGCTCGGTTATGGGCAATAGCTCGATGTGGGTAAAGCCGATCCTTTTGGCATGGTCAGTAAGTTGGTGGGCAAGGTCGCGATAGTTCAGGAATCCTCCCTGGTCGTCTCTCCGCCAGGATCCCAGGTGGACCTCATAGATAGACATTGGTTCCTGTTGCCAGTTGGAAGTGGCTCGGTTGTTTATCCACTCCCCGTCACCCCACTCATAGTCACTGTCAGAGACCACGATGGCCGCTGTGTCAGGGCGGCATTGAAAAAAATTGCCATAGGGGTCTGTACGCAGTGAGATGTGTCCGTCCTGAGTGCGGATTTCGAATTTGTACAAACTGCCATGCTCCAGTTCGGGAATGAACAGCTCCCAGACACCGGAGCCTCCCCTTGAACGCATGGGGTGAACCCGTCCGTCCCAATGGTTGAAATTACCCACCACGGAAACTCTGGCGGCGTTCGGCGCCCAGACGGCAAACAGTATCCCGCTTATCCCGACTGTTTCATACGGGTGGGCGCCAAAGAAGCGGTAGGCATGACGGTGCTTGCCTTCGCTGAATAGGTGGAGGTCGAACTCCGGCAAAAGGGGTGGAAAACAGTATGGATCGTAGGTTTTACGGATCTGCCCTGATTTGTCCTGCCACTCCAGCCGATAGTGCTCATCGACCTTGTCAGCCGCTGTCTCCAGCTCAAAAAAATCGGTGCCTTGAAGACGCCTGAAAGGGTGCTGTCCATCCTCCAAAGTGACTTTTTCCGCCTGTGGCATGAATACCCTGATGCGACAGTCGTCACCATGGACATGTCTGCCCAACACCTCGAATGGATCATGGTGACGGGCATCAATAATCCGTTTCAACGCCACTGGAATTTTACTCATCATAAACTTTAAGAAACCTGCTTTGAACGGTACGCCTTGAAGGGGACATGATGTTAACATACCAACACTTCCGTCTCATCAACAGGTTCATTCTCAATTTGAGAGCGGGGCACATAATTAAACTAGGGCCGATTGGATGAGTGTTAACAGGCGCTAGCTACTCACGAGTAGGATTTGCAGTAATTTTTGGCCAGCTTTGGCAATGGAGGAGTGATCGATGACTGAACAGAGTCCGCGTTTCGTCAGCCGGCTGACTCGCAATACGCTTGCCCTGATACTGGCGGGTGGACGCGGTTCCCGACTCAAGCATCTGACTAAATGGCGTTCGAAGCCTGCGGTACCCTTCGGAGGGAAGTTCAGGATCGTCGATTTCCCCCTCTCCAACTGTATCAATTCCGGTATTCGCCAGGTGGGGGTACTGACGCAATACAAAGCCCATTCACTGTTGTTGCATATTCAGCGTGGTTGGGGCTTTCTGCGGGGTGAATTTGGTGAATTCGTGGAATTGCTCCCGGCCCAGCAGCGCATTGAAAGCAGCTGGTACGAGGGTACGGCTGATGCGGTCTACCAAAATCTGGACATCCTCCGCAGCCACAACCCGGACTATGTATTGGTTCTGGCGGGAGACCACATCTATAAAATGGATTATGGCACCATGATCGCCGAACATGTGGAATCCGGCGCCGATATGACCGTTGGCTGCCTCACGGTCGATCTGGAGAGTGCCAAAGAGTTTGGTGTGATGACGGTGGATAGTGACGGATGGGTGGTCGATTTCCATGAGAAACCCGCCAATCCGAAGCCGATTCCAGGTAAGGAGAATGAGGCTCTGGCCTCGATGGGAATCTATGTGTTTAACCGTAAGTTCTTGTTTGAACAGTTGATAAAAGATGCGGATATGCCCAACTCATCCCACGATTTCGGCAAGGACATCATACCCAAAGTGATCGAGAAATACCGCGTGATGGCCTATCGTTTCAGAGATGCCACCAGCGGTAAGCAGGCCTACTGGCGGGATGTGGGTACGATTGATGCGTTCTGGACGGCCAATCTGGAGCTGATTGGCGTTACACCCCCCCTCAATCTCTATGACCGTAGTTGGCCGATCTGGACCTATCAGGAGCAGTTACCGCCCGCAAAGTTTGTTTTTGATGACGATGAGCGTAGAGGCATGGCGGTTGATTCCATGGTTTCCGGCGGATGTGTCATATCGGGCGCCAAAGTAACGAACTCACTGCTTTTTTCCAATGTGCGTGTCAATTCCTACAGTGAAGTGAATGAAACCGTTGTTTTGCCGGATGTTAACATCGGACGCAACTGCCGTATCAGCAAAGCGGTGATCGATCGTGGTTGTGATATACCGGAGGGCACGGTCATCGGTGAGGACCCGGACCTGGATGCGGAACGCTTTTATGTCAGTGAAAAGGGTGTCGTATTGGTGACGCCGGAAATGTTAGGCCAGGTAATCCACCATGTCAGATGATTTAGAGCCGGACAACCGCTTGCAGGTTGTCTTATGCTGGCACATGCATCAGCCCTACTATAAGGGGCCGGATGATAGTGAGTACCTGTTACCCTGGGTCTATCTGCACGGCATCAAAGACTACTCTGATATGGTGGCCCATCTGGAGCACACGCCGGATGCCAAGGCGGTGGTGAATTTTGCCCCTGTCTTGTTGGAACAGATCGATGACTATGCTACCCAGATCAAGGCCTGGCTGAATAAAGGTACTTTGATTCGCGATCCGTTACTGGCGGCGCTCGCCGGACCGGGACTTCCGGTGGATACGGTATCCCGCAAGGTAATTATTTCCGCCTGTCTCAAGGCCAATGAAAACCGCCTCATCAGTCGTTTCAAGCATTTCAGTGAATTGGCGGCGCTGGCCAAGCATGCATTGGAAAACGAGGCCATGATTGCCTATTTCAATGATCAATATCTGGTCGATCTTTTGATCTGGTACCATCTGTCCTGGGTCGGCGAATGCCAGCGGATGAACGATATTCGGGTGCGGTCCTTGCAGGCAAAGGGGCATGGTTTCGACCAGGACGACCGGCGTCGTATGATCGAGTTGATCTGGGAGATTTTGAGCAATCTCACCCAGCGTTACGCAAAACTGGCGGATCAGGGCCAGGTAGAGCTTTCGGTAACACCCTACGCCCACCCGATCATTCCCCTGCTGACAGATATAAATGCCGCCAAAGAGGCCTTGCCGACTATTGCTATGCCCGGGTTGGAGGAGTATCCAGGTGGTGAATCCCGGGCCCGTTGGCATATGCGTAAAGGCATCGACGTATTCGAGAAGCATTTCGGCTTTAAGCCTAAAGGGTGTTGGCCTTCAGAGGGTGGAGTCAGTGAGGCGACCCTGAAGATGCTGGAGGAGGAGGGCTTTGAATGGGCGGCCACCGGCCAACAGGTATTGAGTAACAGCCTGATGGCCGGAGGCGGCGATATGCCCCTTCCCGATAATTGGGTGCATTCGGCCTACTGTGTCCAGGAAGGCCATCTGAATATGTTCTTTCGGGACGATGGCCTCTCCGATCTGATCGGATTCACCTACGGTGAGTGGCATTCCGACGACGCGGTGGGGGATTTGATAAACCATCTTGTAAATATCGCCGATGCCTGTCAGGACAATCCTGATGCCGTGGTCTCGATAATCATGGACGGGGAGAATGCCTGGGAATACTACCCCTACAATGGATGCTACTTTCTACGGGCCATGTACGAACGTCTGTCACAACATCCCCGGTTATCTCTAACCACATTCTCTGAAGTACTGGATCGTCAACAGCAGCCGCCTCCCAGACTCTCGAAACTGGTGGCGGGCAGTTGGGTTTACGGCACCTTCACTACCTGGATCGGCGACAAGGACAAGAATCGCGCCTGGGATCTGCTGGGGGATGCGAAGAAGGTATATGATCGCGTGTTGGCGCAGAATAAATTCAGCAAGCGAAAGTTGGCGGAGTTGGAAAAACAGTTAGCGATCTGTGAGGGGTCTGATTGGTTCTGGTGGTTTGGAGACTATAATCCAGGTGAAACCGTCAGCGATTTCGAACAGCTGTTTCGCAGCCAGCTTTCCTACCTTTTCGACCTGCTGGGAGAACCCAAACCCGAATATCTATCTCAAGTCTTTGCCGTAGGAAGTGGTAATCCATCCCTGGGTGGGGTAATGAAGAAAAATGATTGAAGTGATGAGATACGTGAATGAATAATGTTGCCGAAGAAAATTTTCGGCCAGTCCATCAGATTTTGACCCGTCGCCGGGCAGGCATTCTTTTACATATCACATCCCTTCCAGGACCGGGTGTGGTTGGGGATCTGGGCAGAGATGCCTATCATTTCGTCGATTTCCTGGTCTCCTCGGGAGTGAGCGTCTGGCAAATTCTGCCGATCGGGCCCACCATGCATGACAATTCACCCTATCAGAGCAGCTCCGTCTATGCCGGCAATCCCCGCCTGATAAGTCTGGAGCTGCCACTGCAAAAGGGTTGGCTTGAAGCTATACCCGAAAGTGAGGATGTACTCTCCGACGCAGTGAAAGGCTATGCCATAAAACTGGCTTGGGAAGGGTTTAAGGAGCGCGCCGATAAGGGTGATAGGGACGATTACCAACGCTTTGTAGCAGAGCAGAAGCATTGGCTTGAGGATTATGTCCTGTTCCAGGCATTGCACCAGGAAGAGGGGGGCTGTTGGTGGGAATGGCATACCACCCTGAGGGACAGGGAACCACAGGCGATTGCAGAGTCAAGAGCACGCTTCACAGAGACCATTGACGTTATTCGTTTTGAACAATATCTGTTTTTTACCGAGTGGATGAATCTGAAGCACTATGCCAATGAGCGTGGGGTACTGCTATTTGGCGATCTGCCCATCTTCGTGGCTCATGATAGTGCTGAAGTGTGGGCCCATCGCGAGTTCTTTGATCTGCTCGAGGATGGTCATCCCAGGGTGGTTGCCGGTGTGCCTCCCGACTATTTTTCCGATACCGGGCAGCGCTGGGGTAATCCGCTTTATTGCTGGGAAAGGCTGGAAGCGGATGATTTTTCGTTCTGGATCGAACGTCTCAGGGCTCAGTCAACCCTGTTCGATTTTTTGCGTATCGATCATTTTCGGGGATTTGAAGCCTATTGGGAGATACCGGCAGAGGAAAAGACGGCGGTCAATGGCAGGTGGGTGGAGGCTCCCGGTGAAAGATTGTTCGAACAACTCTATACAGATCTGCCGGATCTGGAGCTGGTGGCAGAGGATCTGGGCGTGATCACACCGGAGGTGGATGCGTTGCGCAAGGCCTATCATCTGCCCGGCATGAAGATCCTGCAGTTTGCTTTTTCCGGGGGAGCGGATAACCCCTACCTCCCGTTCCATCACACCCGCGACTCGGTGGTCTATACCGGAACCCACGACAATGACACCACCCTGGGCTGGTATAGGGGGCTTGATGACGGAACCCGCGAGTTTGTCGATGACTATCTGGGCAAGCCGCGTGAGGCCATGCCATGGCCTCTGATTCGTGCTGCCCTGTCTTCCAGGGCAAATCTGGCGGTAATCCCTTTCCAGGATGTGCTGGGTCTTGATGGGGTTCACCGGATGAACACTCCGGGCACCACTGAGGGCAATTGGGATTGGAGATTCGATTGGGAACAGATTAAGCACGGCACTGCCGAGCGCCTGTTACGTTCGATCAAGATGTACGGCAGATAACGGTCAATGAGTGATGTATTATCAACACGACATATTTGGTCGCCACGTTAATATCATGAGTTGAGAGGGCGATCGCGAAAAAAAAACCACTCCGACACCAGGCCGAAGTGGCTATACCAAAGGAGGATGGAGGAGATAAGCCGCCGTCACAATGCAGTTTCGGCTGACTTGGCACTATTTCACCATCCACGGACTTTTCTTTCATTGAGAAAAATCAATCCAATCATAATGTAACAATTTGCATAACCGATTGGATTGGATTCAACAGCCCTTAATCTTCTTCGCTGGGATCCTCCGCGGATGAGGACTTGTGACTGCCGCCGGCGAGAAAGAGTGCGGCGACGCCCAGTGCCAGGAGGATGATCAGCGAGATGGCTATCAGTATGTTACTCATGGATTACGGTGCTCTCTTAATTGGTGTTTTTCGAGTATCATTGTGCTTTTTCCGACCTGCAGGATAAAGGCCCAATGTTGATTCTCCGTGGTGCGCCAGCCCTCTCTGAATTTCGTCTACAGAAACTCGCCCAACGTCTCTCCGGTTTACTAAACGGAAAAGTGGGTGTTGTCTCGGAGTATCTCCATTTTGCCGATGTCAACCAATCCCTCGATGAGAGAGAGAGGGCAGTACTCGACAATCTGTTGCGCTATGGGCCTGCCATGCCTGATATACGGCATGATGGCACACTATTGTTGGTGGTCCCACGACCCGGCACTCTCTCGCCCTGGTCTACCAAGGCCACCGATATCGCCCACCACTGCGGCTTACAGAAAATACAACGCCTGGAACGCGGCTTGGCATTCTATCTGACCCTGGATGAAAGGGGGCTTGACAGTAAACAGTATGTGATTGCGGCCGAACAGTTGCGTGACCGCATGACCGAAATTGTGCTGTCGGATGCTGAGGATGCGACCTGCCTATTCAATCGTGCCGAGCCTAAGCAATACATCCAAGTGGATATTCTGGGAGGTGGGGAGAGGGCATTACAGAATGCCAATACGGAGTTGGGCCTTGCACTGTCGGATGACGAGATCGAATATCTGGTGGAGAGCTTTCAGTCCCTGCAACGTAATCCCACCGATGTGGAACTGATGATGTTTGCCCAGGCCAATTCAGAACACTGCAGGCATAAGATATTCAACGCAGACTGGATTATCGATGGAGAGCATCAGCAGCGATCTCTGTTTGAGATGATTCGCAATACGACCGACAGTTCGCCAGCTGAAGTCCTTTCGGCGTACAAGGACAATGCCGCAGTCATCAGCGGTCCGAGCGCAGAGCGATTCGTGCTTGATCCGGAAACCAATGTCTACAGCTTCGGCCAGGAGGATATCCACATTCTAATGAAGGTGGAGACCCACAACCACCCAACGGCGATCTCTCCCGATCCGGGGGCTGCCACAGGTTCCGGGGGTGAGATTCGTGACGAGGGCGCGACTGGAAAGGGCGCCAAGCCGAAGGCGGGCCTGTGCGGCTTTTCAGTCTCCAATCTGCGTATTCCCGATGGTGAAATGCCTTGGGAGGTCGACTACGGCAAACCCGGCCGCATCGTTTCCGCCCTGGATATTATGCTGGAGGGTCCGATCGGCGCCGCTTCATTCAATAATGAATTCGGCCGCCCGAACCTGAATGGATATTTCCGCACATATGAGGCCCGGGTGCCCGGGCCGGTTGGAGAGGAGTTGCGTGGATATCACAAACCGATCATGTTGGCGGGTGGTTTAGGGAATATCCGCGCCGAACATATCGAAAAGGGTGGCTTTCCCAGCGGATCACCCTTGGTTGTCCTCGGGGGCCCGGCCATGCTGATCGGCCTTGGCGGCGGCGCGGCTTCCAGCATGGCCAGCGGTACTTCTGCAGAGGATCTCGACTTTGCATCCGTCCAACGCTCAAACCCGGAGATGCAGCGTCGCTGTCAGGAGGTGATCGATGCCTGTTGGGTGCGGGGTGATGCCAATCCGATTCTGTTTATCCACGATGTGGGTGCCGGTGGCCTCTCCAATGCCTTGCCGGAGCTGGTTCACGACGCCGCATTAGGCGGCCGTTTCGAGCTGCGCACAGTGCCAAATGACGATCCCGGAATGTCACCGATGGAAATCTGGTGCAATGAGTCCCAGGAACGCTATGTCATGGCCATCGATGTGGATAAACTGGATGAGTTCAAGGCGATCTGTGAGCGTGAACGCTGCCCCTATGCTATCGTCGGCGAGGCGATGGATGAGGAGCATCTGGTTTTGGGTGATGCCCATTTCGACAATAATCCCATCGATATTCCGATGAGCCTGCTGTTCGGTAAACCACCGCGCATGCTGCGGGATGTGCGACGCAAGACCTTTCAAAAACAACAGCTCGATTTTTCCGGTGTCGATCTCAAACAGGCTGCCCTGAGGGTGCTGCAGCTGCCGACTGTGGCCAATAAGACTTTCCTGATCACTATCGGCGATCGTTCGATCACCGGCATGGTGAATCGTGATCAGATGGTGGGGCCCTGGCAGGTCCCGGTTGCTGATCTGGCAGTGACATCCTCCGGGCTGATGGGCTACACCGGTGAGGCCATGGCGATGGGAGAGAGGACCCCGCTGGCACTGCTGGATGCCCCTGCATCCGGACGCATGGCGATCGGTGAAGCGATTACCAATATAGCGGCGGCGAGAATCGAAAAACTCTCCGATATCAAGCTCTCTGCCAATTGGATGGCGCCGGCCGGACATCCCGGTGAGGATGCGAAGCTCTATGAAACGGTGAAGGCGGTGGGTATGGAGTTGTGTCCGGCCTTGGGTATCGCCATCCCGGTGGGTAAGGACTCTATGTCGATGAAGACGGTATGGCATGAGGGCGACCAGGAGCTTGCGGTGACTGCACCCCTTTCCCTGATCGTCTCCGCCTTTGCCCCGGTGATGGATATCAGGTCCACCCAAACGCCGATGTTGCGTAGCGATGCCGGGGATTCCGATTTGATTCTGATCGATCTGGGAAAGGGAAAGAACCGCCTGGGGGCCACCGCGTTGGCCCAGGTCTATCAACAGATTGGCCACCACGGCGCCGACCTGGAGGATCCGGATGCCTTGCGACGCTTTTTCGCACTGATTCAGGAACTCAACCAGAACGATCTGATATTGGCCTATCATGACCGTTCGGACGGTGGACTGTTCACAACAATCTGTGAAATGGCATTCGCCGGTCGTTGTGGAGTGAGTGTGGAGATCGATGATCTGGGGGACGATGACCTTGCCATACTCTTCAGTGAGGAGTTGGGGGCGGTGATACAAGTGCCTCACCGTGATACCGATGAAGTATTGAAGATGTTAAGCGATGATGGGCTGGGACGCTGTAGCCATGTGATCGGAACCCTCAACGGTGATGACCGGATTGAATTCACACGGGCTGGAAAAAAGGTGCTGAGTGCCGCCAGGGTAGAATTACAACAGGCCTGGTCGGAGACCACGCGTCAGATGCAGGCATTGCGCGACAACCCTGACTGCGCTCAGGAGGAGTATGATCGTATCGCTGAGGCGGATCCCGGTATCCAGATAAAACTCAACTTCGATCCTGATGAAGATATCGCCTCACCGATGGTGGCCACCGGTATCAGGCCGCCGATGGCGATATTGCGTGAGCAGGGCGTCAACGGGCAGCTGGAGATGGCGGCTGCCTTCCACCGCGCCGGGTTCGAGTGTGTGGATGTGCATATGTCGGATATCATCGAGGGTCGTGTCGGCCTGAGTGGTTTCAGAGGCCTGGTGGCCTGCGGCGGTTTTTCATATGGGGATGTATTGGGCGCGGGAGAGGGTTGGGCCAAATCCGCCCTGTTCAACAGCCGGGCCAGGGATGAGTTCGAAGCCTTTTTCAACCGCCAGGATAGCTTCGCGCTTGGGGTCTGCAACGGCTGTCAGATGCTCTCCAATCTGCATCAACTGATTCCTGGCGCCGATCACTGGCCCCATTTCGTGCGTAACCGATCCGAACAGTTCGAGGCGCGACTTGTCACTGTAGAGATCTGTGACACACCATCCATCCTTTTGAACGGAATGAGCGGTTCCAGAATACCGATCGTTGTGGCCCATGCCGAGGGGCGCGCCGAGTTCAACGACCCGCAGCATCTGCAGGATGCGGGTGAACTCACGGTGATGCGCTATCTCGAAAACAATGGTGAAATGGCGAGCCGTTATCCGGCCAATCCAAACGGTTCTCCCGAAGGGATCGCGGGGCTTTGTAACAAGGATGGTCGGGTGACGATTATGATGCCGCATCCGGAGCGTGTCACCCGTACGGTTCAGTACTCCTGGCACCCGGATGATTGGGACGAGGACGCCCCATGGCTGCGACTGTTTCGCAATGCCCGGGTCTGGGTGGATTGAAGGCACTGCAGCGAGCAGTATCCAGTATGTTTTGTTAACGGTGATTGGCACTCATTTACGGCCTCTGTTTCGCTACCCGATCAGGGTGTGAACCAAACCGGTTTTCAGAGAGAGTGTTCATCTCCCAATATACGTGCGGACTTGTGGGTCAATCCTGGATGATTCTTGAGTGCATAACCGGCGAAATGGAGATTTAGAATCGCCTCCTGGAGGCTGTTACGCAGGGAGGAGTTGGGTGAGTCGAGGTGCTGCGCCAGTGCCTTCAACGGTACCTCAAGATGATGTGGGTGTACCGCTACCGGCAGATTCAAGCGACCGGCGAGATTCAGGAAGGGATCGAGGGGGGCGACATCCGGTTGGTTGTGATGATGAGCCCGGCAAGAATAGACGAGTTCCACATCCTCCGGTATCACATTCAGATATTTCCTATAGGTCTCAGCAAGGGCTTCACTGATGTCGGTCTCACCGTTGATTACAGATCGGACTATCTGGGTAATGCCTCGGGCGGATTGCAGGTTTGGTTCGCAAGCAAGTATCGCAGCCATCAGGTGTCGTTGCGTTTTGCTCAGATTGTTGGCCTGGTAACCGGACATATTGAATTGGCGTTGATCCGCGAGGTTCCTTAGAAAAGCCTGAGTACAGACAAAATATCTTGATGTATAGTGAAACAACTCTTCGGCACAACCACCCCAGCCGGCATGGAACTCCGGGTAGTACAAACCATCAACACACTTCAAGTTGCCATTCATGGTGTCTGACCTTTCTCGATGCCGTGTTGTCTATTGGGTGATTACTGCCGGTTTGTCTGTCAGATGTGTCAGGCATGAGAGGCCATGGCGCTACATACGCCTGTCATGCCTCTCGTAGCATAATATAGCTTAAATGTGGGTAATAACCCCCCGAATTAGTGTTGTCATCGATGCCTTTTTTTATTTAATCTATTGATTTTAAATAAAAAATTCAATAGATTGGTAGGCGGATTACCTGGCTGCCGGGTAGTGTCTGTCAGGCGAGGGCTTGATACCGGATGCAGATCCAATCAAGCCATCCAAGCGGAGTGTGTTGTACTCTAATCAGGGTATATGTCGGAATTCCCTTCCATCGATGGATTGCGTATCGGGATAATTCCGGCAATGCGGGTTGGAAAGAAGTGAAATCAGCAGCTTGCCACACCGATGAATTGAATGGTATCTAAAGCTGGATTAGCTGTGTTGGACTATATAGACTGAACGGATGGATAAGGATGAAGTTTCCAGGGACGGTGATTCATCAGGGAAAAATAACATAATCAGGCTTGGCTATGGAATCGAGTGGAAGCGCTGTTAACCATTGCATATTCAACTCAGGTAAATGAACGATATTATTTTACAGATAAAGAATTATATTCGGTCGGCATGGCGCTTTAGATGGCCGGCGGTTGCGGTCGCATGGGCAGTTGCTTTGATTGGCTGGGCGGCAATATTCATACTGCCTGATAAATATGAATCCGAAGCAAAGGTGTATGTGGATACCGAGAGCGTGCTGCGGCCGCTTCTCGAGGGTCTGGCGGTGCAAAACGACATGAATCAACGTCTGCACCTGATGACCAGAACCCTGCTGAGTCATGAGAATCTACAAAAGCTGATACTCCAAACGGACTTGGATCACCTCGCTACAAACCATGAAGAGCGCGAACAACTTATAGACTGGCTAAGGAAAACCATCGTAATCGATGTCGATCGACGACGTATTCCAGGTACACGTGAAACGGAGAATTTCTATACCATCAGGTATATCTATAGTGACCGTTTCATGGCGCAAAAAGTGGTACAGGTATTGCTCGACATCTTTGTCGAGAGCGCATTGGGCGATACCCGTATCGAGTCGGATGCCGCGCAAAAGTTTCTGCAACAGCAGATACGGGAATATGAAACCAGACTTGTCGAGGCCGAAAACAAGCTGACTGAATTCAAACGCAAGAATGTCGATACCTTGCCCCGGGAAGGGGCTGGTATATTCCAACGACTTGAAGAGGCCAGGACGGGACATGAGGAAATTCAGCTGCAACTCAAAGAGGCCCGGATTCGACGTGACGAGCTTAAGCGGCAATACACGACAACGCTTGCGGAAGAGGAGCAGAGGAGAGCCAGTCTTGGTGTATCCGCAAATGCCGATTCGCCGACGGCACAGCGTTTGCTCGCGATGCAGACACGCCTGGATGAACTGCTTCTGCGGTATACGGAAGAGCATCCGGATGTTCAGGAGTTGAAGGAAACCATCGAGGATTTGAAAAAGCAGGCGGCTGCGGCACCCCCCGTGGCGGCGAGTTCGCTTACTGCACCGAGTTCCGTGTCGACGGCGTTAGAGCAGTTGAAACTCTCCTATCGCCAATCAGAGGTCGAATTGAGAACGATTCGGCTGCGTCATGATGAGTATCAAGCCCGAGTCAGTGAACTCAAAAAGAAACTGGATACCCTGCCTAAAGTTGAAGCGGAGTTGACCCGGCTGAACCGTGACTACTCCATCAATAAAGAGAACTACCAGGAATTGGTGCAAAGGCTCGAATCGGCGAGGATGTCGGAACAGGCCGACGAGGCCGGCGACAATCTAAAATTCAGAATTGTTGAGCCGCCCAAGGTCCCCATACTCCCCATTGGTCCAAAACGACTGCTGTTGTCCGCCCTGGTCCTGTTGGGTGCATTGGGTATTGGTGGAGGCCTGGCATTCCTGCTGTCGACAATAAAGCCCGTCTATTTTGATATGCGCACACTCAGAGCGGAGTTGGAGTTTCCTGTTCTGGGACAGGTAACGAGAATAATGACGGATGATGTGAGGATGAAGCGGCGGCTTGAAATCGGTGGTTTCGTATCCGTCGTTATCCTGCTGTTTCTGCTGTTCGTCGGTATCGTACTCATCCATGTCATGGGAATGAGGGAAGACATCATTATGCTGGTCAAACAATCGGGTCTTCTCTCGCTTCTCGGCAATGGTACGTAAATCCCTCCCATAGGGATGGTTTGATCGATCAGGCCGCTCTCAATAGCACAGGACTCAGATCCGATATTTTGATATATTTCCGCCCTTCCACTATGGCCGGAGAGAACGAGATGTTCAATAAAAGCATGCAGATTCAGGGTTATGACGACGAACTTTGGGCAGCCATAGAGGCGGAGGAGCGGCGTCAGGAAGAGCATATTGAACTCATAGCATCAGAAAACTACACCAGCCCAAGGGTCATGCAGGCCCAGGGTGGAGTGATGACCAACAAATATGCGGAGGGATATCCGCGGAAGCGCTATTATGGCGGTTGTGAAAATGTCGATGTTGCCGAGCAGCTGGCCATCGATCGTGCCAAGGCACTGTTCAGTGCGGACTATGCCAATGTGCAGCCCCATTCCGGTTCCCAGGCCAATGCAGCGGTCTATATGGCATTGTGTGAGCCTGGGGATACCATACTCGGCATGAGTCTGGCGCATGGTGGTCATCTGACCCATGGCGCCAAGCCCAACTTCTCCGGAAAAATATATCATGCAATCCAATATGGATTGAATCCCGATAGTGGTGAAATCGACTACGACGAAGTTGAACGCCTAGCCAGAGAGCATAAACCGAAAATGATCGTGGCCGGTTTTTCAGCCTATTCAAGGGTTGTCGATTGGCAACGATTTCGCGATATTGCCGATGAAGTGGGTGCCTATCTGTTTGTCGATATGGCCCACGTTGCCGGCCTGATAGCCGCCGGACATTACCCCAATCCTGTACAGATTGCGGATGTCACCACGACCACCACACATAAGACCCTGCGTGGACCACGTGGCGGCTTGATCCTGGCCAAGGCCAATCCGGAAATCGAAAAGAAGCTTAATTCTCTGGTCTTTCCAGGCACACAGGGTGGCCCGTTAATGCATGTTATCGCGGCCAAGGCTGTGGCCTTCAAGGAGGCGATGGAACCTGAATTCAAGGCCTATCAACGGGATGTCATCGAGAATGCGCGTGCCATGGCCAAGGTCTTCATGGAACGGGGATATGATGTGGTCTCCAAGGGAACGGATGATCATCTCTTCCTCGTCAGTTTCATCGAGGCAGGCCTGACCGGTAAAGATGTTGATGCCTGGCTGGGTGCGGCGAATATCACTGTGAACAAGAATGCGGTACCCAATGATCCTCAGTCGCCATTTGTGACATCGGGAATAAGGGTCGGCACACCTGCGGTTACAACCCGTGGTTTCAGCGAAAAGGATTGCGTGGAATTGACGGGTTGGATGTGTGATGTGATCGACAGTCGGGGTGATCAGGCGGTTATCGATGAAGTCAGGGCAAAAGTTCTCGCAATCTGTGCCAAATATCCTGTTTATAAGGATTAATGATGAATATTGAGTGCTGAATGCAATGTGCATGCTTCACACGGATATTAAGCGATGTAGGTGCGTGCAGAGTGAGCATTAAATTTCAAAACTCAATATTTAAAATTCAAAATTTATAAAGATGCGTTGTCCATTCTGTGGGGCCCAGGATACAAAAGTTATCGACTCCCGACTTGCAGGAGAGGGTGATCAGATTCGCAGGCGTCGCGAGTGCACGGTCTGCAAGGAGCGCTTCACTACCTACGAGACGGCAGAACTCAATCTTCCCTGGGTGGTAAAACAGGATGGCAGTCGGGTCCATTTCGACGGTCGCAAGCTTCGTGCGGGAATGGCTCGCGCACTGGAAAAGAGGCCAGTCAGCGCCGAGCACCTGGATACGGCAATCAACCACATTACCCGAAAATTGATGGCAGGTGGTGAGCGGGAGGTCGCTTCGCTGGCGATTGGCGAACTGGTGATGGATGAGTTGAAGCGGTTGGATCAGGTTGCCTATGTCAGATTCGCTTCCGTATATCGTAAATTTGAAGACGTGAATGCCTTTCGCGAAGAGATCGAAAAGCTGGAGCAACAACCGAGTCCTGAAGAGCATCGGCGACAGCTTGAACTGTTGCGTGACGAGGAAAAGAAGCGTTGAACAGTGCCCTCGACCAACGCTTTATGGCGCGGGCCATTCAACTTGCCAGGCTGGGTTGGTACAGCACTCACCCAAATCCCCGTGTCGGATGTCTGATCGTCAAAGAGGGTGAGGTCATTGCCGAAGGTTACCACCGGCGTGCCGGGGAACCCCATGCCGAGCGTAATGCCCTGGTAAAGGCAGGCGTGGCCGCCAGTGGGGCGACAGCTTATGTAACCCTGGAGCCATGCTGCCATCAAGGCAGGACACCCCCGTGTACTGAGGCCCTTATTGAGTCGGGTGTGAAACGTGTCGTGGTGGGGATGCCTGATCCGAACCCCTTGGTAGCGGGGCAAGGCCTGGAACTGTTGCGTCAAGCCGGCATCCAGGTCACTGAGGGAGTGATGCGGTCACAGGTGGAGGCACTCAACCCGGGGTTTATTAAGCGCATGATCCATGGGCTGCCCTATATACGGTGCAAAATGGCTATGAGTCTGGATGGCCGCACAGCCATGGCTGATGGTGAGAGCCAATGGATAACCTCACCCGCAGCCCGGGTGGATGTGCAAAGGTTGCGCGCCCAGAGTGCAGCCATACTCACGGGTGTAGGGACCCTGCTGGCCGATGATCCCTCTATGAATGTTCGCTTGTCCGCGATGGAGCTGGGTCTCGAGGAAGGTGTTCCGATCCCACACCCGGTTCGGGTGGTGCTGGATCCTGAACTTGCTACACCGGGGGACGCTAAAATGCTCGGTTTGCCGGGACCCACGCTGATTATCTGCAGTGACGAGCAACCGGTCCATGGCGCCGCACTGGAGGCTGCCGGCGCGCAAATTGTGAGGCTGCCGGGAGACAAACAGCGACTCGATCTACACCAGGTAATACGCTTTCTGGGAGAACAGGAGATCAATGAGGTTCTGTTGGAGTCGGGGGCGACCCTGGCCGGCGCGATGCTGGAACAGGGTCTGGTGGATGAGTTGATAATCTATCAGGCGCCGCATCTGATGGGAAACAAGGGACGAGGCCTCTTTCTTCTCCCCGGTATTGCGCGAATGGCCGATCGAATCGCATTGCAGGTGACGGATTTACGTCAGGTTGGAACCGATATTCGTATTACCGCAAGACTTAGTGAAACTGGGGGCTGAGCATGTTTACCGGTATCATCCAGGCAGTCGGCGCGATCGCCGGCATTGAGACCAGACAGGGCGATCTGCGCTTGACAGTCAATGGCGGCCAGCTCGATATGAGCGATGTGACATTGGGTGACAGCATCGCCACCAACGGTATCTGCCTGACAGTGATCGATTTTTCGCAAGAGGGCTTCAGCGCCGATGTTTCACGGGAGACACTCTCACTCACCACGCTTGAGAAACTGCAACCCGGGAGTCCGGTGAACCTGGAAAAGGCGTTGACCCTGAGTACCCCCCTGGGGGGGCATCTGGTGAGTGGTCATGTGGATGGTGTGGGGCGTGTGGTGGAACGGCGGGATGACGCCCGCTCGATACGTTTCAGAATAGAAGCGCCGGCAGGCCTGGCGCGCTATATTGCCCATAAAGGATCGATCTGTGTCGATGGGGTAAGCCTGACAGTGAACGGCGTGGAGGGATCCGGTTTTGATTTGAACATCGTTCCCCATACACTGAGACAGACCATTATGGAAAACTACCGGGTAGGCAGCGAAGTCAATCTTGAAGTCGATCTGGTTGCTCGCTACCTGGAGCGCCTGGTGTTGGGTGGAGAGGAGACAAAACGCAGTGTCTCGGGGGTGACCGAGACACTGCTTAAGAAGCGCGGTTTTATTCGAAGTTAGGCTGCCGCTTTAGTCGTCTTCATTGATGCGCAGCACCAAACGGGCCACGGGGCCCTGCCAGGTATGCACCCTGGCGTCGAGGTCGCTTATGCCGCCCGATGGATCGTCATCACCGATCACGCCCCGATGCAGATGGACTGTCTGATTGTGATCCGCTCCCACTGAGGCAACACCCCCACTCCCTGCATTACCACCGGGATCGGCCGGTATTCCCGGTGTCCCCGGAGCGCCACCACCGGTAATGATTTCGTCATTCGCTTCGGTACCGGCATCATAGCCGTGCAAGTAGTAGGTGTAAGTCCCTTTTTTCTTGGGGATTCTCAACCCATCAAGGCCGACGAAGCCGTCATTGGTGGGTAGAAGCATACCCACGATCGAGAGGTATCGGTTTCTCTTCCTTGGCCTGTCGATGACCGCCTCGGTACTGGCGCCCGGCGCCAACAGGCCGGAAGCCGGATTGGCGACATACTCGCCGCCGGCTGCTTCCAGATCGCCTATCAGACCATCGATGTTGCCACCCTCCGCCATCGCCTGCAGATTGGCGGAGGCTGGTGCGCTGATCTCAAACAGGTGGGTATTGCGGTTGTGGGCGGCTACCAGCAGTGGTGTGAAGTAGACGGCGTTTGTCAGATTCGTGACCTCAATATTGATTTTTCTTCCGTCTGCCAAGGTGTTTGCAGAGATAAGCAAGCCGACAGATGCAGCTATGGCGGTCAGGGTTTTTTTCATGATCTTCTCCTCTTTGAGATCGGGGTGGTATTTTTACTGTGTATGAGAGTCTGTACCTCTAACTTCCATTTCCGGTCACGAAATCATCACAAATAGATCACATGGGAGGAGTCGACCGGCAACTGATCCTGCCACCTGGAATCAATGCACAGGAACCTGGTGGATGAATTTCAGATGCCCTGTTCAGATTGCTCTGTTACAATAAGCGGTTAACTTTGAACACAATTTCATGGGTAGTACATGGCGCTTAACACCACAGAAGAGATCATTGACGACCTGAGGCAGGGGAAGATGGTCATCATCATGGACGATGAGGATCGTGAAAACGAGGGCGATTTGGTGATGGCGGCTGAGTGCGTGACAGCGGACGCCATCAATTTCATGGCCCGTTATGGGCGTGGTTTGATCTGTCTGACTCTCACCAAGGAGCGGTGCAGCCAGCTGCGGCTGCCACTGATGGTCACTACCGATGATGAACTTTCTGCCACTAACTTCACGGTGTCCATTGAGGCGGCGGATGGGGTCACTACAGGGATTTCCGCAGCGGACCGCTCCACTACCATCCGAGCAGCCGTGGCCCAAGATGCAAAACCGCAGGATCTCGTCCAGCCGGGACATATCTTTCCTCTGATGGCGCAACCCGGTGGCGTACTGGTGCGTGCCGGTCACACAGAGGCGGGCTGTGATTTGTCGCGTCTCGCGGGTCATTCGCCGGCTTCGGTTATCGTTGAGATCCTCAATGAGGACGGAACCATGGCCCGCCGTCCCGATCTGGAGAAATTCGCTGCAGACTTCGGCCTGAAGATTGGGACCATTGCCGATCTGATTCACTACAGAATACGAAACGAGACCACTATCGAACGGGTGAGTGAGTGTAATTTTCCCACGCAATTCGGCAATTTTCGGCTGGTTGCCTACCAGGATATGGTGGACAACGAACTCCATCTGGCGCTGGTCAGGGGGCATCCCGCCGCCGACCGGCCGACGCTGGTCAGGGTCCACATGCAGAACAGTCTTTGTGATCTCTTCGAAGCTAAAATCAGTGAATGCGGGTGGCCGTTGCGAAATGCCATGAGTATGATCGGCAAGGAGGACGAGGGTGTCATCGTGGTGCTGAGGAATCACGATTCGGCCAGAGAGATCGTGCAGAGAATGATCGACATGCAGGCTCTCGACAATTCGCAGAAAAAGTTTATCAAGCGAGACAACAGCAAGGAGTTGCGAACCTATGGTGTCGGGGCACAGATACTGTTCGATCTCGGGGTAAGAAAAATGCGGGTGCTCAGTGCGCCCAAGAGCATCCATGCCCTCTCCGGATTCGATATGGAGGTTACCGAGTACGTGGCGGGTGAAAAGTAGATAGCCTGTTGCGAATGCGATCGGCGGCTGCGGCCAATCGGTACAATATATCGAGAAAGAGGGTGGTGAGACGTCATGATCGTAAAATTAAGCGTCGAAATGAATGGACTCCGGCTATAGTTTAGAGGCGAACGGTAAACATCAGTTTCAACTTCAGGGTAGTGATAGATGAGTATAAAGACAATCGAAGGGGCAATGACTGTCGAGAATGCACGCTTCTGTGTGGTGGTGGCGCGTTTCAACAGCTTCATTGTAGAAAGTCTGCTGGATGGGGCCGTGGATACCCTGAAGCGACATGGCGCCAGTGAAGACGATATAACCCTGGTACGGGTGCCGGGCGCATTCGAGATGCCGTTGGCATTGGAGAAATTGGCGGCGAAAGGCGAGTATGACGCCATTATCGCATTGGGTGCTGTGATACGTGGGGGCACACCGCATTTCGACTACGTCGCCGGTGAGTGTGTGAAAGGCATGGCGCAGGTTACGCTGAAACATGGAGTTCCAATCGCTTTCGGTGTATTGACCGTGGACACGATTGAGCAGGCTATCGAGCGCGCCGGCACCAAGGCGGGGAACAAGGGAGCAGAGGCAACCCTGTCTGCCATTGAAATGGTTAACCTCTTGCGTCAGATCGGTTGATGAGTGGAAAACGCAACCAAGCGCGCAAGCATGCGGTACAGGCTATCTATCAGTGGCAGATAGCCGGTCAGGATATCCCAGATATCATCAATCAGTTTCTTGAAGAACAGGATCTCAACAGTTTTGAGATTCCCTACTTCCAGGATTTGATGAAAGGCGTGCCGGGCCACCTGGTGGAATTGGATGAATTACTCAAGCCCACCCTGGACCGGGCCATCGAGAGTGTGGATCCGGTCGAGCGTGCGATTCTGCGGTTGGGTGCCTATGAATTGAGCCACAAGCCGGAAATTCCCTATCGTGTGGTAATCAATGAGGCAGTGGAGCTGGCCAAGGTATTTGGCGCGGAGCAGGGCCATAAGTTCGTCAATGGCGTGCTCGATCAGGTGGCTAGAAAGGTACGTGCCGTAGAGGTCAATGTGGGGCGAAGCTAGGATTACCCGATAGCAGTACCATCTTCATTCTTCATCCATATATCCATACCGCATATCTGTTTTGGACAGCTCCAACGGTATTACTCGTTATCTTCTTTCAGCTTGGTATTGGTATAACGCAGGATCAGGATGGCGAGGGTCAACATCAATATCGCACCGGTAACGGTCAGTATCGTCTTGTCTGGCATCCCCTTGATATCGATGGTCAGCATACGTGTGAGAGCGGTAATCGCTATGTAGATGAGAAATTGAACCGGGAGTCTGCGTGTCTTGAAGTAGATGCCAACCATCGCACCCAATTCCAGGTAGATGAACAGCAGCAGGATATCCTTAAGAGATGCATGGCCGTGATTGATCATCTCCATATAAGCGACGACACCGGACCATACCACGGTTGCGCCGATAACGAATAGCCCAACCACGTGAAACACCTCTACCATGGCGTCACCAATCTTGTCTACGTGATGATAGTTGTATGGTTTTCTCAATCGTTCAGCCTCTTTGTTGTTCTCTCCCGAGGAGAATGATGCTCTTTTTCTTCAACACCTTGAAAGTTACACTGACAATTTACTGGAGACAATAGCCGGCCACCCAATGAGTAAGCGTAGCGACATCTCTGAATTCGACCTTATCAACGACTATTTCGCCGGCATGACGTCACAACGCGAGGACGTGGCATTGGGCATTGGTGATGATGCCGCACTGCTGCGGGTGCCACAGGGAATGGAGCTGGCCGTGAGCGTGGATACCCTGGTTGCCGGTGTGCACTTTTTTCCCGACATTTCGCCGTCGGATCTTGGCCACAAGGTGCTGGCGGTCAATCTGAGTGACCTGGCGGCGATGGGGGCCGAGCCGGCGTGGGCGACCCTGGCGTTGACGCTGCCCGGGGTCGATGGCGTGTGGATCGGCGAATTCTGCCGCGGATTCAGCGAACTGGCGGCACACTATGATCTCCAGCTTGTGGGGGGGGATACCACTTCGGGGCCATTGAGTATCACCGTACAGGTTCAGGGTCTGTTGCCCATGGGTAAGGGGTTGACCCGCGGCGGTGCACGTGTGGGGGATGATATCTATGTCACAGGTACCCTTGGCGATGCCGCATTGGCACTGGTCTGTAAGCGTGATGGGGAGGACCGGGAAGACATGCCGCAGCTTCTGGGGCATCTCGACCGGCCCATCCCCAGGGTCGAGGCGGGTATCGCCCTGCGCGGTTTCGCCAGCAGTGCAATCGATATCTCAGACGGACTGGCGGCGGACCTCGGCCATATTATGCAATCGAGCGGGGTTGGCGCCAGCGTGGACCTCGATAGGATACCCTTGTCGCCCTCGGTCACCGCCTCTCTCCAGGAGTCAAATGATTGGTCGCTCATCATCGCGGGTGGTGACGACTATGAGCTCTGTTTTACTCTGCCACCTGTACACCGGGATCAGGTGGCGTCGATCTCCCGGCGAATCGGTGTAACCATGACGCGTATCGGTGTGATTGATGCGCAGTCGGATTTGCGTTGTCTCGTGCCGGATGGGTCTATATGGTCACCTGAGCATACCGGTTACGAGCATTTTTCGAGATCAGATGGAGATAATTGAGTATGGGTTCAGTTCCACTCCCGGGGATGGTTCCGATCGATGAATGAAGAGAAGGCGTCCCCTGACATGAGCAAGCCGGTGCATCTGCTTGCTTTCGGCTTCGGCAGTGGACTTCTGCCCAAGGCGCCCGGCACATACGGCACCCTGGTTGGGGTGCCGCTCTACCTGCTGTTGCAGCCGTTGTCATTGTCACTCTACATACTCTTCGTGTTGTTGGCATTCCTTGCCGGTCTGTGGATCTGTCAACGCACTTCCGAAGACCTGGGGGTGCATGATCATAGTGGTATCGTATGGGATGAAATCGTTGGCTACCTGGTCGGGATGACATTCGCCCCATCCGGTTGGCTATGGATTGTGATCGGTTTTATGCTTTTTCGCCTGTTTGATATCCTCAAACCCTGGCCTATTATCTGGATTGACCATAGGGTGGAGGGCGGATTGGGTATCATGCTTGACGATCTGTTGGCCGGACTCTATACAGCAGGCGCTGTTTTTCTGCTTAATCTGACAGGATGGTTCTCATGAGAAAAGGCTGTTTCATGTTGCTGTTTCTGGCCACTATCTACCATGGCCAGGCCTTTGCGGTTGACCGGGTAGTCGTGGAAGCGCTGTTCACCGATAAGGCGATGGTGACGATTGACGGCGTCAGAAGGCTGCTGAAACTCGACAAGCCCTCTCCCGAGGGTGTGCGGCTCATCTCAGCAAGCAGCAAGGAGGCGGTACTGGAGGTGGATGGAGAACGTCGAACATATCCCCTCGGCGGGCATATCACCACCCGCTTTACCAAACCCGAAGTGATGACGGCCAAGGTATGGCGAAATCAAGCAGGCGCCTATACCACAGTGGGTACGATCAATGGTAGGACGGTCAATTTTCTCATCGATACCGGCGCTACGGCCGTCGCCATGCATGCCAACCAAGCCAAGCGCCTGGGTATAGCCTACAAACTGAAAGGAAAACGTATTTTAGTCAATACGGCCAGTGGCAGCGCAGCTGCGTACGATGTCACGCTCGATAGGGTTCAGGTCGGTGATATCACCCTCAATAATGTCAGAGGGTTCATCATCGATAACAATGGTCCCGCACGGGTGCTATTGGGTATGAGTTTTCTCAACCGGGTCAAAATGGAGGACCAGGGGGCCGTGTTGCTATTGGAAAAGCGTTTCTGACATACATGTATGGGTGAGCGGCTGATCGGGATTACACCGGATCGGATGTCTTGTCCCGTTCGATCAGGGCGTAGGCGGAGTGGTTGTGGATGGATTCAAAATTCTCCGACTCAACAGTGTAGGCGCTGATACGCTGTTCACGATTCAATTGCACCGCGATATCCCGCACAATATCTTCGACGAACTTCGGATTGTCGTAGGCGTGTTCGGTGACATATTTCTCATCAGGTCTTTTCAGCAGGCCAAAGAGTTCACAGGAGGCCTGTTCCTCCACCATGTCGATAATCTCTTCGATCCAGATAAAACCGACAGTCCTTGCCTGCACGGTGACATGAGAGCGTTGGTTGTGGGCGCCACGGTCGGAGATCTTCTTCGAACAGGGACAGAGGCTGGTAACCGGAACCACAACCTTGATATCAATGACCGGTTTACCCCCATGGATTTCACCGATCAGCGTTACATCGTAGTCGAGCAGGCTTTTTACACCAGAGACCGGTGCCGTTTTATTGATGAAGAAAGGAAAATTCATCTCAATATGACCCGATTCCGCTTCAAGTCTTTCGGTCATCTCGGCCAGCATATCCTTGAATGATTCGACGGTAACCTCTGTTTCATGGCTGTTCAGGATCTCCACGAACCTGGACATATGGGTGCCCTTGAAGTTGTGCGGAAGGTTAACGTACATATTGAAGTTGGCAATCGTATGCTGTTCGCCCTCACTGCGGTCCCTGATTCTCATAGGATGGCGAATGTCTTTGATACCCACCTTGTTGATGGCAATCTGGCGCATATCGGCCGAATTCTGTACATCGGCTATTTGAGAACCGCTAAGCGGTGTCTTGTCGAGCATGTTCATTATTCCTGCCTCACCACCAGGTGAAGGCGTATGGTAAGTGTTGATTCAAGGGTATCGTCACCACAGGTCGGGGACAACTGATAGAACATCAGGTATTTGCAACCGAATCATCGGATTCAGGGCCGGATTGTGATCATTCCCCTGGAATCAACCGGGTCGAACATACAATTATCTCTAAAACCCTTACCTAGAGTCAAACCGACGGTGTTTACATGAATGTCTCGATGGTTCTTATTAACCATTTATAAAACAATTGCTTAGCAATCCCAATTGACAGCGCACTCAATTGTCGTCAAATAGCCTTATGTTGTCTAAGTCAGGCAGGGTTCCAGCTCGCTGGAACTGGCTGCACTTCAGGCAAGAGCTCCCACATCAAGCTAATAGTCTTAAAATCAGTGTTTTCTGGCTGTAATATAGTGTCCTAGCCAACGTAGCGGATCTGCCTCATTATCGAAGGCATCCAGGCTCTGTAATGCCTCATGTATGAGTTCTTGTGCCTTCTCTTTGGCGCCGGCGAGTCCGAGTAGCGAGGGGTAGGTCGGTTTTTCCTGGACCAGATCCTTGCCTTGGGTCTTTCCCAGAGTTTCAGTGTCGCCTTCGATATCGAGGATATCGTCCTGAATCTGAAACGCCAGCCCAATACACTTGGCGTAGTGATCGAGATGATGGGTGAGGGCCTTATCGGCGTCAGGATCGAGCAAGGCACCCAAGCGTACCGCAGCACGGATCAATGCGCCGGTTTTATGTATGTGCAGATTCTCCAACTCTGCCAGGTTGAGTTCCCTCCCCACAGCCTCCAGGTCGATCGCCTGTCCTCCTGCCATACCGCGAGAACCACTGGCCCGCGCAAGGGTCTCCACCATTGAGAGCCTGATCCGGGCGTCCGCCTGCATACACGGGTCGCAACAGAGGGATTTGAAGGCCAGGGATTGCAAGGCATCCCCCACCAGGATTGCCGTCGCCTCATCATAGGCGCGGTGACAGGTTGGTTGATTCCGTCTCAAATCATCATCGTCCATTGCAGGCAGATCGTCATGAACGAGGGAATAGGCGTGGATCAGTTCGACAGCGGTGGCAGGGGTGTCGAGTCTTTCACAGGAGACATTCAGTGCCTGACCGGCTGCATACACCAGCAGGGGCCGGATTCGCTTGCCGCCGTTCAGGGTGGCGTATCGCATGGCCTCATGCAGGCGTGTTGGCAGGGTGGTGGAGGAGGGTAGAATTCGGTCAAGGGCCTGCTCCACACGCTGTTGGCATTTGAGGGTGAAGGCCTTCAGGCCGTCATTCATTGTCATCGGTGAAGGATTCCAGCTCGGATGTTTGTGTCTCGCCGTTGAGAATGCGTATTTTCTGTTCAGCTTCTTGCAGTGATGCTTGGCAGATTCGGGTCAGGGCTACCCCACGTTCAAATGATTTCAGTGACGCCTCGAGCGGTAAATCGCCCTGCTCAAGAGAGTCTATCAGGCTTTCCAGCTCTTTCATCGCCTCTTCGAAGGTGGGTGTTTTCGGTTTTCTTGGCACTTTCTTTTATCGCTTTAATAGAAGGCTTCCCGGGAAGCCAGGGCATCAGAGGTAACCTACCCTACCCCTTATACGCCGGTCAATGATAGAGATACACTGGATCTGCTACGGAACGAGGGGATGATCTAGATGAGACTCGCCAGCACTCTTCCAGATGTGTAAACTCCCGCCGTTGATAACCATTAGCATAGGATCGACAGAGAAAGATGAGTGGTAGTTACGACGCTTCTGATATCGAAGTCCTCAGCGGTCTGCAACCGGTTCGAAAGCGACCAGGGATGTACACCGATACCACCCGGCCCAATCATCTTGCCCAGGAGGTTATAGACAACAGTGTTGACGAGGCGGTTGCCGGTTATGCCAAATCGATCGACGTCACGCTGCATAAGGACGATTCACTGGAGGTTGTGGATGACGGTCGCGGCATGCCTGTGGATATCCACCCCCAGCAGAGAGTGCCAGGAGTCGAGGTGATCCTGACCAAACTGCATGCCGGCGGCAAGTTCTCCAACAAAAGTTACCGTTTCTCCGGCGGTCTGCATGGTGTTGGCGTATCTGTCGTCAATGCGCTCTCGAAGCACCTGGAGGTATGGGTACGACGGGGCGGCAAGGAGTATAATATGGCTTTCGCCGATGGTCATAAGGTCTCCGACCTGGAGATCGTCGGTAAAGTGGGCCGTAACAATACCGGCACCCGGGTGCGTTTCTGGCCGGATCCGGGCTATTTTGACTCCTCTCGCTTCTCTACGCGTCAATTGCGCCATGTTCTCAGGGCGAAAGCGGTCCTCTGTCCCGGTCTGAAAGTCTCATTTTTCGATGAGAAGAGCGGTGAAAAGGAGGCATGGATCTACCAGGATGGGTTGAGAGACTACTTGCTGGATGCCTTGCAGGGCGTGGCAAAAATCCCGCAACAGGCATTTGTGGGCGAGATGTCAGGGAATACCGAAACCGCCACTTGGGCTGTGCTCTGGCTGCCGGAAGGCGGTGAACTGGTGACAGAGAGCTATGTCAATCTGATTCCCACCTCCCAGGGTGGAACCCATGTGAACGGTCTGCGCACAGGTCTTACGGATGCGGTCAGAGAATTCTGCGAATTCAGGAATCTAATTCCCCGCGGGGTCAAGCTGACGCCAGAAGATGTATGGAATCGGGTTTGCTATGTGCTCTCCGTCAAATTACAGGACCCTCAATTTTCCGGACAAACCAAAGAGCGTCTATCTTCAAGGGAGTGTGCCACCTTCGTCTCCGGGGTGGTCAAGGACTCATTCAGTCTTTGGCTGAATCAACACACGGATATGGGCGAGCAGATTGCCGAGATGGCGATCTCATCTGCACAGAGCCGAATGCGAGCCGGACGCAAGGTGGCCAGAAAAAAGGTGACTCAGGGACCGGCGTTGCCTGGGAAGTTGGCGGATTGCAGTTCGGTGGATCCGCTAAGAAGCGAACTGTTTCTGGTAGAGGGTGATTCAGCCGGTGGATCGGCAAAACAGGCGAGGGATAGGGAGTTTCAGGCGATCATGCCGTTACGGGGCAAGATCCTCAACACCTGGGAGGTTGAGCATGGTGATGTGCTGGCCTCGCAGGAGGTACATGACATTTCCGTTGCCATCGGTGTTGAACCCGGCAGCAGCGACCTGTCAAACCTGAGATTCGGTAAAATCTGCATTCTTGCCGATGCGGATTCAGATGGACTGCATATTGCAACTCTTTTGTGTGCCCTGTTCCTGCGTCATTTCAAGCAACTTGTGGAGCAAGGACATGTCTACATAGCCATGCCGCCGCTTTACAGGATCGATGTGGGAAAACAGGTCTTCTATGCATTGGATGACTCGGAAAAACAGGGGGTGTTGGATCGCATTGAAGCGGAGAAATTACGTGGCAAAATCAATGTGCAACGATTTAAAGGTCTGGGTGAAATGAATCCTCTACAGCTACGGGAAACGACTATTCATCCGGATACCCGGCGCCTGATACAGTTGACGATAGAACATGGTGACAACACAAACCGTATCATGGATATGATGCTTGCCAAGAAAAGGGCGTCTGATCGTAAAAAGTGGCTGGAAAAGAAAGGGGATTTGGCTGAGATATGACGATTGAGATCTAACAATGAGGTGGAATTGCAATTGTTTTTACAAGGCTAAGTTTGTAGTGAGTGGCTTTTTATTGGTCTTCGGCCTGGTTTTGGCCAGTGGCTGGCCGAAACCCGTGTGCGCGGCTGATTTCGAACCTCTCGATGAGATTGCCCTCATGAGTATGATTGAGCACTTGAGGGCCATGCAGCAGCTGGCGCCGCAATTACGCATACAATTGAGAAGCGTACGCATGAATATGAAGTTCGATGTCAGGGAGATTCACAACATCGAACGTAGTATTGGAAAAGCGCAAACCGATATCGAGCGTTTGATCGCGATGCATGAAACTAATCGTGTCAACTCCATCAGGGCCCACTTCCTGGTGGATGATCTTCGTCGCAAGGCCTCTACCTTGCATCAGGGCCTGTCGCATGTAACGCAACGGATCATGAAGAAATATGGTGTGTCGGAGGAAAAAGAGCTTCAGAACATCGAAATCAATGAGGAAGACAGTCAACTGCTCTCTCTGCTTCAAGATTACAGTCAATTGATGGATCAGAGTTTACAACTGGTGTCTGGGGCATCGCGGGAAGAATCCCCGCAAGCAACGGAGTAACAATACTCGGTCGACGTATCTGAGACAAATCCAGTGATTTGCCATATATCAATGATTGACCTGTAAACACCATGCATCATTGCCATCGTTATCCACTGACCCGGTAACCAAGTCGATCTATTCGGTTGCTGGATTGATGGTCAGTGGCGATACACCAACTGCCAGGGCCTGTTGACAGGCTTTTGATCACCGTGACGGACGGGTTGCAGTTTGACCACAGTATTCAGGTGATAGAGTTTTAGAAATGCAAAGAACAGCACTTTATACAGCCATCGCGTTGGCGGGTGGTGTACTCATATGGCTGCTTTTGTTCTGGAGTCCTGTCGCTCAGGAAGAGCATGTTATTATTGAACCAAAGATTGCCCCGGAACCGACAGGTGGTGATTTTTCCTTAACCTCGTATCGCGGTCCAGTGAGTCTGAGCGACTACCGTGGCAGAGTCGTACTGCTCTATTTCGGCTATACCTGGTGTCCGGATATTTGTCCGACCAATCTGGCACTGATGAGTACAGCCCTGTCTGCAATGAATGATGTTGATCGAGATCGGATACAACCGTTGTTTGTGAGTGTCGATCCGGAACGCGATACCCCGCAACGCCTGAGGGAGTATGTGGAGTATTTCCATCCTTCAATACTCGGTCTGACAGGCAGTAAGCATATGATTGACGATATCGTCGAACGTTATGGCGGCGCATACCGTATCGTGAACAAAAAGGATGACGAACCCTATGTCGTCGACCACACGGCAGACACCTATATCATCAATAGTCAGGGTAAGCTGGTACGCAGGATGGCCCATGGATCCAGCGTCGAGGAGTTGCTCGGCGCAATACAACCCCTGCTTCAGGAAAACCTGAGCAGATAACCCGCCGATTTCAGATAGTCCGCCTCCTGTTCCAGTTCCTTACGAGTCAATGGATGGTGTGCAATCCACTCTTCGGGAAATACCAGGGATATCTTGTGATATTCCACCTCCAGTCGCGGCACGGGTTTTGCCGCGGCGGATCTTGCACGATGGGTCAGTACCGAAAGTCGTAACAGAATGCAGAGCTGTTTGGTGCAGCTCACGACATCCTCGGGTAGTGCCTCGAATATGGTTGTTGGAAATTTCCGTCGATGTCCTCTGACCAAGGCAGCGAGAACCTTCTGTTCCTGCAGGGAGAAGCCGGAAAGGTCGGATTTTTCCAGCAGATAGGCGCCGTGTTTCTGAAATTGACTGTGGGATACGGTCAATCCCATCTCATGCACCTTGGCTGACCATGAGAGCATTGCTTTATGACGCGGTTCTAGCAGATTCCAGGGCCTTTTGGCCTGTTCCAGGAGCGCCAGGGCGGTAGTCTCCACCCGATCAACCTGTTCCTGATCCACGTCGTATCGACGCATCAGGGTCTTAAGGGTCCGCTCACGGGCATCCTCCTGTTGATTACGCCCGACCATGTCGTATATCAAGCCTTCGCGCAAGGCTTCGGAGGAGACTTCCATATGTCCGATGCCGATCTGATCGAATATAGCCGATAGCACAGCCAGACCTCCGGCAAATACCGGTTTTCTTTCTTCTGACAAACCCTTCAGGTCGAGCTTGTCGATGCTGCCGGCTTCAATCAATGTTCGTTTGAGACGCTCCAGTGATTCAAGATTAATCCCGGTTTCATTCCATCCCTGTTGCAGGACTACATTACCGATCGATTTGATACTGCCCGAACTGCCGATAGCCCGCGTCCAATCTCCATCTCTGAATTCATACCTCACCGGACGAATCTCCAAGCTGCAGGCAAGCTCCGCATCACGCATGGCTTGTGCCGTTATCTTACCGTCGGCAAAGAACCTGCGGCTTATACTGACACACCCCATATGCAGACTTTCCCGCTCATGAGATTGATAACCTTGACCGGTGATCAACTCAGTACTGCCGCCGCCGATATCGACCACCAGCCGCGTTTCATCGCCTGCGGCAAGTCCATGCGCCACACCAAGATAGATCAAACGTGCTTCTTCTCGTCCGGCGATAATTTCAATAGGATGCAGCAATGCCTTTTCGGCCAGACCGTGAAAGTTGTCATCAGGATGGATCTGGCGCATGGTGTTGGTGCCGACGACACGGATATTTTCAGCCGGCAACGGACGTAGACGCTGCGCATATCTTCGTAAACACTCAAGGGCACGCTCTGCAACGTGGGGCATGAGATGCTTGTCTGCAGTCAGCCCTTCACCGAGCCGGACCGTCTCTTTCATTCTGTCGATGATCTGTAGATGACCATCGATGACCCGCGCAACAATCAGGTGAAAGCTGTTTGAACCGAGGTCAATGGCTGCGATCGCTTCATTGAGATTGGCCTCTGGGGTCTGTTCCGGCATTTTCTGTCTTGACTCCTGCATTATGTGATTCTGAGCGCTCGTTATACTTTGATGAGGATCTTTAGCCTTGTTTATAAGGTCTGACATCATATCAGGAATTACTGGCTGGAACCTGTTAACAGCCCATGAACGATAGTACTCTGGACGCAACTTTCATCAATCGGTGACAATAGTGACTGAAAGCCTGTTAACACACATCCAATTGGCTCAGTTGCCCCTGTAAAAGCGCCAATCAAGGTGCGAGGAGAGAGGTTTGGTGATTCCAACTGAACGACGAGCAACGCCGAGTGGCACTATTGTTAGCATATGCAGAATAACTACCCATCGCTCACGCTGCCTTGCCGGACAAAAAATTCCCGGCAGGGCCGATTGGATGAGTGTTAACAGGCCTTAGGATTTTAAAATGAAGTATTGCAGCCACTGCGGCGCTGAAGTCGAAGTCAGGGTTCCCGAAGGTGATAACAGGCCAAGACATGTATGTATTATCTGTAGTACCGTTCATTATCAAAATCCCAAGATCGTGGTCGGATGCATCCCCGTGTGGGAACAACAGATCCTCTTATGTCGCCGCGCCATAGAGCCCCGCTACGGTTTGTGGACCGTGCCGGCGGGGTTCATGGAAAATGGTGAGACGAGTCAACAAGGCGCCGCCCGGGAAACCTGGGAAGAGGCATGTGCGCGGGTGGAAGTGGAGGGGCTCTATACGCTATTCAATCTTCCACATATCAACCAGGTATATCTGTTGTTTCGCAGCCGGTTGCTCGATCTCGATGTTGCGGCGGGGGAGGAGAGCCTGGAGGTCAAGTTATTCGATGAACGGGAGATACCTTGGGAAAAGCTGGCTTTTCCGGTGATTAAAGAGTCGTTAAAGCTCTATTACGCCGATCGCGAAACCGGGACATATCCTTTACGTAGCGGCACTATAATTCGCGCTGCGGGTACAGCCGGAAGTTACCGTATTATCCTCGATCCGAGTTAAGGAATAAATTCACGGCAGTTGCCTGGTACGTCCCTGTACATAATTTATAGTGTAGGACGATTGTAGCCGGATGGGTGTTAACAGGACCTAGAGTCCCGTGCCGCCATAGCTTGGTACCAGGCGTACATTATTGGCCACGTAGCCGTCATCCTTATCACTCTTTTGGATATAGAATTCGAGTATGGAGTCCCGATTTGACATTACTTCATCCGTGACTTCGTCAGCCAGTTCATTGGCATGGCAAAAGACACTCTCGTAAGGAGAGCCATCCTGGCGGGGATCGATAATCCACATATTAGGATCGATACGTTTGAGAAAACGTAAAAAGCCATAACCCTTTTCCGGAAACCACTTCGCACAGACCCCTCGGACACAGGAACCCGGTTCTCCCCAATCATTGCGCGGTTCATATGAGATCGGCAGCAGATCGGGGATCAGAAAACCCGAATAGTAATCGTCTACAAGTCTGCGCAATTCCTGCGAAACATTGCGGAACCCGAGCAATTCAACCCGACAGCCGCGATCCTGCAGGGCGGTCACGACCTGCAGAAAATCGCCGTCACCTGTGACGAGAAGCAGCAGGTCGAGTTTCTCCGATTGCAACATGGCATCAACAGCCATATCCAGATCTGCATTGGCTTTGGTGGTGACGTTACCCTCTTCATCCGTATAGCGGCGGACATTCTTCACAATGACTTTCCAGCCGTACTCTCTGACCATTTGCTGATAGGTCATGGCACGACGACGATACTCGGGATCCTCCTTGGCGCGTTCCTGGTCGAAGGCTATGTAGGTATTGAGCCTGAGAAGGGACCCGCCATATCGCGCTGCGAACATCCTCAGGATGTCGTAGCGCAGCTGGTATCCGCCGTTATATCTGACATTTTCTGCGTCGACAAATACGCCAATTTTAATATCTTGATGCAATGTGTTGTACCTGAACTATAAAAATACAAAAAGTGTTTAGGCATTGTGAGATGAAGCGACATCCCCACGATTGAGGGTCGTTGACGGTGCGTTTATCCCTGCAAGTCCGATGGCGTTGGTCACGCCGTTTGTACGCCCAATGGGTCGAATAGCTCGATCAATAGCCTGATTTATTAAAGATGGGAAACCAACCAAAAAATAATATAGATAGTTAAGTGATAAAAATCGTTTCATTCATCTTTATTCTCGAAAGTATATTAATTATACAACGGTTTTGGGAATATTTTTAATGGCGAGCTAAACTAAGACTCATAAAAAATGCGGGATATTTCGCGATTTCCCAAGGTTTCCAATGTCGGGCCGTATGTCAGAACCGATACGACTGGATGCCTGATATTTATGCGTGGCAGCAGTATTGGAAGATGAAATGCCCCCCCCGCACTATGAGATATTGCCGATGCATCGGGAAAGAGGAATCCATTATTAACGCAAGCCTTGCATTTAAACATGCTATAAGATAGAGCAAAACAATAACAGAAACCCAAAGGCGGATAATATGACGTCCACCGATATTCCGGTACATCAACGTTTTAACGCGCATGAACTGTTTCTGCAGGCAGATCGATTAGAGCCATGTGTGTTGGTGATATTCGGTGCTGCTGGTGATTTGACACGACGCAAGCTCATACCTGCACTCTATAATTTGGTGCACGAACAGGCACTGGATGAACGTTTTGCCGTTATCGGCTACAGCCGCAGGCCTCAAAGTGATGAACAATATCGCGCCATCCTTTTTGACGGCCTGAAGACCTACTCGCGATCTCAACCCATTGATGACGGTGTCTGGCAGGCATTCAGCAAGTGCATCAGCTATGTGGAAGGTAATTTTGAGGACCCTGAAGGTTATGTTGCCCTGCGCGGGGCATTGGAAGCTATCGAACAAGTAATCGGCAGCGAAGGAAATCGTCTATTCTATTTCGCCACACCCCCCTCCGCAGCACCGGTGATACTGCATCGCCTGAGTGAAGCCGGTTTACTGCAATCTGGAGGTGCAGCAGCACCCTGGACGAGGGTTATCATGGAAAAACCCTATGGCCGGGATCTCGAATCGGCAAGCGAACTGAACCGGATCGTCGCTGAAGTGTTGCAGGAGGATCAGGTCTACCGGATCGACCACTATTTGGGTAAGGAGACAGTCCAGAATATCCTGGTGGCCCGATTGGGAAACACCATATTCGAACCCTTGTGGAACCGAAAGTATATCGATCACATCCAGATCACTGCAGCCGAGTCCATCGGCGTGGAAGGCCGGGGTAGATTCTATGACAAAACCGGCGTGATAAGGGATATGGTACAGAGTCATCTGCTGCAGGTCCTCTCCCTCTGCGCCATGGAACCGCCGGTCTCTTTCGCCGCTGACGATATTCGGGATAAACGGGTCGAGGTATTGCGTTCACTGCGTCAATTCTCATCCCAGGAGGTTTTGCAGCATCTGGTCTTTGGTCAATATCGCGGTTACCGCGATGAGGAGAACGTGGACCCGCTGTCGCGGACGCCAACCTACGCTGCCATTAAATGCTATATCGATAACTGGCGATGGCAGGGGGTTCCATTCTTTCTTCGGGTCGGTAAGCATCTGGCGCAGCGAATGACAGAAATCTCTGTGGTGTTCCGCCCTGTGCCGCTATGCCTGTTCGGACGCGATGATGTCTGTCAGGATCTTGAACCGAACGTATTGACCATCCGTATCCAACCGGATGAGGGCATGGCCCTTAAAATATCCAGTAAGCGGCCGGGTGGTGAGATGGAGGTGGGTTCGGTGGAGATGGACTTCAGTTATTCCGAGACCTACACCCATCCCATCAAAGATGCCTACGAAAGATTGCTGCTGGATGCGGTGAAAGGGGATGCCACACTGTTCGCCAGACGGGATGAAGTGGAGTTCGCCTGGCGTTTCGTGACCCCCATTCTGAATAACTGGGAAAGCGCGGTAAAACGTCAACCGGTATTCTATGCCGAGGGCAGCGAAGGCCCTGAGGAAGCGGAGAAACTGATGGATCGCTATAGCCGGCAATGGCGGGAGATTATTTAATGGATAGATTCATTGTCGATCCAGTTGAGTTTGCAGCTCAGGCTGAACGGTGGATAGGTGACAAAATCCAGCGGGTGCTTGAGTCATCCATGCGATGCCACCTCATGCTGGCCGGTGGGGCGACCCCTCTGCCTATCTACCGGCGCCTGGCGATGCGCAAGGATATACCCTGGTCGTGCATCAATCTCTATTTCGGCGATGAGCGTTGTGTGCCGGTGAACACATCGGAGAATAATTACACCACGGTTATGCGCAGCTTGTTTCCGGATGGTGACAGGCCCGATGGTATGAATGTCTATCGCATGTGCGGCGAAGAGGATCCGGACAAGGCGGCGGAAGTGTACGAACTGGTATTGCCGGAGAGGATCGACATCCTTCTCCTGGGAGTCGGTGATGACGGTCACACGGCATCGATCTTCCCCGGGTCGGCCGCGTTGGATGAAGAGAAGCGACGTGTAATGCCTGCGATTGCCGCAAAACCACCGCTACAAAGGTTGACGATTACCCCACCCGTTATTCAAAGCGCCAGATATCTGTTGGTTATGGTCCAGGGTGAGGAGAAGGCGGATGCCGTTCGCAGGGCGTTGGTCGATCGCAGTGTGCCGGCAGCCATAGCATTGGACGGGGATTGGTTGATGGACATCCAGGCGGCCCGTGCGTTGCCGGAAGAGCAAAGACTGGGTTTCTAGAGGCTGTAGACGACAGGCCTTAACTGACAGGAACAGACCATGCCTGAAATCAAACATTTTCATATCGGCCTGATCGGGTTGGGTGTCATGGGACGCAATCTGGCGCTTAACATGGAAGAGAAGGGATTTCCGGTTGCGGTGTGGAATCGCCGCAGCGCCGCAATCACTGAGTTTTTAGATGAGCATCGTGGTAAGGGGTTTGGCGGGGATCCCGAGATGGCCCGGTTTATAGACCTGCTGGAGCGGCCAAGAAGGATCCTGCTGATGATCAAGGCGGGGGACCCCGTTGATCAGGTGATCGAACAGTTGATCCCGTTGCTGGAGCCCGGTGATATCATTATGGATGGCGGCAACTCATGGTTTGAGGATACCCGGCGCCGGGAAAGCTATCTGCGCGAGAAAGGGCTTCACTTCGTCGGTGTCGGCATATCCGGTGGTGAGGAGGGGGCGCGCCACGGTCCCTCGATGATGCCGGGCGGTTCCAGCGACTCCTATGCGGAGGTTCGTGCGGTGTTTGAGGCGATCACCGCCCAGACCGAGGCGGGTGCCTGTGTCACTCATGTGGGGCCGGACGGTGCCGGCCATTTCGTCAAGATGGTCCATAATGGGATCGAATACGCGGATATGCAGCTGCTTGCTGAGGTCTATGACCTGATGCATCGTGGTCTGGGTCTAAGTGAGATTGAGATGGCCGAGCGGTTCGACAGTTGGAATCAAGGCCCGATGGAATCTTTCCTTGTGGAATTGACCGCCCAGGTGATGAAGGTTGTGGATCGGGATAGCGGCTCACCCCTGGTGAGTCTGGTGATGGATAAGGCAGGGCAGAAGGGGACCGGTCGTTGGACGGTACAGGCCGCACTCGAGCAGGGTGTGGCGGTGCCTGGCATCGCTGCCGCAGTGGATGCCAGGCTGCTCTCTGCAATGAAAGCCCAGCGCGTGGCGGCATCCCCACTGATACATGGGCCTGAAGTCAGCGATACAACTGAAAAGGAAGCCTTGCTGGCGGATTTCCACGGCGCCATATACGCCTCTCGGATCACTGCGTACGCCCAGGGATTGGATCTGATTCAAAGCGCTTCGGAACGCTATCAGTGGTCGATCGATCTGGCGGAAACAGCGCGTATCTGGAAGGGAGGGTGTATTATCAGGGCGCGACTGCTCGATCCCATCCGCAACGCCTTTTCCAATCACCCGAAACCGATAAATCTGATGGTCGATCCTGCATTGGGAGCTCAGTTACAAGGGTTGCAGGTTGCCTGGCGAAAAGTAGTCTGTTTTGCCTGCGGTGCCGGGATCCCGGTTCCGGTGATGAGCGCCTGTCTCAACTATTTCGACAGTTACCGGACCGACCGGTTGCCGCAAAACCTGATCCAGGCCCAGCGGGACGCCTTCGGTGCCCATACCTACGAACGCGTGGATCACCCGGAATGGGGTTTCATCCACTCGGACTGGCAGTAAAATATCCTGATTGCCCACAATACTCAGCCACTGTATAGGTGACTTGGTGATCGTGGGTTGTATAAGCAAGCCGCGAATACTCGCGAATGATTTTTCTGTCCGCAAATGAACACGAATAAACGCAAATAGCTTTAATATTTTTCCTGGTTACCCACCATTGTCAGCCATCCGCTCTCACCCTACCTCTCCCTCGCGGTAGGTTAGAGTCTGTGTTACATACAGTAAATAAATATATTTGCGTTCATTTGCGGACTTTACTTTTTTTAAATAAAGTGCCTGCCGCATAAAAAAATTGCCTTGCGCTACAGGTCCTGCCAGTCGGTCAATAGAAGCCCCGATCCGACACCGGCCAGGCCGGCGCCGATAAGGCCCCCGACAACAGCAGCCGGCAGATTCCCGTGGATAACCTCCAATACGGCGGAGAGCGGCCCCGCTACACTGTCATCAATAGAACCGATCATGACGAAAAAACAGAGTGCGATAAACCCCGATACCCCCATGCCCACCATCAAACCATCCCCCACCGGTGGCAGCAGATTGTCATAGAGCTTGATAAATCCGGGGACCAGGGCGACATAGAGGATACCGGTAAGGGGGCAGAGGAGGGCCACTAGGGTACTGATTGAAAGCGGAGCAGTGAGGTTGACAACCAGCAGATAGCTAAGTGAGGCCAACCATCCGGCGCTGAATCCGGCCAGGGTTTTCGCATCTGCGCGATTTACCCTTGAACCCATGGAGAAGACGCCATACAGCGCACCCACAATCGCCCCCACAACGGAGACCACTATCACCAACATCAAGAGATCGACCGGGTGATCTGTAAGGATGAAATAGAAAATGGAGATAGGTGAAATAATGGTAGTCATCAAAACCGCAAGACGCATACTGCTGTAAATCAGCGCACCAAGGGTTCCGGCCAGTACGCCTGCGAACAGGTAGGGATCGATCGGCAGTTGCCAATAGTCGGCGAAAGCGGCCGAGAAGACAAACAGCATGGCGTAAAGCAGTCCGATAAATGCCCAGATAGCGCCCCGAATCAGGGCTTCTTTAATTCGCTGCTGTGACATCGCTGATGGATGCTGATTCTGCATGATACCTTATGTTGTGTGATTGCTTATGCCGTACATCTCACGTCCCTCGGAGAGTCTCAGCCAGCCTTTGATTATGCGATAGATCAACCACACCATATTAACCAAAAGCACCAGGTAGCCAATCAGGATGAAGATTGTGAGGTAGCCGATCACTATCCACAGGAGACTGAACCAGAAGGTGCGGATCTGCCATCTGTAGTGTGATTCAAGCCAACTGTTCCTGACATCGTCGCGCTTGACGTAGTTGATAATGACGGCAACCGGAAAGGTAATGACGAACAGGAAAGAAAGGGCCTGCAGTGCATATACCATCATTGCGATGGTTTTTTCCCGATCGCTATGGATGCTGTTGATCGCCTTCTTCGAACCGTTCATCATCACATCATGTCACTGATTCATGCCACATGCCAGAGCATGACTGCAATGATACACATAGAATAAGTCGGTAGTATTCGTGGGTTAAATATTCAATCACATTAAATTATTCTTTTTCAGTAATTGTTCCATACTATAATTAGTTCGGTTGGCGAATAATTGAAGACAATATTCCGCTCAACAATCGGTAGCTGATCGAATGGGCACTTCATGAAAGATATCTTTGTTACACGCACTGTACGCATACCCGATCCGCTCCGCATCAGTCGTTATCAGAAAAGCCCTGAACTCGGACCAAGGATACTCTTCTTCAGCGGTGGCAGCGCCCTCAATGACGTTAGCCGGGTCTTGAAAGGCTACACCCATAATTCAATACATCTGGTAACCCCATTCGACTCCGGCGGCAGTTCCGCCAAATTACGTCAGGCATTCGACATGCCCTCTATTGGAGATTTGCGCAGTCGACTCGTTGCATTGGCGGATGAAACAGTGACCGGACATCCGGAGGTCTATGAACTACTGACCTACCGTTTTCCCCTTAAGGCAGAGAAGGGTGAGCTGCTACATCAGCTCGAGTCAATGATCAGAGGCAGACACCCGCTGGTGGAACCGGTAAACAATCCCATCAGACGTATCATCCGCTATCAGTTGGGCTATTTCTATGACGCCATGCCGGCAAAGTTCGATCTGCGTGGCGCCAGTATCGGAAATCTGATTCTCAGTGGCGGTTATCTCAATAACCATGAACATCTCGACCCGATCATCTTTCTGTTCGAAAAGCTGTTGGGGGTTCAGGGACTGGTGCGTGCGGTCGTCAATGATAAATTCCATCTCACGGCAGAGTTGGAAGATGGCAGTCGTATAGTCGGTCAACATCTGCTGACCGGCAAGGAGGTTTCGCCCCTTGAGAGTCCGGTGAAAGAGATCTCCCTCTCCAGACGCTTGGATAAATACACACCGGTGAAATCGCAATTACGCAAAAAAAACCATAAGCTGATACAAAAAGCGGAGTTGATTGTCTATCCCCCCGGCAGTTTTTACACCAGTCTGGTGGCCAATCTTCTGCCTCAAGGTGTCGGGGCCTCGATAGCGGAAAATGATTGCCCTAAGGTCTACGTACCAAATCTGGGTGCAGATCCGGAACAGCTGGGTATGAATCTGAACGATGCGGTGCGGCGGTTGATGCACTATTTGCGTAAAAATTTTTCGGGTAATGCCGCAAAAGGAAGGCAATTGAATTTCATACTCCTCGACAGTAGAAATGGGCAATACCCATCGAAACTCTCTGCCAAGCTTGTCGAGGAACTTGATATTCAGGTAATAGATACAACGCTTATCAGTAGACGCAGCGCACCCTACTACGATTCGAAACTGCTGGTCTCGGCCCTGCTCTCCCTGACCTAGGGCCGATTGGATGAGTGGTAACAGGCCCCAGGGTCCAGCATTTGGATAGCCGATTGTTTGCGGATAATAAGAAATGGCCGCAAATGAACGCCAATCATGAAAAATTTACGCAAATTACCAATTGGTCGAATGTAGGATGAATGGTAACCAAAGAAATAACTTCATGGGTGTAGTTAACCGTGTAAATGCCTTCTGAGTAAGCCGGGTCTGTCCAGATAGGGCATACTTGCCGGGTGCGTTATTGTAAAATACCGATTATCCCTTTATTTTAAATGGCTTATGCAATTCGGCTGAGCACCGGACATAAGTGTAATGTCTATCTAGACTGCAGGGGTCTGCAAACCGGTATACAGTGTATATACTATTGGGATATTCTCGCTGAACATAGTATCCAGCGACGATCCGTTAGTGAATGGGGACACCCTTACCAATCACACACTTGCCATATTTGGTAAAGCATCAATGATGCCAGCAGGTTTTTCATGACACTCAATGGCTTATTCGATTTATCACTGTCAGATTTTATTATTCTGATCCTGGTTCTCACCCATATCACCATCGTTTCGGTGACAGTCTTTCTTCATCGTCATCAGGCCCACCGGGCGCTCTGGTTACATCCTGTGCTGAGCCATTTCTTTCGATTCTGGCTCTGGTTGACGACCGGTATGGTGACCCGTGAATGGGTGTCCATCCATCGCAAGCACCATGCGAAGTGTGAAATGGAGGACGATCCCCACAGTCCCCAGATCCAGGGATTGAGCAAAGTGTTGTGGCAGGGTGCAGAGCTTTACCAGCAGGAGGCAAAGAATCAGGAGACCCTGGAACGCTACGGTAAGGGAACACCGGACGATTGGCTGGAACGCCATCTCTATACACGCTACAACTATTTGGGCATCGCACTGCTGTTTGTCGTTGAGTTGATACTGTTGGGCCCTGCAGGCATTACGGTGTGGGCTATCCAGATGATATGGATACCGTTCTGGGCTGCGGGGGTGATCAATGGTATCGGCCACTATTGGGGCTATCGCAATTTCGAGATCCCCAATGCGGCGACCAACATCGTTCCCTGGGGAATCTTTATCGGTGGAGAGGAGTTGCACAACAACCATCACGCTTTCGGCAGCTCCGCCAAGCTGTCAAACCGGTGGTGGGAGTTTGATCTGGGCTGGTTCTATATCAAGTTGTTCACTTTTTTACGATTGGCAAGAGTGCTCAAGATTGCACCCAAGCGCGCCTTGATCGCAGAGCGTTCACAACTGGACATAGATGCGATTAAGGCGCTGACGGTCAATCGGCTGCAATTGTTGAGTGATTATCGTCGCAAGGTGTTGAAGCCGGTGTTCAGATATGAGATCAGGCATGCCCAACGTCCGCTGCGAAGTCTATATCGCAGTGCCCAGCGCCTGGTGCGCCGGGACAGCATGCTGCTGAGCGATAGCGACCTGTTACAGCTGAAAGAGATTCTCGATACCAATGCGGCCCTGGACAAGGTCTATCAGTTCAAATTGAAGCTGCAGGCGATCTGGGAACAGCAGGCCTCCAGCCACGAAAAACGTCTTGAAGCCCTGAGTCTATGGTGCGCCCAGGCGGAAGCGAGCGGAGTGGAGGCGTTACAGGAGTTTGTCTCCATCCTCCGATCCTACGGGATGACGCCGGTGCGGTGACACCTTGCGCTGCTAAACAAGGAGGTTTTCAACATCTTCGTGCGGGGGGGCGGACGGTAACAGACGGGGGTTTTGCATGACCGACTCGTTCAACAAGCTGTGGCTCAAGGGACAGGCGGAAGAGGATATCTATTTCGCCAAGCGCGATCGTGAATTGATCGAGGCGTTGAGGAAGAAGAAGCTGCGTAAGAAACTTGAAGACACCGACAAGAAAACGCGTAATCTGGCCAGGAAATACGAGGATCGTTTCGTCAAGATCTCCGATAAACACGGTAAAAAACCTAAAAAAATGCGTAAGGAATTAAGCAAGCTTTTAGCAAAGATCAGGAAACGGTTTAGCGCTAAATAACCCTACCCCTGGCTTAGTAAACTCCGCAGATCGATGACTGCCGCATTGGCCCGTGATATGTAAGAGGCCATGACCAGTGAGTAGTTGGCGAAGATCCCCAATCCACTGCCGTTCAATACCACCGGACTGCTGATGGAGCCCTGGGTGGATTCCAGTTCGCGGATGATCTGACGCAGACTCACCAGGGCATTTTTCTTCCTCAATATATCCTGAAAATCGATCTCTACTGCATGCAGAAAGTGAATCAGGGCCCAGGTGGCGCCGCGGGCCTCGAAGAAGACATCATCTATCTCGAGCCATGGTGTCTGTACCCTGACATTGTCCGAGGTGGCGGTCGATTGTGCGGCGTCAGGGTCGCCCGCGAGGTCGGTATTGATGCGCTCCTGCCCCACACTGGCGCTCAAGCGTTGGGATAGGCTTCCCAGACGCTTCTCGACTATCGCCAGCCAGTCACGCAGATTATCGGCACGGGCAAAGAACTGGGTACTCGTCTCGCCTTGTTGGGAGAGGCCGCTTAGATAGCGTCTGAGTGCCTCGAGACCCTTACGGTACTCACCCTCGGTCGAAGGGAATATCCAGGAGTCGTTACTGTAGTTGAATTGAGGCTCGGTGATGGCCAGATCCTCGTTTTCCAACGACTGGGATTGAGAGCGGCTCATATCATTGCGTAACGAGCGGGCCAGATCGCGGGCCTGGGTGAGGGCACCGAACTCCCAGTTGGGAATATTGTCCAGAAAAACGCTCGGTGGCGTGATGTCATTACTCAGATAACCTCCCGGTTTTTGCAACAGGGTTTCCATGACAGTGACTAGGGCGGCGGTGGTGTAGGAACCGGTGACCGGTTTCAGGCTCATCTCCTGCAGCATACTGTGGGTGTTGTTGCGTACATCGAAGGGTTCGGGCACGCTGCTCCAATAGAGTCCGAGTAGAAAAAGCAATACGGAAAGAGTGACAACGCCGAGCATACTGCCCCAAATCCAACCCTTTTCCCGTAGGGTTCGGGGATGATAAAGCCGGGCAATCCGGTTTATCAGAGAAGTTGTAGCGCGAAGAAGTTTTTCGAAAAGTGTTTTCACCCGTAGTTTCCCTGCCTTGAATAGATCAGAAACACATCAGGATAGAATGAACCATCACAGATGATAATCATGTCTTGCCGCTCAATACCACAGCTTATCGCAAGACACTATCTGACGAAGTAGGGTCAAGGCAAGCTTTGAAATTGTCTAGGGCGAGGCTTGCCGCACCATGATCGATCAATATCCTTCAGAACGCTGTATCATACTGGCCTCGTTCCCGCGCTCCTGTGCTGAAGCGTGACGGTCTAGCTCTTCATGGGAGCCCATAGTTCGCTCAACTGATGTATGCATTCTCACGCAGAGCATGGGAACGGGACGGGGCGCTGCGTTGTGCTAAGGGTTACCTATACGGATTTCCAGAAGGCCCTGCCGTTATCAGCTTGTGATGCCCGATGGCAACAACAGTCTCAAATAGTGATCGGCCAGCAGCAGGGTGAACAGCAGACTGAGGTAGAGAATCGAGAAGGCGAAGGTCTTCATGGCGTGATCGCGTCCCTTGCTCTGCAACAGTCTGACGGCATGGTAGACAAAGGTACACCCCAGCGCAAACGCGCCGATAAGATAGAGATAACCGCTCATCCGGATCACAAAGGGCAGTAGTGAGACCGCCAGCAGCATGATGGCATAGATTAAAACCTGCTGCTTGGTGAAGTCGATGCCATGGGTAACGGGCAGCATGGGTATGTCGGCCTTGGCGTAATCGTCGCGGCGGTGTATCGCCAGGGGCCAGAAATGGGGCGGTGTCCAGACAAATATGATCAACAACAACAGAAAGGCCTCAATAGTGACCTCACCGGTAACCGCACACCAGCCCAATAACGGAGGTGCCGCCCCGGCCAATCCACCCCAGACGATGTTTTGTGGAGTATTGCGTTTCAGGTAGAGGGTGTAGATCACGGCATAACCGATCAGGGCGAAAAAGGTAAGCAGTGCCGTCAACGGGTTGACCAGGAGATAGAGCAGCAACATCGAGAGGCCGCCCAACAACAGGGCAAAGCTGATTGCGTGAGGGGTATCCATATGCCCGCTGGGTATGGGGCGCCAACTGGTCCTGTCCATCATGGCATCGATACGTTGGTCTATGACATGGTTGATCACCGCACCCGAGGCAGCCGCCAGGGAGATACCAAGCAGGCCGAACAGAAGCGGCTGCCAGGGTACCAGGCCTTCCCGCGACAACAGCATGCCGACCAGGGCGGTAAAGGCGATAAGCAGGACGACCTTGGGTTTGGTCATCTCATAATAGTGGCGCCAGGCAAAACCGACTTGCTGTGCAGAAACATTACTGATGGCCATAGCGACCTCCTTGAGCCCAGTTTTCCGAGGCTTTAAGTAGTTTTTCCAGATCCTGCAGGATCTCTTTCGAGCTGATCTTCGTGGTGTCGTGCTTCATCATCAGATCACCCCGGGGGTCGATGAGAAAGATGGGGATAGCCTGCTCCGACAACTGTAGTGGAAACAGGGACTCGAGGGCGGCGCGCTGCCCGTTGTCCGTGATCAGCAACTCAGTGCCTTCAAGTCCACCCATGTTGGGTAGATCGAGGCGACCGGCCTGGTCGGGCATCAGGATCAGCAAGCGGGCGATACGCTGACGATTCGCAGCGGTGGCGCGGCGGATCTGGCGTACCTTGATCAACATCTCGATGCAGGCTGCATCACAGCCACCTTCGCTGACCAGGGTCATGGCCCACATGTCCTGCAAGGATTGCCAGTCAAACCATTTGCCATCCGCTGTCTGCAATCTAAGTGACTGAACAGGTCTCGGCGGATCGATCAATTCGCCATTGTTGGTACGCCCCGCCGGCAGCCACTGCGGATTGAGAAAGAACACCCAGGCAGCGATCATCGGCAGCGCGAACAATGCGATCAATAGCCAAAGAGAGGCGAGCGTGCGCGGTTTGGCGGTGCTGTCTGCGACACTGGTCATACTGCAACCTCTTTTGCGTCGCGTTTGTGCAGCGATAGACGAATCCAGATCAGGAGGGTGATGATGGCAAACGCAAACCACTGAATGGCGTAGCCGATATGCATTATGTCACTGACGCGTGGGTGGGGCCATTGACGGACGAAACCATGAGCGTCCTGCGGAGATTGCAGCACCACGAAAGGAGCGATATCCAAGCCGGACCAATCTCTGAAGTGCTCCAGAGTGAGAAATGGCCAACGGGGCGTGGTGTCCGCACTTGCTGCACCCTTCTGCTTGAGCTCGATGGCAGGTGGTTGTGGGATCCTGACTTCACCGTGGACGGTGAGTGTTTCACCTACATCGACTGCAGCCAGGGCTTGATCAATCCGATCATGGGCAATCCAGCCCCGGTTGACCAGCAGCGTCCTGCCGCTCCCCTGGAGTCGCAAGGGAGTGACCAGATGAAAACCTGTCTTACCCTGATGCTTGCGGTTTTCGATCAACACGCTTTTATCGATGAGATAGTGTCCATGTGCCACCACTTGGCGGAAGCGCAATTGCTCGGCATCCGGGTGGGGACCATCCAGCGAGACAGGAGGCTGTTTACGCCTCATCTCCAGCGATGAACCTTGATTTCGTTTCTGTTCGGCACGATCCAGCTGCCAGAGACCGAGTCCGATGAACAGGGGCGTCAGGATTACCATTATTATTGTGGGGATTGCCTGGGCACGAAATTGACGGGTGTTGCTGGTCATAAGGGCTATAGTGGAATTATCTGTTCCTGTTAGTGCAGTATCGGCAGGCTAACCTTATCAAATCCGGATCGGGAGAGATCATGGACATCATATTCAAGCTACCGGTGTTGCTGGTATTGGCCTTCATTATCTTCAGTCTGTTTCAGGGGATGTACTATATGGCCAAGGATGATGGCAGGAACGAAAGTACCCGCGTGGTACGCGCGCTGACCCTTCGGGTTGTCCTCTCGCTTCTGTTGTTCATCCTGCTCATGGTTGGTTACTACTTCGGTCTTCTCCAGCCGCACAGCTTATTGCCGCAATAGGCGGTCAGAGCCAGTATACGAAGACAAAAAGCCCCAACCAGACCACATCGACAAAGTGCCAGTACCAGGCAACCGCTTCGAAGGCGAAGTGGTTGTGGGCACTGAAATGGCTCTTCATGCTGCGTCCCAGTATTGCCATCAACATCACCGCACCCATGGTGACGTGAAAGCCGTGAAATCCGGTCAACATGTAAAATGTTGATCCATATGCGCCCGATTCCAGGGTGAGATTCAAATCAGAATAGGCGTGACCGTATTCATATGCCTGCAGGGCTACGAACAGCAGGCCCAAGGCAATAGTTGCGATCAGGCCCCAGACCAGCTGCTTTTGATTATCGAGTTTCAATCCCCAGTGCGCCCAGGTAATCGTAGCACCACTGGTGAGCAGGATCAGGGTGTTCATCGCCGGAATGCCCCACGCGCCCATCGGTTGGAAATCGCCGCCAAGTTCACCGGGTCCATGGGAGGGCCATGCTGCCTCGAATCCGTTATAGAGCAGCTCATTGGTTACCCCCAGGTAGCCTTCGCCGCCGAGCCAGGGCAGGGCGATATTGCGGATATAATAGAGCGAGCCGAAAAAGCTTAAAAAGAAAAAGACCTCCGAGGCAATGAACCAGAACATGCCCATGCGGAAAGAGGTATCGACCTGTTTATTGTAACAGTCGTTCAGATTCTCCCCGATGACATCCCGAAACCAGCCAAACAGCAGAAAGAAGAACAGCAGCAGGCCGGCGGTAACTATATAACTGCCGATGGCGACCCCATTCATGGCCAGTACTCCACCGAACAGGGTAGTCAGCAGTGATACCATGCCAATAATAGGCCAGGGACTGGGGTCGGGTATAAAATAATCCCCGCTGTGTTCCTTTACCGACATGCTGCTACTCCTCTTGATGTTGATCTTTTTGTCATAGTCATAGTGGTTGCTTTGCTAGCTCTACTTATTATTGATCCGGGGTTGACGCAATCATCGGCGGAAGCGCGCTCTCCCGGTCCTTGCTATCCACCTCTTTCAGGCGCATGAAACTGTATGAGAGTGTCAACGAGTTGATCTCTGCAGGCAGTTCCGTCGAAACCATGAATTGCAGCGGCATGATGGTCTTTTCACTGCCGTCGAGTCTCTGTTTGTTGAAACAGAAACATTCCAGTTTGCTGAAAAAGGGTGTTGCCTGCCAGGGTGCCACGCTTGGTATGGCCTGCCCGGTAACGGCGCTATGGCTGCGGTTGCGGGCGTGGAAATTGACCTCATAGGTCTGACCGGGATGGACACGCATCTTATTCGTCTCGGCAACGAACTCCCAGGGCAGGTTAGGGTTGACCGTGGTGTCGAATTTGACAGTGACCCAGCGGGCCTGATCCACCCGCTCGGAGGTTGGAGTGGCCAGGCCGATTTGGCTACGTTGGGAAAGTGACTGTGTTCCCGTGATCTGGCAGAAGAGGTTGTACAGGGGCACCAGAGCGAAGCCGAAACCAAACATCGCCACGACCAGTCCGGACAACAGCAGGGTTGTGCGGCGGTTCTTGCGATGCTTGTCCGCTACACTTTGATTCATTGTATCGCCTGTGTGCCGACAATTCGAAAGATACCGGTCCAGAAGGGGAATGAGGTCACGAGAAAGAACAGTGCAAGTCCGGCCAGTCCCCAGGCCAGGCGTACATTCTTACGCCTCAGTTCGGCTGTTTGATAGTCAGGAATACGCATAACTCCTCATGGCTCCTATTTGATTTGAGGGGCAACCGTCCAGGTATGGAAGGCCGGTGGAGAGTCCAGCTCCCACTCGAGACCCTTCGCCCCTTCCCAGGATCTGCCCTCAGCCTTCTTACCGCCGCGGATGGTCTTGATGATGATGTAGAGAAACAGCAGATGGCTGAGACCGAAGATCATCGCGCCGATGCTCGATACCACATTAAATTCGGTAAAGATCATGTTGTAGTCGACGATCCTTCGCGGCATTCCCGCCAGGCCGAGAAAGTGTTGTGGAAAGAAGGTGATGTTGAAACTGATGACGTTGGTCCAGAAAAAGAGTTTTCCCAGCTTCTCGTCATACATGTGTCCGGTCCATTTCGGCAGCCAGAAGAAGACACCGGCAAACAGGCCGAATACCGCGCCGGGCATCAATACATAGTGGAAATGCGCGACGACGAACATACTGTCGTGATACTGCATATCGGCAGGCACCACCGCCAGCATGACGCCGCTCAAACCGCCGAAGGTGAACATCAGGACGATACCCACCGCGAACAGCATCGGGGTTTCAAAGGTCATGGCGCCGCGCCACATGGTAGCGATGAAGTTGAAAACCATCAGACCCACCGGTATGGAGATCAGAATAGTGCCGATCATGAAATAGGTGACCGCCCCAAGGGACATGCCAACAGTGTATTGATGATGCGCCCATACCACCATGCCGATGGTGGCTACGGCGAGCATGGCGCCGACCATCGATTTGTAACCGAACAGCGGCTTGCGCGCGAAGGTCGGTATTACATGGGAGAGTACCCCGATGGAAGGCAGCAGCAGGATGTAGACTTCGGGATGTCCGAAGAACCAGAACAGGTGTTGAAACAGGACCGGGTCACCGCCACCGGCCGCATCGAAGAAACTGGTGCCGAAATGGCGGTCGAACAGCAGCATGGTGACGCCGCCGGCCAAGACAGGTATTACCAGGATCAGCAGAAAGGCTGTGACCAGCCAGGTCCAGCAGAACATCGGCATCTTCATCAGGGTCATCCCCGGCGCACGCATGTTCAGCAGGGTGACGATGATGTTGATCGAAGCCAGTACCGAGGAGATACCCAGCAGGTGGATGGCGAAGATCAGGAAGTCCATCGACATGCCAACCTGCACCGAGAGTGGCGGGTAGATGGTCCAGCCGGTATTGATCTGGGTACCGCCACCTGGGAAGAAGGGCACCACAAAGGAGAGGATCAGCATGGTCGCTGCCGCCGGCAATACCCAGAAACTGAGATTGTTCATCCGCGGCAGGGCCATGTCCGGGGCGCCGATCATCATCGGGATCATCCAGTTGGCCAGACCCGCGGCTGCCGGCATTACCGCACCGAAAATCATGATGAGGGCGTGGTTGGTTACCAGATTGTTGTACAGATCTGGATCGAGCAGCTGGATGCCGGGTTGGAACAGCTCCATGCGGATCAGCATGGCGCTGGCGCCGCCGAGGAAGAGCATAATCAGTGCGAAAAGCAGATAGAGGGTACCGATATCCTTGTGGTTGGTGCTGAAGAGCCAGCGCTTCCAGCCTTTCGGCGCCTCGTGATGGTGTGCCTCATCATGGGTCAGAGTGGTTGTACTCATGTTTGAATTCTCCTCTATCTGGCCTGTTTGACGTCTGCAGGCTGCACGACATCACCCGTTTTGTTATCCCAGGCATTGCGTTCATAGGTCACGATTGCTGCGATCTCAAGATCGTTAAGTGAACCCCATGGCTGCATCGCAGTCCCTTCTTTACCCTTGATGACGATATCCAGGTGATCGGCAATGGCCCCGATGGCAATCGCCGATCCGTTAAGCGGTGGGAAGGCAGGTGGCAGACCTACACCGGTAACCTGATGACAGGCCGCGCATTTTGTATCGTAGAGTGTTTTGCCCTTGGCCATCAGTTCGTCCATGCTCCAGGTCTTATCGACGCTTGCCTCAGCCGCGGCAGCCAACTTGATCGTATTTTGATCGTCTACCCATGCCGCGAACTTCTCTTGTGAAACCGACTCCACAACGATGGGCATGCGGGAGTGCCATGTGCCGCAGATTTCTGCGCACTGGCCGCGAAAGACCCCTTCCCGGTTGAGTTCGGCCCAGGTCTCGGTGACGTAGCCGGGAATGGCATCCTTCTTCACCGCCAGTTCAGGTACCCAGAAGGCGTGGAGGACGTCCGCAGAGGTGTGCAGAAAGCGGATCTTGACACCGGTGGGCAGGACCAGGCGGTTGTCGACTTCCCGCAGATAGAGGTCCCCGGACTCCTCTGCCGGTACAAAACGACTCTCCACCTTGATACCGTGATCCAGATAGTCGAACTCCCACCACCACTGGTGGCCGGTCACCTTTACGTCCATGATGTTCTCTTCCTTCGGTACATCCCAGACCTTTTTTAAAACCGCATCCGCCTTACCTGCAATGGTCAGGTCTACACCCAGCACCATCACCGGCACGATAACCCAGGACCAGTTGCCGAACCATGAATTGTGAAACTCCTGGTCGGCTTCGTAGCCGCGGCTTTTGCGATGAAAATAGAGCGAGTAGAAGACGATAGCGAAGACGACTATCAGCAGGAATGTGGCGATGCCCATAGTCATCATATGGATATCGAAGATCTCCTGGGCCACATTGGCTGCTGGTTCGGGGAAATTGAGACCGTATTCAGCCGCAGCATCGCCCATTACCAGGGATAGTGGTGCAAAAAGCCAATATCCGGGTAGGCGTGAACGGTTGGTCTGAATCACTCTACAAATAGAGTCGGGTTTAAAGTTCCGTGTTTCTGTCTTTTGATTATTATGCATACCGATCAGAAGCCCTCGATTGCGTTTCTAAGATTGTTGGCGAGCATCTCGCGCTCCTCTTCCAACAGATTTTTGCCTACTTCGATATATTCGCCATGAGACCCGATCAAAAGACGGCTTGGATACCAGCCCTTGGGATCTTGGTTCTGAATGATTTTCAGCCAGGCCTTGTGAAAACACTTAACTGCCTGACGGTTGCGGTTGTCGCTGACCCTCACATAGGTGTCATCAATATGGATGATTTCCTGCGAATGGGCACAAAAGCTGTGACAGTAGATGGCGATGCCGACAATGCAGATCTCAAGCCCGGTGAAGGGCAGGACCAACCAGGCGCCAAGCGAAAGGAAATAGAGACCGACCAGGCCGATGCACAACGCAAGCAACAGAAATAGCCACTTGGATTGGTTCCAGGTCAGACTTCTGTTGGGTTGGACGACGAGTACAGCTTCATCACTGTTACTATTTTGTGGTGCTCTAAAGACCATTTGCCATCCCGCAGTTAGCTCTGACGGCCGATACTGCCTGGCGTCTAGTATTGATCTAAATCAGTTTTTTATTGATCTGGGTCAAAAGAATATGACAAAGATGGGGCATAAAGCAATAACTAAGTCAATTTCTCGACTATTTATAAGGTACTGATAATTAATTAGAATTACAGAATATAGCGATTTTATTACGCGCCATCCCTGAATGCGTGTCTATTCGGATCCTCAGTAAGCATCCATTGATCAAGCCCAGTTATATATGTCGATGAAAAGCTGGAATCCCTGCCGGCAACTGGCGGTTCAGGCTTTAGGGCCTGTTAACAGGACCTAATAAGCCGTGCATCCGGAAAGGCCTGGTCGAGATCAAGGGACCAGATCTTCTCCGTCATGGCCTTTTTGAGTGATTCCAGGTGCTCATAGTGATGCTCGTTTGCCTCATTCCGGTTGATGATGTCGAGCAGCTGAAGAAACTCGGATGAGACTATGCCGTCTGCCAGTCTCAGCGTTAGATACTGCTTGCCGTCGTTTACCCGCCAGCTGTATTCCATATCACTTACACAACGGGTCTCGCCGGTAGTGCAGGTCAGTTGAAAACGTCCAGCGGATACGCAACCGGTGACATATTCGATCGTATCTTTCACGCCGGGCCCGGGATGTCCGCTTTCAATGGTGAGATCCTGCCGCTCCCAGGTTTTCTCCCGGGAGAGCAGTTGTGCCGCGTATTGCAACATTCTAAAGGCAAGCGCGCAGCCCCAGTAGGCATTACCCCGGTGGAACTTAAGCGCCTCCTCGAAACTGCGCGTCAGTAGCACACCATTATCGATGATATGAATGTCAGTGGTTTTCATCACCGTCCGCACCTCAGTCGGATTTATTATAATTGAAAACATGTGATTTTGAGTGCATGAGCATTGTGCAAGTGAGTCAGTTGATATTATCGTGGATTGCCGGTGGTGCCGCGTAACGTAGCATGTCGCGTTAGCGTATTTACGTCACACCGGATGTTGAGTTTAACGGGATGATGAAACTGTGCACACACATGATGCCATTCCTGACTCGACCCTGACGTCTTGGCATGCCGTCGATGCCGAGGCCCTGTTACAGCGTATTTCATAACGCTCTTATCTATGTCCTGATCATTGCCGGCATTCTGGTGATCGCACTGTTTACCTTCTTCTATGGTGTAGTGCTGCAGGACTATCGTATGACGGAAATGTTTCTCGCCTCCGTCAGTTTGGCGGTGGCGGCAATCCCAGAGGGATTATCTGCAATCATGACTATTACGCCGGCTATCGGTGTCCAGCGTATGGCGCATACATAGTGATCCAATGGAAGGCGCGCTGGTGATAGCCGGGATGAAGGCCGGGTTGACTATCGACATTATCAAAAAACAACATCCCCGTAATGACCTCATACCCTTTGAATCTGAACACCGTTTCATGGCGACACTGCACCATAGTCATAGCGGGAATGCCTTTATTGATATAAAAGGCGCCCCGGAGCAGTTACTGAAGCGCTGGTCATCTTGACCGCTATTGTGCTTGGATTTCATCTACTACCTCTGACGCCGGTACAGATCCTGTGGGTCAATATGATAACAGTGGTAACCCTGGTATTGGCTCTCGAACCCCGGAAGTGAATGTTATGAGTCGCTTGCCCATAGATTCGGATGCACCCTTGCTGACAGCACATCTGCAGTGGCGTATTGCATTCGTTTCCACGATTTTAGCCATCGGTATGATTGGTCTTTTTAGATGAGTTTCACTTATCAACCCCATCTGCAGATCTTGTTCGGTACTAGTGGAATTGATATTTCAATCTGACTTCGAATCATCATGGTCTCCACGTCCGTTCTCTTGCTGGTAGAGACGGAGAGAATGATAATTCGCAATTCTGTTGAAAAGAAAATCCGGATGGAAGAGAGGGCAGAGGACCAGATACTCTGCCTTGGCAGGTTTACCAAGACAGAGTTTTAACGATAACTACCTAAGAGCCGGTAGTTTATGCAGAGGAAGCTGCTTTCTTCTTGCTTCTACGGCGACGACGAGTCCTTTTGTCAACGGACTTTTCGAGTGATTTTGCCGCTTTTTCAAACTCTTTAACCATCTTGCCGCGCGCTTTCTGCATCGCCGTATAGAGACCCTTGGCCAGACGTTCTGCCTTGCGTTGCTCAGCGGCAGCAGCTGTGCGGGCCGCCTTGACCTCTTTCAGTTTGGCCTGGGCAGCAGCAAGACGCTCTTTAGCCTTTTCCTTGCTGACCGGGGTTTTCGCTTTGGCAACGGCAGCGCGTGCCTTGGTTACTCTTTCGCCGGTACTTTCCACTAACTTGTCCTGGCGGTCTACAGCTTTTCCGGCTGAGTTCAATCTGCTCAGGGCGCGTTTATTGGAAGAGGATAAGGTGATTTCAGCCTGCAGAGCTTCGACAATAGTCTCCATTGAGACTACTTTTCTTTTTGCTCTACGACGCTTTTTCACAGTTTTCTTTAAGGCCATTGGTACTCCTTAGTGATTGAACAAACATGCACAATATAGTTGCACTTTAGTATAAGAACAACTCTTAAAGCTTTAATTATGTATAAAATTACTATTTTTTTTACTTTTTATCTCAATTTTATGCGATTTAATGGAAATGCAGAGGCAAGTTAAAAACTTTTAGACATGCTATAAGTTTGAGATGACACTGCGGTTAGAACAGTAAATCGTTTGATTTTGTATTTTCTTTAGAAAAAGTTTAAGTGAACTTTACCCCGATGGATTCAAATACCGGATTATTTTGTTTTATTGTAAACCTCTTCCATAGAATGCAGCTATACTGGCCAAAAAAGGCTTGATCCATGTTAGATAATGGAGTGACAAATCCACACACCCTGGCGGTCTTATCGCTCACCGTTGTTGCATTAATACTCTTCAGTCGTGAAAAGATCCCCTTAGAGACATCATCACTATTGGTACTGACACTGCTTGCAGTGGGATTCGAATTATTTCCCTATCAAGGTGTGGCTGGGAAGATCAGCGCAATCGATTTTTTCCGAGGTTTCGGTCATGAAGCTTTGATTGCGGTTTGTGCATTGATGGTGGCTGGGCATGGATTGGTGCGTTCCGGTGCGCTTGAGCCGGTGGGTAGAGTATTGGCGAGATTGTGGAGTGCCAGTCCGAGCCTATCGTTTTTGGCAACCCTGCTGATTGCGGGAATTCTCAGCGCATTCATCAATAATACACCGATCGTCATACTGCTGCTGCCGATTCTGGTCAGTGTGTCACTACAGACCAATTCCAATGCATCATCTCTGCTGATGCCGATGGGCTTTGCGACCCTGATCGGTGGTATGAGCACAACCATTGGGACTTCAACGAATTTGTTGGTGGTTGGTGTGGCTGCAGACCTGGGATTGCGTAAGATGGAAATGTTCGATTTCCTTGTGCCCGCACTGATCGCCAACGCATTTGGACTACTCTATCTCTGGCTTATTGCACCGCGAATACTGCCGAAACGCGAGCTGGTACTGGCGGATAGCTCGCCGAGGGTATTTACTGCTCAATTGGTTATCAAGGAAGATAGCACGGCGGCGGGTATGAAATTGTCGGAAGCGATAGCGCTTACCCACAATGTCATGAATGTAGACAGAGTTCGGCGCAGTGAGACAACTTACATAATGCCCCTGCCCGATGCGGTGATCTATCCGGGTGACAGGCTGTTGGTGCATGATACGCCTGCGCATCTGAAAGAGTTTGAACAGCAGCTTGGCGCAACCCTCTACTCCGCAGGCGACGAAGTCGATGAAGACCATCCGTTACAGGCCCATGATCAACAACTCGCGGAGGCGATTATATTTCGGGGATCACCGTTGCAGAACAGGACTCTGAATGAGGTTCGTTTTGCCGACAGCTATCAACTTGTCGTTTTGGCAATTCACCGGGCCAATGAACGTATCAAGGCGTTGCCGCAAGGATTGGGGAATCTCAATCTGAGAATTGGCGATGTCTTGCTGGTACAGGGTAAAAGGAGTCATATCAACGAATTGAAACAGCAGTCTATCGTGATGGTGCTCGATTCCACCACCGATCTGCCCCATACCAGGAAGGCGCCCTATTCGCTGTTGATAATGTTGGGTGTAATCTTGTTGGCCGCATTCGGTCTCCTGCCCATCGCAGTAAGTGCGATTGGCGGGGTATTGCTGATGCTGTTCTGCGGATGCCTCTCCTGGCGTGATGTCGGTCGTGCACTGAACGCACAGGTGATCCTGATCATCGTTGCAAGTCTGGCGCTGGGTAACGCCTTGCTGATGACCGGGGGCAGTGATTTTCTGGCGCACCTGTTTCTCAATGCCACCCAAGGCGCCTCATCAACTGTGATATTGAGCAGCCTGATCCTGGTGATGGCGATATTAACGAATGTGGTATCCAATAACGCAGCGGCGGTTATCGGTACACCCATTGCCATCAGCATTGCGCATTCCCTGCAACTGCCGGCGGAGCCTTTCGTACTGGCGGTGCTGTTCGGTGCGAATATGAGTTATGCCACGCCAATGGCCTACCAGACTAACCTGTTGGTCATGAGTGCGGGAAACTACAAATTTTCCGACTTTGCCCGCGTGGGGTTGCCACTCATTGTTGTCATGTGGTTCGCCTACAGCTGGTTGCTACCCATCCTGTACCAGATTTGAGACATCCCAATCCTACTCGCTAATCCCGGGGTGAATAGCGATAATGGCCGGTAATCGGATAGTAAAATAGCATATCCTCCAGCTTTGGGCCTGAACCGATGTTGTGGATGATGAGAGGCGACCCTGTCCGTTGATCGATCTTATCGCTGACAATACCGATATGAGGCAGGTTGCCAGGCAGCATCCAGGTAACTATTTCACCGGGTTTGTAGTCACTCCCATGGTGGGTTACGGGCAGGCTTTTTCCCTGACGTGTGAAAAAACGTTGTAGATTCGGCACACGCCGATGATCGATGTTTTTATCGGTTTGTGTCAGGCCCCATATCCGCCGTGATGGGTAGAGATCAAAATGAGATGCCATATCCTCATGGACCAGCTGTTGTAGATCAACACCTAGTGTACGATAAGAACGGATCAAAACATCGGTACAGACACCAATATTGTTCGGTATATCGCCATTAGGATATGCGATTGGTATGTAAGAGCCGTCGTATCTGACAGTATGTTTAGTGCGTTCCATTGCCGCAACTACGAGTCTATCCTCGAACTGTCCCGCCAGGCAGTAGACAGGCAACTGTAGCAATATTACGGTAAATAGTCTTCTCAGCATGAAGTTAAGGATATCAAATAGCCTGTTTAAGGCACACTATTTATCGAGCCTGTATTCACTATGGATGATGACTGACAAAACCGCTTAATCACACGGTTGTTACATTCAGGAAAGGCTTGTTCAGCGACGAGATGAATCGATTTGTTCAGTTCAGGGTAGGTAGGAGCCGAATGACACGATTGCGAACGAACCCAAACAGGTTGCGCCATTGCAGAAGCACTTTGCATGGATGCCGATATGGCTGCATCGGAAAACAGGCTGACATGAATCCGCCTGTAACCCGATGGATTGGGAAGATAGCTATTTCTTGATCAGTCCAACGATAAACAGCAATATTGCAGCGCCTGCAACCGCAGTAATCAATGATCCGATCAGCCCGTTAACAGAAAGTCCAAGGAGTCCGAAAACCCAACCACCGATAAATGCCCCAATCACGCCAACAATAATATTACCGAGCAGACCGAAACCGCCGCCTTTCATAATGGTGCCAGCCAGCCAACCCGCAACCGCACCGATTGCCAGAAAAATTAACAGAGAAGTTAAATCCATTATGGGCTCCTTTTATAAAAAAATTGTGTTTGGCCAAGTCAGTCGCTTTGCATTACACGCCAGTCACGTTTGTTTTTTATAGTAAATTCATGCACCGTTGCTCGCAGCCGATTCAACCAGAACAGGCAACAGGCAAATGAAAATCAGTACGTCTAAACCCAGTCAACTAGGATCGTAAACATATTACTGTCACGCATGTTATTGTTGAAACAACTCACGATTGCATACATGAAAAGTGCAAAACACTTAGCTGGTTAACGCATGCATGGAGTCTAGCAAGTAAGGATGCTGTCAAGTAGATGTGAAATGATAACTATTGTGAAAACAGGGGTAGTTTCATCCGTTACCCACCACAACCACCGCAACCGGCACAACCGCCACAACCACTACCGCCACTACCCGAGTTTCTTCCCCCTCCGGAGCCAAGCCATTTCAAGACTCGATAGAGGATGTAGATACCAAATACCAGCTTCAGCCAAAACCAGATATCGGTATCGGAAAGGTCATCGCTGCAAGAGATGAGAAAAAAGGGCAGTGAGGCAATGAGTGCGATGTTGGTGACAAGCGGTGAAGGTCTGGGTATGAGTAACCGTCTTTCAGTATTGACCCGAACGAACGATTCGACAGCATCGAAGCGTCTGTCGACCGATGGCCAGATATCATCGGGTGGTGGTTCTTTGAATATGACCTGATAGAGCTCTAGTGTGTATTGATATTGATCTCTGAATCTCTGCTGCTCTGCGATACCTCCTTTGGTCGGTAGATGGTGTAACTCGACGCCGAGTATCTCTTTACATAGGATATTCCAATAGGATTCGGTATATGTCAGATGGAGATGCCAAGCCTGATCGACCTGATCGGATGGGGTGACTTCGCTTTTCGAGATGGCAGCCAGATAGATGAATCGTCTGTATTCCGCGATAACCCTTTCCGAATACCTGATAGACCAGTCATTTTCCCGTGACAGGCGCTTATAAAAGCTCAGTGAGGCTTCACCGTCGTCGATTTGAAATGATTCAATATTATCCCAAAGTTGAGTTTCAACCATAGATCGGTCTCATTTCACAAGATGATTAGTATTGACAGGTCCTTGTAATAAGGTCTATTTTTCCGTCCAGCTGCGTTATCATTCGCTCATGTAGAACAACTACACATCACTCATTCTTCCTTGCCGGACAAAAAAATAGACCCAGCAGGGCCGATTGGATTAGTGTTAACAGGCCCATAGCTTATAGCTCTCTTTAAGTGGGCCTTGGCCCTATAGTTACTTGACCAGCGGGGAATCGTCAAATCCGTTAGTGCATTGAGATGAGCGACAAAGAAGTAAACGAGATCATCGAATTTTGGTTTTCCGGCCGGGTTGAACCGCTGCGCTTCAATTCAACAGCGGAATTCGATCAGGAGATCAGGGATCGCTATTTGAGACTCTGGCACCGAGGGTGCAAGGGCGGGTTGGATCATTGGAAAGAAACAAAAGAGGGTTGCCTTGCATTGGTCATCCTTCTCGATCAATTTCCCTTGAATATGTTTCGCCACCAGTCTGAAGCCTTTTCCACGGAACAGCAGTCCCGTGACGTGGCCGGTTTTGCCATCGATGCCGGATTCGACAAACAGATGCCTGGTGAATGGCAGGCTTTTCTCTACCTGCCGTTCATGCACAGCGAGTCCCTCACCGATCAGGATAGATCGGTTTCGCTGTTCGATTCAGCTGGCTTGCATGAAAATCTCAAATGGGCCGAACACCATCGAGCGCTGATAAGGCGATTCGGCCGCTTTCCCCACAGAAATGAGATATTGGGCCGTGAGAGTACAGCAGACGAACTGGCCTATCTGAATTCAAATCAAGCGTTTACCGGATAGCGTGTTGTCGGATATGGAAAAAAATATTTAGCCGCGAATGGACGTTAATCACCGCAAATTTACGCAAAAGATATTTCAATCGCTTGATTCGCCATAAAAATAACCGTTCAACCCTCCGCACTTATCAGGCATGCACTAGGCTGTTTAGGCCAAAGGAATTGATTTCCATTGATCACGTTTTATCAGCCACGAAATCCCCATCCTTGTTTGCGAATATTTACGGTGATTAGCGTCCATTCACGGCTTGTTATTTCCCGCCATTGCCAAGTCAGTAGCTAGCGCCCCAGAGATTTCATAACCGTTGCCGGCACTGCTGCGAAATGGTCGATCTCCATAGTGAACGAACCGCGGCCGTGGGTTGCGGAGCGCAGTTCCGTCGCGTAGCCGAACATCTCGGAAAGGGGTACCTGGTTACGAATCGCCTTGATCTGGCCCGGCCGGTCAGAGACACCGTCGATCTCGGCGCGCCGATTGGCCAATTGCGCCAGCACATCGCCCAGGTGTTCTTCGGGGGTGATCACCTCACATCGAACAATCGGTTCGAGCAATACCGGCACGCCTTTCTCCAGGCCGCTGCGCAGTGCCATACCTGCCGCTATTTGGTAGGCCATAGGATTGGAGTCCACGCTGTGTTCGGAACCGTCTGTCAGGGCTACTTTGATGTCGGTAACGGGATAACCGCCGATGACCCCGCTCCGGGCCGCCTCACGGATGCCGCTCTCCACTGCCGGGATATAGGCGGCGGGAATTGCGCCACCGCTGATCCGGTTTTCAAATAGCAGCCCTGAACCCGTCACCCCCGGCGTTATCTCGATGACCACATGGCCGTATTGTCCATGGCCTCCTGTCTGTCTGACAAAGCGGCCTTCGACCCCCGTAGCAGTTTGAGTGATGGTCTCTTTATAGGCCACCTTGGGATTGCCGGTGCGGACATTGACGCCTTGCTCGCGTTGCAGCCTGTCCAGCAGTACCTCCAGGTGAAGCTCGCCCATGCCGGAGAGGATCGTCTGTCCGGTCTCTTCATCGGTTTCGGCCTTGAAGGTCGGGTCATCTTCCGCAAGGTGGTGCAGGGCATCAGCCAGACGTTCATTATCCTGTGCTGTAATCGGCGCCACCGTGATCTTGATGACAGGGTCGGGAAAACTGATCGATTCGAGCAAGATTGGATGTTTTGGGTCGCAGAGAGTGTCGCCGGTGACCGCATCCTTCATACCCAACAGGGCGGCAATGTCTCCGGCATGGATGACTTCGATATCCTCCCGATGCTCGGCATACATCCGTTCCAGCCGTCCAACCCGTTGGTTGCGCTTGTGGCGCGGGTTGAGCACCATGGCGCCCGTTTGTAAACTGCCTGAGTAGACGCGGACATAGCAGAGACGCCCGGCATAGGGATCGGTGACGGTCTTGAACAGCAGTGCACAGAGGGGGCTATCATTACTCGGAGCGCGCATGATCGCTTCACCCTTCACCGGGTGAATGCCCTGGATTTCACCGATATCGAGGGGGGAAGGCAGATAGCGGATCAGTGCGTCGAGCAGAGGTTGAACACCCCGGTTTCTCAGCGCACTGCCGCAAAGGACAGGCACGATTGCATTATCCAGCGTGGCGCGACGCAGGGCGTCGTGGATCATCTCTTCATCGGCCTCATCGCCTTCCAACCAGATCGTCAGCAGTGTGTCATCCTGTTCGGCAATTTGCTCGATCATCGTTGCACGGGCAGATTCCGCATCAGCCAGGTGTTGTGCCGGTATCTCTTCGTACTCCCTGTGTGCACCCAGTTCATCGTGCCAACGGATGAGTTGCATGCTGATCAGGTCTATCACACCTTCGAAATCCGCTTCCACGCCCAGGGGTAGCTGCAGGGGGATCGGGTTGGCGCCGAGCTGCTCGCGAATGGTATTGACCGCATGCTTGAAGTCGGCGCCGATGCGATCCATTTTATTGATAAAACAGAGGCGGGGAACGCGATAACGGTCCGCTTGCCGCCAAACCGTTTCGCTTTGAGGTTCCACGCCCTGGGAGGCATCAAACACCACCACAGCCCCATCCAGTACCCGCAAAGCCCGCTGCACCTCCGCGGTAAAGTCGATATGCCCGGGTGTATCGATAAGGTTGATTTGATGATCATTCCAAAAGGCGGAGACGGCTGCATCCACAATGGTAATTCCACGCTCGCGCTCCTGATCCATCCAATCGGTGACGGTGGTGCCGCTGTCCACCGAGCCCAACTGATGGGTACGACCCGCATAATAGAGTATGCGTTCCGTAGTGGTGGTCTTGCCGGCGTCTATATGGGCGATCAAACCGATATTGCGTAAACGCTCAATGGGGACAGCTTTGGCGGTCATAGGTTAGTGTCTTATTGTTGTATCAAAGTGGATTTCATCGAACACAACTCATTCTAGTCTACCCGAGCGTGTTGCGGTAATGGATGGGGGGGTTAACAGGGGCTTGGTGATGAATCTATTGGGAGATTAGCCGCGAATGAACGCTAATCACCGTAAAATTTTCGCGAATAGTCTGATAAGTATTTCAACCGGATCAGGGCATACTAGATATCACGAATGAGAAAGAACTCGATATCTGGGCGATTGGCACAGTGTTGATAGTCTCAACAATATCTCATGACATGGATCGGCAAAAAGATTCGCGTATATTTGCGGTGATTAGCGTTCATTCGCGGCTTGAGTCGCTAAACCCTGTCATCAAAAACGCAGATGGCTCGAGGCGTTCAGACTCTTTTGCTGGCCGCGCCAGTTATCGATATGGAATTTGGTGAACGGCAGTTCGGTAAGTTCGAAGAAGCGCGGCCAACCGATGCGTTCCACCCAATCGTTAATTCGTTCCCAATCCTTTGCGTCCTGCCGATAGACTGCCAATATCCGCTTTACAATGGCCGTAGCCTCCGGCCAGCGTGGTGGATTGTTGGGGATGCCTGCAGCCACCAGTTTCTGAAAGCTCGGTCTGCCACGTGCATTGGAGTGATTGCCGCCGATCCAGACAGCCAGTTTCGAGTGTTGCGGATCATTGATCTGCATCGGTGGGCAGGGTGGGTAACAGGCGCCGCAGCAGACGCACTTGCGTTCATCGACCTCCAAGGAGGGTTTGCCATTCACCATCGCCGGACGAATGGCGGCGACCGGACAGCGGGCGACCACCGAGGGGCGTTCACAGACATTCGCCACCTGATCATGGTTGATCTTAGGCGGTTTGGTGTGTTGGATATTGATGGCGATATCCCCCTGTCCGCCACAGTTGATCTGGCAGCAGGAGGTGGTGATATGGACCCGGTTCGGCATATTCCAGGCGCGGAATTCGCCGATCAGCTGGTCCATCATCGATTTCACCACGCCGGAGGCGTCGGTTGCGGGGATGTCGCAGTGGAGCCAGCCCTGGGTATGGGAGATCGAGGTAACGGAGTTCCTGGTGCCGCCGACGATAAAGCCGTTGCGCTCCAGCTCGTCGATCAGCGGGTCAACCCTGGCGCCGTCCGCCAGCATGAATTCGATATTGCTGCGAATGGTGAAGCGTACATAGCCATCCGCATAGCGGTCGCCGATCTCGCAAAGCTTGCGCAGGGTGAACAGGTCGAGGATGCGTTGCGTGCCCGCGCGTACTGTCCAGATCTCGTCGCCGTCATAGGCGACATGCTTCAGTACACCGGGTTTGGGATCTTCATGGTATTTCCATTGTCCGAAGTTTTTCTTCATCACGGGATGCATATATTGCATGCCATCCGGACAACCGCTTTCAATCGGGACTCTGCGTTGTTTGGCTGGCATCGAATCGGCTCCTAGGCTGCATTGGCATCGCTGCTGTTTTTACGCTCTGTCCACTTCGCGGCCTCATGCTCCCAATTGTCGGTTCGGATATAGGAGTTCTCCCGCGGATGAACGATCATGTTGGGATCCATTTCAATATTCAATGCATCGAGAAAGTTGACCAGGCCGATGCGCTCGATCATCTCCCCGATGCGCTCATGTTCCAACGCGTTCTCGGCGAAGAAATCGATCACCTCTTCAGCGAGTTCCACCAAACGCTCATAATCCGCTTCCGTCTCCACCTTCATGAAAGGCACGATGACGGTGCCGAATCGGTCGCCTATCTTGAGTGTGCGCTTGCCGCCGATGAGCACGCTGATGCCGCGGTCATTTCCCGGTGAGAGGGCCTTCGGCATCACGTTCAGGCAGTGCATGCAACGTACGCAGTTGCGGTTGTCCACACTGAGAGTGTCGTCGTCATTGAGGGACAAGGCATGGGTCGGGCAGCGGGCGATGACATTGTCCACCAGATACTTCCGCCCTTTGTCGGCGACATATTCCCGCACCGCCTCCTGATCCACCTGCATCTCATCGCGCCAGGTGCCGATTACCGCAAAATCGGCCCGCTCGATGGCGTTCATGCAATCGTTGGGACAACCGGAGACCTTGAACTTGAACTTGTAGGGCAGGGCGGGGCGGTGCATCTCGTCAAGAAAGTTGTTGACCAGGCTACGGTGGATATCGTGCTCATTGGTACAGGACTGTTCGCATCGGCCAGAGCCGACACAGGATTGTGCCGTCCTGACACAGGGGCCGGCCCCTCCCAGATCGAAGCCATAGTCATTGATCTCATCGAAAAATCGCTGGGTGTTCTCCGTAGTGGCGCCGATGAACATGATGTTACCCGTCTGGCCATGAAAGGTGACCAGGCCCGAGCCCCACTTCTCCCAACTGTTCGCAAGCTGCCGCAGGCAGTCGGTGGTGTAGTAGTTGCCCGCGGGCGGTTGAACCCGCAGGGTGTGGAACTCCTTCGATTTCGGGTACAGGTGGCCGATTTCGGAAAAGCGCGGGATGATCCCGCCGCCATAGCCGAAGACACTGACGGTTCCCCCTTTCCAGTAGCCTTTGATCGTCTCATAAGAGTGTTCCAACTGCCCCAACAGGTCATTGGTTGCTTCACGAATGCGGGGGTCGCTGTGATGGTCACGCAAGCGCTTTATACCGGTGATGAAACTGGGCCACTCTCCACTCTCCAACTGGTCAAGCATCAGTGTCTGGTGCTTTTTCATATCGGCTCACCCAATTGAATAACTGTTAACAAAAATAGAAATTATAATCATCCGTATTCCTATAAAAATAGTTGATTAAAACAGTATGTTTATATCACCAATGGAATAGTGCGGATTGATATCTATTAAAGATTTTTCTATATTTTTCAATCAACTGTAGAAAAAACTTCAGATGATCATATAATAGCCGTAATAAGATAGTGGGATTAGGCCGCATATATGTACTGCGATGAGGCATCTATGCTGGTCATGCATAGTGCTCTCTGAATTGGTTTTTAAATAGTTATCAGGATAAATAAAGATGACTGCCGCTGGGGACTCACACAATAGGTATCTGCTGCAACAGCTCCCTGAGATCCTCGCTAATATCGAGGTGAATTGGCCCGTGCTGCCCTCGGGTATGTGGAACGCATCAGGGGTGAGATCGGTGTTGCGCCATCTCAATGAAATGACAAGAAAGAGCCGCCAGGCGGGCCTGGTCAATGTCAATAAAATTACCCAGGTCATCGATCAGGCGATCAACGAAATCTTTCAGGAAGATGCCCAACCCGATGCAGAAGAGATAGATCGCCTCAATCAACATCTCGAAGCGCTGAAGGCTGCCGTAACCGCTTCCCAGGCGCCCAGCGGTGTCGAGACAGCAATGCAGTCATACTATCAAGTGATCTATCTGAATCATGAGGATAGCGTCAAGGATCAAATCACCGAAGCGATACGGAAGAATGGATGGCGTGTCTTATGCGTCCACAGTGTTCAAGATCTGCGCGCGGCGACGGCCGATGAGAAGGCGAATGCCGTGCTTGTCGACACAGATCACCTACAGCACATGGGGGAGGTGAATCAACTCCTCGACGAGTTGCGTACACAGAAGAAAAAGCGGCCCGAACTGATCTTTCTCTCGAATCGGTGTGATATTGAAATCCGTCTCGAGGCCCTGCGATCGGGTGCTACCCAGTGTTTTTCGAAACCGATCAACATCGCCGATCTGATGTTGAATCTCAAGCAGATCATCTCTCCTGATGTGAAACCCCATAATCGGGTATTGGTGGTCGAGGATGATGAATCCCAGGCGAAATTCGCCAGTACACTGTTACGCAAAGGCGGTTTGGAAACCCTGGCGATTACCGATCCACTGGGCGTGATGGAAGCAGTGGAGCAGTTTCAGCCGGATCTTATCCTTATGGATCTCTACATGCCGGGTGCGAACGGGATCGAGTTGACCCAGGTGATACGCGAGAGGGGTGAATCGTTGACAATACCCATCGTCTTTCTCTCCGGAGAAGATGACTTGGAGAAGAAGTTGCTCGCTCTCCATTCGGGCGCCGATGACTTTCTGACCAAGCCGGTCAGGCCGCAACATCTGCTGGCTACCGTTAAAACACGCATCAACAGAGCCAAAGAGATTTTCACGGCAGGCCGAAAGGGACACATCGATCACTCCACGGGATTGCGCAACAGAAGGGAATTGTTGCAGCAGATCGATCTCAGCAACCAAACGATGCAAAAGGGAGAGATGGCCGGTGCACTGTTTTCCATAACCCTTGCCGACCGGGAGCAACACCTCAGCAGTGATGAGAGCGAGGCGATCAACGACCTTGTGCTGGATGTCGCCGATCTGGCCGGCGCACTGTTCGGTAAACGCGACATTATCGCCAGAACGGCGGGGCAAAGTCTGGGTGTTCTGATTCATCGCAAAACAGCAGCGGAGATCGAAGAGATCGGTTCAGCGCTCTATGAGCAACTCAGTGAAGCCCTTGCCGACGATCCGGCATCAGGAGGCGGGCATCGTTTCGGTGTCGGCCTGGAACTGATCGATGCAAAACAGCTGGACGCCTATCTTCATCTCACCAGGGGAGAGGCGGCGTCGCTGCAGGCCTATCGCGAGGAACATGACGGATATCTGCGCTATCATGAGCAGACCGCCGGCGAAGAATCCGGTGAACAGGCCGCCGATGAATTCCAGAAGCAACAGTTTCTCAATGCCCTGAAGGCGGGTCTGATAGAGTTCCATGAGCACAAATTCAGCGCATCCCACGATATAGGCAAGGAGATCAGGGAACAGATACCGGTACCTGCGCCTGCGACCGATATCGTTTTGATCTCGGGTGATATCTATCTGACCGCAGAACGTCATGCAGCGAGTAATCTGCTCGACAAATATATTTGTCATAATGCGATAAAAATGCTTGGGCAAGCTGCGCTTCATGGTAATACAAATCAATTGCTCATTCGCTTGTCCGCCCATGCGGCCGGTGACGAATCTGTTCTCGAATATTTAAAGTCCGAATTGCGCAATATGCAGCTGATAGGCACCGGTTTAATCATAGAGTTCAACCTTCCCTCACTGGCCTCAAACCTTAAGCAGGCACGTCACTTTCTCGGTGAAATCTCGGCTATGGGGATCACCACGTTGCTTGGTAATTTCGCCTGTAATGAGACCGCCTATAAAGTGTTGGCCTACCTGAAAGCCGATGGAATACGGCCACATATCTCCCTGATGCAGACAAACCATGAAAAGATCCATGAGATCGCCACTCATGTACACTCACTGCAAGCAAAGATCATTCTGCCCAGGGTGGAGAAATTCGGTCAGATCAGTTTGCACTGGTCCGAGGCGGCGGATTATGTTCAGGCCGATTATGATGATTGATAACGTTGTTCTGAAAAAGCACGCAACCCTCTTAACATCAATTATCTGAGAGTGTCTGTTGTAATGGAGTGTAAGCTGTTGCAGTCTGGTCAGTGGCTCTGGTTAATCAACTTTACCCTGGTCTCAGCAGTTCCCTTATCGATCTCCAGCAACAGTTCACAATATTCCGTTTGCGTATCCAGTGGCGTGGGATCGTCGGCACAGCTGCAGCCTGCGATGATGCCGGCATAGATGATCGAGACCCTGCAGCGAATGAACGCTGTATCTTCCTCACTATCGATGACGATTGCACCGAAGGGTTCCGAGCTGACCATGCTGCTGAGGCTCAAGCCTTGTTGCAGGGGAAGTTGATCCGCGTCGATCGCTTCCAGTTCATCCTTAAGGATCTGGTCGAATCCGGGACTGTTCCAGCCATCCCTGGCTTTGGGGAGGTGAATCATCTCTGCTCCATGGCTGGTTTAACGTCAGTTTCTACCGTATTCTGTTCGATCAGGATTATGCCGGAAGGTTTCTACCCGTATCTACAGCCATGACAGAGCAGCAGGTTCCCACTTCACAAAAGCGCATCTTACGACTGCTGCTGTTGGTGGCGTTACTGTTTCTTTTGCTGCTGGCGCTGTTGATCATGCTGCAGCTAACCGAATCGGCGCTCAGTGTGTGGCAGATACTCGATCAACTCTCTCCCGCCTTGTTGGTGGTCTACGCCATCGGCCTGTTCGGTTTCGCGCTACTGGTCTCGATCCTGAGTTGGCTGCTTCTGCGACCGGCAAAACGCAAACCTGCAGCGCAAGTGTTGGGGGCTTCACTACCGCAGGATCGGGAGACTCTGACCGAAGCGCTGCAGCAAGCGGATACCCAGGGGATCGATACGGCCGGGGCGCGTCAAGAGTTGCGGGAGCTCGACCGGCGGGCAGCGCAAATGACGCTCTATGTGGTTTTTTTCGGTGCCGTATCCGCGGGCAAGAGTGCGCTTATCAAGGCAATTGCAGGTGCCGAGGATATTGAAGTCGATCCTCGCGCCGGCACTACCCGGCGTATCGCCCACTATGAGTTTGCCGAAGGCGAGGGTGCCAACCTGCAACTGACCGATGCGCCGGGTATCCTCGACACCGATCCGGTGCGTGTGCAGATGGCCCGCGAGGAGGCCAGGCGCGCCCATCTGGTGATCTATGTCTGTGACGGGGAGTTGACCCGTGATCAATACCAAGAGCTTGAAGTGCTTAAGGCCCTCGAACGGCCACTGATCGTGGCCTTGAACAAACAGGACCGCTATAGCGAGGAGGATCTCAAGGCCATTCTCGCCAGGCTTCAAGAACGGTTGCCGGAAATTGAAGTCATACCGGTTCAGGCGGGGGGGAAAGAGCAGGTAACGCGTATCGACGATTCCGGCAAGGAGTGGCACGGGCTGCGTGACAGGGAAGCAAAGATCGGGGAGTTGATGAGTGCGATCAAGCTTCGAATCGAAAGCGAGGGGGAGCGGCTCGATGCACGGCGGGATGAGAGTCTGGTGCGGTTGGGCGCCGAGAAGCTTCACCTGGCGACTCAGACCCATCGTCGTCAGGAAGGCGAGAAGCTGGTGCGACAGTACACCGGCAAGGCGATGGTGGGCGCCATGGCGGCGATCAGCCCCGGTACCGATGTCCTGATACAGGGCTATCTGGGGATGCAGATGGTGAAGGCCCTCACCTCCCTGTATGAGGTGAAGGCCAGCGAGGTCGACGTTGAACACTTTATCGACCTGGCCAGTCAGAATGTGGGTAAACGCATGACCTTGCTGTTGGCCATGACCGGTAATGTATTGAAGGCGTTTCCCGGTGTGGGAACAGTGACGGGTGGTTTGATTCATGCCGTTGCCTATGGCTTGATATTCGAAGGCTTGGGCAAGGCGGTGGTAAAGACCCTGCAGGAGAGTGGAACGCTCAAGACCGTTCAGGCGTTGGATTATTTCGAGGAGGCACTGAGTGGAGATCTGGAAAGCCGTGCAAAATATTTTGCCCGGCTGGCTGTGGAAGAGTTCAGAAAAAAAGAGTGAACCCGGTAAAGAGGAGCATGACGAAGACCATCTCCATCTGGCGAGGGAGAACCTGCGCGAGCTGCTCGAGGATGAGCGACTGCCGAATAGTGTCCGTGACAGTCTGAAAGACGACTTCATGCAGGTCGAGGCGATGCTCGACAAGCTGGAGCATGGCCATCTGCATATTGCGGTCTTCGGCCGGGTCAGTGTCGGCAAGTCGGCACTGCTGAATGCCCTGCTGGGGGAGGAGCGGTTTACCGTCAGCGCCCTGCACGGTGAGACACGTCACAGCGATATGGCGCCCTGGCAGGAGGTTGAGGCCGGTGGGGTCTTTCTGATCGATACCCCCGGGATCAACGAGATCAGTGGCGAGGAGCGCGAGCGGATGGCGGAGGATGTGGCGGGCCGCGCCGATCTGGTGCTGTTCGTATTGGATGGCGACCTGACACAAACCGAGTTGCAGGCCATTCGATCCCTGCGTCAGCGTAATCGTCCGATCCTTGTGGTGCTCAACAAGTCTGATCGCTATACCGCTGAAGAGCTGGAGCTTCTGCTCTCCAGCCTGCAGGAAAAGCTATTGGATGTGGTCGCTGCTCCCTATATCGTGCCTGCCGCGGCACACCCCGCAGAGCGGATATATCTGCAAACGGACGAGCAGGGTCGAGAGCGGGAGGTCAGCAAACGCCCACTGCCCGATGTGACACAACTGGCCGGCAGTCTCTGGCAGCTGGTCGAGCGGGAGGGAATGGTGCTCTCCGCCCTGAATGCCAGCCTGTTCGCCGGTGAACTCAGCGATGAGGTTGCAGGCCGTATCGTGAAGGTGCGCCAGGATGTGGCAGAGCGGGTGATACGGGGCTACTGTCTCGGCAAGGGGGTGGCGGTAGCGCTGAATCCGATACCGGTGGCCGATCTGGTGGCGGCCCTGGCCCTGGACGCTTCGATGGTCATGCACCTGGCCCGCGTCTATGGGATGTCGGTTTCCAGGGGAGAGGCGGGGGAACTGATAAAAACCATCGGTGCCCAGATGGCGCTGCTGATGGCCACCGTGTGGACGGTGAATGTGGCCGCCAGCGCTCTCAAGGCGGGCAGTGCCGGCCTCTCGACCCTGGTTACTGCGGCGGCCCAGGGGGCGATGGGTTACTACACCACCTATATCGTCGGAAAGGCAACCCAGCGCTACTTTGCCCAGGGGCGCTCCTGGGGGAGCGGTGGGCCGAAAACGATCGTGCAACAGATCCTGGAGTCCGTGGATAAAGACTCCATCCTGCAACAGGCGAAAGAAGACATTCGACAGAGATTGCGGGCCTAGACGGAATATATTTATCCGCCGGAATATCTTTATACGGAATGACGTGATCATAGGATATTAGTTTGTCCGTTAATTAGGCAACGTCAGGTAGTCAGAACTGACCCGCAAACTTTTCTGAAGAACCGAATTAGCGGACATTAGCGTTGATTGGCGTCCATTTGCGGCCACATTGAGCTTCAGTAGTTGACCTCGACCGCGGCGCAGAGATAGCGCATCAGCGCATCGGTCTGCTTGAAACCCCGGATAACGAAATTACAGAACGATGGTTTGTCAATCTCATTACCGTCAAAGGCCTTGAGCGCGATGAAGTCTTTGCGTTTTAGATCCTCTATCAGGGGATGGTCGGCAGGGTAGCCTCTCGGTGGCCTGATCAAGGTATCACCCACGAGTTGAAAGTGTTTGCGGAATGGTTTCTCATGTAGTGCAGCCTGCCATGCAGCAGGATTGTCCGTAATAAAGTTTCTGATTTTTCCCAGTGTTTTGGGATCGGGGTGCCATATGCCGGCGCCGAGAAAACAGTTGCCTGGTTCTATATGAAGATAGAAACCCGGAGCATGCACGTCCTTACCCAGGCTATGTCTGAATTGAATGCCGATATTGGTTTTATAGGGTGTCTTGTCCTTGGAGAAGCGGGTATCCCGATAGACACGCATCAAAGAACCACCGGTTTTTTTAGCAATGGCGCGAAACTGGTTTGAGATGCCATTCAGTTTTGGCGCCATCTCTTCAATAAATGCGAGTGCCGGTTCCCTGACGGCAGATTCATATTGCTGTTTATTGTCAGCGAACCAGGCGCGATCGTTATTCTGCGCCAGTGCTTCAAGAAAGGGGAGTGTCTGTGGCGGGAAACCCTTGAACCTATTCATATACAGATGGGTTCAAATGCCGTATTTGCTGTGAATGGCGTGCCTTACCGGACAGGTGCAGACGATCTCCTTGCCCAGTCGGGAACTGTAGGGGCAGTCGCTGCCCTTGCCGCAAATCATTCTTGACGTGTTATCGGCGGTTAAGCTGATGCCACACAACATATAGTCGCTATCTGTGAGACAGGCGTGTTGCTTACTGCACTTTTTCGCCTCTAACAGGGTTTCCAGCGGAATATTCAATCGTCTGGGATTTTGCATCAGCCTAGAGTATCCCAACCAACTCACGAAACACCGGCGCTGCCGGCCAGTCGCGGCATTTCGTTTGAGATAGTAGGCCCCGGAACGCTAAATTCCACCGATCAGTGACGCATGCACACCACTTTGCTGGAAGTGAGAGAGCAGGTCTCTGGAATGGATTGTCTGTGGATCGTAGTCAACCACCATCAGGTGGGGTGTCTTGATATGAGTGCATGCGCTCACGACTCCCCTCACTCCGGAGAGGCTTTTTTCTATATGATGTATCTGATCATGAGACAGGTCTTCATTAATATGAACAACAGCATTGGCATCGAAACGGATCATCTTCTCCTCCCACCTTGTATTTCTGTTAAGTTTGAAATTAGCGCAGATGACTGGGAATACAATGTGGGGATACCCCATCACTTTGTAGGGTTAAACCCCTGTTTATTAGATTGGATAGTCGGTTAATCCGGTGTATCCCCGTGAGCTGTCGGTTAAAGTAAGGTTGCATGAGGTAATGAGTTGTCGAAATAAAATGAGTTAGCGGGCAAAATTGATGCTGTAATCGCTGGCGTTATCATTCGCTCATGTAGAATAACTACACAACGCTCATTCTACCTTGCTGGAAAAAATAGTCCCCGCAGGGCCGATTGGATGAGTGTCAACAGGCCCTGGTGACGAGGTTCTATGCATCTCGATACATTTCTGTTTTCAGCTTTACTATTGTTGATCGCAACATCGGTTGCCGTGGCCTTGTTCAAGCATTTGGGGTTGGGGTCTGTTTTGGGATTGCTTGTGGCCGGTATAGTTGTCGGTCCCTATTCTCCCGGTCCCTATGTGACGGAACATGTCGAGGATGTCAGGCATTTCACTGAACTGGGCGTGGTACTGCTGCTGTTCATCATCGGCCTGGAGATGAGGCCGCGGCGCTTGTGGGCCATGCGCCGTGAAGTTTTCGGCCTGGGGATGCTGCAGATTATCCTGACAGGCCTGATTTTGGCACTCTATTTTTTTTATCAATGGCAATCCTCCTGGTTACTCTCCCTGTTGATAGGGCTTTCCTTTGCGCTATCGTCGACTGCCTTTGTGATCCAGATCCTGCAGGAGCGGGGCGAGATCGCCAGCCGGCACGGCATGACCGCCTTTTCAATCCTTTTGATGCAGGATCTTGCTATCGTGCCGCTGTTGGCGCTGGTGCCTATCTTTTCCGAGACGGGGGGTGTCTCCGCCGAAATCCCTGCCTGGCAACAGTTGATGATCGAGATCGGCATGATTGCCATGGTGGTGGTTGTAGGTCGTTATGTGCTGCCAATAGCACTCAACCAGTTGGCGAAACAAGGCAATAGGGAAGGATTTCTCTTGGTCGTCATGCTGGCGGTTTTCCTGGCTGCCTGGGTCATGGATCAGGTGGGTCTCTCCATGGCTCTGGGCGCCTTCGTCATGGGTATGTTGCTATCGGGGTCGAGTTATCGTTTGCAGATACAGGCATTCGTTGAACCTTATAAAGGTTTGTTGATGAGTCTGTTTTTTGTCGCCGTGGGTATGTCGATCGACTTCAATGCCATCTCGCAAGAGTTGGTGGTCTTTGTTCAACATATTCTGGTCATAGTGTCGATCAAGCTGCTTGTACTGTTTCTGCTTGCCCTTGGCTTCGGCTATTCCAAGCAAATAGCGATTCGGGTCAGTTTCTTTCTCGCGCAAGGAGGTGAGTTCGGTTTCGTTCTGTTTGCGGCAGCAAAAGCACTGAATGTGATCGATGAGGGCACATTCGTAATTGCCGTGGGTGTGATTTCAGTCAGTATGTTGCTGACCCCGATACTGATACGTGTCAGCGATCGATTGGCACAGCGAATGGATAGTGTCACGACCAAAACCGATCATCTGCGTTATCCATCGGATAAGGGGGTGGAGGGCCGGCGGGTGATTATCGGCGGCTACGGACGAGTGGGACATACGGTGGCGGTATTGCTGCATTCCAGCGGTGTGCCGGTTGTCGTCTTTGATACTCATCCCGACCGTGTCGCCCAGGGCAAGAAGGATGGCCTTCCGGTCTACTACGGAGATATCAGCGATCCCGATCTGCTCGACGCCGCCAATGTGGGGAGTGCCTCTTTGGTTGTTTTGACAATCGACAGCGGGACTATTGCCTTACGTACCATCTCCCATGTGCGCAACGCATATCCACACATCCCGGTAGTCTCAAGGGCGCGCGACCTCGAGGCTTGCGGTCATCTGCTCAACGCAGGTGCAAGCCACGCCTTTCCTGAAGCGCTGGAGAGCAGTCTGCGTCTGGGCGCCATAGCTTTGCAGATGGTCGATGTACCGAAGGATGATGTCGATATGCTGCTTCAGGGAGTGAGGCAGGACAACTATACCTTGGTGGTGTCGGAGGAAGATAAGGTGCGGAAAAAATAGTGTTTTCTGAGTATTCGGGGAAATCGGGGAGTTGATTGGATATATATCAATCAAATTAATATGATAATCAGTTAATTGTAAAGAATACTTAAAGTATTTTCTTAATATATTAACATAGTTTAACACCCAGGTATTACAATTGAAATGTTTCTCGTCTAAGCTGACAGTTTCCAGGACATATCCTGTGAAGCCAAGAGAAAAGAGGGTTAATCAGAATAAAGACTACAAGCCTGCCAGTCAATTCTGATACCAGGTAATTGCAGATAAGGTTATGCTGGTCTTACAAGTCGGAGAGAGACGAGATGCCAAAATTAACCAGCGGGATAACTCAGAAGGAACGGCTGAAAGTGATCCAGTCCATCGATATGATGAAGACGACAAGAAATGATCATGAGAGGCAAATATTAAAGCGTTACAGGGATATGGTGGCCAGAGAGTTTTTGAACGAACAGGCGCCAGCATTGGGCGGTGACTAGTTTACTAAGCTGCTTTTTGTGGCGACTCCAAAACCTTCACCATAAAACAGATCCCGGCATTTGCCGGGATCTGTTTTATGGCCCTATTGAAGTCTCCTTCCAACAGAGATGAAATCGTTCAGGTCGAGCTGATATCAGCCTGTGTCTCCGCAGGTGCTGACAACGCTTGACCATGTATAGCCTTGCTGTCCGGACCCATCAGATAGAGATAGTTGCTCATGATATGGTCGGGCTGCGGCAGGGTAGTGGGATCCTCCCCGGGATAGGCCCAGGCGCGCAATGAGGTCTGCGTCGGGCCGGGGGCAATGCTGTTGACGCGTATCTGACTGTTTTCCAACTCATCGGCAAGTGTCTGCATCAATCCTTCGACGGCGAATTTGGATACCCCGTAGGCACCCCAATAGGCCCTGCCTTTTCGACCCACCTGGTCGGATGTGAACAGGATGGAGGCGTCTTCCGCCTTACGCAGCAGGGGCAGGCAGGCCTGGGTCAGCAGAAAGGCCGCGTTCAAATTGACCTGGATGACACTGTTCCATGTCTCTGGATCGAAATCGTCGATTCGGCTCAACAGTGCAAGTTTGGCTGCATTGTGTAGCAGGCCATTCAGTTGACCGAACTCCTGATAGAGGCTCTCCCCCAGGGCATAGTAATCCTCTTTCGGCGCCTTCTCCAGATCGAAGGGAATCAGTGCCGGTGTCGGCCATCCGGCGGCATCAATCTGGTCGTAGGTCTCTTCCAGTCTGCGTTCGTTACGTCCCAGCAGCACAACAGTCGCGCCATGTTCAGCAAATTTTTTAGCTGCTGCCTGACCGATACCGCTACCGGCGCCGGTTATCAGAATAATGCGTTCCTTGAGGATATTTTTATCAGGATTGTAGTCTTGCATGGGATGGTTGGCTCTTGTCCGGGCGTGCATTATAGCTGCCAGTGGTCTCAAGCGATATTGAAAATTCTCAACAAACCCGCATTCACAGCCAGTCGAGTATCTCCAGCGGATGCTTGATCTGACCATCCGCCTGCCATGCAAGGGGATTGTCGTTTTCATCCAGATAGCCGAACAGAGCGACCAGGGTCTTGGTGCCTGCATTGCGGCCTGCCTCGATATCCCGTATAGCGTCACCGACATAGAGTGCCTGAGCCGGATCTATACCCGTCTTTTGGCAGGCATATAGGATAGGTTCCGGATGTGGTTTTGCGTGGGAGGTGGTATCACCGCTGACGATGGCACTGGCGCGCTGACTCAAGCCGAGTTGTTGCATCAAAGCATCTGTCAGCCAAGCGGGTTTATTGGTAACAATGCCCCAGTAGATTCCACGTGCCTCGAGTTCGTCGATCAAACTCTCCATGCCGTCGAATGGTTTGGTGAATTCTGCAATATTATCGGCATAGGTATGCAGAAACTGCTGCTGCAGTTCAATGTAACCGGGATCCTCAGGTTCAATGTCAAATGCAACCTTCAACATAGCCCGGCTGCCGTGAGATACGGCAGGGCGTACCTTTTCGAATGAAATCTCTTTCCGGCCAACCTGGGCAAGCACACGATTCAACGCGAAATGGAGATCTGCGGCGGTGTCGGCGAAGGTGCCGTCAAGATCGAACAGGACACACTTGATTGTCATTGCAGTCAACTACCAGTGGCCAACATTCGGCACCCGGCTTGTCATTACGCTTCTCTGGTGGCGGCAACCAGATAGTTGACATCCACATCACCAGTCAATCTGTAGATCTGAGTGAGGGGGTTGTAACCCATTCCGGTCATACCGTTGGTGGTCAGGTCGGCCTTCCGCAGCCAGCTATTGAGTTCGGAAGGACGGATGAACTTGGTATAATCGTGTGTCCCCTTGGGTAACAGTTTCAACACATACTCGGCGCCTACGATGGCAAACATATAGGATTTCGGGTTGCGATTGATGGTGGAGAAAAACAGCTTGCCTCCTGGCTTGACCAGTTGGGCGCAGGCATTCACCACCGAGGCTGGATCGGGTACATGTTCCAGCATCTCCATGCAGGTGATTATATCGTAGTGTTCCGGCTGCTCTTCCGCCAGGCGCTCGACCGGGATGCGTTCGTAGTTGATCTCCAACCCTGACTCCAACAGATGCAACCTGGCAACCTGCAGCGGGGCCTCACCCATGTCGATGCCGGTTACCTGAGCTCCGCAGGCGGCCATGCTTTCGGACAGGATTCCACCGCCGCAGCCCACATCGAGCACCCGTTTACCTTCTAAAGGGGCGAGGCGCCGAATATATTCCAGGCGTAGCGGATTGATCTCGTGCAGGGGTTTGAACTCACTGTTCGGATCCCACCAGCGGGACGCCAGCTCTTCAAACTTGCTGACCTCTGCATGGTCAACGTTGATCTGTTCAGTGCTCATAATAATCGCTGTAGTAACTCCTTAACCTTTAGGTTACACATCACGGCGTCCTTTTTCGAGCGAGGGAGTATTAACTGTCGACATCCGATGCAAAAATGCGTTCCCGCCATTCGTCGGTGCGCGCCAGCAGTTGTTGCGTATCCAGGGTTGTCAGACTGCCCGCACTGACAACGGGCCGGCCAGCCACCCAAACATGGGTAACCTGCTCACGGCCAGCAGCATAGACCAGTTGAGAGATGGGGTGGTAGGTTGGCAGGGTATTGATCCGGTTCAGATCCACCGCCACTATGTCGGCCGACTTTCCGGGCTCGAGTGATCCTGTCTCTTGCTGCAGGCCAAGCGCCCGGGCGCCATTGATGGTCGCCATCGAGAGCGCCTTGGCGGCGGGCAGCGTGCTGGCGTTATTCGCCACCCCCTTGGCCAGCAGGGCGGCGCTGCGCATCTCACTGAACATATCCAGATCGTTATTACTGGCTGCGCCATCAGTACCCAGCGCCACGTTGATCCCCGCTTCCATCAGTTCAGCGACCGGGCAGAATCCGCTCGCCAGTTTCAGATTCGACTCGGGGCAGTGCACCACATGCCCGCCACTGGCCGCAAACAGCTCGATCTCATCACCTTCGAGATGGGTCATATGCACCGCTGCCAGCGCAGGCGACAGCAGTTCCAGTTCGTTCAACCTGGCCAACGGCCGGGTGTCATGGTGTTGCAGGCCCTGCACGATTTCGTCATGGGTTTCGTGGACATGCATATGGATAGGTATCTCAAGCTCATCCGCCAGGATGCGGATTCGTTCCAATATCCCATTCCCGACAGAGTAGGGGGCGTGGGGTGCGAATGCGGTATGAATGATGGGATTGGTGCGAAATTGATCGTGTACCTGCAGGCCTTTATGCAGGTAGTCGTCACCGTCACTGGCCCAGGCGGAGGGGAAATCGATGGCGATCAGGCCGAGTACTGCCCGGATACCCGCACTGTTCGCAACCCGTCCGGTAATATCGGGAAAAAAGTACATGTCGTTGAAGCAGGTGGTACCGCCCAGGAGCATCTCTGCAATCGCCATTTGGCTGCCGTCATGGATGAATTCCTCACTGACCCATTTGGCCTCCGCGGGCCATATATGCTCGTTCAGCCAGGTCATCAGCGGCATGTCATCGGCCAGTCCTCTGAGCAGGGCCATCGCTGCATGAGTATGGGTATTGATCAGACCGGGTATCAGCGCATGACCCGGCAGATTGGTTTCCTGTGTCGACTGATATTGGGACGCAACCTGCTCAGTGGGCAATATGGCGGCTATGCGACCCCGGTTAACCACCAGTGTATGGTTGGTATACACCAGGTTTTCAGGGACCACGGGAATGATCCATTCGGCATGGATGAGTTGATCGACCTGTTCAGGCATCGTCTTATCTCTGTTAATTATGAGTATTGTGAGACACTACACGTGCACCCGGAATAAATGCAACGACAGCTTAGGGCCTGTTAACACTAATCCAATCGGCTCTGTTGTGTCTGAAAATGCGCCAATCAAGGCGCAAGGAGTGAGGTTTGGTGATTCCAAATGAGCGACGAGCAACGCCGAGTGGCGCATTTTCAGGCACAACCCGAAGGGCTGGGGCTGTTTTTCCACCCAGCGGCGTTATCATTCACTCATTTAGCACGGCTAAACCTCGCTCATTCTGCCTTGCTGGGTAAAAAAACAGCTCCAGCAGAGTCGATT
>QBVD01000006.1 GCA_003058525.1 gamma proteobacterium symbiont of Ctena orbiculata | reverse complement strand
GGCGACGTTTTAGCGCAGAAGGCGGTCGACAACGGTTGGAGCGGCGTCGTGGTGCATGGCTGTATAAGAGATGCCGCCGAGATCGGTGGCATGTCGCTGGGGGTGATGGCGCTTGCAACCAATCCCCGCAAGAGCGTCAAAAAGGGTGCAGGAGAGGTGGGTGTCGAGGTCAGCTTCAGCGGTGTCGGATTCAGGCCCGATGAGTGGCTCTATGCCGACGAGGATGGCATCGTGGTTCTACCTCACCAGGCCGGATGACAGCGGACTCGCATAGGCCGCGACAATAATAGTGAAATGCGTTTAGAATGGCTGTATAAACAGTGACTGGCCTATTCTGAACCGATGGTTTAATAATGCTGTTACTCACTATCTATGTCCTCATCGCTTTAGGTTTCTCCTTTCTATGCTCCATCGCTGAAGCCGTTATTCTCAGTGTCACCCATCCCTACATATCGGTGCTTGACCAGGAGGGCAACCGGGCTGCGCCAATCTTGCGCGAGATGAAGCGGGAGATTAATGACCCTTTGGCGGCGATCCTCACCTTGAACACCACGGCGCACACCATAGGTGCGGCCGGTGCGGGCGCGCAGGCGGCGGTGGTGTTCGGCAGCGGCTATGTCGGTGTTGCCTCGGGAGTGCTCACCTTCATGATTCTGGTATTTTCGGAGATCATCCCAAAGACACTGGGTGCAAACTACTGGCGACAGCTTGCCCCCGTCACCGCCTACACCCTCAAATTTCTCATCTGGATTCTCTATCCATTCGTGGTGATGTCAGCGATGTTGACCCGTTTGCTGTCACGGGGTAAGGCCCATGGCCAGTTCCGCAGGGACGAGTTTACCGCGATGGCGGAAGCCGGAATCGAAGAGGGGAAACTCGACCAGCACGAATCGCTGATCCTGAAAAACCTGTTTCTCCTCAGGGATACCCGTGTTACCGATGTAATGACACCGCGCACGGTGGTCTTTTCGCTGGATGAGAATGTGCTGGTCAAGGACTATATCGAAAAGCACAACAGCAGCCGGTTCTCACGCATACCGGTATACGATAAGGATAGGGATCATGTTACCGGTTTCGTGTTACGCAGCGATCTGCTGATTTCCCACGCCCGGGGAAATTCGGAAAACAGCCTCGATGTCTATCGCCGGGAAATGCCGGCAATCCCTGATACCAGCTCGTTGCAGGTGGCATTCGAACTCTTCATTGAAAAACACAGCCATATCATGCTGGTCGTGGATGAATATGGCAGCATGGAGGGAATACTCACCCTGGAGGATATCCTCGAGACAATTCTCGGTATCGAGATAGTCGATGAGGGTGATCGCATCGACGACATGCGGAAATTGGCCAGGCGATTGTGGAAGAAAAGGGCAAACAGGATGGGGCTGGAAGTCGACGAATGGGATGAGTGATACCACTATTACCTGGCTATGCCCGTTACAATAGGATCTTCTTACATTCAGTGTGAAAAGGGGTTTTTGGCGGCTCAATACCGAGAGGGTTGTTGCCAATTGAAGTGCTGATAGTTGAAACATCGCCATGCGCTCAGCTTCCGGGAAGATTGTCCGTCCTTTACCGAAGATTCAATTCCATACAAGGTTTCCATTTTGCTGCAAGCAGATTCGAGTTCAAGAGGTGGGGGGCCGCCCTGGGAGATGAACACACCGTTTTTCCCTACAACCTCCTCTGGACCAGGCCAAAGGTCGAATTGATTATAACGTCTATGGCGTCCGGGAAGATTGTAGATAGGAAGTTTGGCCGGCCAATAGAAGGCGAGTTCAGAGGCGAGATGATAGTTTTCTGTAATTATGAATTCAGTATCAGGTAGTTTTTTGGCCAGTGACTCGACCGGCAATTTCCAATCGATCATCTTTTTCAGGTGACTTTGCCTGGGGTCGATATTTATAAGATCCGGGAAGAATACAATAGCGTTGATCATTATCGAAAGCACGATGCCAATAGATAAAACAACTTGTTTGATACGTCCAAACGTCAGTAACTGACCAGCGAAAATCACAATCAGGCCTACATAAACAGGTGATGCCCAGTTTATCTGCACTTTGCCGTGAACGGACTTGAGCAGAAAGAACAATAAAAGGAATAGCGTAATCTGTTTAATGAAAACAACATCAGGGGCAAGAGCTCGGGAGGAAATAGACAGCAGCATAAGAATTCCGACAACCGGTGATACAGCTATTAGTGAGCCCGCTAGGAATTCCAGGGTGTTTCCATCAGCCTTCGCGACATGGCCTATATCATGTCTGAATTGAACGAAATCATGTTGCAGATTCCATATGACGACAGGCATTGCAACAATAATTGTGGCCAGAACCGGTCCAATAAACAGCTTGGGCTGGATTCTGTTTCGCCATTCTGCTGAGGTTAGGCCAACACAAATAACAGCAATGGGCAGCAACAGGATCGTCATCTTGGTTAGGATCCCAAGACCAGTCGCAATGGCGAACAAGTAGAGGGCAAAATCGTCTTTAACTACAAAAAACCGATAGGCAGACCAAAGGCCAGCGGTCCAAAAAAGAAGCAGAATTATATCGGTTGTCATGAAAGAGCCGAGGGTGAAATAGATCGGTGTCGTCAATCCTATAACCAGCGCCCACCGTCCGGCTAAGCGATTTCCCCAGAGTTGGTTCGCAAATTGATAAAGCGTGATGAGAAAGAGACCATGGAGCAACCAGGCAAAAAACCTTACTTGCCATTCACCATGACCAAACAGCTTGTCAGCGAGAGCGATCAACCAGGCGATCAATGGTCCCTTGGAATAGTAGCTCCAATCGAGATGACGTGACCAGTTCCAATATTGGGCTTCATCGAAATGAAGTTCCAGGCCTGCGAAATACAGTATGATTGCATGAAAAGGAATTAACAGGCAGGCAATACTGAATAGCAGTAGTGACTCATGCCAGGTTTGATTTGTCTTGATAGATTGTTGTTTGACCATCTTCGCATGTATGACTTGAGGATTCCTGGTCGTTTCGCAGGATATAGGGCCTGCTTTTCTTCGATGCATAGTATGTTCTGGAGCTAAGTTCGCTGAGAATACCTGTTGTAAATGTTTGCACGCCCATGAGGACGAGCATGATGGCAACAAACAACATCGGTCTTGAGCCTATATTTTCATGCAACAAGAATTTAGTAATCCCGAGATGTATCAACATTAACGAACCGCTGCCTCCGAGCAACAAGCCTATGCGCCCAAAGAAGTGTCCGGGTCTCGATAGGAATCGAACAAAGAAATAGACTGATAGGAGGTCAATCAATACCTTGAATGTTCTGCCTATACCGTATTTAGATGTGCCATTCACCCGTGGGCGATGGTTGGCCTCCACTTCACGGATGCGCTTAGGGGAGGTATACATAGACATCAACGCAGGTATGAATCGGTGCATGTCGCCGTAAAGTTGCATATTGCGTAACACACTTCCACGGTATGCCTTTAAACTGCAACCATAGTCGTG
>QBVD01000080.1 GCA_003058525.1 gamma proteobacterium symbiont of Ctena orbiculata | reverse complement strand
CCAATCGACTCTGCTGGAGCTGTTTTTTTACCCAGCAAGGCAGAATGAGCGAGGTTTAGCCGTGCTAAATGAGCGAATGATAACGCCGCTGGGTGGAAAAACAGCCCCAGCCCTTCGGGTTGTGCCTGAAAATGCGCCACTCGGCGTTGCTCGTCACTCATTTGGAATCACCAAACCTCACTCCTCGCGCCTTGATTGGCGCATTTTCAGACACAACAGAGCCGATTGGATTAGTGTTAACAGGCCCTAATACGATGACCAGGGATGGGATTACCTTCAACCGCTTATACACCAACAACTGCGAGGCACGATTATGTTCGGCCTTTTCGGAAAATCGAAAAAAGAGTTCCAGGCCATAATCAAGCCATCCGGCAAAACCCTTGAGGTAAAGGCAGGTGATAATCTGCTGAAGGCCGGACTGGCTGCCGGATTGCGATGGCCCCATGACTGTCGCGTAGGGAGTTGTGGAACTTGTAAATGTCGTTTGCTCGAGGGCAAAGTCAAGGAACTCTCTGATTTTGCATATGTTCTAGATGGCGATGACTTAAATAGAGGCATGATTTTAGCCTGCCAGGCACAACTCAAAAGCGACGTAGCGATCGAGGTCGAATTGAACCCAGGAGATGAGGATGGGGCTGGTGTAAGCACCACGACAGGCATATTGAGTGCAACCCGTATGCTTACACACGATATCATGGAATTGAAAATCACGATTGATCAGCCCCTGCGGGAAGAGGGTGGACATTATCTGGCAGGACAATATGCTGACATCAGTTTTCCTGGGATCAGCCATCCAAGATCCTACTCATTTGCGGCAGCGCCCGAAGATGACAGAAGAAACGAACTTACTTTTTTCGTTCGTAAAGTCCCCAATGGGGAGCTTACCGGGTGGTTGTTCGAGGGTGACCGAACGGGAAGTCCGGTTACTGTGAGTGGACCTTACGGATCGTTTTGGCTGCGGGAAGGTGATGGGCCAGTCGTTTGTATTGCCGGTGGTAGCGGAATGAGTTCGATCAAGGCTTTGCTTGAACATGCAGCCAACATGGGCTGCAACCGAGACATTATCTACCTTTTCGGAGCCCGAACACAGGCAGATCTGTATTGCCTGGACAAGATGAGCGCTCTCGAACAAGAATGGTATTCAGGAAATACTCTACGCTTTATTCCAGTCCTTTCAGATGAGCCGGACAACAGCAATTGGCAGGGATTGCGAGGTATGGTAACTGAACATATTCCTGATCAACTAAAAGACTGGTCATCCACACAGGCCTATCTTTGCGGTCCACCGCCAATGATTGACGCAGCCATCAAATCCCTTAGGCAGCAAGGTGTGGATCAAAACAACATTCATTTCGATAAGTTCCTTGATGCCAGCAGTATGCCCAATGGCCGCCAATAATATTATAGATCCATAGCGTTTTTTGTAGCTATATTATTTCTTCGAAATATTACTAACCCGGCAAACCAATGCATTGCCGGATTAGTAGCCGGCTATCAGACAAATTGTCCTTCCTCGCATACTTTATTCAACGCTCGAACAACAAAACACGTAGTGATACGTATAGGACAATTCCAGTTCTCTTATTAGATTTACCTACGCACCCGTAACAGAACCGGAGGAGCTCAAATGAATAAATTGATTATCAATTTAAGATATTTTCTTACACCAGCGCTTATCGTCACCTCATTAATAGGTATTGTTATCGGTGGTCCGTGGGTATGGCTTGGTGTGGCTATGTTCGTCGCCTCGATCATACTTGATTGGATCACCAGTATTTTACCAACACACGCGAACCCGGCTGGCACTGACAAGGATGGCGAACTAAATGGAATACCCTGGCTTCTGAATACGATGATGTACATGCAGTTCCCTGTATTCGTTGCCTTACAATTATCACTTGTATGGCGTGTTTATGAGTACACGACTGGTGTACCCATAGGTTCAACAGAAATACTGAGTGCGATGGAAATTGCCGGTGTCTCACTACCGGCAATCAGTATTCAGACAGGCATTACGGGTATTGAACTGATAGGTGCATCAATTTCTGCCGCCCTGTACATGGGACTGGGCATCATGTTTGGCCATGAGCTATCCCATACCAAGGGCTGGACATTCGTATTGTCACGCTGGATGATGGGGTTGAGCGGGATTGCACACTTCTGCTACGCGCATGTCTATAATCATCACCTTGAATTGGCACATGAAGATGACCCCGCCACCTGCCCTCGCGGTCGCAATATCTATAAACACTATCTTTTATCTCACTTTGGCCAATCGCGATTTCTGTATGTCATGGAGCAGCAACGGCTAAAGCGCCTGGGAAAGGTTTTTTTCTCGCCAGCCAATCGTTGGATCCGCGGTTATTTTATAAGCCTGCCAACAGTTTTTATGTTCTGGTTCGCAGGCGGTTGGGAGGGTCTTGGTATCATGGCTATCACATGGATAATTTCCGGCTTTGAACTCGAAGTGTTGAATTTTCTCGAGCATTACGGGCTTATTCGCGAGAAGGGCCAACCAATCGAGTATCGTCACTCATGGGATGTTGGTGAATCACCTTTCACTCAATTCGGTTTCATTGAAATCGGCCGCCAGGGCGATCACCACGACCGTGGAGAAACCCACTTCTGGGAACTCGAAGAGGTCGGTTCACCCGATACAGGATTGGGTTATTACGCCATGTTTTCACTCTTGCTGGTCCCGCCCGCATGGGAGAGCTTCATTAAACCTCACTTGGCAAAATGGGATGCTGAAATGGCCTCAGAGGGAGAGCGACGTATAGCTCAACGCCTGAATGCAAAGGCCGGTTGGCACGATATGGATCAAATATCGGCCCAGGCCAGTAGTGCCTGACCCCAAGGCTACAGGAGAGTCTGCCAGTCAACAGCATCCCTCCTGTACACCATCGATACTATTCGAGGAGACTGATATGGCAACCTATAAAGCACTATTCTTCGTACTGTTATTTACTGCCGCCAGCGGCTTTGGCCTGGTCAAGCTAGGTGTAGGAGAACACCACACCGATCCATTATGGGCGCTTGGCACCTCAATCTGTTTTATTTTGATCCTGCTATTCAATGTTTGGATGTTTTTTGCCATCGCGAAGGATGAGCCCTTCCGCTGGGAGTAATCACAACTTACCCATATGCCTGTTGTGAGATCTGAAGCGTAGGACGCTTAGATCTCCACGGGCTGAGGGGTCAAAACAGACAAATTAGAGGTATCGCTAATGAAATTATTCAGCAAGAAAAAAACAACCGGATCTACCGATATGCATCTTCGGGGCTATCCCGCAGATCCGAATACCAACAAATGCCTACTCATGGCTGCAGAAAAGGATATTAGACTGAACTGCGAGTTGTTGGATATCGAGGCTGGTGCATGTGAAAGCCCGGAATATCGTCGATTATCACCTTTTGGAAAGGCCCCCTGCCTCAAAGAAGGCGGGTATGTAGTCAGTGGAATTCAAGCAATATTGGCCTACATGGATGTGCGCGGCGAAGGTGGATCGCTCAATCCGAAAAAAGCAGCGATACTCGGTGAGCAAAACTACTGGGTTGATGTGGCCGAGAGATTCATTGATCCGAACGTAACCGTTCTTACTTCTAGGCTGAAAAACAATACCGAATCAGCGAATGAAAATGATGTGCAAAGCGCCAAAGCGGTAATCGGTGAGGCGATGGATACCCTCGATACCGTACTCTCGGATCGTCGACGATTCATTGCCGGTGACTACTCTTTTGCAGACATTCACTGGACGGCGGCAGTCCATCTCTGCGTATTAGCCGACCATCAGGATTTAATATCCGGCCGACCCAATATCAAACAATGGTATGACAGGGTTAAGGGTCATACCAGTAAAGTCAGTAAAAAACAGACCTACAGCCATTTAGCGTCACTTGAGGAAATACGCGAAAAACGCCTCAAGTCTGTGGCCTGAGCAACCCTTAATCATGAGGACATTTATATGACAGATTTATTCGCTTTTGGCAGCGCAACACAACGCCTGGATGCAGAAGGTCGATATGGGACGGCGGGCGACCTGAAGAAGACACAGTACGTTATGCAGCTACTCGGCTTTCCCGGTGATGCCGATACTCTGAAAGCGCTTATAGTCGCGGCTGAAAAGGGTATTGAGATCGAGAGTGGCATCCTGGATATCACCCAAAATATCAATAAATCAGAGGATTATCTGAGTATCTCTCCACTGGGCATAATGCCTGCATTGAAGGAGGCTCACTACCAGGTTGCCGGTGATTTAGGCATTATCAGTTTCATTGAAGGTCGGGGCTTAGGGAACCGCCTGCCACCGAGAAATGCAGCGGTTTTGGCGGAACAGAACTATTGGATCGATATAGCTCGCAGCAATGTCGCCCCTCATGTAAATGCCATCATGGATGAAAAGGTGTTGAAAGCCATGAATGAAAAACCAATTCAAGCAGACACTGAAGTCATTGAAACGGCACGCCAAGCCCTTGCTTCACCACTGAATGCACTTGATTCACAGCTTGCCAACAAGGAATTTATCGTTGGCGATTATAGCTATGCCGACGTACACTGGACCGCATATGTGCATCTGTTGTGCGTAAGCGGTGAACAGTCACTCATCAGTCAGCGCAACAACCTCAGTCAATGGCTGGAGAGAATAAAGCGCCACAAGAGCTTTTCAGGCCAGAATATTGTAGCCTATGATCTCTTGCCGAGCCTGGAAGATATTCAAGCCAAGAACATTAACGATGTGGTTATCACTGACTTTTAGTATTCAGCTAACCAGGGCGGGGTATCAGAATGAACACAACCAACCAAGATCTTTTCAAAATCATGCAGGAAAAAAACCTGAGCTGTAAAGATGTCGCAACAGTGCTCGATGTTCCGCTTGAAACCGTCGAAGCTTGGACATGCTCATCGGAGAGAAACGGAAATCCTCTTCAGATGCCTGAGTTGGACCTGCGAATGTTGAAATACAGCTTGATGACGGAGAACACACGCTATCATCTGTTTTGATTCTACGGCTTGTTCATTGCAACCCCCTAGGCTGTAGAAATACAGCCTTTTTTTATCACCTCCTGTTCTATAGCAGCTTGCATACTGTGGGTGAAGGTGTGCGACAATATCGACAGCTTGCTTATCGAGGGACAGCATCAAACGCTGCAGGGCCTGTCGAAATACTGATGCCAGAGGAGGCTAACGGTCACTCGGCCGGGTAGGCGAGCTCCAACTGGCGATAGATTTCGTCGCTGAAATCCGCACTGTTCGCATCGAGCCTGGCCAGGATCTCCGCCAGGTGTTCGTTGTCTTCGCGTCCATTCCACATCTTGATATAGCTACCCTCCTTATAGCCATGATCCTGGCGGAAAAAATTGAGCACATTCTTACCCACGTAGGTCTTGAAGAGCTCGTCGAAACCCAGCTCGGCCGCCTGCATAACAGCCGCGAAATGGCTGATGTCAGCGGATTGTGTCTGAATGCTGGCCATCGCCAGCTGCTCGATGGAAGTCCTGAAATCAACCGCCTCAGAGGGTTCACCCAATCCCTTCATGGCCAGTTCCGCGGCCTCCTCGAGGGTGGTGTTATGCAGGATCAGGTCACTCAGGGCAAAGTGCCAGATATCGACGATCTCCAGGTGGACCTGTTGCATGTCGGGCTTCTGATGTTTCCACCACTTCCAGCCATAGTGGTCGAGCATTTCGGCACACTCGGTCCAGATTGCCCGGTACCAGGGATAGCCCGCATCCAGCCAGTCGCTGTTCACCTTGCGGTTCATGGCATCCTGCAGTTCAAGCATGGTTAGGATTTTCTGTTTCATATTGGTCTTCTTTTCGTTGAGCAAATCGTCAAGCAGGGTCACCACCGTCTCCACATAATCGGGGCAGCGGGTTTTAAACAGATCCAGTGCTTTTGCCTGCTGATACTCCTCCGCGATACTCAGATCCTTCTCCAGCAGCTGCTTGCACCGGCTGCTGCCGTGGCGTTCGATAAAACGTTCCTGCAGCTGTCGGGTCGCCACATAGGTCGCCTCCTTGGCATCAGGCTCCTCCCGTGTCTTGGGCCCCAACTCCAGACCCAGCACCAGCGCCGCGCCGGTGAGGGTACCACAAACATCCCCCATGCGGCCTACACCGCCGCCGAGACCGGAGGCGATACGCATCGCCAGACTCTCGTCGAGATCGTAACGATCGGCAAACGAGGTCAAGACCGCCTGGGAGCAGTTACAGCCATCACAGAAGCGCTCGACGGCAACCTGGGTTCTGTCAGCCACCTGACAGACCTGCTTTAGTGTTGATTGTTTGTCGGACATCATCTTGATCGCAATGGAAAGAGTGGTAACGCTGAACCAGTTCACACTCAAGGTCAAGTCCGGAGCTTCAATCACGCGAGGCATATCCAGCAATAATCTCAAGCTGGACGATGTATTGCTGTCTCTACGCTCAGTCAGGCAGAAGCAGCGTGCTGCCCCTGGTCATACGTGACTCGAGAGCCTGGTGAGCCCTCGCCGCCTCCCTGAGGGGATACTCCTGGGCAATCTCCAGCTTGATCTCTCCCTCCAGGATCGCATCGAACAGCGCACCTGAGCTCTGCAACAGCTGCTCCCTGGTCCTGGTGTAGTCGAAGAGCGTGGGGCGGGTCAGGTAGAGGGAACCCTTGGCGCTCAACTGGGTGATATCGAAGGACGGCACCTTTCCGGATGCCTGACCGAAAGAGACCAGGGTTCCGCGGGGCGCCAACACAGAGAGGGATGCCTGGAAGGTATCCTTTCCCACCGAATCGTAGACCACCGGGACACCGGAGCCGTCAGTGATTGCCCGGACCCGGTCCACGATATCCTCGCTGCGGTAGTTGATGATGTGGTGGCAACCAAGATTACGCACCACTTCCGCTTTCTTCTCACTGCCGACGGTAGCGATGACTTCAGCACCGAGTGCCAGCGCCCATTGGCAGAGTAGTTGCCCCACGCCGCCCGCAGCCGCATGGACGAGTATGGTCTCTCCCGCCTGCACCGGGTAAGTTCGCCGAATCAGGTACTCAGCCGTCATGCCCTTAAGCATAATCGCCGCAGCCTGCCTCTCACCGATACCTTCTGGCAGTTTGATCAATCGCTCAGCAGGAAAATTCCGAGACTCCGCATAGGCGCCCAAGGGACCGCCCGCATAGGCTACCCGATCACCCGGCGCAAACTCCGTAACACCCTCCCCTACCGACTCCACGGTGCCCGCCGCCTCAAGTCCTGGAATAAAGGGAAGCTTCCCTGCGGGGTAGAGACCGGTGCGATGATAGATATCGATGAAGTTGAGCCCGACGGCGCTATGTTTTATGCGCACTTCACCAGAAGCGGGTTTGGCGAGTTGAACCTCCTGCCATTGCAAGGTATCGCTACCGCCATATTCATAGACCATTAATGCATGGTTCATTGGAATCCCCTTTTTGATGGATACACTCCGCGAGCCTCAAAAGCCCCAACTGGACCGCAAATACAACCGTATATTAAGCACCCATACGGATTAGTCATGTCAGTAAAACAGTGCCCCTTCAAATCCAGCCAATCGATCAGATAACGCATTTAACCTGTGATGAGTGTCTATCCACGCCGAATTGGGACAGGCTATGATACTGGGCGCTCTTGGAGGGCGTCTGCAGGCCAGCTGTGTAACAGGTCGTAAATAAGATTTCGATAATCAGACCCAGCATCTGGCGATGCCGCATAACTGATAATTTTAGCCTGGAATGATGCAATGGAAATTCTACCCAAAAGGATCTATGAGATTCTCAAGGAAAAAGGCGTTTCTTCAATACTGCATGCAAACAGTGTTGAGAATGCCTGTCTTTTCTTAAGAAATCGATGCTTGATGTCACGTGAAACCATTGAAAAACTCAGCTCACAAAAGAGATCGCCGAAACCAAGCCACAATAGCAACAACTATAGTATCTGGAACGATATTTTCACCGACTCCATAGACCTGCATAAACAGGCCAATAGTGTGCATAACTACGGCCCGGCGCTGCTGGAGCTTGATACCGAAATAATCAAAAACACCTATACGGGAAAGGTTTGGGTGACAAAAAGCAATCCCACGACATGGGATACAAACACATCGCACGAAAGAAAATGGTTTGTCTCGGTGAATGACCTGGAAGACAGCTTTCATTACGGGAGCCTTGATCACATGATTGTGTTTCGCCACTGCGGAGGAAAGCTGCCGATACTCGGTCATCTCAACAGGGTGGTACTCGACGATCCAAGGCTACAGACAGAAAGGTACCGGATAGACTACTTCAGCATGGCGTTCAGTGCCTTTATGCTTGCCATGAAAGAGGGTGGCTTAGAGGTACCCATTGAAAAGAGAACCTGCAATCAAGGGTGCAGTTGTTTGGATAGCTACAGAAACGGTAAATCTGAACCCGAGAAGATGTTTACCCTGTAGCCAAACAGCACGCTTGTGTCACTTCTCCACCGGCAATCCCTCTAACATCCACTCCGGCAGCCCACCCTGCAGACGGTGAGCTGTCAATCCCTTCTGTCTCAGCTTGGCCACGGCATCGAAGGCAAGTACACAATGCGGGCCACGGCAGTAGGCCACGACTTCACGCTCAGGATCCAGTTTATCCAGATGCGTCTCCAGTTCATGAAGCGGGATGTTTATGGCGCCCGGCAGATGTCCCGATTCATACTCCTCGCCGGGACGCACATCCAATACCGTGACCAGGCCCTGTTTAGCGCGCTCAAGCAGTTCGCTGGCGGGTATGGGCTCCAGACTGTCCTTGACCTTCAGATAGTCATCCACAAGACGGTCCACCTCGGCCAATCGGCGTTCCGCCACTTCTCGCAACGATGCGAGCAGGGATGAGACATCCATACCACTCAGTCGGTAGAAAACCTTGTGCCCTTCCTTGCGGTTAGTCACCAGGCCTGCCTGGCGCAGTTGCTGCAGATGCTGCGAGGTGTTGGCCACTGTCAACCCCGCTACCTGGGCCAGGGCATCCACGCTGCGTTCGCCCTGGGCCAGAAACTCCAGCAGCTCCAGCCGGTAACCGTTGCTCATCGCCTTTGCGACCCGGGAAAATTCATTGAACAGATCGTGCTTGAAGTGCGTGCTTGACATATTGGCTCCAATGAACTTCAATTATTCAAGTGATCTATTGAATTATAGAAATATAAAAAATTATAGCAGAAATGGCATTGGAGGATAGCTGATCATGAATTGGAATGAGTGGGTACTCGGCAACGAACTCCCGATCCGTCTGATTTTCTTTTTCGGCGCGTTTGCGATCATCGCTCTGTGGGAGATCCACTCGCCGCGCCGTCAGCTCACTGTTTCCAAGGGAGCGCGCTGGATCAACAATCTCGGGCTTGTCGCGCTCAATACAGTGATTCTGCGCCTGCTTTTCCCGGCAGCCGCGGTGGGCGTGGCGCTCCTCGCCCAGAAACAGGGCTGGGGACTGCTCAACTACGTTGCGATCCCTTTTCCACTCTCGGTCATCATCGCCGTGGTGGCGATGGATTTCGTCATCTACCTGCAGCATGTCATGGTCCACGCCGTTCCCCTGCTCTGGCGCCTGCACCGGGTGCACCATGCCGACCTCGACTACGACGTCACCACCGGCGCACGCTTCCATACCATTGAGATTATCCTCTCCATGCTGATCAAGATGGCTACCATTATTCTGCTTGGTCCACCGCTTGTGGCGGTGGTGATTTTCGAGATTCTGCTCAATGCCACCGCAATGTTCAATCACGGCAATATCTCGATCCCGGAAAGGATCGACCGGGTATTGCGGCTGTTTGTGGTCACCCCGGACATGCACCGGGTTCATCACTCGGTTCACGCCCCTATGGCCAACTCCAATTTCGGCTTCAATCTGCCCTGGTGGGATCGCCTTTTCGGCACCTATGTCGCCCAGCCTCCTGAAGGGCATGTGGAGATGGAGATCGGCCTGAACGAGTTCCGCGACCCGCAACAGGTGGACAGGCTCCCGGGCATGCTGATGCTGCCGTTTGTGCGCGAACTGGGTGAATACACCATCAACCGGCGCTGGTGACTCGATGCACATCCTCATCATTTTGAATGATCCCCCGTACGGCACCGAGCGCAGCTATAACGGACTGCGCCTGGCCAAGGCGCTTGGCAGGAAAGAGGCCAGAGTCACATTATTCCTTCTGGCCGACCGATGCCCTGGCGATTCAAGACGTGCGCAATCTGTTCCGCCCTGCGCTTCGTCAGAATGCAAGCCATCTGCTCAAGCGCGAACCAAACGGGTCAGTACCCCGTGGGGAAATCGTTTATCGCCCCCCCGTAGACCGGAAACATGACTGGCAAGCGGTGGCGCAACCCCTTTCCCAGCAAGCGTTGCAGCTGCAGGCGGACCGCTGTCTGGATTGTGGCGTTCCCGGCTGCCGCAACGCCTGTCCACTGGGTAACTTCATCCCCGACTGGTTGGCGGCAACCGCCAGGGGGGATTGGCGGCAGGCCGCAGAGCTGGTCCATGCGACCTCTCCCCTGCCGGAGGTGTGCGGCACCATCTGTCCGCAACACCGGCTGTGTGAAAGTGGCTGCACCCGCAGGCGTCTGGAAGGGGCCGTACACATCGGAATGGTTGAAAAAAGCGTTGCCAACCGGGCGCTGGAGGCGGGCTGGCGGATGCACGAGCCGATCCGACGCAGCGGTCACAGTGCCGCCGTCATCGGTGCCGGTCCGGCGGGTTTAAGTTGTGCGGAACGTCTCAACCGCGCGGGTATGGAGGTCATCGTCTACGATCGCTCGGACAAGATCGGCGGCTTGCTGCAGAGTGCCGTACCCAGGTTCAAGCTGGACAAGCGGCTATTGCAGCGCCGGCAGACAATGCTTGAACAGGTCGGTATCCGTTTCTCCCTCAACACATCCATCGACAATGAGATACTGGCGGATCTGCTGGAGAAACATGATGCCGTCTTCCTCGGCCTCGGCGCACAAAAATCCCGCTCGGTTGATCTGCCCGGGCAGGATCTACCGGGTGTCGAACAGGCGATCGGCTGGCTGCATGAGACCAACCGTGGCACCAGGGCGTCATTGAGCGGCAAGCATGTGCTGGTCCTGGGTGGCGGTGACAGCGCCATGGATTGCGCCCGTTCAGCGATACGCCTGGGTGCAAAGGTCAGCATTGCCTATCGGGGTCCGGAGGAGCGTCTGCGCGCCTCGCCCCTGGAGACAGATCTGGCACGGGAAGAGGGAGTTGAATTCTACTTCGACCACACACCGCTCGAATGCACGGGCAGTGGAGTGGTGTGTGGTGTACGTTTCAAGACCCCCCGGGGCAACCCGCACATTAGTGCCGACAGTATCATTCTCGCCATGGGGCAGCAGGCCGCCCCGCCCTCCTGGCTGATCGGGTTCGGGATAGCCACTGAATCGGATGGCCGGATCCGGGCGGATGAGCGGGGCCGTACCACTCACCCGAGCATCTGGGCGGGGGGGGATAATACACATGGACCCGATCTGGCGGTGGTGGCCATGGCGGCAGGACGCAAAGCGGCTGAAGACATCCTGACTGGCATCAACGGCTTTGAAATCATGCGGAGGCGGACATGATGCAACCGTCTACCCTGTTCCTACTCCTGATCCTGTTCATGCCAATCCCGGTTGCCGCCGGTCATGCCTGGGCTGAGATCGACCTGTGCGAAGTCTATAAGGATAAGCTGCCACCCGGCCTGACCGCCGAACGTCTGCCCGAGGCCCATTCTCCCGGCGCAGAGCTGCTCGATCGCTACTGTACCCAATGCCACAACCTGCCGGGACCTGACCGCCATACCCTTGCGGAATGGCATGACGTGACAACAAGAATGTTTACCTTGATGGATGTCGCGCATCGTTTTGGCGGTGTTATGGGCAGGGTGGAGACCATGCAGCCGCAGGCGCGGGCAACCTTAGTGGCCTATCTGCAACGCCACGCCGGGGATTCAGGCATCAGCCATGAATCCAACAAAAATGAAGTAGTCAGCCCGTCATTAGTGAAACGCCTTCAGCCCCTAATCCCCTTTCTGCTACTGGTCGGGCTCGGCCTGGTACGCTGGTGGCGAAAAGACCTCAGCGATCATCGACCATGGGTTATCGAACGCTAGCAGCCACGCTCTCGGGTGTTGCCATACTTACCCTATCGGTGAGTGCCGCTTATGTCGTTTGGAGCAAGGGAGGCAACGGATCCGGTCTCTACTCCCGCCTCTGGTCACCGGACAGTGTTCAGGGCTATTGGGACCCGGATAACTTCTATCAACCGAGCGAGTCGGTCGAAGGAGTATTCGAGGCCACCCTCTGTATTCAGTGTCACGAGGGAATCACGCCCGGCATTGTCAACGACTGGCACGCCAGCCGTCATGCCAGGATCGATGAACCGGTCTACTGCAACGACTGTCATGGCAGCAACCATCAACAACTGCGCCTTCCCACCCCTGTGGTATGCGGCAACTGCCACGAAAAGCAGCATGGCGAATTCCGTGATGAAGCCCGCTATGGTTTTCCCAGCCATGTGCTGGCCATGGAACGGGCAGTGGATGCGCCCCATTTTGCCGATAAGCCGAAGGCCGAAGTCCAATCCTGCGTACAGTGTCACTCGGTGGCCACCAAGTGCGACTCCTGCCATACCCGGCACCGTTTCAGCGCCGCCGAGGCACGCCGACCCGAGGCGTGCATCACCTGCCACTCCGGCCCGCCGCACCCGGACGACGAGAGCTACTTTGCCTCCGCCCACGGCAAGCTCTACCTCGCCGAAGGCAAAGAGTGGGACTGGTCGAAAAAGCTTGTCAAAGGTAACTACAAAGCCCCGACCTGCGCCTATTGCCACATGGATGAAGGACGGCATCAGGTGGCGCATAAATCGTTGTGGAAATTCGGCCTGCGTGAAGTCAATCCCCACACCTCCAAGAACCAACTGCTGCGCGAGCAGTGGATTGAGCTATGCAGCGACTGCCATGAAGCGAAAAAGGCCGCGCAATGGTTGAGTGAACTGGACCGGGAACGCAAATCGGCCTGGGCCAAGCTCTATACAGCTGAAGATGTGCTCAAGGATCTGCGCAGCAGTGACCTTTTGCGTCCCGCTGCCGACGAACGCCCCGACTACCCAATGGGCAGCTTCTGGCGTATGGAGCGTATAGGATTTTTCGAAGGTCAGGCATCGGCCTTTTACAATGTGTCAGCCATTGAACGCGACTACTTTGAAATGTGGTACTTCGACAACCTGGGTGCTTACAAATCGGCGGCCCATGGAAACCCGCAGGGCGTCGATGAGGGTCACCGACGAATGGCAGCCGCTCTGGAGCGCATCGAAACCAAGGCGCAAACATTGCGCCATCGTTCGGAAACCGAGCAGAGCGTAATCGCCAATCCCGCGGTGACAGACCTCTGGATGAAGGGTGAGTACACCGACTTCAACAGGACACACAACTGATGCAAAGCATAGAGACCATGCGAGCAAAAGTCGACATATGCATAATGTTCATGCTCACTCTATGGCTGACTCCCCTATTATCGGAAACACAGGTTGACAACGGCCCGTTCATCGATAGTGAATGCGTCACCTGTCACACCGAACGGAATCCGGAGCTGATCAAGCAGTGGCAGTCAGGATCTCATGCAATAACCCATGACGTCGGATGTATTGGCTGCCATGGTGATCAGCATGAGGATTCGAATATCAGGGCAAGGAGTGATCATACCTGCAAGGGCTGTCACGAAGGTGCCGTCGGCCACAGCTATACCACATCCAAACATGGTGTCATCAACCACCTTGAGGAGACAGAGCATGGCTGGCGACAACCTTTGCAGCGCGGTAACTACCGTTCACCGGGCTGCAGCTACTGCCATTTTCATGATGCCGGCCATCAAGACACGATGGCACAGGAGCGCGGACCCGAAATGCGTCAGTGGATATGTTCCGGCTGCCATGGTCCACGCTATGTACGCGAGCAGTTAGCCAATGGAGAGCGTCAGTTGGAGATTGCCGACCTCAAGGTTAGCGAGGGAGAGCGATTGATCACCACTGCCGCTGAAGATCAGAGCGATACACTACGGGCACTGCGGCAGAATCTGATCCGACACCGTAAAAATGTCCTCTATGGGGTAGGACATCAGTCACCGGATTACCAATGGTGGCACGGTCAACCGGCACTGGATGGTGACCTTATCCGTATTCGCGATAGTCTGTTGCAAACCTATCAACAGCAGTTGCTGTCGAATAGCTCCAAGGAGTGAAGTAGATGACGAGACACTATTTTCGATGGACCCTAACCCTGCTGTTATGCATCTGCTGGCACGGCTCTATCCTCGCCTTCACCCTATCGGGTTTTGTGTTCGAGGAGTCGACTGCGCTTTCGGATGTTGAAGTGATGCTGGTGAACACCGATAACGGGGTCATCGAAAATCGCGACTATACCGACAAGAAAGGTGCATTTCAGTTTGCGGTAGAACCGGGAACCTATGATGTTGGCGCCTTCAAATTTGACTATACAACTGGCTGGAACAGGGGGATTGTTGTACAGCAAGAGAGCACTTCAATAGAGATTATTCTTGAACCGGCGGTGTTTTCCGATGAGTCTCCGTCATCTACCGATGATTGTGAATAGTATGCAAGGTGATGTCTCATCAGAAGTGGTTGGCAATAATCGCAGCACACCCTGAACCAGTAATTTTTTTACACTACCCTTGATCATGGAAAAGTCTATTACTATCCAGGGTTTGATAACACTATCCCAATCGAATGGTTCGTCTCTTATAGACGATCAACACGATAAAAAACAAGCATACAGTCGCAATCACCGCAGGAAAGAGCATTGTTGCTATGGTATAGCGTTCTAGCGCCATGACAACCAGCAGATTTCGCAATGCGAATAAGGCAAAGAACTTCAAGTCCTCATCGTAAGGGTGGGCGAAGGCTTTTCTAATGGTCGGTCCGAAGCCGATCACATCGATGGTCGTCAACAGGATGACGGCCCAGCTCGGATCCGATGTGAAGTACCAGATTGGTATGGAGGCCATGGCTGCCGTAAAAAAGGCCCAATCCAGATTGGTGATTGTGATATCCGCCTTTTTTCGATAGGCAAGTAAGGCGATATAGAGCGTGATCAACCCGGATATGCCGATTGGCCAGGCCCCTGCCCCGCCGCCATCTTCCAGCTGCGCCAGAAACACAATGAATGTAGTACTTCCCCAGATCACCCAGGAGAAGACATGGGGCTTTGTCCGCCCTGTCAATATGGAGTGTATGTAGGGAAAGAAGGCGATAAAGGTTACCGCTACCGCCAATCCGCTGATTAACTCTTTAACCACAATCGTCTAAGCCGCGAATGGACGCTAATCACCGCAAATTAATGCAAATATAAAACTGTACATAGCGGCTTTATATCTCTTGATTGATCCAACTTGCTTAATAGGCAATCGATTGGCTCATTTCTATGGAGAACAAAACAATCGATATATCAATTTGCGTTTGTTAGCAGTGATTAGCCTCCATTTGCGACCTCCTTACACGCATTACCCACTTGACCGGTTCCGCTTTTATTAACCAGTTATGTAGGGTGCGGCTTGCCGCACCGTCAATCCAAATAGATACACCCGTGCTGATGCATGTTTGTTGGTGCGGCAAGCCGCACCCTACGCATAGAATAAATATTTGCGTTCATTTGCGGACTCTTTATCCAAGATAGTCTGCGAGACCGGGATTATCCTTCACACCTACCAGTTTCGGTGTATTGATTTTCTTGATCTTGACCGTCTTCTGATCGCGCAGGTATTTCGCCACCGTATCCCAGATGGGCTCGCCGGGTGCCTTTGAGCCAACGGTTGCCCAGCCAGATACCACGTAGTTCTTATCCGCTTCGATCTTGGTGCCGTCGTCCAACGTCATGTTGGAGATGCGTTTGCCGAAACCGGCACCAGGCTCACAGACATAATCGAGCCCACCGACACGTACCATGTCGCCACCCTGCTGATAGTAGGGGTCCTTGTTGAACAGGTTGTCACTGACATCCTCGAGTATCGCCTTGATGTCGCTGCCCTTCATTTCCCGGCGATAGGTCTCGGGATAGGTGATACAGGTCTGGTCCATAACGTTGTCCATGGTGATGGTCTGACCCGGCAACACCGTGGTGCCCCAACGGAAGCCCGGTGAGAGGGAGATCTGGGCGTCGTTGACCGTGGTCAGGGCGTCGCAGATGACCTGATCGAAGGTGCCGTTGAAGTTACCGCGGCGATAGAGGGTCTCTTCCGTGATCGCCAACTGCTCCTCCAGCTTATCCCTGTAGGGTGCGCGCACCTCATCGATGTAGGCCCGCATCGCCTTATCCGCCGGCAGCAGATTGGAGAATATCGGCAACAGGCGATAGCGGAAATCCCTTACCTTGCCGCCCTTGACATCGAGATCCATGACCCCGAGAAACTTGCCGTTGGAGCCGGCGTTGGTAACCAGGGTCTTACCGCCGGCATTCTTCACCACGGTGGGGGCAGGCATGCCGTCATGAGTATGGCCGCCCATGATGACATCGATTCCGGAGATCCGGGATGCCATCTTCAGATCCACGTCCATGCCATTGTGGGAGATCACCACCACCACATCGGGTTTCTCATTCTCGCGTACCGTATCCACCACGCCCTGCATCAGCCCGTCCTGAATACCGAAGGTCCAGTCGGGGATGAAGCGTTGCGGATTGGCGATGGGGGTATAGGGGAAGGCCTGGCCGATCACTGCCACCCTGGCACCACCGACCTGCTTGATCACGTAGGGCTTGAAGGCGTTGCCTTCATCCTCGTTGAAGCCTTCGAAATCAGGAAATTTATAGTCGAACAACGCCTCTTCACGGACCCTGACGTTCTGGGCCACAAAATCGCCCTTGAAGTCCGCGATGTTGGAGATCACCTCCTCGTCGAGGTAGGTGAATTCCCAATGTCCGGTCATCACATCGACACCGAGCCGGTTACAGGCCCCGACCATGTCTTTGCCGCGGGTCCAGTAGGCGGTACCTGAACCCTGCCAGGTGTCTCCCCCGTCGAGTAGCAGGCTGTTGCCGGAACCCCTGTCGTCACGGATACGCTGTATCAGGGTCTTGAGGTGGGCGAATCCGCCGACCTTGCCGTACTTACCCGCTGCCGCATCGAAATCGAGATAGCTGAAGGCGTGGGCCTCGATACTGCCGGGTGCGACTCCAAAATGGTCTAGGAGACGCTTGCCCACCAGATGGGGCGCCTTATTGAAGGCGTAGCCGATTCCCAGATTGACATTCGGTTCGCGAAAGTAGATCGGATTCAACTGGGCATGGGTATCGGTGATATGCAGCAGTGACAGATTGCCGAACTTCGGCACTTCATAGAGATCAGTCGGCAGCTTTTTAGCCGCAAAGACCGATGCAGGCATCAAACCTGCCGCACCAGCCAAGCCCATCAGGCGAACAAATTCGCGTCTCGAAATACTCATTCTCTCATCCTCCAGTTATTGGATACCGGATCATATCAAACCGCCTGACACCTCTCGGCAGGATTCTCAGACTATTTTTTATAATGGTCGTTTACCGGTGGGTTACCTTAGTACCTTGGCCCAGGTAACACAGCATTCCTAAGGTGAAAAAAAGTACCAGCTGAATCACCGGAAGGCGCCTGTTTCTTATCAACCTTCCAGCCATCCAGCTGGCCTATCCCCATCAAGCTGCTCCGGGCATGGTATGGGGATACTTTATTATGTAACTCTTTGTGGGAGCATTAAAATCCCGACATACGCGAGTGTTGGTTATGGTTTTCCTTAATCCTTTTCAAGGGTAAGCATCATACGCATCAGATGGGACAGCGAATCGGCCTGCATCTTCTCCATGACCCTGGAACGGTGGGCCTCAACGGTGGAAAGGGTGATACCGAGCTGTTCGGAGATGTTTTTGTTGCGCATACCGCCGATAACCAGATCGAGGACCTCTCTCTCCCGTGGTGTAAGCTGATCCAGATGTTCGCGTATCTCCGACAGACGGGAGGCTTCACCACGCCGTTCCGCATCCTTCTCGATGGCACGATGCACACTGTCGAGCAGAATCTGGTCGCGGAAGGGTTTCTCGATAAAATCCACCGCACCGGCCTGTACCGCGCGTACCGCCATCGGCACATCCCCATGCCCGGTGATGATGATCACCGGCGGATGGATGGGACGTTCGGCAAGCTTCTCCTGCATATCGAGTCCGCTCATGCCCGGCATGCGGATATCCACAACCAGACACCCCGGCAGAGACTCATCGAACTGTTCAAGATAGTCACCCGCCGAAGGGTAGCAGACAACAGGCAGGCCAACCGATTCGAACAGCAGTTTCAGCGCGCCACGCACTTCCTCGTCATCGTCAACGACGAATACTGTCGACTTTGACTGCTCCATTAGCTCGCCTCCGCAAATGGCAGGTAGAAGTTAAACTCGGCACCCTCCTGGTAGGCCGGATTGAGTGAGAGTTTACCACCGTGCGCCTCGATGATCCCGTAGCTGATGGAAAGACCTAAACCCATCCCCTGCGGTTTTCCTGTAACGAAGGGGTCGAAGAGGGTATTAGCCAGTTCCGGATTTACCCCGGGTCCGTTATCACGAACGATCACTGCTATCGATTTATAACCCTTGTTCTGGGTACCGATATAGAGCTGACGCTCACCGCTTCGTTTTTCCGACAGGGATTCGATGGCATTACGCGCCAGATTCAGGATCACCTGCTCAATCTGTATCGGTTGCAGTGGAATCGAAGGCAGTGATTCTTCCAGATCGAGTTCCAGTCTTACCGATTCCCTTCTGATATCGGGCCAGATCAACACCGCCACTGCATTCACCAGGTCATTCACATTACCCTCGGTACGCTCCAACGGCTCTTTGCGGACAAGTCGTCGCAGTTGACGAATGATCTCACCTGCACGATCAGCCTGAGAGGCGATACGCTCCATCACGTCGACGCAGACATCGACATTCGAGCTATCGGACTCGAGGATGCGGATACTCGCCTGGGCGTTGGTCGAAATCGCCGTCAGTGGCTGGTTGAGTTCATGGGCGATGCCCGAAGCCATCTCACCCAGGGTACTGAGACGTCCCGCCCTGGCCAGCTCAATCTGATGCTGGCGCGCCTCCTCCTCTGCCCGTTTACGCCGTGTGGTATCACGAAACACCACCACGCTCCCCACTGTTTTGCCGCTGTCATCCCAGATCGGCGTACTGCTGTACTCCACCGGAAAACTGTTGCCGTCTTTGCGCCAGAAAATATCGTCGGAGACATAGCGGGCCTGGTTTTCACGGAAAGTCTGGTAGACCGGACACTCATCCGCCTTGTGGGGTGATCCGTCCGCATGGGTATGATGGAGAATCTCATGCTGATTGCGCCCAATGACATCGACAGCCTTCCAACCGGTTATTCGCTCCGCCGCCCTATTGAAAAAGGTGGAACGGCCATGCAGGTCGACACCATAAATACCGTCCGCCACCGAATCGAGAATCAGTTCGTGCTGCATCTCCAGTCGGTCCTTCGCCTTCTTGATCGCCTGGTTCAGACGCATCACCCAAAGGGTCATGACCACCATGAACAGCAGCATCATCAAGCCGCCAAGAAACCAGTACCAATAGCGACTGATGGCGTCTGATAAGGTGAACTTGCCCAGATTCTGGTAGGGGGGTAATTTGAGGGTCATGAACAGATCGTGCACCGGCTGGTAGTCCAGCGGGATGGTCCATCCGGCATAGTTGCCGGCCAAAGCCGCCGCATGATCATGGGGCATATTCATCAATGCGATCGCCACGTCCTGCGCCAGGCTGTCGGCGGTGTGCGCAACCTTACTGAATGGCCACTCCGGATAGAGACGTGTACTCAGGGCAAAGGGAAACTCCTTTACGGTTTGTGGATTGACAATACGGAACTCATCCAGATTGATCGTGCCTGCTCTGGCCATGCGCTCCAATATATCGGTACGCACGGTGCCGGTATCGACTTCGCCATTGCGTACCGCCATCACCACCCGGTCGTGAATGCCGCCAAAACGCAATGCCTTCAAATCACTATAGGGATCGATTCCATTTTCAACCATCTCTCGCATCGCCATCTGAAAGCCCCCCAAAGAGGTGGCATCCACCGCCATCATGGTGTAACCACGTAGGTCCTTCAAAGTATTGATCTCCGGATGGTCCTGCCGGGTGAAGATGACCCCGCCGAAAATTTTGTAGGGCACATCGTTGCGTCGGTTATAAAGCGTGGCGATGCGGGAGACGCGATACTTGACTTCAAGATTGACATAGATACCCGGATTGACCAGGACAAAATCGATATTACCCCCCTCTACAGCGGGATTGACCTCATCGAACTTCAGGGGTTTGATGATGAAATCATAGGATGGAATGTGATAGGAGAGAAAATCAGCGGTAGGTCCCCACATCCTCAAGGTGGCTTGATCACCACGGTGACTCAACACCCCAATGCGCACCACTTCGGAGTCGGCCTTCAGCGGTGTGACGCAGAGTGACAGAAAAATGAGAATAAGCAGCCATAATTTGTGGTTATGCTGATGAATCGCCATTCAGTGAGGGTATGTGAATTCCATTTCGCTGACAAGGGACAGATATGATTATGAATCAAATCGCATAGAGGGCGGCAATCTCCTCTTTCCAAAGGGTATCGTCAATGGTCTCCAATACCAGCGGTATGTCGTCAAAACGCGGATCGTGCATGATATAACGAAAGACCTCCCATCCGAGTTTACCCAGTCCCAAGCTGTGGTGACGATCGACCCTGGCACCCAAGTCGGGTTTGCTGTCGTTGAGATGCATGCCACGTAGGTATTGAAAACCGACAACATGATCGAACTCGGTAAATGTCTTTTCGCAGGCCGCAATGGTTCTAAGATCGTAACCAGCCACAAAGGTATGACAGGTATCGAGACAGACTCCGACCCGGCTTTTATCTTCAATTGCATCGATAATCGCCGCCAGGTGTTCAAAGCGATATCCCAGGGTACTTCCTTGCCCTGCCGTGTTTTCTATCACCGCAGTCACCCCCCGGGTCTGCTCAAGCACCAGGTTGATCGAATCGGCAACCCGTTGCAGGCTCTCCTCCTCGCTGATCTTCCTCAGAGTTGCGCCGGGATGAAAATTAAGCAACGACAGACCAAGCTGCTCACAACGCTGCATCTCATCCAGAAAGGCCGCTCGCGATTTTTCCAGCCCCTCCGTTTCGGGATGCCCCAGATTGATCAGATAGCTGTCATGGGGTAGTACATGCCTGGGAGAGATACCGCAACCATCGAGATTCTCCCTGAAGGCCAGGATCGATTTTTCACTCAAGGGTTTAGCTCGCCACTGGCGCTGGTTCTTGGTAAACAGGGCAAACGCCTTGGCACCTATCTCCTGCGCATTCAATGGCGCATTCTCAACCCCACCCGACGCACTGACATGGGCACCAACATACTTCATACGGACCTACCTTAATTCTATGAAACCGGACAGCACCTTCTACATGAGACGATCCGTTACTACAAGTCGATCTTAATCGGTGGTTTGATGCTTGGTTTTAAAACTGCTCCGCCAACAATAGTTTCATGGCGAGAATACAAAAGATCACTGCTGCCACACGATGCATTATCCGCTGAGCCTTATCGGATCGCTTGAGCCAGGGACTGATTACCCCCGCCAGTTCGGCAATCGCACCAAACACCACTAGTGTGGCCACAATGAAAATCATGCCAAAACTGATCATCTGCAGCACTATCGGGCCGGATTCAGGCAGAATGAACTGAGGCAGCAGTGCAAGAAAAAAGAGTGACACTTTGGGATTGGTTACATTCATGATGATCCCGCGGCGATAGATCAACCAGGGTGTGAGTATCGGTTGATCCTGCAGCGGAAGCCGGCTGTTGGATCGCTGAATAAAACGCCATGCCAGGTAGAACAGATAGGCGGCGCCAACCAGCTTGAGGAGATTGAACGCCACTTCGGATGTCTGAAACAGGGCCGCGACGCCCAAGGATACCGCTGCAGTATGCACGATCAACCCGGTGGAGAAACCCAGAGTTGCATACCACCCCGTCATTCGGCCATGCAATGCTGAATGGGTCAGTACAAACAGATTGTCAGGCCCGGGGACCAATGCCAGGACCACCGCCGTGACAAACAGTGCGAGCAGGTTTTCTAGCATGAGATGCAGTCGCTCTCCTGGCCACTCATGGTATCGTCATCAACCCGGCGACCATATAGATTTTCTCAGCCGGTGTGTGCTTGGATACAGCTTAGCACGGGGCATTTGGAGAAAATCCCAAGCCTGTTGGCGTGTCCTAACGCAACAAAAAATGGCGTTTCGCCTCAACACCAATATCCGGCAGATTGAAAAATATTCCATCCACACCCTGGTTGAAAAGATGGATTGCCTCTGATTTCAATCCCTCCCTCCATGCGCCATCCCCTGTTTGTGGCGTGGATGAGTGCTCACACAAAGGAAAGACATGCACATGCATACCTCGATTGAGTGCATGTTCAATGTAGGGTGGAACCGTTCCTCGATCAACCGAATCAATATACCCGGTTGTATTACTGTCTTCACTATCGATGTTGTACATAGACAGAGTCGGCATAAGACTCCCGAGCCATGTAGCTATTCCACTTGCATAGCGGTTTACCATCCAATCGATAGCAGCAGGGGAGGTGAGGAGTTGATAGTTTAGTTGGGATACAACTGTTGCAATCGAGGTGAGATCACCATAATAGCGCTCGAGGTCGTCCCCCCGGTTGTGATGGTAGACAAAATCATAGGGTCTGGAAAAGTCGCCCTCCGGAAGTGTCAATTCTCCTTTGATATCGCCGAACAGTTGAATCAACGGCAGCTCCAGATTATACGATGGCAAGATCCGGTCATGTAACTCGATCAGATTGGCGAGTTCAAAGGATTGTATGAATACCCGGTCTTTGGCGGTAAACGCCTCTCGCTGCAACACCTCGATCAAAATACGGGAAATCGATTGATGAATCGGTGATCCATCCAGATAACCACCTTCAAAGGCATAGTAGGTTGGATACTTGGTTTCCGGATAGATACCGATCTTCAATCCATGCGCCAGTTCCTCCTGCCTGACCAGGGCAATCACCTCCTCGAGGGTGGGTATGCCAAGTTCCGCTTCATTCAACTCCCGCCATTCGCGGCTGTCGGGGTCACTCCAACGGATACCCAGGGTTTTGATTTCCGAGAGCTCGAAATCTTCACAAAACCACCCCTCTCTTTGCATCCCGTCGACCTGCTTGGTGGTGTAGCGATCTGCAAATTCGGGATGTTGCGCGACATCCGTGGTAAGACTCAATTCATTGTCATGTCGAGCGATGAGTCGATGATCCCTCGTCAGGACCAGGTCGGGCTCGATAAAATCGACTCCCATCCTGATTGCCAATCGATAGGAAGCCAGGGTATGTTCCGGAAGGTATCCGCATGCACCACGGTGACCGATAACCAGGGGTCTGTCAGCCGTCACACTCATGTTCCGCTGCGTTTCACGAGTAACGCTATCCTGTGTTGAAAACGTCATGGGCTGACCAGGTTAAATTTGGTTAAAACCACACTACCCGTGCGCATCTTTCATGACAATAGGTTATATTTCGGAGTTTATATCTATGGATCGCGAAGTTTAGGATTTCAATCATGGTGAAAAACCCGCTCGCAGGCGCAAGCTACTTATTGAGAGGGCTCGCTCTGCTGACCGAACCCGGCTTGAGACCCTTTGTGCTGATCCCGCTGACTATCAATATCATCGTCTTCAGTTTACTGATCTGGCTCGGTGTCGATCAGTTCGAGCAACTGATGGATCGTTTTCTTCCCGGCGACGAGAGTTGGCTGGCCTGGCTTAGGTGGATATTGTGGCCACTGTTCGCCATCACCCTGCTATTGATCATTTTCTATACCTTCACCGTCATTGCCAACCTGATCGCCGCTCCGTTTAATGGGCTTCTGGCGGAAAAGGTCGAACTCCACCTGGGAGGGAAGATCCCGAGTCAACCAACCGGCGCAAAACAGATCGTCAAGGATGTGGTGCCTTCAATTGTGTCGGAGTTACGCAAGCTACTCTATTTCCTGTTACGCGCCATCCCTCTGTTGATTCTTTTCCTCATACCTGGCGTGAATATCGTCGCACCCTTTCTGTGGATGGCATTCAGCGCCTGGTTCCTCGCCGTGGAGTATGGCGACTACCCGATGGCCAATCATAATCTGGCCTTTAAACAGCAGCACATGCGACTCAAGCAGGCCCGCTACTCATCCCTTACCTTCGGCGCCGGATTGACCCTGATGATGATGGTGCCCATCCTCAACTTCATCGCCATGCCGACGGCCGTCGCCGGCGCCACCCTTTTCTGGCATGAACGCCTGCGTCATATTGAGGGTTGATGGGTTAATGGGTTAAAAAAAGTCCGCAAATGAACGCGAATAAACGCAAATGCTGCGCAAAGTGAGGCTTGCAGTACCAATACTCATTCATTGACACAGACAATATCAAAACGGTTTCAGAGTGCCACAATCCGCACCTTACTCATGAAATATAATTAACTTTCTTTTCTGTACTCAGGTTCTTACGTGGAAACAAATGTGATTAGAGAATTTTTGCGTTTATTCGCGTTCATTTGCGGACTATTCTTCTTCAAAAACATTCCTGATTACCCCTAAACCTCAGCCATTCTCAAGAGGCGATATGGCATAGGTGGAGTGCGGAGAGCGGCAAAAAGCAATCGTTCAATCATGGCGGGTAAATCGAAACGGCGGTTAAACCGATATTCGAACTCAGCAAGATAACGCGACACATGTTTATCTCGAATCGCATGAAAAGTACCCAACAGACTGTTTTTGACATTACCCAACATCGTGTTTACCCATTTGAAGCACGAATACTGGACACTTT
>QBVD01000078.1 GCA_003058525.1 gamma proteobacterium symbiont of Ctena orbiculata | reverse complement strand
GACGCTTTTTGAGTTCACAGCCTGTTGTGTTGCCGCACTCAGGGCAGACGTAGCCCGTCGGCCAGCGCAAATCATACAATGCCTGGCGACACTGATCCTCGGTCCCATATTGTTCAAGAAAATCGTGCAAACCAAGGCCTTTTTGAAATTGAATGGTATTTCTCGGCATGATGAAATCCTCTTTTATTCAGTAGGTTCCATTATGCTTGCACCACAGGCTCAATAGCTGAGCTTCATGAGTAATCAGGTTTTATTTTTATGACGTGCACTCGTTTATCATGAAAACCATTGCTGGTATTTCCTGGTATAAATGGTGCTATTGACACCCAGGCGGACACCAGAAACAATTTAGGCTTGTTTGATACGGGTGCAGTACAATGAGTAAGAACAATTTCCCGTTCGTCGCCTTGGGTATCGGCCTGTTTTTGATGCTGATCGTGATGAAAGGCAGCGTCACAGGTGATGATGGGGCGACTGCCATGCCATTGCTGACCCTGCTCGTGGTGAGTGAATTCGCTTTTTTCGTGACCGCCGTCGGGGCCTACCTGGGCGTCATGCAAATATTGTCGGTCGGTATCAAGCCACTGATCGCAGTCGTCACGCTGTGCTGCATCGTGCTGTCGATCGGCTTTATGTGGTTGGGGATAGAGCTATGGCCGTTCAGCGGTTGATCTCTCCTCCCTGAGTTTCTCCCTGACCGCCATCAATATCTTGCCGAAGGTGTTGTGACCGCGCCCGTCTCGGCCGCAGCCCCAGTAGTAGTCGAATTGACTGTTCTCGATGATCTTCTGCTCCTTCGTGGCAAGCAAGGCTTCGACGACTTCAGGATGGGTGCGGCATTTTATATAGATACCGCGCGTCATGATGGTTTCCTTGACCTGTTCCCAATCATTGCGTGCCGATTTTTTGTTTTTTGCCGCGAGTTTTTTCGCCTTGGCGGGATGATCCGCATCACGAATGGTGGTGCGCAGCCCACCGGGTTTGAATTTCATGCCCTGGTAGTAGTGTTCAACAGAGGGCCAGACATCGCCGTCAAGTTCAAACCCATGTTTGGAATAGCTGGAAAGAGGATTAAGAGGATCTGTACGGGATACATAAAGCGGTGTTGATTCCGACTTTGAAAATAGCATTCCTGGATACCTTTGATCTGCAGACATTGGCCAAATTGTCCCTTAACAGGGCTCACAATCCAAGTCATGACCAAGTGTGATGTCATCAATGCCATAGAGGGAAAATGATATTTATCGTCCAACAACATAGGCAGTAAAAGTTCTATCGACAAAACTGCACTATCCAGGTGTTTTTTAAGAAACGACGAGTCAGGATAGGGACGGAACCGGGTAGATGAAACTGCTTAAAATGATTACCACGAACACATATCTGAATTTACTGGTCGGCATTCTGCTTTTATATACCGGTGCTTCAGAGGCCTGGTATGAACTACAAACCATCGAGCAGTTTCGTATCGGGATGCACCATGGCGTTCTACTGTTTGCGCTGCTGCATATCCTAAAGACGCTGCCCGATCTGTTTGAGGGGCTCGAGCACATCAATCAGGTAAAAAAAGGAGATTAAACAGCTCTCCCTGCCGACCGTGAAACTTAACTGATTTCAAGTTCAAATCTGCCATCGATCAGCTCAGTCACGCCGGTTGCAAACTGCGTACACTCTCGCGCCATGGTTTGGCGTAACCATATCCGGTCCTTTTGAGATGGGTAGTTCAGGCGGAATTTTCTGATCTGGAATGGCGTCATCACCAGGCGCGTCACCCGGCCGGCATGCGGGTCAAAGGTGAGGAAATAGGCCAGCGTCAGATCGTCCCGAAACAGATCGTATTTACCGATCCCCTCATAGTCGTTGAGAAAGTCGCCACAGCCGTAGATGATGGGAGCACCATGATACAGTTCTATCCCTTTCGGGTGGTGGGAGGAGTGGCCATGGACGATGTCCACCCCCGTCTTGTCCACCAGCCAATGGGCGAAGCGGCGATGTTCGGGTGGAATCCCATAGCCCCAATTGCCGCCCCAGTGGATAGAGAACAGAATCAGGTCGCCGGTCTGTTTCCTGGTGGCGATATCAGCCGCCAATCGGGTAATCTCTGAACTGCTGAACGATTTCAAAAGCGCTATACCAGGCCGGTTTACCTCGGCCCGCCATGCCGTGGGCACGCCGCTGGAACGATGGGCAAAGGCATACAGAAGAATCCTGCCTTTTCCCGGCAGATCGAAGATCAAGGGTGCTTCAGCGCTGGCGCGGTCCCGCCCGGTGCCGGCATATTCAATATTCTGGTTCTTTAGACTGGTGAGGGTTTCGGCCAAGCCGGCATAACCCCAATCCAGTACATGGTTGTTGGCGAGCACGCAGGCATCAATTTGTGCCGCGGTGAGGCAGGGAGTGTTTCGGGGGTGCATGCGGTAATTGATGCCCTTACGCGGCCAATATTCCTCGCTGATGGTGATGGCTGTTTCGAGATTGATGATCCGCAGGTCCGGTTTTATTTGCTCAAACTCGGTCAAGGCATCGCCCCATATGTAATCGAAGGGAACCTGTCGGGGAATGTGGCCACTCCTGTTTTCGGCGATCGTCACATAGTCCCTGGCGCTTTTGAGATGGGATTCGTAGATAGCCGGTCTGCCGGGGTAGGGCAGTATCTGGTCGATGCCGCGTCCGGTCATCACATCGCCACACAGGAACAGGGTGATGGTGTCGTCCGTTGTGTCGATTCTACCCTGGGCCGATGTGTCGATACCGAAGCTCACAGCACCCAGCCCCAGGATATGGAGAAATGTTCGTCTGTGCATCAGATACTCCTGCCTGTCGCAAGAGATTGTCACTTCATGTTACTAGTTTAGTTCGAAAACAATGCAGTAATACAGATGAGGCGAATAGCCTGAATCTTGGTTTACTCACAGTTGTTTCGCGGATGGATCCGGATATCGGTTCAACCCGGTATTCAGGCTGTACTCGGTCCTCATGTGACAGATAATGCTCATTGCCATGGATCGAGTGCGGTCGGCGTACAGGAAAAGCAGTAGCTGGAGACCCTTTTTATTCGGTTCGTGCGTTATTAACTAATCTGCCGTAAGGATTAAAGTCCAGGATGTATGCTTCAAGTTGATCTTTTTTCATCGGTTTGGCAAAGAGATATCCTTGAATGAGATCGCATCCACATGCAGTAATTGAAAGTACCTGTTCCTCGTTTTCGACGCCTTCCGCCAGGGTGGGAATACTTAGGCTGTGACCGATACGAACGATGCTCTCGACAAAAGAATTGTAGTTATCGGCTGAGTCTATATGCTGAATGAAACTTCGGTCGATTTTAATTTCATCTATCGGTAATTTATCCAAAACGCTCAATGAGGAGTAGCCGGTGCCGAAATCATCGAGTGATACCTTAAAACCTTCGCGTTTGATTTGCATCAGGATATGTTGGATCTGATCAAAGTCATCAATGAATACATTTTCAGTTATCTCTAATGTTACATTCGACGGTTTAATATCGTACTCATTTGCTTTGTCGACTAAGTATCGACGTAAATTCACATCACGCAATTGGCGTACTGATACATTAATGGATATCTGAAAGGGTTTGGATATTGATTGAATATGGCTTATCTCTCTGAATACAGTATCAATGACGAAATCACCGATATTGTTAATGAGTTTTGATCCTTCGGCCAAAGGGATGAAGTCCGTCGGCGAAATAGTACCCAGAGAGGGGTTAGTCCAACGTATCAAGGCTTCCACACCATGAAGTTGTCCGTCGATCGCATGCACTTGTGGTTGATATACCATGTACATTTCGTCGTTGTCGAGCGCCTGCTGCATGGCTTCTTGTATTAGAGTTCGTTCGTCGTTGATTTGCTGAAGTTCTTCAGTAAAGAAGGCATAATCAGCATGTTCGTTTTTTGCGCTGTGCATGGCAATATCAGCCTTTTTCATTAGATCTTCCAATGGGTGGCCCGGCTGATTCGAGGTGGCTATTCCCATGCTGCCGCTAAGTGAGAGCATGATCCCATCAACAACAATCTTCTCTCTAAATTTGTTAGAAATATGTTCAGAAAATGTCTTAAGTTGTGCTACGTCACTATGTGGTACCAGAATGATGAATTCATCGCCGCCTTGCCTGACTGCCAATGTATTATCAGTTGTACAGTTTTGCAGTCGTCGGGCAAGTATCTGAAGAACCCTGTCGCCAATCGAGTGACCATAGTATTCATTGATGTACTTGAAGTTGTTCATGTCGAGAAAAATGACTGAATAGCTACTTTTATTACTCACCTTTATCCATTTGTGAAATTGATCGTCTAGGTAGTATCGGTTTGGCAGATTAGTCAATTTGTCATGTGAGGCTTGGTGTTTGAGTGTGACTCGGGAAATATTCTGAATTTTATCGATATAGCGAATGATGAAAAATAAGACTGTATTGAAAAGCAAAAATAGGAAGAAATATTTGACATAAGCAATATAGATAGAATAGTTGATGTAGCGGTACTCCTTGGATATGGCTGTAAATAGTTCATACCGGTTGTTATAGGAGATAACTTCAAGCCAATCGGTGTCTGCGCTGAAGATGTAATGCACCGGCATTTCTCTTGCCATAAACCTTTCCATATTCATACCCGCCGACTCTGCAATGCGCTGTTTCGCTAGAACAATCTCATTTTCCGGATACGGCGGTGAATAATATGTTTTATATTTATTACCTAAAGGAAGAAATGAATCTGGATATGCATACTGGCTGTAATAGGAATCATTATCGGCGTTTTGTTTTGTGATGCTCACTGCGAAGCCCTCAGCTTTCCTGCCGATGGCCCAGGGATTGTTTTCGTTTTCCACATCAATTGCAAGAGAAATTACCGCCAGTGGTGTGCCTTGGGGGTCTCGAAGAGCGTACCGAAATGGTATGATCCATTGCTTCAAGGGGTCGTAAAAATAGGTCCGGCCAAGCACCATGCCATCGCTATAAAGTGCTTTAAGGTATGTTTCCCGGGTTTCCGGGGTTTGAAGTAAATTTGGCAGTCGCTCATTGTCGAGATTCAATGAATTGTGAATCATCTTTCCATCAGGTGTTGAGATTCCGTAGGCGGTAATGGATTGATTGTCGGCGATCAACTCATCCATGGCGTTTTTTAGGGCCCCACCGTTATCTAATCCGATATCGTAAAGACGGCGTCCGAGCGTTTTCAATAGTGTGTCCAGCTGATGTAATTGGTTGATGGAGGAGATTTCAACGAGCTTGTGGATATGACTAATGTCTTTAATGGCGTTTTGTTGAATGTTATCGGATGTGACTTTCCCTGCGACAAAATAGAGCAATAGAGAACATAAAATGAGAAAAAAATAGAGACGCCACAATGAACCGACCGGCATATACATTACACAAATAGTTAGGCGTTAAAGTACTAAACCACAAAATGCAGTTTTTTGGGGTTGATAAAAATTCAGAGAATAGAATCGTGGTATCCCTGCCAACAATACTAGGTATAAATGTAAAATAAAAACAATGCAATATAAATTACATTGCGAATATCAAGTGAAAATCTTTTTTATAAACCATGTGGTTGTGATTACAAGTAAAGTTTTGTGCCATCACCCATAATTCAAATATACTTTAAACGCATAATTGATAATACAATCGTGCTATCTCAAAGGTTTATACCTACTCATACCGCCGAGCCTGTCAGTCCGAATCATACCCTCACTTACAAGGTGTCGCATGAAAGGTCCCTTCGTTAATCAGCCCATTTTAACGCTATATATGATCCTGATGCCGCAGACTCTGTTCATTGCAATGACGGGCGATCTCCTCCCTCGCGGCGGTCTGAAGGCGAACGGCCTCCGCCCAATCATCTCCCTGCGGTTCCAGTGGTGGTGAGATGATGATCCGCACGGCGCCATGGTGTGGGAAGTTGGAGTCGGATTGCAGGATGGCGCGGGTGCCTCTTAGGGTGACCGGTAAAAGCGTCGCCCCGCTTTTGGCTGCCGTGACAAAGGCTCCCATGTGGAACGGTAACAAGCCCGGTTCAGCCCGGAATGTGCCTTCGGGATAGATCGCCAACGACCGGCCGGCAGCGAGCTGTTTGGCGAACTCCTCGGTTGCGATGGCGCTGCGCAAGGTATCGAATCGCTCCACGAACACCGTATCGAGGCGTTGCAGAAACAGCCTGGAGTAGAACTTCACCGCCAGCTCCTGCTTGGCGACATAGATGAAGTCCCGGGGTATGCCGTCGATCAGTGCCAGGGTGTCGAGATAACTGGCGTGATTGGCGATCAGGATGACGGGGCGATCGGTTGCTGGAAGGTGCTCCAGGCCCTCGACACGAAGCGGTGTGGCGGTAAGGCCGCGCAGGATTCGAATCGCCTTACGGATCACTCTCCAGCGCCAGGGGAGGCGCGGCAGCAGCACGACCGAGAGCCATACCAGCGGGACCAGGGTATAGAAAATGATCCAGGCATAGAGTGCAAACAGGTAGCTTGCTGAACCTTTAAAGATCGTGCGCAGCCGCTGTGCTATCCCCGACAGCAGCAGATTCATCACCTGTAACGGCAGCGGGCGCTGTCCCCGTCCCAGGCGTCCCTGTTCATACAGTGTCCGCATGGCGCCCCGCCGCAGTTTACCGCTGGAGGTTTTCAGTACGGTATGCGGGGGCGCCAGCAACAGATCGTCCGGCGGCATCCCGAGCAGGTCGATGGTCTTGTCACGGATTGCCTGTCGCAGGGCTTCAAGACGTTGCGGATCCTTCTCCCGGCTCTCCGCCACGACGACCAGTTGTTCGCTGCCGTTGGCGGAATCGATGCTGGGGAATGCCGCCACACAACCCTTGCGGATGCCGGGAAGCTCACCGACCAGCTGCTCCAGTTCGTAAGGGTAGATGTTGCGTCCGGCACGAATGATCATCTCTTTGATACGGCCGGTAATGTAGATGTCGCCGTCCGCGAGATAGGCGCGGTCACCGGTATCCAGCCAGCCGTCCCGATAGAGGCCCTTGGTGGCTTCGGGATTGTTGAAATAACCGCGGGTGGCGGAGGGTCCCTGAAATTCGAGCCGCCCCTCGTTGCGTTCGGGGAGTGGCCGATCGGCCTCATCCACCACCTGCACCCGGTAACCGGGCAGCGGTCTGCCGCACGCCACGATGGAGAGGGGATCGGGGTCGTCCTCCGCGGCGGTAAGGGCCTCGCCGTTGAGCATGAAACGGTCTCTGTTGATCCGGTCGACGACAGGCCCGCGCAGTGGTGGCGGGAAGGCCAGCCCCACCGCCACTTCAGCCAGGCCGTAGACCGGTGCCAGGGCGTCGGCGTTGAGGCCATATGGCGCGTAACGGCGGGTAAATCCCCGCAGCGTGGTGGCGCTGACGGGTTCAGCGCCATTGAAAGCGAATCGCCAGGAGCTGAGATCCAGTCCCGCGATCTCATCTTCCTCTACCTTGCCGAGACAGAGTTCGTAGCCGAAGTTGGGCGAGCCTGAGAGGGTTCCCCGGTGGTGGTGAATGGCCCACAGCCAACGGGAGGGCTGTGCCAGGAAATGCAGGGGTGACATGATCACTAGCGGCATCGCGAAATAGAGGCTGCCGAGCCAGGCGCCGATCAGGCCCATGTCGTGATAGAGGGGCAGCCAGCTGACGAAGACATCCTCGGGCGTGACCGCCACCGCCTTGCCCATGGCGCGGATGTTGGCCAACAGGTCGGCATGGCTGAGCATCACCCCCTTGGGGTCGCCCGTGCTGCCCGATGAGTATTGCAGAAAAGCGATATCCTGGCTGTTCCTGATGGTTGCGGGAGGCGTGCCTGCCGTTTTGTCGAGCTCGGACCAGTCGACGATGTGCTGTAGGGAAGGCACCTGGGTTCTGAACAGGCGGGCTACCCTGTGCGCCTCCTGAAACGTGATCAGTATGTGTACGCCCGCGTTTTGCAATATACGTCCATGGCGGCGCATATGCTCTTCCAGCTGTGAAGGGCGTGTGGGTGGATAGATGGGTACCGGCACGGCGCCCGCCAGGAGAACGCCGAAAAAACTATGGAAATAGCTCACACCGGTGGGCAGCATCAATGCCACCCTGTCGCCTGGCTGCACCGATCGTTCCCATAAGCCTGTTGCCACCCGGGTTGCACCCTGCCATAGATCCCGGTAGCTCATCTCATCGGGTTCGCCGTCATTGCCGTAATGTAGGATATGTGTCCTCTCCGGTTGCTGATCGAGATGCCAGGCCAGGACTTCCATCAGGGTCGAGGCCGCCGATGGTAGCGTTGACCTGTCTTTCGGCAATACCTTCGGCGCCGCTGTTGTCTCCACTTCCGGCATCCCGGCTGCTTGTGTGAGCAGGGTCATCAGTGCGCGCGGTGTTTCGGCAAGCAATGCTTCGTCCGGCAGCAGGATTGCGAACGCTTTGTTGATGCGCGCCACCAGCTCGGTGCGGGCCAGGCTGTCCAGTCCCAGGTCGTGCTCCAGACGGCAATCCAGGGTCAAATCATGTTTTAAATTATCGCTGTCCGGCGACTCATCGATCAATCCTTGAATCACGCTTAGCAGGGCATCAGCGGTGATCTCGGTCTTGCGGTTATCCTTCTGTTGGTTGAGTCGATTACCCATAGGCCTGACCCTTAGGATATGAGAGGCAGTTTGCCTGCCTGTGATCATGACTGCAGCCGGATTTGTCAACACGAATAGTCATGTGATCGCCCGATGTTGCGGGCCATGGTGATGTGATCGTCGGCGCTCTCCTTAGACTTGGCCCGTTAGGCTAAGTCTAGAAGATAAAATAAGAACGCACACCCATGGGTGTATGAATTCTAGGGCCTGTTAACACTAATCCAATCAACAATATGTGATTAATCCGCAGGGGTGCGCTGCATCTTGTTCAGAATCTTATCGTAAAATCGTCTGAACCGTTGTTTGAGATCTTCAGGTCTTGACAGTATATTGCCGGATGCTATGCCGTCATATTTATAGTCAGGATCGTCAATAACCGCATAGCGGACGACATCGTCTATCAGGGTGTAGATAAAGGTCAGGATCTGTGGATTGAAAATATCGTTATGGCCTGCCATTACCGTTTTATCGGTTTTAATAAACTGCAACGGATAATCTGCAGGGAGAGGGCCTATTGTCGGGTGGCCATCAAGTGTCGTCAGTCCTTTAGGCACGCAATCATCCGGTACCTCATCACAGGGCAGTAAGGAGGGATAAGGTGTATCGCCTGACCTGTTCATGGTCAGTCTGTGAGTCAGGTAGGGTGCAAAGTTGCCGGTGGTTGCCGCATCGAGATGTTCTTCCCGCAACACCAGCTTCTCATCGGTGAGTCGGTCGTAATAGTAGGATCTTTCCAGATCCTTCTGACGCCAGGTAAATAACAGGCCGATGGTTTGGCCGATAGGAAAGAGGTAGTGGGTTGCGCTATCCGCATCGCTGCTGATTGAGTAAAAAAGTGGATTTCCCTGGTTGGTGTTTTGATTGACTACCGCCGCCTCAACCATACTCAATGTTTGATTGGCTTCTATGGCCGGATTAAGCACGATGACCGCATCGCCGATCCTTCCGCCATGCTCCTGCCTGTCGTTGACTATGATTTCTGTCAGCACTTCCGACGTTGCGCTGACGGTGATCGCACCGCCGAAACTGTGTCCCACGATCGCCAATACGTTTCTTTTGTTTTCACGGTCGATTTTATCCAGTTCCAACAGTAGCCGGGTTACGCCACCTTTGCCGACCTCTTGAGCGACGGCCTTGCGATCCCAGAAGGTCAGTTCCTTGAGCAGGGGCAGCTCGATGCTGCTGCCGCGCCATCCTATGTAGACCCCGACCAGGCGCCTGTTTAGAAGCTGTGAGGATTCAGCAAGCACTTCCAGGGTTTTTTTGAAGCTGATGAGATTATCGTCGCTTTCGTCGGCATTGTGCTTCCAGCCGTGAATAAAAACGATGGTTACCACACCCTGTGTCCGCTGGCGCTCACCTATCTTGGCAAGTACCTGCTTTATCCAGTCGTCATTGAAAGCATTGCCGCGTTCGGTGAATTCGGCGAATGCCAGATCATATTTTGAATGCTCCTGGTAATAACTCTGCTTGCAGTTGCTGCTGTCGGGGTCGACGCAATTACCGTCGGTCCATGCCATGAAATGATAGGGCTTGGTAGTGGCACAACCCGAGACCAGTAACACGAGAATAATCAAGCCGATCGGCACTGATCCAGTTATATTGCGATACTCCATCTCGATACCTCCCTGTTATGTTTATGATTCTACATGGTTCCTGGAAGCAGGCGTTGGAATGCATGTTTATGCACTCCACAGTAATAACTGTAGGTCACTATTTCTGACCTTACAAAATCACTATAAACTGTCAGTCCTGTTGTTTGGGCGAACGCAATATCACGATCAATTCAGTCGGTCCATGCACGCCATATGCCAGGGTCTGCTGAATATCGGCGGATTTGGATGGACCCGATATCAGCAGGGCATTGGTCGGCATCTGTCGCGCCCACTGTTCAGCCTCGATCGCTTCGGCAAAGGTGTTATAGAGCTTCTCGCTATCCACCACAACGAAATGGACAGGCGGCACCAGGGACCAGGTGCGGGGTTCGTGTTCATCAGGCCATAGGATTAGGCTGCCGGTCTCGGCAATGGCGGCCCTGGCTGAGGTGACTGCCGCATCGGTGTGATAGAAGATCCGCTCCTTCCATTCATCGATGGGGCGCTCATTTTGAATAAGCTTGGGTAACAGCGTATCACCCCAGGCAATCTCGATGGCTTGCGCCAACGATCCCTGTTTCGCATACAGCAGGTTGTCGATCTGTTTTTCAGTGGCAACCGTTTTCAGGGTGTCTGTCCAGCTGTCGGGAGCGACGATATGGACTTCGGCACGCACCGATTCGAGCATCGATTTGAAGCGGGCGATACGCGCCTCCATAGGCCATGTCGGGTTCTCTATGGCCACGGTCTGGCTCGGGGTATCAAAGCTTGGTTGCTTGTTGCGCAGTCGCTGCAGGATGGCCTCTCTGGCTTTAGCGGTCATTGAAGCCCTCCTCGCGTGCCCGTTCATGCAGGGTTTTGGCGGCGATGCGGGGTCTGGCGCGGACCCGGGTCCAGGGCTCGAAACCGAGGGGCAGGATTTTCCCCAGGCGTGTGACAAGGGTCATTGCCAGGCGATAGAGCGCCGGAGTTCGGTGTAGCCAGCTCCAGCCCTTCCATGTCGTGGCCTCCATCAATGTACGTCCGCTCCCCTGTCCATGGGTGGTGCCGTCATGGTTGGTTCGTACACGCTCATAGCGCAGCCGATTGAGGAGTGTGGGTATCGGGATACGCACCGGGCAGACTTCGGCGCAGGCGCCGCAGAGGGTGGAGGCGACAGGCAGTTCGCCCAGGTTGTCCAGTCCCGCCTTCTGCGGTTCCAGAATGGACCCGATGGGGCCGGGGATGGTTGTGCCGTAGGCATGGCCGCCGATGCGGGTATAGATCGGGCAATGGTTCATGCAGGCCCCGCAACGGATACAGCGCAGGGTATTCACCAGCTCGTTGTCTTCATAGATGCGCGATCGGCCATTGTCGAGCAGGATCAGATGCACCTCATCCGGTCCATCCTTCTCCCCCGGCTTGCGCGGGGAGCTGATCATATTGAAATAGGTGGTGATCGGTTGTCCGGTGGCGCTGCGGGTGAGCAGTTTGAGCAGGGGGGGGACATGCTCCAGCTTCTCCACCACCTTTTCGATCCCTGTCACCGCGATATGCACCGGCGGCACTGTTGTGCACATGCGGCCATTGCCCTCGTTCTCCACCAGGCAGAGGGTGCCGCTTTCGGCAACGGTAAAGTTGACGCCTGAGAGACCCACACCCGCGCGATAGAATTTTTTACGCAGGATGCCACGGGCGCTGCGCGTCAGGGTGTCCACGTCGTCGCTGTAGGGGATGTCAGGGAATTTTTCGTTGAACAGCTGGGCGATCTCCTGACGTGTTTTATGAATGGCTGGCGCGACGATGTGTGAAGGGGGTTCGCCGGCGAGCTGCAGGATGTACTCGCCCAGGTCCGATTCCAGGCACTCGATTCCGTGGGATTCCAGAAAACGGTTCAGATCCATCTCCTCGGAGACCATCGACTTTCCCTTGATCAGCAGCCCTGCCTGATGGCTCCGCATGATTTCAAGCACAATCTGATTCGCCGCATCGACACTTTCCGCCCAATGCACCTGGATGCCGTTGCCGATGCAACGCTGCTCCAGCTGTTGCAACAGCTGTGGCAGTTTTGACAGCGAATTGGCACGGATCTGCGCCCCTCTCAGGCGCAATGTCTCGAATTCATCGGCATCGGGAAAACACGCCTTGCGGCTGGCCATCAATCCATCCATGGCGGAGCGCAAGCTCGCCTTAAGCCGGGCATTGTCCAGGGCCTGCTCGATACGGGTATGGAAATCAGCGCTCTGTTGCATCGGTGCGCTCCCAGATAAAGCTGGCGATGTGGCGGTACTCGAGCGATTCGTTCCGGTAGTCGAGATGCCCGCCGATATTCATCAGGCAACCACAGTCGCCGCTGACCAGAATATCCGCATCGGTGGCGGTGATGGCGTTGGCCTTGTCGCTGACCATCTCTGCCGAGATGGCCGGTTGCTTGACTGCAAAGGTGCCGCCGAATCCACAGCACTCCTGTTTGCGCGCCTGTTCCAGGAGCTCCACATTCGATAACTGCTTGAGCAGTGCCTCATGTTCCCCGGCGACCCCCATCTCCCGGCGTGCTGAACAGGAGGTGTGAAGAGCGACCTTGATCGGCGGTCCCAGATCCTTCAAGTCGATCCTGAGTATATGAACCAGAAACTCGGTGAGTTCATAGACACGCGTGGAGAATTTAATGACCCGCTCACGATCGCCGCTCTCCTGAAACATCCTCGGGTAGTGGTGACGCATCATGCCGGCGCAGGAGCCCGAGGGCACCACGATGGGGTAGTCTTCAGGAAAGCAGGCAAGCTGCCGCTGCGCCACCTGTAGTGCTTCGTTGCGATAACCGCTGTTCCAGGCCGGTTGTCCGCAACAGGTCTGATCCTGGGGAAAGACGACTTCGATGCCTTCTCTGCGGATCAGCTGCATACCGGCAAGTCCGGCCTCGGGATAGAGCAGGTCCACCAGGCAGGTGCCGAAGAAATAGACCTTCTCGGGCTTTGACGGGTATCGCTTCTGTTCGGGCATTGTGTCTCCCCGCAGTGGCTCACCTCCATAGTATGGCGTATGGAGCTTCGACAAGGCCGTTGATGGGTGTGCTCAGAACTTCTTTATAGTTAAACCAGGGTTACAAATAAAGCCACAATTTGTCCGTCTAACCAGGCGCGACATCAAATTCCCCCTGCTTTGTGTCACTCATCTGCAGCTGTGATTGTTGAGTTCACGGGTTTTCAATCGGCATCTGTATGAATAGTCGTATCCATAGAGTAAATATCAATATATTCAGCTTAAGGATATTGGCGAGTTACCGGCAGGCAGCAACCGGATTATTGAATCTCCAGGCAAAAGAGTTTGAGTGAACGGAAGCAAGCTCACCCCATTGCCCAGCAATCTCCAGCTAATTTTGTTAACATGGGGTTAAAGCAAAATAAGACAGGAGCCTGGCAATAACCTAATCACTAACGGATCTGCGCCAGGCCAAACGACAACCAATAACCTGAAAGGATGGATCTTAAGGGTTGCTTCATATCTGTAATACGCTATGTATATCTGTTTGATAAGCGTGCACGGCCTGATACGCGGACATGATCTTGAACTCGGGCGCGATGCCGACACCGGGGGGCAAACCAAATATGTTGTCGATCTCGCCAGGGCGCTGGCGGAGTTGGACGCGGTTACCCAGGTAGATCTTGTGACACGGCGGGTGGTGGATGCCGATGTCAGCGATGACTATGCCGAGACCATCGAACCCCTCTCTGCCAAGGCGAGGATCGTACGAGTCGATGCGGGCCCCGACGGCTATCTGATGAAAGAGACCCTTTGGGACCATCTCGACAGCTTCATGGACAACCTGCTCAGCTGGCTGAATGAACAACCGCAAATGCCGGATATCGTCCACAGCCACTATGCCGATGCCGGCTATGTCGGTGTCAGGCTCTCCCACCTGCTGGGTGTCCCTTTGGTACATACCGGTCATTCCCTCGGGCGTGACAAGCGACATCAGTTGCTGGCCAAAGGGTTGTCTGGAAAGGAGATCGACCAGCGCTACAACATGGACCGGCGCATCGAGGCCGAGGAGGAGCTGCTGGCCAATGCGGATCTGGTCATAACCAGCACCCATAACGAGATAGAAGAGCAGTACAGTCTCTACAACTACTATCAGCCGGACAATATGGCGGTGATTCCACCGGGTACCGATCTGACCCAGTTTCATCCACCCGACATCACCGCCGATGAGATCCCCTTTGCCAAGAGCCTGGCACGTTTCCTTCAACAGCCTGAAAAACCGATCATCCTCGCCTTGTCGCGTCCCGACGAGCGTAAGAATATCCTTACGCTGCTCGAGGTGTATGGTGAATCGAGCCAGCTGCAGAAGGCGGCCAGCCTGGTGATCGTGGCCGGTAATCGTGATGATATTCGGGATATGGAGAGCGGCCCGCAATCGGTGATGACCGAACTGTTGATGATGATCGACCTCTATGACCTGTATGGCCACGTGGCGCTCCCGAAACGCCATCTGGCCAAAGAGGTGCCCGATATCTACCGTCTGGCGGCGTTAACCAAAGGTGTCTTCATCAACCCGGCCCTGACCGAACCCTTCGGGCTGACCCTGCTTGAAGCGGCCGCCAGCGGTTTACCGCTGATTGCCACGGAGAACGGCGGACCGGTCGATATCATCGGCAACTGTCACAATGGATTGCTGGTGGATCCCCTGGACAAGAAATCGATCCGTAGCAGCCTTTTGAAGATATTGCACGACAACAACTTGTGGCAGAAATATTCACGTAACGGCTTGACCGGTGTGCGCAAGCACTACTCATGGAAGGCCCACGCCAAGAAATACTTTTCCAGCATCGAGCCGTTACCGTCCGGATACGACCGGTTGCCCACACAGCCGCCGAAACATGTCAAGCATCGCTACCGGGACCGCTCCATCTTTACCGATCTCGATCAGAATCTTCTCGGCAATCCCTCAGGACTCAAACAGTTTATCGAGGTTGTACGGCAAAATAGAAAGTGCGCGACCTTCGGTATCGCCACCGGCAGGCGCCTGGATGACGCCCTCTCGGTGATGAAGAAGTTCTCAATACCCATCCCCGACGTCTTGATCACCAGTCTCGGCACCAAGATCCACTATACCCAGGGGCTCTCCATCGATGACTTCTGGATCGAGCACATCGATCATCTGTGGCAGCCGAAGAGCGTGCGCCGGGTGATGGCGAACCTGCCGGGAATCAAGCCGCAATCCAAACAGGAACAGAGTTATTTCAAGATCGCCTATCACTACGACCCCAACAAGGCGCCATCGGTGGATGAGATCAATAGCCTGCTGCACAAGGAGGAGCTGACCTGCAATGTGATCCACGCCTTCGGGCAGTTCCTCGATATCCTGCCGTCCCGCGCCTCCAAGGGACAGGCCTTGCGCTATGTGGCCCAGCGTCTGGATATTCCACTGGAGCATATCCTGGTGGCGGGTGGCTCCGGCGCCGATGAGGATATGATGCGGGGCAACACCCTGGCGGTGGTGGTGGCCAACCGTCACCATGAAGAGCTGTCGCATATGATCGATCACGAACGGATCTATTTTGCCAGCCGCTCACACGCATCGGGTATCCTCGAGGCGATAGATCACTACGATTTCTTTAAACGCTGCAACGTACCAGAAGAACAATGAATCAAAGATTATTAATCTGCACCGATCTGGATCGGACACTGATCCCCAATGGGCCGCAACCGGAGTCGGAAGGGGCCCGTGAGAGATTCAAACAGCTGTGTGCCAGCGAGACTGTTCTGTTGGCCTATGTCAGTGGCAGGGATCAGTCATTGGTGCGAGATGCCATCGCCGACTATTCGCTGCCGCAACCGGACTATGTGATCGGCGATGTGGGTACCTCCATCTACCACGTCGATACCCCGGATGACTGGAGCCATCAAGCGAACTGGGATGAGCATATCAGTCAAGACTGGCGGGGCAGGTCGCATCAGGATCTGAAACAGCTGTTTGCCGATATTCCCGGCCTCCGTCTGCAGGAGGAGGCAAAGCAGAACCGCTTCAAGCTCAGTTACTACGTCTCCCCGGACCAGGCGCATCAGCCGATACTCGATGAGATGGGTTTACGCCTGCAGCGGGAAAAGGTGGCTGCCAGTCTGGTTTGGAGTGTCGATGAGACAGTCAATATGGGGTTGCTCGATGTCTTGCCAGAGCGGGCAACCAAGTACCATGCCGTCGATTTTCTCAGGCAGTCGTTGGGTTATACCCTCAATGAGACGGTCTTTTCCGGAGACAGTGGGAATGACATGGAGGTGCTGATCAGTCCGATTCCAGCGGTACTGGTGGCGAATGCGCAACCGGAAGTCAGGCAAAAAGCGCAACAGTTGGTGGACGAAAAAGGCAACGGCGACAGCCTCTACATGGCCAAGGGTAGCTTCATGGCCATGAACGGCAACTATAGCGCCGGCATTCTCGAAGGCGCAGCTCACTACCATCCGCAGTTGATCTCCAGGCTGATTGATGAGTGAGACCATGACCAATAGCGCAATAGCGATATTTGGTGAAGTGTTGTTTGACTGCTTCCCCGGGGGGGAACGGGTGTTGGGTGGCGCGCCATTCAATGTCGCATGGCACCTACAGGCATTCGGCCGATCCCCTCTGTTTATCAGTCGTATCGGCAGTGATGAGGAGGGCGACGCCATCCTGCAGTCGATGGCGCAGTGGGGAATGGCGACCGGGTCCCTGCAGCGTGACGAACGGCATCCCACAGGGCGAGTGACGATTACACTCGAGGCGGGGGAGCCGAGTTATGAGATTGTGGCCGATGTGGCCTATGACTTCATAGACGCCGCCGGGGTGGCGGATGTCCAGGCGACCACCCTCTATCATGGCAGTCTGGGATTGCGAAATCCGATTGCAAGGGAAGCGCTGAACAGGCTGAAGGCCAACAATCCGCAACGCATCTTTATGGATGTCAATCTGCGTGATCCCTGGTGGCAGCGGGAGTCTGTATTGAATTGGGTGACCGAAGCTGACTGGGTCAAGCTTAATGAGCACGAACTGCTGCAACTCCATAGTGAGGGTGATGATCTGTTGACGACTGCAACCGGCTTCAGACATCAGTACAAGCTTGAGGGATTAGTGGTGACCCTTGGTGAGCAAGGTGTGTTGGCTGTGGCTGCCGATGACCACTCTTGTGAGATCAAACCAGAGCTTAATCTGAACCTGGTGGATACGGTCGGTGCGGGGGATGCTTTGACCTCCGTGCTCATCCTTGGCCTGGAACTCGATTGGCCGCTTCAACTGACCTTGGAACGTGCCCAAAGCTTCGCTTCGGCTATCGTGGGACGGCGCGGTGCCGTTGTCGATGATTCTAACTTTTATCAAAATTATATTGATGCCTGGCAGCTTGTCTGATCGTTTTTGGATAGGTTGTGTCATACGCGCCCACATGGATAACGGCGAGATAAAATAATATATCGGCACTCATTCCATGTATGCTTCTGAAAGGAAGATCTGATTCAGTAGAAAATACCAGCTTTGGCGACTCGAAGATATTAAACAGATGTATATCCGGATCACATGCCAATACAGAGGCAGCAAGATATTGTAACCACATTGATGAGTTTGTAATACAGATATATAGCTGCCGTTAACATATTTATGGATATCAAGTGGTTGAAGGTTTTCATCTACAGTGGAGGGGCGTTGTAGTCACAGTCTGCGTCGCGGTGTGACATGGATCTAAGAATTAAAAGTACATATGGATAACAATGTACGGTATTAAAAATGAAGAGGGACGCAATGGATAATTTGTATTACTCCCCAAAAGAAAAGATGGTCTTTTGGATCGTAGGGTACGTCGATTTTTCGATCACTCATCGACGTGTACCGAGTGTGCAAATATATGCGGAGCGGTTTCAAAAAAGACTTGGAGCTAAAGAGGTAAAAACAAAAATAATAAAAAGCGCTGGTTACAAGGGGAAGCGCCTTTATTTTGCATCGATGGATCGTCAACCTGTTGGTGCTTTTAATATTGGTGAACAGCGTGATATGGATAACTGGCTCAGTCAGTAGCTGATTCTATAAGTGTCTGTTATATGTTGCTTAAGCTAAATATTAGTCTTAACCAGTAATTTTGCTTGTAGCATACTGACAATTAAAATTTGTTCGGCTGGTTTATTCATAGTTACTGGAGTATTTTTGTCCTGCTGTGGAAAATTCAGACTTCCCGCGGTGATAACACTGAGACATTGTTTTCCTGCTCCGATAACAAAAGGGCATAAGCCTGTTCGGCTGTCATTGGATTGCCAAGAAGGTAGCCTTGTCCAAATCGGCAACCGGTAGACATAATGAATGCCTTTTCCTGGTGCGTTTCCACTCCTTCCGCGACAACCTCCATGTTCAAGTTGCGCGCCAGTTCGAGCATGCTGAGCATGATGGCTTGTGTTGTGCGGCTTTTATCAATATCGTGGACAAAGCTGCGATCAATCTTCAATACTTTGGCAGAAAAATTCTGCAGATAGGACATCGACGAATAGCCAGTACCAAAGTCATCGATTGCTATTGAAATGCCTATGTTCGTCAGCTTCTCAAAGAGTTGCTGAGTATGATTCATCTCCTTCAACATGGCAGATTCCGTTATCTCGATTTCAAGTTCATGATTGCTGATACAATATTCTGCCAAATGTGAAGCAATAATTTTTGCAATGTCTTTACGGCTGAAGAGTGCCGCTGAAAAGTTTACGGCTATCTTCCCGGCTGGAAGCCCCTGTTGCTTCCATTCCTGTTGCTGACGGCAAACAGAGTTTAAAACGTACAAATCAATTTCTTCTATCAATCCTGTATTTTCAGCTACACGCATAAAGCTAACAGGAGTTAACAACCCTTGTTTTGGATGTTCCCACCTCACCAAGGCCTCGAAGCCTACAACTGAACCGTTTTGCAATTCATACTGAGGCTGGTAGTGCAAGGTAAACTGGTTCTCTTTAATCGCGTTATGCAAATCATGACCAATCTGAAGTTCTTGTGTCACTCGGTTCTTGATCTCCCGAGAAAAAAACAGAAGCTTCCACGAATATCCTGCTTTGCCTCGTACATGGCATGATCAGAATTTATCAGCAATGCATCAGCCTCGTTTGCGTCAATAGGGTATATGGCTATACCTATACTGGCAGATAGGTCTACTTTCATACCGCCAATAACAAAGGGTTTGGCAAGTTCCAGCGTGATATGTTCTGCTACTGAGCCGGCTGCCGTGGCAGCTTTTTTATGGTCATCAAGGTCAGCGAGAATTACTGTAAATTCATCACCGCCGATGCGTGCCACAGTGTCATCAGATCGTAAACATTGCTTTAGACGCTTGGCGGTAAGCTTCAGTATTTCGTCACCTCGGGCATGTCCCAATCTATCGTTGACGCTCTTGAATCGATCCAGGTCGATGAACAATACTGCCACGCAGTTTGATTTTCTTCTTGCATGGCCGACAGCCTGATCCAATCTGTCAGTAAATAGTGTTCTGTTGGGAAGTCCGCTGACGGTATCGAAGTGCGCCAGATAATCGAGTTTCGTATTCTGCGTCTCAATTTTTCTGCTTGTTTGCTCGATTTTATGTAGGTGCTGGTTGCGTTGCATTTCAAGGCGGTAAAGGATAATGGCGAGGACGACACCCGTAACAGCCAAGATGGTCGTTAAAAACACTGCAGTTTGCTTGAATTTACTTAGTTCAAGCGCTATAGACTCCTGTAGCAGTGTTTCAATTTGATCAGCTTGATCAATAAAGCCGGCAAAGATTCGATCGAACTCCTGATCGATACCTGATCCGGGCAGAGATGCTTCATAATTTGAGAATCGTTGTTCGGCGATTGTTCGAAATTTGCCTAGTGAAACACGAACCGACTCTATTTGTCGTCGCATATCTGCAGATTTTAGCGGTACAAACGTTCCCTCATGGTTCTTGCCTCCTTCCAACAGTGCTCGGGCATACCAATCAGACTCATCCAGATATGACCAGACATCATCGATCTGCTCGTTACTGTCTCCGGAGATAATTTCTTCGAACCACAGGTGAGCGAGTGTGGCATTGACCTTGATCTCCATCGCTGCATCGATCTGAGGCGTGTGCCTGCTCACCATTTGTTCTCCAGTCATTACCAGGTAGCCGACAATCCCAAGCGAGATTGAAATGACGAGAATGAAACTGGCGGAGAGGTGTCCGATGCGACGTGTTCGCATACGATCTATTTCCTTATGTAAAAAAATTTGGTTTGGCCGCCTGAAAGCTATGGCCTATTTAATGCGATTTTCATGTCAGTCGTGCACTTTCGTGCCAAGGTCTGTGAGTAGACATGAGATATAGTACAGTCTCTCTTTTGTTGATTATCAACGTCATCACGTAAATTAGCTACTTCAGTTGTTGCAAGAAAGCTGCAGATGTATGACAAGTGAAAACTGCCTAATGCCATATTCCACATCTAACCTTTTGTAAGTATAGAATAAAATAAAAATTGACCTCAACGGTTTCTATCTCATTATTTAGGGTATTTGACTGATTTACCGCCTACATCTGAGGCACAGAATATCTATGTAAATAGGACCTGGTTCAGCAACAGGTAGCAGACTTCAGGTGCTTATCTCGGTGTGTGATTATATGCAGGATTTATCTATACCCTCACTGCGGTAGAGGGAGTTGGCAGGGCGGTAGCGCTCTTCTGTAATCTTAGCCCATCATATGTCTACCTTCTCCCGCTCAACGGTGTAAACTCCTACGGCAGGCAGCCGATATAGCGTGTAGTCCATTTTTCAGGTCCGCAATCATGTATGAACAGGTATCCCATTCACTGTTGAATCAGATACTCGACGAGATCAAGCCCGAGATACGGGAGCGTGACCTGCGCCACTTCTATACTCGTCTGGGCGCCAATTTCTATGTCATACATCAGCTGTTTCACTATCTCTACGGCAAGCGGGAAGACTTCAAGGAGCAGATGATCCACCTGGTGGAGGTGATGGCGACACGTTATATCCAGCGCCATATCTCACTCAAGCAGCTCGATAGTGAAAGGGAGAGAGACCATAACTGGTTCCTCAGCCAGGAGTGGGTCGGCATGGCGCTATACGCAGACGGTTTTGCCGATGACCTGCAGGGTGTCGAGAAAAAGCTGCCCTATCTGCAGGAGCTGGGTATCAATATGCTGCATGTCATGCCGGTCATGGTATGCCCGGAGGGAGCCAGTGACGGTGGCTACGCGGTGAGTGATTTCCGTAATGTGGATCCCCGTGTCGGAAATCTGGATGCTATCAACGTCCTCTCCTCATCCGCACGCAAGCGCGGCATGCTGTTGATCCTGGATATGGTGCTGAACCATACCTCCGATGAGCATGAGTGGGTGCAGCGCGCGCGGGCCGGAGAAAAGAAGTATCAAGACTATTTCTACATCTTCGATAACCGTGATGTGCCGGATATGTTCGAAGAGACCATGCCGGAGATCTTTCCCGAAACCTCACCGGGAAATTTCACTTGGGATGAAACAATGCAGAAGTGGGTGATGACCGTCTTCAACCACTACCAGTGGGATCTCAACTACAGTAATCCTGCGGTGTTTATCGAAATGCTCGATAACAATCTGTTCTGGGCCAACCAGGGGGCGGATGTCCTGCGCCTGGATGCGGTGGCCTTTTTATGGAAGAAGATAGGCACCACCTGTCAGAATGAGCGTGAGGCGCATTTGATCCTTCAGTTGATGAAGGATTGTTGCCAGGTTACCGCGCCGGGTGTGCTGTTTATCGCCGAGGCGATTGTCGCGCCGGTGGAGATCACAAAGTATTTCGGCGAGGACGCGGTTATCGCAAAAGAGTGCGAGATCGCCTATAACGCCACCTACATGGCCCTGTTGTGGGATGCCGTTGCCACCAAGAATACGCAACTGCTCAGGCAGGGTATTCAAAGCCTGCCGACCAAGCTGGACCGCGCCACCTGGCTCAACTATCTGCGCTGTCATGACGACATCGGGCTTGGCTTCGACGATGCCGACATCGTTCGCGCCGGTTATCAGCCGGCCGCCCATCGCCAGTTCCTGGTCGACTACTACACCGGGCGATATAACGATTCACCTGCCCGGGGCCAGCCGTTCGGAGTCAATCACAAGACCGGGGATGCGAGAATATCCGGCTCGCTGGCCTCGTTGGTGGGATTGGAAAGCGCAATTGAGAGTAATGACGATATCGCTATCGAGCGCTCGGTGAAGGTTATTCTGCTCATGCACAGCATGATCTGCTCCTTTGGCGGCATACCTCTGCTCTATTATGGTGACGAGATCGGTACGCTCAATGATCGCAGTTTCCTCAATGATGAGAACAAGGCCGGTGACAATCGCTGGCTACAAAGGCCGAAGATCGATTGGGAGAGGGCGGAGCGCCGTCATCAACACGGTACTCCGGAGCAGCAGATTTTCAATGGTCTGAAGAAGATGATTGCCGCACGCAAAGGAATCCCAGCCTTTGCCGACTTCAACAATCGTGAGTTGATCGATGTGGATAATCCCCACCTGTTCGTGTTCTGGCGCACCGATCCCTTTGTCCCGCTGGGGTCGGTATTGGTGGTGTGCAACTTCGACGATTCGCCTCAATATATGGAACTCTCCGCATTGGGTAACAGGGGCATGTTCGAGTATGGCAACCTGAAAGACATCTATTCGGGTGAATCGCCCAGGCTGTTCAAGGACCAATTGGTCGTGCCGCCGTTCCAATTCTATTGGCTGACGGATGAACGTCCCGATGTGGGCTTTTGATTCCCGTTATCCGGGCCTGGAAGAACGATCCCCATCGATCGTGATCCATTTGTGAGATTTACGTGAACAATGCGCTAACAGTGTATGATGGAATCTGGAGTAACTGCTGAGGGGAAGATTGATCTCATGCGCCGTAAAGTACTTATCGTTGAAGACGAGCCCGATATCGCTCATCTGGTACAGACACACCTGAACGATATCGGTTGTGATGCCGACATCGCCGGCAATGGCGCCGCGGCGATGAATCTGTTCAACAAGGGCGGCTATCATCTGGTTGTTCTCGACCTGATGTTGCCCGACACGGATGGCCTCACCCTGTGCCGCAATATGCGAGCAGCGGGTGACTATGTGGCGATTCTGATGCTCACCGCAAAATCCACCGAGCTCGACCGTGTGGTGGGGCTCGAGATGGGGGCGGACGATTATCTCACCAAACCCTTCAGCGTTCCGGAATTGCTGGCGCGGATCAAGGCACTGTTTCGCCGCATGGAGGCACTGCCGAGTGGCGGGACGACAAGCGGTAAACAGGAGATCATAGAGCGGGGCGGCCTGTCGCTGGATGTGGACAAGCGCAGCGTGAAGATCGACGGCAAGCCGGTGGAACTGACGGCAAAGGAGTTTGATCTGCTGCTCTATTTTGCGCGCAATCCGGGACGCGTATTCAGCCGTATTCAACTGCTGGATAAGGTATGGGGGTACAATCACGACGGATATGAACATACCGTCAACTCCCATATCAACAGATTGCGCTCAAAGATCGAGGCGGATCCAGCCGCGCCGCATTATGTGCTCACTGTCTGGGGAGTAGGATACAAATTCAGTGAGGAACAGGAGTGAGCATTGCACAGCAAATCCGCTCACTGAACGCTTAACTCAAAAGATATCGCTTAAATGTTTCGAACCCTATACTCCCGGCTATCCCTTGCGTTGATCGGTCTCTTCCTGGTGACCGGGCTGCTCTATGCGTTGATAACCGCCGCGACCACCGAGCGCTACCTGCAGGAGATCACCCAGCACTTCAACCGCGACCTTGCCGCGAGAATCGTGGCCGACCGGGGATTGGTGATCGATGGTGAAATGGATGATCGGGCGCTGAAAAAGACCTTCAGCGTCTTCATGGACATCAATCCCAGCATCGAGATCTACCTGCTCGACAAGGAGGGCAAGATCCTTGCGTTTTCAGCCGATCCCGGCAAGGTGAAACGCAAGCGGGTGGATCTGCAACCGGTCCAGGCCTTCATGCGCGGGGAGGGCTTCCCGCTCCTCGGCGATGACCCGCGCTCCCATGATCGCCGCAAGGCATTTTCAGTGACCCCGGTGCCTGCCGGCGACATGCCTGAAGGCTACCTCTATGTGGTGTTGCGGGGAGAAGAGTACGACAACGCGGAGCAGGCGGTGCAGGAGAGCTATGCCCTGCGCTACAGCGCAGGCGCCGTGGCGGTCAGCCTGGGATTCGGACTCCTCTCCGGTCTGCTGCTGTTTTTCTGGCTCACTCGGCGTGTGCAGCGCCTGTCGCAGGTGATGTCCTCGTTTCAGCAAAGCGACTTCACCCGGCACGAGCATTTTACGAAAAACGATGCAGGCCCCGGCGGCGACGAAGTGGATCGACTGGGCGCCGCCTTTGACGAAATGGCGAGCCGCATTATCGATCAGTGGGGCCAGCTCAAAGAGCAGGACCGGCTGCGCCGGGAGCTGGTGGCCCAGGTCTCCCACGACCTGCGCACCCCCCTCGCCGCGCTGCATGGCTACCTGGAGACGGTCAACATGAAGGGCGAGGATCTCAACGAAGCGCGCAGGGACGAATACCTGGGCATCGCCCTCAACCAGAGCGAACGGCTGAAGCGCATGGTGGAGGAGCTGTTCGAATTGGCCCAGCTCGAAGCCCGGGACACCAAGCCGGTCTGCGAACCGATGCCGCTGGCGGAACTGGTGCAGGATGTGATTCAGAAATTCCAACTCCGCGCCCGGCAGGCGGGGGTCACCCTGGACTGGCAGATCCCCGAAACCTCACCCTTCGTGAATGCCGATTTCGCCCTCACCGAACGGGTCCTCGACAACCTCATCTCCAATGCCCTGGATCATGTGGAGGAGGGCGGTAAGGTCACCCTGCAGATCGCCCAACAGGACCAGCAGGCAGTGGTGAATGTCACCGACAGCGGCAGTGGCATCAGTGAGGATGATCTACCCCATATTTTCGATCCCTTCTACAAAAAACGCCGGACAGGCAAAGAAGGTGGACATGCCGGATTAGGGCTTGCCATCGCGCAGCGCATGGTTGAACTACAAGGTGGTCGCATAACCGCTTCCAACAGTGAAGGTGGTGGGGCTTGTTTTAGTTTTACCCTGCCACTTGTTTTAAGTAATTAACTCGTTCTGCACCTTTAGTTTATCAGTATGCATTCCCACGCAGGAGCGTGGGAACGATGCAAACTTTTTGAATACATTTGGCGGCATAACACAATATTTAGAGCCGGCGGCATAACGCGATAATAGGTGCCGGCGATATAATCACCGGTTGAACTAAACCGCTACGCGGGGCCATCCACGCCCCACCCCTGAGTCATCATCAACCAGACTCCTAAAGGACCACTGTTGGTCTACCACACAGGAGTCAACTGATGACACAACTTCGCGAACAGATGATAGACGCCATGACCGTGCGTGGATTTTCGCCGCG
>QBVD01000077.1 GCA_003058525.1 gamma proteobacterium symbiont of Ctena orbiculata | reverse complement strand
GTTCTCGCTACCGTCGTGGGTGTAACTAAAAGTCCCGTCACCGTTGAGGGTCAGCGACCCATTCGTGACATCCGTAATGAGTGAGACTATCACCGGTGTATCACCCAGACCGGTGTCGTTATTGAGCACAGTTGACGAGCCGCCTACCAGGGTGGTCGCCGTGGCGCCTTCAGCGACCGTGATGCTATCCGTATTAGCGACCGGGGTTGTATCACTCACCGGCGTCACATTGATCGTCACCGTGGCGTCAGCGGTCTGACCGTCGTTATCGGTGACTCGATAGGTGAAGCTGTCGGTAAAGTTTTCACTACCGTCGTGGGTATAGCTGAAGGTCCCGTCACCGTTGAGGGTCAGCGACCCATTCGCGACATCCGTAATGAGTGAGACTATCACCGGTGTATCACCCAGACCGGTGTCGTTATTGAGCACAGTTGACGAACCACCCACCAGGGTGGTGATCGTACCGCCTTCAGCGACGGTGATGCTGTCGGCATTCGCCACTGGTGTTTGATCGGAGACTGGGGTGATATTGATGGTGACCGTGGCGTCGGCCGTTTCACCATCGTTGTCGGTGATGCGGTAAATAAATGAATCGGTAAAGTTCTCGCTACCGTCATGAGAGTAACTGAAGGTACCATCACCGTTGAGAGTCAGCGACCCATTCGTCACATCGGTGACCAGACTTACCGTCACCGGGGTGTCACCCAGGCCGGTGTCGTTATTGAGGACTGTTGACGCGCCACCCACCAGGGTAGTGACTGTACCGCCTTCGGCTACCGTGATACTGTCGGCATTGGCCACCGGGGTTTCATCGGAGACCGGGGTGACGTTGATGGTGACCGTGGCGTCGGCGGTCTGACCGTCGTTGTCGGTCACCCGATAGGTGAAGCTGTCAGTAAAGTTCTCGCTACCGTCGTGGGTATAGCTGAAGGTGCCGTCACCATTCAGGGTCAGCGACCCATTCGTCACATCGGTGACCAGTGAAACCGTGACCGGCGTATCGCCCAGGCCGGTGTCGTTATTGAGGACCGTTGACGCGCCACTCACCAGGGTGGTCGCCGTGGCACCCTCAGCGACCGTGATGCTGTCGGCATTGGCCACCGGCGTAGCGTCACTCACCGGCGTGACATTGATCGTCACTGTGGCGTCAGCGGTCTGACCGTCGTTGTCGGTGATCCGGTAAGTAAATGAATCGGTAAAGTTCTCACTACCGTCGTGGGTGTAACTGAAGGTACCGTCACCGTTGAGAGTCAGCGACCCATTAGTGACATCCGTAATGAGTGAGACTATCACCGGAGTATCACCCAGGCCGGTGTCATTGTTGAGGACCGTTGACGAGCCACCCACCAGGGTGGTCGCCGTGGCGCCTTCCGCTACCGTGATGCTGTCGGCATTGGCCACCGGCGTAGCGTCACTCACCGGTGTGACATTGATCGTCACTGTGGCGTCAGCGGTCTGACCGTCGTTGTCGGTGATCCGGTAAGTAAATGAATCGGTAAAGTTTTCACTACCGTCGTGGGTATAGCTGAAGGTACCGTCACCATTCAGGGTCAGCGATCCGTTCGTGACATCCGAAACGAGTGAGACCGTTACTGGGGCATCAACCAGACCAGTGTCGTTGTTTAGGACCGTTGACGCGCCACCCACCAAGGTGGTGACCGTACCGCCCTCGGCGACAGTGATGCTGTCGATGTTCGCAACGGGTGTGCTGTCACTGACCAAAGTAAAGTTAATCGTTGCCGCAAGGGTGTTGGAATCGATATCACCATCGTTAACAGTGACACTGAACGCCGGGGCCACTTCGTTACCGTCATCGACAAACTGCACTAGGCCACCCGTCAGGTTGGCGCTGGTGAAGCTGGTGATCGACACGCCGGGATTGGTGCTCAACTGGAAGTAGCCACCAGAGATACCACTTACGGTGTAGGTAAAGTCCGTATCGTCTGCATCGGAGACGGCAAAATTGGCATCACCGAGGGTGACAGTCTGGCCTTCGTCCAGGGTGAGGTCGGCACTCGTGATTGACGGGGTATTATTGCTGCCGTTGATCGTAATGGTAACCGTTGCGGTATCGAAACCTCCGTTGCCGTCACCTATCTGATAGGTAAAATTATCATCCACGCTGCTACCGGCACCCAGTCCATCAAACTGACCGTTGGTGTTGTAGGTATAGCTGCCATTGGATTGAAAAGTGACTTGTGCGCCTGAAGCCAGGGTTACAGGAAGTCCAGGCGTGTAGGCTCCCCCTTCAACCTGGGTTACCTGCAGACTATCTCCCTCCGGATCGCTGTCCACACCGGATCCGGAGTCATCCGTTATAATGTTACCTGAGACAAATCCGCTTTCAGAGACCGAATTGGCATTATCTGTAGCTGTTGGCGCATCGTTCTGCGGATTTACGGTGATCGTCGAAGTCGCAATGGGGCCAACCAGGAGCGAACTGTCCTGCGCAAAAATATTGATCGTACGATCACCTGTGGTCGGATCCTGGGAGGTGTTTTCATAAGTAACGCCACGCAACAGGGTCTGCAGATCAGCTTCCGGCATCCAACCGAGTCCATCCAGTGTGACATTAAAACCGGAACCGTCGAAATCAATGACAAAACTGGTGCTGCCGACAGTGCGCGTTGCTGTATCAGCGGTACCATAGTTGAAGGTATATCCGGCGATCACAATCTGTTCGTTGCCGCCATCCGGGAAATTCGTCAGGTTGATACTCAGATTTTCATAAAATGCACCATCCGCATCACTGATTGTCGCATCCGTGTCAACGACATTGACAGCTCCACCGTCTTCCGTGAAGGTCACTGCAAAGTCCACACCCGCACCATCGGAGCCATTTAAATCGACAACCGGCGCATCATTCACCGAACTGACATTCAGCGTCAGATTCTGAGTAAGGCATGCGCCGCCATCGCCATCCGATATATCGATGATGACACTGCGCGAACCGCTGGTTGGGTTATCGATGTTGCTGTTTTCATAAGTGATGTTGCGAACAAGATAAGTGATGGCGGTTGGCGTTGCATTGGCATTCAGGTTTACCGTCAACGGATCCAAACCTGTACCGCCGGAAAACGTACCGATTACTGTACCGCCATAAGTCACGTCGCTACCCGACACACCAATCTGGAAGGCACCTGTTCCCTCGTTGCGGATGGAAAACACATCCTCGGATGCTTGCAGACCGCTATCTACCTCGACAGTCAGCGATCCGCCGTTGAAATCCGCCGAATCGGCATCGCTGACAACCGCATCGCCACTTTGCTCTATAAGAACAACACCGTCGCCCTCTGTATAGTTATGGACATCGCCATCAAGGTTAACTACAACTGGATCATCGTTTACGGCGGTGTAATTGACATTAGCCGCCAGCGTGTTGGAATCAGCTTCACCGTCATTGATTGTCATGCTGAATGCCGGTGCCGTTTCATCACCATTGTCGACGAACTGCACCAACCCACCCGTCAGATCGGCACTGGTGAAGTTAGTGATCGAGACACCGGGGTTGGTGCTCAACTGGAAGTGACCACCGGTCACACCGCTGACGGTATAAGTAAAAGCGGTGTCGTCCGGGTCGGTGATGCCAAAATTGGCGACAGACAGGGTCACGGTCTGACCCTCGTCAACCGTCAGGCTGGCGCTGTCCAGAACCGGGGCGTCATTAAATTGCGTCGACGGATCGGTGATCACTACCGCCTGGTCGGAAAACTGCAATGTTTCGACATTGATCAACGTGTCGGTGCCGTCCGGCGATCCGCCACGCGTATCGGAAACAACCAATTCACCTGTGGCTTCATAATAATTTATCGTGTAATCGGCACGAGCACCGGAGAACACCGCAGTATCAGTGCCCGCACCGCCATCAAGATAGTCGTCGCCTGTGCCGCCAGTCAGGGTATCGTCGCCGGCTGCAACGACTGAAGATGTGATTTCGTTCAGCTGGATGTCATCGACGGCGAAGTAATCACCAGAGACAAAGGGTGAAGTGTTCGTAAGAACAATCCTAAGCGTGTTGCCGTCAGCGGCGGAGTAGGCATCGCCATCAACGGAGATTGTGACATCTTCCCAGGTATCGGTTGCCGGTTCGGTGCCCGAAGCGCTGCCGATCAGTGTGCCGCCGGCGTAAAGTTGAATGGAATAAGTGCCCCCGCTGCCAGAGGGGATCGGATTACCGATTTTCAGCGACAGTTCGTAGTCCTTGCTACTGTCGAAAGTGCTGGCCAGCGTCTGGGAGACCTGGTTGTCTTCGGGTATCAGGAGCGCGTTTTCACCTTCAGCCGGTGCTCCACTTGAAAATTCGAAGGTCGATGGATCCCCTATGAAGACTTCGTTATAACCGAAATCATCGGTCCAGGCCGCCGAAAGCGGTCCCGTACCACCATCAGGCAGTGCGGTATCTTCAAACCCGGCATCATTGATGGTGATCGGCTGACTGGTTGTACCGCTGCCGCCGACACCATCACCAATAAGAAAATCGTCGCCGGCGCCGCCGTCCAGGGTATCGCCACCATTGCTGGGCAGGACTTCGTACATGCGGATATTGTCGATGGCCGTGCCTGGACCATCGATACCACCAGCTTCAACAAATCTCAGCTCATTGCTCCCATCGCCGGAACCAGCTGTGACATTATAGCTAAAGGACTGCATGGTCGTTGTGTTGGGATCGAGTGTGTCGAGCAACACTCCACCAAAATAAATCTGCAGGGAGTTGCTACCACCTGCCATTGCATCGGCAGCATCGAATGATATCCGGTAGTTGTTGCCGTTGGTCAGGCCGGAGATCGTCTGTTCAAATGTGTTATTACCATCAGGCGCTTCGCTATCGAGATAATAGCTACCGTCCGTCGAAACCACACCATTTGTACCGGAGACTTTCGTCTGCAGCGAGGTTCCTACAATGACTGACCAGCCAGTAGTATCTGGCGAACCGCCACTCTCGAAGCTGCCATTGGTAACGTAGTTGGTGGTGCCGAGCGAGCTGCCACTCTCGCCCAGCCCATAGATCAAATCGTCATGACTGGTACCGGTAATCAAGTCCAAATCACCGGTGCCGGTCTTGATCGTCATCACTTCATCATAGGTCGGGGCTCCACTGTCGTTCACCCTTACGGTGATGTCATAGGATTGGGCCGTTGAAGTATCCGGTGCTCCGGTCCAGAAAAGCTCGCCGCTATCGGAATCGATCGAGAACATGCCGCCTGCATCATCGACGAGGCTGTATGTTACAGTGCCGCCTACAGGATCTGTTGCGATGACCGTCCCGGCCGACAATCCTGTTCCAACACCTGTCGGCGCATGCACGTCATCGTAGATCCTGACATCGTCCAGGTCACCACCGAACATCCTGTCAGGATCGAGATCATAACGAGCGCCCAGATAGATGTTGCCGCTTGGATTAAAACTGTCCCCACCGCGCGTGTCGGTGTTCTTCTGGATGCCATCGAGATAGACGGTGGAGCCGACTCCGGCTTTGACTGTCAGAGTATAGGTATGCCACTCACCATCGCCGATAATGGAACTGATATCGAACTCAAGGGCGAAGTTATCCAATGTATCGTTGGCATCACGGATTACCGTGCGCAGCACATTGGGATCTGAGCCGTGTGAGGCTTCGTTGATGAAAATGTTGAGGCTGTTCGTCAGGTTGATATCGCCATGGCTATAAAGATACTGGAACAGGGAGCCAGTATTATCGTCGACCTTGAATTTGAAGGTCACCGTAAAATCATTGTTCATGGTGACGTCAGGGAGCGTGACATAGTCGCCGGATTCATCAAATCTTAACGCATCGCCATCCCAGCCGGTGACGGTTGTCGCATCTGTAATCGCACCATCCGCACTGCCGACACTGTCCACGGCATCGCCATCCAGCTTCCAATGATGTACCGGATCATCGCTATTGGTGAAATCGATATCCGTGGCCAGAATACCGCGCCAGTTGCGCTGACCTTCTTCACTGACAGCCACTTCAGTTTCAATAACGCCTTCAGCATGTTCCAGATCCCAGTCGCCGCCAAGACCTTCATGGCCGGTAAGGTCATCCGAGGCAGCCACATCTGCGCCGGTCAATCGAGCCAGGGCCTCCACCAGGGACCGGCCATCCTCGCCGGCGGCCAGGTCGCAGCCGTAGATCAACAGATCACCCTCGGCACTGAAAGCATCGCGCCAGGACTCGATGGCGCCGGCATTGGCGCTCAGGCTATCGAGGTTCAGGTAGGCATCGCCCAGCTGTACGCCGCCGTCACTCCCGTGAGAGAGAATATGCACCGCATCCAGATCCTGGTAAGCGTTGAGGATGTCACTGATTTGTTCGATGCCGTTAGCGGCAGTGTCGAGCAGTACGATTTCGAAACTGCGCCCATGGCCGTTCTGGCCGATAAGGTCGTCCACCAGGAATTGATAATCCGGCGTCGCCGGTTCGATGATTACCAGTTCAACAGTCGATGAATCGTGCTCACCAACCTGACTTGGCGAGCCGACCTGCAACGCGGCTTCAATGGCCTGGATATCCGCTTTCTCTACCCCTTGCTCTGCATCGTTCGACGTCAGATCCACAGCAATGCCCGCCAGGTCGGCTGAAAGCAGGAGACGAGGCTCCAGCTCTTCACAGACCAGGGCAGTGGAGTGATTACTGGATCGCCTGCGTCTCATTGCGCGACGATCCTGGTTTCGATACCCATATCCGCGAGTCGTTTCTGGTAGTTATCGGCCACCCGGCGGTTTTTGAAATATCCCAAGGAGATATGCCCTTTCAACGAACCCTTTGCGATAACCCAGGTATCCTCCACGCCCTTTTGCTTGAGAGTCTCCGCTTTGCGCAGCGCCTTCTTCAGCGGCAGCAGTGAATCCTGGGTTACAACCAGGTAACGCTCCTTTTGTGCGGCTTTCCGATCACCGCCATCGGCACGTGACTCTACTGACGCCGAATCCGCTGCCGTTGTATCGGGGGTATCTACAACCTCGGTTGACGGCTTAACCTCGGCAACCTTGTCAGCCGACGCCACCACTGCAGGCTCGGGCTGCATCTCCACCATTCTATCGAGAAAACGTACCTGGCAACGCAACCCGCTGGTCAGGCGATAGTCGTCATTGGGGATCTCCAGACGGATGCGGAAAGTGCCGCTGGCCGCATCGAGTATCGGATCGACGATCTTCACCACTGCCCGATGATTGCCGCCCACCGGCAACTCCGGCCTGACCATCGCCAACTGCCCGGTCTTGACCCTACCCAGCATCGAGACCGGCGCGACGACTTCGACGCGCAATGGATTGATCTGGGCGATTTTGACGATGGGACGCTCCTCCACAGACTCGCCCGGATTGAGGTAGCGCTCAACTACGATACCACTGACAGGACTGCGAATCGTATGGCGATTATAGAGCGCTTCGGCCTGCTTCAGGTCGAGTTCCGCCAGAAACTTGTTCTCTTTCGCCTGGGCCAGTTTATAACGTGTCAGCCGGGTCTCGGTCTCGACCTTGTCGAAATCCTGAAAGGAGGAGAGGTTTTTTTCGTGCAGCTCCTTGACCCGGTTCAGCTGACGCCGACCGTAGGCGAGACTGACCTCCTGCAAGCGCACATCGCTGTTGATCGATGCCTTGGCGCGGGCATATTCCAGGGCTGCCTGTTCGACCTCGGATTCGAGCTTGGCGACGACCTGGTTCCGGTCAATGCTGTCTCCCACGTCCACGGAGACGGCCTCGAGAATGCCATCAATGCGGGAGCTGAGCTCCACGGTCATGAATGGCTCAATAACGCCGTCGAGTGATTCGGTTCCTTCCGCGATAATTGCTGATGAAAAGAGACAGATTAAGCCCCCTGCCAATTGATGCCAATTTCGCATGTCGTTTATTTACTTTCACACAGTTGCCAACACGGGTTGTAAAGGCTAAGCGTCCTGTATTGCGAATGATTATTATTTCCTTTCTATAACAAAGCCTTGCAACTACAATTTCGGCTAACAAGTTGATTACTTGAAAATATAAACGTGATTATTTACACACAATTAACAATTAATGACCCAGGTTCCCAAACGACTCGAATCCATCAGGATGCCCTCTCCTGCTAAGCGATATAGGACTGGTTATTAGAGGAGCAGGATTAACGATAATCCCTGTGGGACAATGAGTGAAATATCAAATTGGGAGGTTTGGTGCGGCAGGATCGCACCCTACTGCCGGCATCTCAAACCCTAAACCGCTTGAGAAACATCTGCCGTATTGAACGGTACCATTGCAAGCCCAATGGCATTGGCTGGTGTTCGAAACGGACAATGACGCGCTCACCCAACCGGCTGATCCGCCGATCCAGCCGCAGTCGAATCTCAAACACGGCCTCCAGGGGCCGCGTGCCGTCCTCATCTTCGGAATGCAACGCAATCTTACCGCCCCCCAAGGGACCCAACGCGGGACTGGGAAGGCGCTGTTGTGATTCGGGGATATGCCGCTGCAGGCTGACCGGCAGGTCATCGGCCGGCCTGTCGGCGTAGACCGCATTTATCTTGCGGGAAAACTGTCGCACCAGACCGATATCCTGCTGTGATACAACCACCCTGATCTCCGGTTGGCGGTTATCCAGCACATAGCCGATCAACTCACCCTGGGATAAAAACCGGCCGGGGAGATCACCGGGTTGCTGTACCAGGAATCTGCCTTCAACAGGACTGCGGAGGATAAGCCGTGATGCCCGTTCCCGCTTTTGTGACACCTCCGTTTCAACCAGGCGGATCTCTTCCAGCACGATCTCCGCTTTGACGGTTTCATCTTCGCTGACCAGGGTCTCATACTCCACTTGCAATGCGCTCAGCCGCCCGGCCAGGCGTTTCAACTCAGTCTGTAGAAATGGGTCCTCCATCGCCACGAGGGGCTGGTTTCGTGTAACGGTGCTGTCGGGTGTTGCCAGCAGTTCGACAACATCCCCTTCCGCACCCGCACGGACTTCCGCACCGTCGGGTGGAAGAATCACGCCCTCGGCATGGGTTGCATGGGGAACGGGGATGACAAACAGGATCAACAGCAGTGACGCTATGATCGATGCGGTCGCCAGCAGGGCCCGCCTGCGCCGGTTGGCGAGCTGCCGGCTGGTGAAGAGATAGTTCAGCTGCTTGGCCAGTGGCAGTATCACCATCCCGACCAGGGCCCAGACTGCGATTGCCTTACCCACCAGCGGATAGCTTTCAGCCACCAACAGCATGATGGTAATGAGGATAAAGAACCGGTAAAAGAATGCGGCGATCCCGTAGAAGATGAACCAGCCCCGTTCCCAGTCGGTCTGGGCGGGTGAGTCTGCATTCTCAACACCGAACAGATAATGTTGCAGCATATAGCCGAGGTAGCGGTTGGCGCGAATGGATAGGTTGGGTATGTCGATCAGATCGGCAAAGACATAGTAACCGTCGAATTTCAGCAGCGGATTGCCGTTCACCAACAGGGTCGAGAGCCCGCCGATCAACATCATGTTGTAGGCCGCGGCATTGAGCCAGCCGGGTCCGGTGGCCAACCACAACCAGAGCCCCAGAGAGGCAAGCAGCAGTTCCGCCATGATACCTGCCGCACCGACCATAATCCGCGCACGTCGCTCACTGAATCCACTGGCGGCGGATGCATCCACATAAGGCATGGGTATGAGAGCCAGCAGCAATACCCCGACCTGATGGATTTCACCCCCCCAATGCTTGGTGGCGAATCCGTGCGCTGCCTCGTGGAAGAGCTTCATCAGCAGGTAGACCGCGCCCATCAGCAGCAGATTATCCGTCGAAAGAAGCTGGCTGGTGACGTTACCCGTGATCTCCTGCCAGTGCAGCGCCGCCTGCAGCAACCCGCTCAGCACGATCAGCAGCCACAGTCCCATGCCGACTCGACCGAACAGCGGCTGTACCACCGGCATCAATCTGTTCAGCACCCTGTCCGGATCCCATAAAGGGAGGCGCAGCGAAAGTGGATTGCGCAGCTGCCGCAGCCATTGGCGTGGCTGTTTGCGGCGCTCGAGAATCCTCAACGCATCGCTTTCCGGGCTATCCATGAGCGCCCCACCCCCCTTCAGCCGCATCAGCAGGCGGATGAAGGCCTCCTGATCCAGCGGTTGACTCAGGGGCTGTTGCGCCTGTTGCCAGATCATCTCAAGGGTGCGATTGCCGTCAAACCGGCTGATCAGCTTATAGGCCCCGGCCGATAGGCGAAAATGTCGCTCGCTGATCGGGTCCTGAAGCAGATACCAGGTCTCTCCCTGATAGCGCTGCCGGCGGATCACAACCTGCGGATTGAGGCGGGGACGCGCACCGGCGATCTGCTGCCAAATAGCGTCCATCAACCCCACCAGCGCCAGAGCTGCAATCGCAGCCAGTCGACCAAACGGTGGCTGACGAGCCACAGCAGGCTGCGCTTGCCGGCATCGATCTTCGCCACGCCCTGCAGCCCAGGCCTCAGATGTTCTTCCGCATCCTCCAGTTCCGCTTCCAGGGTAAACAGGTAGCTGCCTTCGCTGGCCGTGGACAGGGGCAGGATGCGCTTCACGCTGAAGCCATAGTCGAGATCGGGATACCCCGCCAGGCGCAGATGACCGAACTGTCCGATCTGCACATCGGCAATATCCAACTCATCCACCTGCAGCATGACACGGTAGCTTTCGAGAGGGGCGATCTTGAACAGCTCTTCTCCCCGCTTCAGGGGGACGCCAAGGGATTGAGTGAGATCCCCACTGACGATGATGCCATCCAGGGGCGCCTTGATTAGGCTCCTTGCAAGTTTCATTTCCACCAGGTCGAGTTCCGCCTGCACCTGCCGGCGTTGCGCCTGCAGCACCGAGACCCGGCTTCGCTCATGGGTCGCCAGCGCTTCGCGCTGCTCCCGCTTCAACTTCGCCAGCTCGGTCCGCCATTTGGCCTGCTCGAGTTTCAGGTCCTTGTCGTCCAGCTGACACAGCATGGCCCCCTCAGTCACGATATCGCCCGCTTTGGCGGACACCTCTTGCAGATAGCCATCGAACGGAGAGGTGATGACACGCTGGATTCGCCCCTCCAGATTGGCGCGGGCATCGATATGGTAGTCAACCTCGATCAACCCCGACACTACGAGGATCGAGGTAACAGCGAGCAGACTCAGCTTCACCCCCAAGCCTTGCGGACCCAGCCAGCTTTTAAATCGCTGTTGCAGGCGCTCGCGGATCAAACGATGGAGGGGTTGCTCACTGCGCTGTCGGTGATGCAACAACAGCCCGATCAAACCGGCCGCCTGCTGACACTCCGCCTGTTCGCGCGGCGTGAACGGCTGCTGTCGATGACGCTCCAACAGCAACGCCCCGACCGGCATGTCGGCCGTCTTCAACGGGATCGTACAGAGCGTCGCCTGCCCCAAATCCCCGGCCAGGGCCTGTTGGCTGTTCAGCAGCAGATCGCTCTGTTGTGTCCCGGGCGGATAGTGCAGCAATGCCTGTTGATCGATGGCCTCGAACATCGCTTCCTTGAAGGTGCGCACCAATCCGGTTTCCCGCTTGATCTCGACGGGGGGGTATGTCGCCGAGATCTCGAGACGGCGCGCATCCCCCAGCGCCAGGGTTACCCGGTCGCAATGGAACTGTTCGGCAAGGAGCTCGACAATCGACGCCGCCGAGAGCGGCTTCTCGGTCAAGCGTTCTACCCAGTGAGCCCCTGCCGCTTGGCTTCTGTTCACCTGTTTCAACAACAGCTTCAACCAGCGCAGGCTCCACTGCAGCGCCTGTATCACCGCCTGCTGTTTCCGTGCCGACCTGGGACTTATACGGAGTGCAACAACCCACTTCGGCTGGCCGCGGGAAACCAGCGGCACTGCCATGAAATCGGAACCCTGTGCAGATCTGGAGGCGGGAACGATCAACTGCCTACGGGTCTCGAAAGCCTTGAGTGCAACCTTCAGCAAGGCCTTTTCCGGTTGCTCGTCCTCCGGCCAGCGTACAACGCTGATCCCCCCACTCTCCGTAACGCCTTTTTCAACGACAATAGCCGACTGAATGCCGCTGACCAAGCGGCACAGCTGTTCCAGCCATTGCTGTATCACTACCCGGGAGGATGAAGGCATGCTCCGCAAAACTCCTATGATTCCTAAACACTGTTTTCGGTAGTGAAAAGGATATCTTTACGTGCCGCCCTGTGATTCCGTTCCGATCTGCTGTGCAGATCAATCGATACTGCTTTGATAAATCTCACTAAAACCGGCTTCGGAAAAGCCGTTCAACCGGCGCTTGCCAACCAGTATGATCGGTACGCCCTTGCCCCCCAACTTTTTATAATCGCGTTTACCTTTCCGGCTGGTCTCGACATCGTACTCTACATAGGGAATCGCGTTGCGCTTAAAATATGCCCGTGCCTTTTTACAGTAACCGCACCTTTTGGTGCTGTACATGACCACCTTTTCACGTCTATACCCGGCACCGGTTTTTCCTTCGATCGGCGGCGCATGATAGACATTGGGTTTTACTGTGACAGGGGTTGACTCCCCTGACACAGGCGGTTTATCGCCAAAATGGATTTTTCCGTTCTCATCGCGCCACTTGTATATGGCATCTGCATTGACAATACCGCCGGCAACAGCCACTAACAGACATCCAAACGCCAATTGAATCAGTCTCATCGTCCCTTCCGCTCTAAATTGACTACTCCGGTATTGAATCAAATTTGTTTCGCACTCAGCATAGTTGAAAAACAAAGACTGTTCAGTGTTGTAACTCACGAAGTTTCTCTGCTACCTGTCCCGACTCAAACAGCTCCATCGCCAATCGAATACCTTTTCCGATGTCATCAGTCTTGTTGCCGAGACAGATCCTGACTCCCGCATTGTAGAGAATGGCATCGAGATGTCTGTCGCTTTTTCCGGTCAGGGCCTCTTCTACGAGTCGCGCAGTCACATCCACGGATTCACAGGGGTGATGGGTCTTGTGACTGAAACTGTAATCGGCGGGATCGAGGGTGTACTTCGATAGTGTGCCGTTATTGAAATCGGCAACGGCCACCGGTTCCAGCGGCAACTCGTCACAGCCATCCAATCCCTGCACTGCAATCACCCGCCGCTGTCCCCGTTCACCCGCAGCGGTGGCAAAACGTTCCAGGAAACTCTTGTGCGCAGCTCCAATCAATGAATAAACCGCACCTGCAGGATTGAGCATAACCTCGCAGGCGTGCAGAAACGAACGATAGAAGAGCGTCTGACGTATCGGCTTCAACCGCTCCACTCCATGCAGGTAACTTGCAGCATGCAGATGACCGAATCCTTTTTCTTCAATATCCCTCGACACCCGATCCGGTTCCCGATAGGCCGGAATGCCCAATGCTTCAAGCAGACGAGCGGTTGTAACACCGTCTTTGGGTGGAAGCCCGGCACTCGAGTGCATCACCACCGGTACACCCGCCGCGGCGGTGACTATGGCGGCAGCGAGGCTTAGATGAAGTGCGTTTTTGCGTCCATCATAGGGTCCGTTGCAATTAAGCAGACCGTCAACCTTTGGGGCAATCAAGGAGGCACTCCCTTCCATGGCATCGAGAAAACCCTTCATCTCATCCACCCGCGCGCCCTTGAAGCGCATTGCGGTGAGGAATGCCCCGACCTGGGCAGGTTGCGCCTCGGCAGACATCAGGAATGTCAACGCCTCGCAGGCCTCTTCGCGGGACATATCCTTGGCTCCGCGGGGGCCTTTGGCAGTGGCGATCAGGCGCTTGCGAAATGCCTCAGCCACCTGGCTCTTCTGTTGTTGCATTGCTTACTCCTGATCGACAGACGATATATAGCTTACGCCGTAGGGTGCGGCTTGCCGCACCGAATTTTTTTAGGAAGCGCTATTATGTTCAATTACAACTGGGGCCGTTAACGAACACAAAGGGAATACGCTGACTAGCCTTGAAATCAGCCGCATCCACCACGGTACTGTTGGCCACGTCCTGACGTGCCGCAATCAGCGCCTTCTCAATGCGCCGATCGCTGATGTGGTAGCGGGGGTCGAGCCCAATGCCGTCTATGTCTTTGCAGGGCTCATGGAACAACTGCCGATAGAGATCACTCATCATGTTATAGCGGCTCGACATCAGTATATTGGTTGCCTGTTTGATCTGTTGCAGGGACTCCTTTTCATGACCGAACAGGCTGGTCGCCAACATGACTGAAATGGCATGCAGCACATCGTATTGAACATGGGCGATGAAAACGATCAGATGGCGCTGAGTCAATTCAACATTCTCACGCCAGGCCCATCGGATCATACCTCCCAGCAGCAGGCTGAAAAATTCCGGGACCCCCCATTCCATACCCAAACCCACCGATGCCAGGGATTCCACCAGACTGAACGTTGGATGACCGGCCAGCAGGCGCTGGGTGAGGACATTGTCCGCCACCCCGTGAAGCATCGGTACATCCTGCTCTTCAAATGGAATACCGAGACCATCGAAGAGCTGGCGGTACATGACGATATGGGTGGTTGAATTGAGCAGGCCGGACAGATCCGGGTAACTGTCGATGCTATGTGTACCCACGCCATACTCGTCGGCCAGCAGCTGCGCCAGAATGATCTGCGCCAGTTCAGACACCCGCTCGTTGAGACTGCCATAGGGGAGGTCGATGAAACCTGAAAAACGTCCCTGCGCCAGGGCTACACACTGGCGGGTGTTTTTGACCTGATTGAAATAGTTGGTGGCAAATACATTCAGTTGCGCGGCATCGAATTCACCCTTGAAGATGCGTACGAAACAGGGGTGGCTCCAGACCGGGTGCGACATGACATGTTCATGGAGTTCGAGAAACATCTCCTGCAGTGCGCTGGGCCTGAACAGATCCAGTTCACTGAACTTGTTGGCAGGATCTCGGTCAGCGATGATTCGCATATCCTCAAACAACCGGTGCAACGGATTGTCTGCTGACGCCAGTTCGTCTAACACGCGGGTAAAGTCTTCCAGCTGACTCTGCCTGAATTCAGCCAACACCTGTTCTGTATCCAGCGATAATAGATTGGGGAGCGGATGCACACCGGGCAGCAGTGTTGCGGTTCCATCACTATTCACCTGCAATAGGTCCGAGAAACGCCGTGAACTATCGCCGGGTATCGCGGTCGTCATATCAATCATACTCCTGGTAATACTACTCAGTCCTGACTGCTCTCAGAGTTTCCTGACTGTATTCGGTAACTGAGATCGGATCACGTCAGCCAAGACCTCGATCGCCTTTTTACGGGGGAAGGTCTTTCTGAAGACAAATTGCACCCGCCGATAGGCATCTTTAAGTTGCAGTTTTCGAGCTATGATACCGGAATCTGTAGTCCAGCTCCCCTGCACAGCCAAGGCGGGCACCAGTGTACAGCCAAATCCTGCACCCACCAGTTGCAGCAGGGTCTCCAGGCTAGCGGCCCGGAGATCGGCCATCTCATTGTCGATGATACCCTCCTTGATACGGCACACATCCATCACCTGATTGGTGAGGCAATGTCCATCCGCCAGCAACAGCAGATTGATACGACTCAGATCGCGGCGGCTGATCTCGTCTTTGTTGTAGAGTTCATGATTTCTCGGATGGGCCAACCAGAAGGGCTCCTCAAACAGCCTCATCACCTCCAGCTCGGGCTCTTTCACTGCCGTAGCCAGGATCGCTACATCGATCTGGTGATCCAACAGCCGCTGGGTCAGCATATCGGTGATCTCCTCAGAGAGTATCAGCCGCATCTGCGGATACTGCACCTTTAGCGGCATAAGAATCAGCGGTATCAGATAGGGGCTGACTGTTGGAATGGCGCCCACGCGCAACGCACCTGCCAAAGGATCACGCTGCGCCTGGGCCAGCTGCTTGATCACATCGGCCTGTTCCAGAATCAGTTTGGCGTGTTTGACGATCTCCAAGCCGATCGGTGTGGTGGAAACCGAACGATTGGTACGTTCGAAAATGGTAACGCCAAGCTCTTGTTCCAGTTTCTTGATTTGCCCACTGAGGGTGGGCTGACTGATATAGCACTGTGCAGCTGCATGGCCAAAATGCTCGGTCTCAGCAACGGTGATAAGGTATTTCAAGTCTCGCAAATTCATGGGAGCAATCGGTTCTATCAATCACAATCCCGATATTAACCTATTCTGTTCTATCGATGCCAATGACAGATCTCAACCCATACCGGGTTGCGGAAAGATGATCGGAAAAAAGTGATTCTGGCTTGGCTGAGGTCGATACCGGCCATCAGATCCCTGTGAAGAGATCAGGTAATAATAAAATACGATGCTCGATGAGTAATTAAAAAGCCGTCTTGTGTGTCACCAGGCGGCTTATCGAATATATAAACATGTAGAAGCCACGACCAACCTATCCCAAAACGACTGGACGGGAGTGGATTGGAGGATAATTCTGTCACCCATTGCCGGGAACAAGATTGAAATAACTCCGAACCATACCCTGATGATCACATGGGAACCGGCTGAACAGCACAAGGGATTTTTGACACTACCGAATAGTGAAAGCATACTCATACCCTTTTCAAGCCCCCAGCGGCGATGTCAGGCAGATGTCGATCCCCAATCAATATCAAACACCGCCCCTGAGCCATGAAAAAACCATTACCATTAATACTGCTACTCGACAACGGCTCCATACAACCCCAGGCCACACGTAACCTTAGGAAGCTGGCTGCCGAGCTTAGCCACCTTAGTCAATACAGGGTATACCCCGTCTCCCTGCAGCAGGCCGACAGAATAGCGCCTGGCGAGCTCGACGGTATCCCGGCCCAGCTGCTGGAATCTTTTCTCTCTGCTAAGCTTGAACAAGGTATCAGGGATTACCTGGCCATACCGCTTTTTTTCGGTGTCAGCAGAGCACTGACCTCGTCCATCCCCAATCTTGTTGAATCTCTCCAATCAATACACGGCCCCTTCCGTCTGCACATTGCCGATGTGCTCTATCCCCTACCCAGAGGAGAACCCAGATTGGTAAGGATTCTGAAAGATCAGATTGATCCACTCATTTCAGGATCCACTCAACCACGGGTCATTCTGGTTGACCATGGCTCACCACTACCGGAAGTGACAGAAGTACGGGTACGGATCGCAAGAGAGCTAAGCAGCCTCTTACCACCTGATGTTCAATTAAGTGAGGCCGTAATGGAACGCCGTAAAGGGAGTGAATATGATTTCAATGGTGAACGGCTTGATCAAGTGTTGCAGAGGGAGGCACAGAAAACTCTCCAAACACCGATTGCGCTCTCTCTTTTGTTTCTCTCCCCTGGCAGGCACGCCGGAGAGGGCGGTGATATTGCAACCATATGCGGTGATGTTGAACGGCTACACCCGGGGCTGGAGATCCGCATTAGCCCCTTGGTTGGCGAACACCCCCACCTGATCGAGGTCCTGTTGGACAGATTACGATCGGGGTTGAGGGCATTGGATTGAGTTTAAACCTATACTCGGACTATACACAAAGTGATAGCGTAATAAATTCAGGGAATTTCCACATAACAATCAGGGCTTGTCAACACTAAGCCAATACAACTTTCGAAACTGCACCATGTCAACAGCGGCTCAAAAATCATATGCCATCGTCTTTGCCGATATCGTAGACAGCACCCGCATGTATGAAAATCTGGGTGACAACCGCGCCAAACAATTGATAACCAACCTTGAGGATATCATTGCAGAGGTCGTAGCGGAGACCGGTGGATATGTTGTAGAAGTGGTCGGCGATGAGGTGATGAGTCGCTATAACCATGTCTCTGACGCCGCGACAGGGGCCTGCCTCATGCAGGAACGTGTGGACGCATATGCAAAACGGTCCGGCATGAAGCTGTCGGCAAGAATCGGTCTCCATTTCGGCCCCGCCATTGTAGAAGGCGGCCGGATGTACGGCGATTCGGTAAATGTTGCAGCACGTATGGCGGCGATCGCTCAAGCACAGCAGATCATTACAACCGAGCAGGTCGTACAAAATCTATCCGATGAGCAAAAAAAAATCGTACGTCAATTCGATAAAGTCAAGGTAAAAGGCAAGCAGGAGCGAATGGTTATTTATGATCTCCTATGGCGAAAGGACGACGTCACTTTCATACACACTTCTCCGCTGACACAAAGCACGGTAACAAGGATACTGACCCTCCAATATGGCAACCGGCGCTTCAACTTTCTACCACAGCAGGGCAGTATGCATATCGGCCGCGACTCGAGCAATGAGCTCGTGGTTACGGCCGCAGCAGCCTCCAGAACCCATGCTGTACTCGAGTACAGCCGGGGCAAGTATGTTCTTTCGGATATCAGCACCAACGGCACATACCTGACAACACAAAACCATCAATCACTCTATCTAAGACGTGAGACCGTCCCTCTGCTGGGCAGTGGGAAGATCGGATTGGGAGAACCCGTATCGGATAAGAATCAACATGTTATCCGTTACTATTTTCAGGAAGTTTGAAACAACGGCAGCCTGGCGTCAGAAGACTGTACTGGCCATCATGCGGACGGAATTGAGATAATCCGTATTTGACACATATGTTGAAGCATATCACCCGGTTCAATAGCGTGATTGCACAGACATAAGCGAACTATAAATGTGATCAGCCACAAGCTTTAGGGCAGGTATAGAAACCTTTTAACCATTTAACACACTAATGCCACTTCGGATTACAGATACATTTCCATGTCCTACTCTTCACCTATTCGCCGGCAACCTCTGACAGGGCTGTTAATAACACTTCTCTGCCTCTCCCATGCGCTGATTGCCTGGGCCGAGTCACCTTCCCTGCCGCTTGAACAGAGTCAGCCACTCACCCGGCAACAGCTGGAGCTTGCCCGCACCAACATCGACCAAGAGACCGCTTTGGATGCAACACAAAAGGCCAGGATTCATGAGTTGCTCGAGCAGGCAGGCAACTGGTTAGGTCAAGCTGACATGGTAAGAGGCGAGATCTCACGTCTTCAAAAACAGATTCGTGATGCACCGCAAGTAATCCAGGACCTGCGAGCGAGCCTGGATCATGATACGGATGTTGACAAAGCCCTCGAGAAATTCATTCAATCCTCTGACCTTGCCGCATTGGAAATACGCATCAGCAAGGAGGAGCTGAACCTGACCCAGGCCCGCGATAACCAAAAGACGCAACTGGAAGAGCTTTCGACACTGCTGGCCGGCAGCAAACAGATCAGTAGTGAAATTGCTATCCGGACAGATTCCCTGGCTCAGATCCAGTCCGATATTGAGGTGTTGCCGCAGAATGAACTGAAGCAGATCAGGCAGGCCAGATTGATGTCGCTGCAGGCAAGAAAAGCCTTACGCGAAGCTGAGTTCGATTTGCTCACGCTACGACTCGGAAACCTTAGCCTGCTGACCAATCTGAGCCAGGCCCGACGGGACGCGACAATCGCCCATGTCAGCCAGTTGCAGTCGAGTTTAAAACGCCTGAATCAAGCTGCTGCCGAGATAAGGGAAGACCAGGCCAAACAGGCCCGGCAGGCAGCCGAACTGTTGGAGCAGGAAACAACCAACCTGCCGCTGCCGCTTCAGAACATCGCCCAGGAAAACGCCAAAAGCCGCTCAGAACTCGAGCAGTTGGTTTATTGGGAAAAGCGTGTCTTACAGCAGTTGACAACGGCAAAGGGGAAATTGGAGCAACTACAATCAGATTTCGAGCACAGTAAACAGCGCGTAGAGGTTGTGGGCCGAAGTGAGGCGATAGGAAAAATGTTATCCCGTCGTTACGCCGCACTGCCATCACTGAGAAGCTACAGACGTTCTTCCGCCAAGCGCAAGTATGAAATCAACAAGGCCACAGACCGCCAGATAGAGATCGAAGAGCTGCTCCTTGAACGTGGCAGCCTCTCTGACCACGTGGAAGCGGTCACTCGGTCGATTCTGGAAGATCTGTCAGGGCAGGAGAAACAACACCTGCAGAAGCAGGCATTTTCTCTGGCAGGGGCCAGGCGTGAGGCGCTGAATGAACTGCAAAAAGCATATGGCCGCTATATCGGCCAACTTACATCCCTTGACCTGGCTGAACGACAGTTACTGAATATTTCAGAATCCTACATCGATTTTATCAATGACCAGTTGTTATGGGTCTCCAGCAGTAGTGTGAGTCAAGTCTTCAGCCCAACCCGACTGGCATCCGGCATCGGCTGGCTTGTCTCTCCAGAGCATTGGCGGGAAGTGGGTGCCGATTTAATAACCACCAGCCGGCACAACGTACACTTTGCTTTCATACTGCTTTTTACCTTCTTGTTCGTAGTCTGGAAGCAACCCTTTGCACGACTGCAAATACCAAATCTTGCCAGAGCCACACGCAAGATCAGTACCGACTCTATCAGCCTCACACTCAAGGCACTGTTCTATACACTGGTAAAGGTCATGGCGTTGCCGGTGGTGATGATAGGGACAGGCCTGCTATTGAGGTCACAGCCAACCGCCGCACCATTTACCTTGGCCATGGCCACATCCCTGATCACCGTCGGTATAACGCTGACTGCAGCCCTGATGCTTTACCAGTTGTGCCTGCCCGAGGGGGTCGGCACACGCCACCTGCGCTGGAACAACAAGATCTGCAGATCATTGGCGCAAGAGCTACGCTGGGCCATTCCTGTCGGTGCGCCATTTCGGTTCCTGATTGCTCTTGGCGCGGGTGACAGCCTGCCTGCCGATGCCCTTGTCATCAGCAGTACGGCAACTATTGTGCTGATGATCGTATTCATTATTTTCACCTACCGGCTGCTGCGCAAACAAGGATCACTGATGATCTCCTGGAGCAGCATCAATCCGAACGCTTTGCTGCTGCAATTGCATTTTCTATGGTTTCCTTTTTTGATCCTTATAGGAGTCGGCCTGATTTTCTCCACAGGGTTAGGTTACATGACCCTTACACTGCGTCTACTCGATCATGTTGAATCGACAATCTGGTTTTTTATCGGGCTGTTCACCTTGAGAGAACTGTTATTGCGCTATCTTTATATCGCTGAGCGCAGATTACGCTATCAGAACGCACTGCAAAGACGAGATGAACTGCGCGCTCAAAGGGAGCAAGAACATCAGCAGATTGAAGACGAAAGCAGTGTCATTACAACTGAAATCCCTGAACTGAATTTCGATGCCTTGAGCGAACAAGCCAAACGGCTTGTGCGCTTCGGTTATCTACTCGGTTCCGTAATCGGTGCCTGGTTGATATGGTCGGACCTTCTCCCGGCACTGGATTTTCTTGATAACATTCAACTACCGATAAATACCAGCGAAATGGTTGACGGGATAGTAACGGAAACACCATTGACATTAAGGGACATCATCATCGGTATAGTTATCTTGATCGTCACCTTTCTTGCTGCAAAGAATCTTCCCGGCGTACTTGAGATCACCCTGTTACAGCGTCTCCCCCTCGAATCCGGTGCGCGCTATGCGTTGACTACACTGTTACAGTATTTCATCGCCGGTATCGGACTGATCATAGCCTTCAGCCTGATTGGCTTTCAATGGTCGAATATTCAATGGTTGGTAGCTGCGCTGGGCGTGGGACTCGGCTTCGGTTTACAGGAGATCGTCGCAAACTTTGTCAGTGGTATCATACTGTTATTTGAACGGCCCATACGTGTTGGCGATGTGGTAACTCTCGACTCCACAACAGGCGTCGTCTCCCGCATCCGCATCCGCGCCACCACAATCACCAATTACGATAAACAGGAATTGCTGATACCCAACAAGGAGTTCATTACCGGCAGGGTCATCAACTGGACCCTGACCGACAAGGTCAACCGAATCATCATCAACGTCGGGGTTGCCTACGGTACCGATGTTAATAAAGCAATGGAACTGATGGTCGCGGCAGCGCATGAGAACGAAAACGTACTACAGGATCCGAAACCTGTCGCCACCTTTGAGGCATTCGGTGACAGCGCTTTGACACTGCTGCTCCGTACCTACCTTGGATCTATGGATAACCGACTGGCGACGATAACCGCATTGCATACAGCAATCAACGATAAATTCTCCGAGGCCGGCATTGAAATTCCTTTTCCTCAACGCGATCTTCATGTGATCAACTCAAGTCCGCTTGACAGCAAACTCAATACTCCCACGGAACCCCGTTAGCGTACTTCAATGGAATAGTCAGCTGACCGACTGAACATTAGGGCCTTCACTGTCACCCTGATGCTGCAGCATGCTGATCAGTTGATCCGCCGGCAACGGCTTACTGAAAAAATAACCCTGAGCCATTTCACATCCCTGTTGCTGCAAAAACTGCAATTGACTTTCTGTTTCAACGCCTTCAGCAACCACACCAAGCCCCAGACTTTGCGCCAATGCAATTATTGCGGATGTGATCGTTACATCATCCTCATTATCCGGAATATCTTTGACAAAGGCCCGGTCGACCTTCAAGTTATCCAAAGGAAGCCGTTTGAGATAATTCAGCGACGAGTAACCGGTACCGAAATCATCTACAGAGATACTGATACCCATATCCTTGAAATCTTTCAAGGTAGTTATGGTTTCGCTTACATTACGCATGATAACACTTTCGGTTATCTCCAATTCCAGATATTTCGGATTTAACCGTGAATTTTTAAGCGCCTTTGCAACCTTCATACTCAAGTCACGCTGAATGAACTGCATACTGCTCAGATTTACTCCGATCCGAATTGGCTTGTAACCGGCAGTCTGCCATTCCTTGTTTTGTCTGCAGGCCTCATTCAACACCCATTCACCAAGCTCCATTATCATACCGGTCTCCTCGGCGATCGGTATAAACTCAACTGGAGAGACCATCCCCAACTCCGGCTCGTGCCATCGAAGCAGCGCTTCTGCAGAGACTATCTCTCCACTGGCAAGATCAATTTGCGGTTGATAGAAGAGTTCCATCTCATTGCAGGCGAGGGCCTTACGCAACTTACCCTCTAATTTCAGCCTGGTAGTCGCCAGTATATTCATCTGTTCCGAATAGAACTGGAAATTATTCTTGCCTACCGCTTTAGCATGGTACATTGCGGTATCCGCATTCTTCAGCAACTCCTCAACGTCCCGACCATCCCTGGGAAATATTGCTATACCGATACTGGGTGTAACATATACCTCATGCCCGTTCAGGTTATACGAGCGTGCAATTGCATCCTGCACCCGCTTTGCCACCAAGGCCGCCACATCCGGTTTTTGAATATCCTCAAGCAGCACGGTAAATTCATCGCCGCCAAGCCTCGCAATATTACAATTCTCTATCTCACATTCGCAGTTGCGCTCCACAAAATCCGTATCCCTGAGTTGTCCCTCCAGGCGGCTGGTTACATTTTTGAGCAACATGTCTCCAATGTCATGACCCAATGTGTCATTGATACGCTTGAATTCATCAAGGTCAAGATACAATACCGCACCGATACGCTGGTGCCGTCTGGCAACCTTAATGGCGCGGGAGACCTGCTCCTTGAATGCCTGGCGGTTAGGCAGCTTGGTCAGTGAATCGCTATATGCCAGCATGCGGATCTTTTCATCCCACTGTTTACGCTCGGTAATATCCCTGGCAAACACGCTTAGTGTGAATATTTCACCGATTCTGGAGCAGGAGATAGCAAGGTCGAGGGGGAATTTACGGCTATTTCTGTCCCTACCTTCAACCTCCAATCTGACACCGGTCGGATGTTCCTCAGACCCTTTGAACATGGGTTTGAGAGCATCCGTCGCTTCCACCAATGAATTATGGGTAAGGATGAGTTGAAGCAGATGCAAACCGAGCACATCCTCTTCATTATAGCCGAACACCTCAACCGCCTGCTGGTTCCAACTTAGAATCATGCAGTTGGCGTCAGCCGTTATCACAGCATCAAATGCTGTATCTATTACATGAGAGAACCTCTCATCTTCCGCAGCGATCGCAGCGTTTGCTTCATCTTCCTTGAGTTGAGCGATTCGCATGTTTCTATATACAGCTATAGCCAAAAAAAGAATCAGTAGTGACAACAACCATAGCGCCAACACATTCCTCCAATCAAATACGTCAGCCCTTATTCTTTGGTTCACCAGTAATTCAAAAACCACGCCGTAGACTTCTATCTTCTGCCGGTATTCGAAGGAACTCAGGTCCACCGCAATTTTGGCTAAGTTTGACTTGCTGAAACCAGCCATTATTCCACCGTGTGTCACCTGATCCCTTTCAATAACCGGCAGCAACGATAGATCGTATGGCATGTCCGCTTCAATGATCCCATCTACAAAACGTTCAAGTTCAATACAAAGAACAGCCATACCGTTGAACATATCCACCCGCTCCTGCATCTTTTCTGGTGGATAGCGCCCGAGATAGACGGGCTTCAGAACAAAGTACTGGGATTTACCCGAACTGTTTATCACAACAGGTCCGAATGAAACAATTTCACCACCTTTTATGGATTGCTGCAGTGCATTAAATACACCCGGCTGTCGAGTCAGGTCGTAACCCAGTAAATTAGCGGAGCGTGGATCCATAGGTTCGATAAAACTGACCGGCAGATAGTAACCGCCAGTACCGATATGATCGCCACCCAACTGACTATCATTCTTCAATCTGAAACTGACAAAACCCTGTTCCCGCATTTGCGCCTCGAATTCATCCCATCTCTCATTGGGGATCCTCGTCATGTGCATGATTGCGCTGATAAACGGATAGGCCTTGAGCATCTCCTGGGAAAACGATGTCTGTTCAGCGATACCGAGGAAATCACTCGAGTGGTATAGCCCCACCAGGGAGGTTAAGACTGTCTCCAGATTGGAGATCCGCTGAACGAGCGTTCGATGTATCTCCCCGGCGCGATCGTTAAACTCATTATCAACCGTGTGCAGTTCCACCCATACCGAAAATATAAGTGAAACCCACGAGAAGATCACAATCGACAGCCAGAGAACAACAGCCCGATAGCCTTTAAAGATCTTTTCCCTGGAGTTGAAATACATCATGAACTGACTTTTTTCGCCTTTCTCAGCAATGACTCCGGAAGCCTGATCCCGCTCTGCTCCAGGATTGTGTGGTTAATCCAGATATCCCATTTGCGATTGGAGACAATGGGGATTTCACTGGGTTTTGTTCCATCAAGTATTGCCAATGCCACCAATGCGGCCCATTCCCCATGCTCTTCAGGTATTTTTGTCAGGCCAAGCAGCGTATATGGCATCATCCAGCCATGATTGGTCAAGGTCAGGGTTTTCGTGGATTCAACAACAAAATCCGAAACAGATTTTGTGTTCCAGTCATTGATACCCGAATTACTGCCAATCACTACAAAATCAAATTCCTGTGCTTCCTTGTATGCACTCATCCACTCCTTGGTGGTGTTTACCAGGCGATCCTCCAAAACGATGCTATGCTTGTCCGCCGCACGCTTGAATCGCTTCAGATTTTTCCTTTCAGTCAAAGTCGATGCACCGATATAGATTGCCCGGTGCGCACCTCCCTGTATATGTCTTGCATTGTCAAACAGGACATCAATAGGCGCCACTTCTACCATTCCCGTGGTGTTGCTGTAGGGAAAACCATACTCATCAACATTCCAGTTGATACCGCAAAACACAAATGGAACCTGGTGATCCTTAAAAAAGGGTTTAATGACATACTTGGCGGCATTATCATCTGCGGTGATCACAACGTCGGGTCTCCAACGCTCGATCAACTCCCTTGCTTTCCTTGCCGCCTCCTTTTTAGACACTTCGTCCTTACGCCTTTTTGTATCCATATCAAACTGTTTTAATTCACATTTACCGCCCAAGGTTTCGCGCAAACCGCTCTCTACCCCGTCTGACCAGGCATATCCTGTATGGTAGGAGGAGATAAACAGACATTTATTGGCGACCGCCTGGCTGGATAGCAATGCTGAAAACAGAAGAACCAGAGCGATTAATATAGTTTTATGTGTTGTTATTACCACCATATTCAACTTACTCCATGTCTAAATAGGAGGAATTAAATCGGACAGGATTTTCGAAATATATCGGCAGGTAATTTAAAACTTTACAATTCTGTCACTATTTGAGAATCCATAGCATATCATTCCTGTTTTTACTTTATCTTATTGATTTACAGACAAAACACAGTCGCAAAAGAGATTCTTCAGGCATAAATCACCTATTCCCCGCCCCCCCTTTTTCCGAACTATATTCCTGATAAGGTTCGGTGCATGCTCTAGCTGCCAGGT
>QBVD01000075.1 GCA_003058525.1 gamma proteobacterium symbiont of Ctena orbiculata | reverse complement strand
AGAACATGAACTTTCACAGCACAACCGCGCCATTTACCTTATCCCCCGAACCACAGGGCTTTGATGTCTTGTGCCACCTTGCCCCAGGGAAGTAGGCCTTATATGACATTCCTGTCCGTCGGCTCGCTGTTTTGCGCTTAGGTTTCCTTCAGACATCCCCTTGCGGGTTTGCCCTTGCCCTCGGCTAGTAGTTGAGGTCAAATATGTGAATTGATAGGGAATCGGCCTCAGAGAGGGATGCCTATGCAGCTCATCGATCATCGACTGTGGTTCTCCTACAGGGGACTTCCACCCCATCAGTTCATGCCCATGCTGGGCGTACACAAATCAGCCCAGTCCGACGCCTGCTTCGCAGGCGCGGCTGGCTTCAACCGTTATGCACCATGACTACTGAGTATCTCGAACCAACTCCACTAAATAAAAAGAAAGCAATAATTCTCACTGTATTTGGTGTGGCTTTTTTTGTTGCGAACAGTCTTTTGTGGCCGCCTTTAATGGCTTTTGTAGGTGCAAAACCTCTTTGTGAAAAGGTTCTATGGCTTCAAGGGTTAATTATTTTTTTTGGTCTCGTACTTATCCCTCTATCTTTTATTATGTTTCGTAGGGTATTGAGTTTATCTATATATAATCAAACACCATTACCGACTGATGCATTTTTTAAAAAACAAAAGGTTCATCGTGATTGGCATGTTAAGTTGGAACAAGCCGGTTTAATATTTGTTTTGTTAGTTTTCTTGTTAGGTTATATTTTTATGTTTACGACATCTACTGTACAAGTTCTCTTTGAAAATGGTCAGATATGTAAGATTGCATAACAAAGCAAACCACTCAGAAGTCAAAATCTTCGCTCCTACGTCGCTACGATTTTTCCTCCAGTGTTTGCGGCGTTATAGCTAAAGGTAATTTATGGATAGGTCACGATTATTTGACGTTATTAACAAAATAAATTCTGTATTGCTACTAGTGGTACTAGTTGGTGGTGGAATTTTGATCATCACTGGTATTGTTCTATCAAACCAGTGGCAAGACCGACGTGCAGTGCAAGTGACACCCGATGATGGTGGAGATGAGGAAATCGAGCTAATTCTTAGAGATATTACCGATGTACCAGGTCACGACACACAATATGTAAAACTGCATTCGCGTGCGAGAGGTGGGAAGTTCTCAAGTTATTCTGGCGGTGGTGAAACCAGAAATGTACTATTTTTTAGAGGCGTAAATCTCAATACTCACTGGTTATACGACGAGCACACTTTTTATATCAGTGAGTTCGCTGTGTTAAAAAATAAAGTAGATAAATATCTTGATAGTGAAAAAGATAAGAAAGAAATCGCTAAAGCTATTTACATCGAAGTCATAAAGTCCGACACAAATAGAAACGAGGAACTCGACAGAAATGATGCTATAAGTGTCGCATTGGCAGATACAAACGGTGAGAATCTAAAGGTGATCGAATCAGATGTTCAGTCGGTTATTGATTACAATCTGGTGGATGAATATAGACAGCTTGTACTTCTTTTTCAAAAGAACGATAAAGTCATTTTGAAGAAATTCTCTCTGTCGACATTTGAGATGTTGTCAGAAAATGTCATAGATGAAATATCTAGGAAGCTATAACAATGCGCCCAAATCGGACGCTCGCTGCCGCTTGGCTTAGTCGTTATGTGTAAAATATGAAAGGTATCAACGAACATTATAAACTAGAAGCAAAGATCATGATCTTTGTGTTTTTAGGTTTATTGTTCTTGAGCTTTGTTGCCGCCATGCTGCTTCCATATTTAAAAAGCCAATGAGAAAGCGAGTAAAAAATATAATTCTAAGACTATTTAGCGGAGTATTAGGGGTTTTACTAATAACGGTTGCAATATTCCCAATTTCTATGTCGTCTCTAAGTATTGTCGTATTATTTGTTGCTGGTTTGGTCTTTCTATTTTACAGCGTCACTGGAAAATACAGGTTAAAGGAGCTGTTTTAATGCTTAGAAAGAACCAAATCGGAAAGAGAATATTTATATTGTCGGTACAAAATACACATAACCATCAGCTCCTGTGGATACCCGCTATCGCTCGCTCCACTGAGCAGAACCGTTATGTGTATCTCAGGCTTCAGCTAAACCAAGATGTTTGACGAAGGGCTTGAAGTCTTTATCTGAAAATAGAAGAGGGAGTTTCTGTTCTATGCAAAATGTCGCGATAATTACATCTGCAGTCTTACGTATGGTAATGCCCTTTTTGCGTAGCGCTCTAAAGTTCTCAGCACTCTTTATAGCCATTTGCATACCGAACATATCGAAAATAGTCACGTCATCAAAAATTTTTCGTGCTGTCTTGTAATCTTTATCATGCCTAAAACCCTGAAGCACCTCAGTCAGAATCAAATCACCAATGGCTACGGGCTTTATTCCAAGAGTGCGGTCGAGTTTCTCTGCCTGGGAGGTGTCGGTTCCGGAGAAATAATCAATCCATACGCTGGAGTCCACTACGATCATGAGTTGGTTCTCATATCATTAAGGTCGCCGGTCCATTGTAATTTGCCACGAAGTTTCTTTATGTTTTTCTGTTTATTTAGCCTAATCAATGTCTTAAGTCCAAGCTCAACCGCATCTTTCTTGGTCTTTAGGCCAGTGGCTTTCAAAACATCATCCATTAATTTGTCGTCTATCTCAATATTTGTTCGCATATCTAGGCTCGCTATGTATAATTTACGAATGTGTATAAAGTATCAAACATATACACATAACAAGTCAAGCAAGCGGATGCCTATTCGGCGCCGCTTCTTGAAGTGTTAGGCATTAGAATTGGAGTATTCGCCAAACCAAGATGAGAGGTCTTTTTCAGATATATTTCCTGCAGCTAATTCCTCAATAATGACTACCGTATTTGGCTCTGGAGCATCAAGAGAGTAACCATTTAATTCTAGGAACATAGCCGCAATTGTTAAAGCAATGCGCTTATTACCATCTACGAAAGGATGATTGTTAGCTAATCCGAAGCAATATGAAGCAGCTAGATCAAAAATTGAAGGTTCATCGGTATATTCAAACCGTTGTCGAGGACGATTTAAAGCGGACTCTAGTAGGGTCTCATCACGTACTCCTATGGCTCCACCATGTTCAGCTAGTAAAGTTTGGTGTACGGCGATTACTACCTCGTGTAGAACCCAAACAGGTTCCTTCATTTGGCCAACTCATGGAGAGCGTTCCGGTATTTTTTCATCACCTTTTCTGCTGCTTCCATTTGATTTTCGAAATCCTGTTGATAAGGCGTGAGTGTTAAGCCTTCTGGCCCATCCACCAGGTACAAAACATCGCCTTTGTCAGCCTTGAGCTTCGTAAGTGCTTCTTTTGGCAGTACTATTCCGAAAGAGTTACCAATGGAGGTTACTTTAACTTTCAACATGGCGGTGTGCCTCAGGAGTGTTATAACAAATGTTATTACGCAGTATAGTCATGCCTAACAATAGCGTCAATACGGACTACCCGAAGCTGCACCGCTTGTATCTCGCCATGCAGCTTTGGGCATCCGGTTACGCTGTGAGTTATGCGTTCAAATAATGGGAGTGTGTGATTGAGAAAACAGTATCATTTCAGGCCTTCAAAAAACGGACTCAATGCTTGGGACGTTGATCGCTAAGTTGAGTTAGCAAAAGACATGCAGTCTAAGTTGATAAGTATCGATACAATAAGCGAATTGGATGAGAATTACTGGTTTGGTGGTGAAGGGGATATCCCAACGTGTAGGGCTATTGCTGAGCACGCAAAGCTAATACAGGAAACAGATTTAACGTTTCCAATAATTTTGTGCTCAAATGGCAGAATCATGGATGGTATGCATCGTGTTTGCAAAGCATTTATGGAAGGTAATGTTAAAATAAAAGTAGTGCAGTTTGCCGTTGACCCAAGACCGGATCATGAAGATATTAAATCCCCGGATGATCTGCCTTACTGAGTCCATAATTGCATATATAACACAACCAGATAAATCATATTACTCATCCATCGATAGACTGCAGATGAAACTATGCAACTGCTTATCACGGAAGTTGATGCACCGGTCAAATAAAGTGGATAGCAAGAAACAATTAAGAGGTAAACAGCTAGGCTGGGTATGAACTGGTACGACATAGCATCTGTGGCAGTCACCCTGTTCCTGATTATGGATCCGCTGGGTAACGTGCCGGTCTTCAATGCGGTGCTATCCAATCTCGATCGGTCACGCCGTACAAAAGTGGTGGCGCGTGAGTTGGTCATCGCTTTTTTCGTTCTGCTCGGCACCCTGTTTGTCGGTGATCTGCTGCTGGCGTTCCTGGGGCTTACACAGCCTTCGCTCAATATCGCGGGTGGTGTTTTGTTGTTTATCATTTCGCTGCGGATGATCTTTCCCAACAGGCCGGATCACGGCGACGAGGCCCTGGATGAAGAGCCGTTCATCGTACCTCTCGCGGTACCGCTGATTGCCGGCCCCTCGACGATCGCGGTGCTGTTGCTGCTCAGTTCGAGTCAGCCCGGTCGTATCCTGGAGTGGGTCGTCGCGCTTTTCCTGGCCTGGCTGGGCACGACGATACTGCTGCTTGGCTCGTCAAAGTTGTTGGATTTCATCGGTACCCGCGGTTCATTGGCCCTGGAGCGGCTGATGGGGATGATCCTGGTTATTCTCGCCACCCAGATGTTGCTGGATGGTATCAGAGACTTTGTTGCGACACTCTAGGCTTTTTCACTGCATTATTGCGTTCAATAGGCCGATCCGCTCATTGTTCTGCAGGTAATAGCTTTTGATGGTTACTGTAGATGGGGCTCCCGTCCGGGAAGTATTCGAGGATCACGGCGGTGTAGCGATCGAAGGGGTTCGCAATCTGTGCAATCCGCCGGCGGGTTGGGCCATCCAGGTCAAAACTGTTGTGCCGTACGGTAAAGGGGACCGGATAATCGGTGCCGAACAGAATCTTTTCATGCACCTGTTTCTGTTCGGAGAGGTGACGCAGGGCCCTGGCGCGGAGTGGAACCAGGATTGCGGAGATATCGGCGTAGAGATTCTGATACTGGGTCAGCATCGCCAACAGTTTGAAATAGTCACGGTCGAAGTGGCGTGGCGCTTTGCTCAGGTTACGCCAGGCGCAAACTCTGTGTTCGAATCGGCCAAGTCCCATATGGGCGGCGATCACGGTAACCCCGCAAGCCAACGGGAGATCAAGCATCTCGATGCGTTCATAGCTTGGGTGGGATTGGATGGTGTATTCACTGCCGATATGGACGATCAACGGCAGTTTATGCTGCTTCAGTTTTTCGTAGTAGGGGATCAGGCGTTCACTGTTCAGATCGATACCCCAGTAGTTCTGCAGAAACTTGGCGCCGCGACAGCCTTTCTCCGCATATTCGTCGAGCAGATTGAGGGCGCCCGGCCGCATTGGGTTGACTGACAGAAAAGGGATGAAGCAGTCCGGATATTTAGCGGCAACGGCCAACACATCCTCGCTCATGGCACACACGGTCTTGTCCCGATCGACCTCTCTGCCCTGTTCATCGAAACGAGCGTCGACACCAAACAGGCAGGTCTTTTCCACGTAGTTGGATTCATCGACCGCCTTGGCCATGGCTTCGATATAGGTCTGGTAGGGTTGCTTTTTCAAGGCGTGTGGCTCGACGCCCAGTCTGCGGGCAAAGAGATGTACGGCGACTCTGTCGAAAGGCCGATCGAAGGCAACCTCCGGGTTGAGCAGATGGGTGTGTATATCGATCGTACGCATTACTCAAGCCTACCCTGCGAGTCGGTTGTTGACGAGGTTTCGTTGGCAGATCGGATTGTTTAAAAGTCCCAGGCTGGAGTTCAGTCAATAGGTTCCGGTACAAGGTAATAAATTGGAGCCATAAATCGCCATATATTGCGAAATTAATTAATTATTTACAATAATTCGCCATATTTGCCGACAAAGAGACAATAAAAAGGTTAGGTTATCGCTATAATTTACGATATATATAACTGTTGATCATTTATTTCGTAATTAATGGCGAATATGAAAATATCAGATTTAGTATCAGATGAGGCGGTCCTGACAGAGATCGGTCAGCGCATCCTGCAACGCCGTCTCGCTCTGCAGATGACTCAGGCGGTACTGGCCGAGCAGGCGGGTGTCGCCAAACGGACCGTGGAGCGGATTGAGGCGGGCGCATCGGCGCAGATGTCGAGCATGATCCGCCTGTTGCGGGTATTGGGATTGCTGCCCGGACTGGAGCTGCTGTTTCCGAAGCAGGCGCAGCGGCCGATGGATCTCCTGAAACGCAAAGGTAAGGTACGCAAACGGGCTTCCACCCCCCGCGAAAAGGCAGACAGGGAGAAGCCTTGGCATTGGGGTGATGAGTAATGGCCACGGTTGCCGAGGTTCGCCTGTGGGGACGTACCATAGGCGCGGTTTCGTTGGCGGATGGCGAGTCGACGGCGCTGTTTGAATACGATCCGGCCTTTAGCCGCAGCGGCATCGAAGTCGCGCCGATGATGATGCCTTTGTCCAAGCGTCTCTACAGCTTTCCGCAGCTCCCCCGGGAAACGTTTCACGGCCTGCCGGGCCTGCTGGCGGATTCACTGCCGGACAGGTTCGGCAATCTGCTGATCGACGCCTGGCTGGCCTCCCAGGGCAGGCCGAGCCACAGCTTCAATGCGGTGGAGCGTCTCTGTTACACCGGCCGGCGCGGTATGGGGGCGCTTGAGTATGTACCGGCGATCGGTCCCAGGGCCCGGCATTCCAGCCAAATAGAGATCGACAGATTGGTTGAGTTGGCGTCGCTGGTACTCGGCCGGCGACAGGCGTTGCAACACTCGCTTGCGGATGCCGACAAACAGGAGGCTCTCAGCGATATCCTGCGTGTCGGCACCTCTGCCGGCGGGGCGCGGGCAAAGGCGGTGATCGCCTGGAATCGGGAGACCAATGAGGTCCGCTCCGGTCAGGTGACGGCCGGTGAGGGATTCGAATACTGGTTATTGAAATTCGACGGCGTCAGCGGCAACCGGGATAAGGAGCTGGAGGATCCCCAAGGCTACGGTGCCGTCGAGTATGCCTACTACTTGATGGCAAGGGCGTGCGGTATCGATATCAACGAATCCCGGTTGTTTGAAGAGGGGGGGCGACGCCACTTCATGACCAAGCGGTTTGACCGCTTGGATGGGGGCGAAAAACTGCACATGCAGTCGTTGTGCGCCATGGCCCATTACGATTTCAATAGCGCAGGCGCCTACAGTTATGAACAGGCATTGATGGTGATACGCCAGCTGGGCCTGCCGATGCAGACGGTGGAGGAGCAGTTTCGCCGCATGGTCTTCAATATCATCGGCCGCAATCAGGACGACCATGTGAAGAACATTGCCTTTTTGATGGATAAATCGGGTGCCTGGACGCTATCGCCGGCCTTCGACATGACCTACAGTTTCAACCCTGACGGACTTTGGACAGCGACACATCAGATGACCCTTAATGGCAGGCGGGACAGTTTTTCATTGGATGATTTCAGGGCCTGTGCCAAATCGGTTTCGATGAAGCGGGGCCGTGCGGAGGCGATTGTCGCGGAAGTGCACAGTACCGTTTCAAACTGGAGCCAATTCGCCGAACAGGCGGGCGTGCCGGAACTGATGCGCAGACAGATCCAAAACGCCCTGCATTTGGACCTGTCTTGATAGGCGAGCAGTCAAGCGCAGCAGTGACGATCGGATGAGTGTTGACAGGCCCTGCTGGTCTGTTTACTGACGGTTGCTTGTTAAAGCCCGTTGGTTGTCTGCCGATATCGCTTTATACATATTTATAAGGGTTGTCCTGATCATCAGCTTGATCAGCTGTTGATAAGGCTTTGAGAAGGGTCGTCTGTCTGTTGTGTGGTCTACGTATAACTCATCTGTCAGAATAATTGAGGCCAAGTTGAGGATCTGTTGCTGGGTGCTGCCCCTAGTGCTCCTGTTGTTTAATTCGGGCGCTGGCGCGGAGGGAATAAATACCGGCGAACAACTGGAGCCGGTGGTTTTACAGCTGAAGTGGAAGCACCAGTTCCAATTTGCCGGTTACTATGCGGCTCTCGAAAAGGGCTTCTATCGAGAGGCGGGACTCGATGTTCAGATACGTGAGCACAGCGGTCAACATTCACCCATCGAGGTCATGCTGGAGGGTGACGCCCAGTTTGTCGTGTCCGGTGCGGATGCATTGATCAAGCGCGCCCGCGGATACCCGATCGTCGCCTTGGCGGCAATCTATCAACATAGCCCCTATGCCCTCTTGGTCAGGGCCGACTCCGGTATACATAGCATCTCTGAACTTGCAGGCAAACGCATCATGCTGGGCGAGGGAGAGCAGGATGCCGCCTTGCATGCGATGCTGCAGCAGGGTGGCCTGAAGGCAACTGAGTTTTATCGACTCGACACAAACTTCGATGCCAAGTCGTTGTTGCGAGGTGAGACGGACGCCTTCAATGCCTACGTGACAGACCAGGGTTTTCTGCTGCGACAAGCGGGTGTCGAGCCGCACTACATCATGCCGAAGGACTACGGCATCGATTTTTACGGTGATGTTCTGGTGACCACAGAGTCGGAACTGGAAGCCCGGCCTGATCATGTGGAGGCGTTCCGGCTCGCCACGCTGAAGGGTTGGTCTTATGCCCTGAACCATGTTGAGGAGATGGTTGATCTGATAATGCGGAAGTACAACACCCAGGAGATGACCCGAGACCATCTGTTTTATGAGGCAAGGATGTCACAAGAGTTGATTCAACCATTGTTTGTGGAAATCGGCTATATGAATCCGGAGCGATGGGAGCACATCAAGTCGATCTTTGTAGGACTGGGATTTATTGGACCCAATAGCCAGATCGACGGCATGCTATATGAGGATTATCGACGCCTGCCCGGTTGGCTGGTGTGGCTGAACAGAAACTTCATGCTGCTCCTGTTCAGTGTGATCGGTGTCATGGTGCTGTCCCTGTTGGCGGTGATAGCGCATATGCGGCGATTGGTTCGAGTCAGAACCAGTGCGCTGATCGAGAGTTCTCGCCACTACCGGACGGTTTTCGATGCCGCGCCGGAGGGAATGTGGCTGATCGACCCCGCGCGCAAAACCGTGGATGTCAACAAGCGTCTGATGTCCCTGTTGGGTTATAGCAAGAATGAGATGTTGGGTAAGACGCCACTTGAGTTCGTCGATGCGATGAACAGAGAAGTCTTTATCGAACAGACAGCCAGGATCGGTACGACCGAGCGCCGCAGTTATGACATAGAGTTGCGGCACAAGGACGGGCATAACATCCCGACCCATTTCAGTGCAGTGACCCTACGGGGCAAGGACGGCAGTGTGAAGGCCGCAATCGCCTTCGTGGAAGATATAACCGAGCGAAATCGCATGGAGGCGGAATTGCGTAGCAGTGAACAGAACCTTCGTCGCCTCATCGATGCGGAACCGGCCTGTGTCAGTACCCTCGATAAGCGTGCCGAATTGCTCAGTATCAATCCGGCAGGATTGGAGATGCTCGAGGCCGAGGGTTTGTCACAGCTTTCCGAGGTGACGCTCAATGAAGTGGTGGACGCGCCCTATCGTGAGGCGTTCAAAAGGTTGAACAGTCAGGTATTCAGCGGTCAAAAGGGTGTCCTGACATTCAGTATTACCGGGCTCAAGGGCCGCAAGGCGTGGCTGGAAACCCATGCTGTCCCGATAACGGATGCGGATGGAAAGGTGGTTGAGCATCTGGGATTGACGCATGACGTGACCGATCGTCTGCAGATGGAGCAACAGATCATGGAGGAACGGGAATTCCTGCAGAGGGTCATCGATAATATCGGTGATTCGGTCATGGTGATCGACCGGGAGTTGCGGATTCAGTTGATGAATCAGAGTGTGAAATCGCGTCTCAAGGAGTTTCAAGCTGATCCCGGCAAGATGATCCACTATTTCGACCTTCCCTTTGTATCGGTGCCATCGGAAGCTAACCTGATACAGGATTGTCCCGTCCACCGGGTGTTACAGACAGGTAAGCAGGCCACAGCGATCTTGACACGGCCTCAATCGAAGGACCCGGCATCCGTCAGCAAGGTCGAAGTGGTCGCATCACCCCTGTTAAATCCCGACGGCAGTCTGCGGGCCGTCATTGAAGTGGCCAGGGATATAACCGAACACCTGGATCTGCTTGAAGAGGTCAAACAGCAAAAGGACGATCTGCAACATATCGCTCATCACGATCCCCTCACCAACCTGCCAAATCGGTCACTATTTCTGTTGCGGCTCAAACAGGCGATCAGTAAAGCGAAGCGTACAGGACTGCAGATGGCCGTACTGTTTGTCGATCTGGACAGATTCAAGGAGATCAATGACAGTCTTGGGCATGCCTTTGGCGACAGGGTATTGAAACGAGTGTCCGAGCGTTTCAAACAGAGTGTGCGTGAAGACGATACCATTGCCCGTCTCGGCGGGGACGAGTTTACTTTCATCCTCGAGGGATTGAACAGGCCGCAACACGCGGCAAATATGGCGCAGCAGATCATTCGTTCACTCGAGTTACCGATCGAGGTGGATCATCATCAACTGTTTCTCACCACGAGTATCGGCATCAGCGTCTATCCGCAGGATGGCAAGAGTGCCGAAACCATGCTGAGAAATGCGGATGCCGCCATGTACAAGGCCAAGGACGAAGGCAAGAATACCTTCCAGTACTATACCGAGGATATGACGGAACAGGCCTTCGAGCGGATCTTTCTCGAAGCCAGTCTGCGTCGTGCCCTGGTTCAGAACGAATTGGCCGTCTGCTATCAACCCCAGGTCGATACCCGGAACGGGAAGATTATCGGTGTCGAGGTGCTGGTACGCTGGCTGCATCCGGAAATGGGCACTGTTTTACCCTCCCGTTTTATCTCTTTGGCCGAGGATACGGGCCTGATCATACCTCTGGGTGAGCAGGTGATGCGAATTGCCTGCAAGCAGATGGCGGAGTGGGATCGGCAGGGGATTCGCCCGGGAAGAATAGCGATCAATCTGTCGGGAAAACAAGTGAGCAGCAGGGAGCTGCTGACATCGCTGGAATCCATACTTGTCGAGACAGGTTGTCGGCCCGAGTGGCTGGAGTTTGAGGTGACTGAGGGGTTTCTGATGAAAGACCCGGAGAAATCGGTCTCAATCCTGCAGCAGGTCAGGGATTTGGGGATCGAACTCGCAATCGATGATTTCGGCACCGGCTACTCGTCATTGACCTACCTGAAGCGTTTTCCTCTGACGCGGTTGAAAATCGATCAGTCATTTATCAGGGATGTACCGCATGATCAGGAGGATATTGCCATCACCCGCGCAATCATTGCCCTGGGCAACAGCCTCAATCTTCAGGTTCTGGCAGAGGGGGTCGAGAGCGAAGAACAGAAGAGTTTTCTCATTGGCGAGGGATGCAGTGAGGCGCAAGGTTACTACTTTTGTCGCCCTCTGACTGTGGATAAGATGACCTACCTGCTAATGACATCCCGGCAATTACCGGCTGAGCAGGTTGGGCAATGAACCTGATCGCGCGGATGATCACTTGCCACTCCATACCAGCCTACTGCAAGCATCTAGAATTTTGAGCAGTGGGTGATCCTCCATACCCCGTTTCCGTGGTTGCAGCTATCGGCATGGTTGGTAACCTTGAGCGGAAAACAGTCACAAATGTTTTGATTCTATAGTAACTTTCTGAATGTGATTGGTTTCTAACGAGAGTCTTGGCAGTATTCGCAAGCGGGTCGTGTATTGTATAAAAGGAATGATTGCGATCCGGAATAATCTATATATACAGGCTTTTACCCCAATGGCTTTGATCGGGCGATCCACAGGACATGTGTCAGCGGTTATATGCGGCAGTTAATTATCATTTTAGTCTGGGCGTTGTGCCCAATACCTCTCTACGCCCTTGACGTGGTGATCAAAGTCGATGGATTGGAGACAAAACTGAAGGAGAATGTGCTCGCCTATCTCTCCGTGGAACGGGAGCGACAGCGTGAATCCCTGAACGCAGCGCGATTGCGTCTATTGCATGACAAGGCCGAGGCGGAGATAAAGGCTGCATTACGCCCTTTCGGCTACTTTAAATCGACTGTTACTGCGACCATGGTTGGCGACGAACAGGGATTCACGTTGTCATATCGTGTAGAGCCGGGGTCACCGGTCAAATTGAGCGATGTGAATTTTCAATTAATCGGTGATGGCGCTGATGATCCTCAATTGACGAAGACATTTCCCATGTCGGTTGGCGAGGTGTTGGATCAAACACGCTATGAGCAGTCCAAGCAGCAAATGTTGGCCGAGATTATCGAGAGCGGTTACCTGGATGCGCGCTACATACAACATCAGCTGCGAGTGGATCTGCAGAATTATAGCGCATCGATCCAACTCCATCTGGATAGTGGGAAGCGGTTGCGCTTTGGGGATGTGCGGATGCACCAGGATATCTTGAATCCCGATTACCTCGCCCGCTTTGTCCCTTTCAATGCAGGGGAACCCTTCAGTCAGGAGACACTGCTGAAGCTGCAGAGCGACCTTATCGATAGCGAGTATTTCAAGCAGGTTGAGGTGGTGACCCGGCGTGATCAGCGGGAAGACGACAGGGTTCCGATCGATATTAATCTGAAACCCAACAAGCGTAACCGTTACCGTATCGGTTTGGGCTATTCCACCGATATGGGGCCGCGACTGACCCTGGACTGGAAGAATCGCCGGCGGGGACGCAACGGCCATCGGATGCAGAGTGAACTGCAGATCTCAAAACCGCTCAGCACACTCAGCACGGAATATATCGTACCGTTACAGCGTCCGACGGTGGATTTTGTCAGCTTCGGCGCCTCTCTGGAGCACTTCGACTCGGACACCAATAAAGGCAACCGGGCGCTGCTCAGTGCCGTTCATTCGGTGAGCCTGAGCCGGGGCTGGCGTCGCAGTCTGGGATTGGAGTACAGCTACGAGGATTTCGAGGTGGGTGAGCAGGAAGACAGCTCGCGTCTGCTGGTGCCCAGTATCACCTGGCTGCGAATAAAGAGCGACGGCAAGGCTTATATCCAACGCGGCAAAAGGTTGGAGTTTCGTCTAGAAGGGGCGTCGGAATCCCTACTTTCAACCACCGATTTTTTTCAGCTCTATAGCGCGGTGAAGTTTATCCGTGGTTTCGGTGAGGGTGACTGGCGGGTGCTGAATCGACTGGAGCTTGGGGCGACCTGGGCCGATGAGCTGACGGAGCTGCCGCCCAGTAAGCGCTTCTTCGCCGGGGGCGATAATACGGTACGCGGTTTCGGTTATCAGGACCTGGGACCGAGGGATCAGAATGATGAGGTTATCGGCGGGCGCTACTTTGCCGTCGGCAGTGTCGAGCTGGAGCGTCGCATCAGCGGCAAGTGGAGCGGGGCGCTGTTTTTGGATGCCGGAAATTCCTTTGATCCCGATTATGATTCGGAAAGGGCCTTTGGCCTCGGCTTCGGCGCCCGCTGGCGCTCACCGGTCGGCCCGGTCAGGATCGACATCGCCCACGGCAGGGTCGATGACGATCGGCAATGGCGCCTGCATATCGTCGTGGGGCCGGAGCTATGACCAGGCAGACGATGAAACGGATTGCCACTTATGTCTCCCTCTCCACCCTGCTGATCCTGTTGCTGTTATCGGCGATTGTCTATTATTTCGTATTCACCCATGACGGTAGCAGGCGTAGTTTCTATCTGGCCCAGCGGCTGGTACCGGGCGATCTCCAGGTCGATATCTTACACGGTCGTCTGGCAGGGCCCCTGGAGTTGACTGGCTTGAGCTATCAACAGGCGGATGGTTTGGCGTTTCGGTGTGAACGGCTCTACCTGGATTGGCGCCCCTCTCAGCTGCTGGGTTTGCGGCTGGATGTTTCCGAGTTGTCATTGATGGAAACCCGTCTGCGGCTTCCCGCAAGTGAAAAGTCTGACGATAAAACCGGTGACGAAACCTTTCAGGGTGTGAAGCTGCCCCTTGCCGTAACACTCTCCCGTTTCTCGTCCGAAGGATTCGAAATCGTTCAGGGAGAGCCTGGCGATCCCGTCCGGATCGATAAACTCAACCTCTCCGCCGCCACAGAAGGAGATCGCCTGGCAATCACTCAATTCGATGCCGAGGCATTTTCATCCCGGCTCTCGCTGCAGGGATCGCTGGGATTGGATGCACCGCTGCCGATGACCATCGATTTCTCATGGGTGCATACCCTAAAAGAGGGTCCCAGACTGGCTGGCGAAGGGCGGGTGAGTGGGGATCTGCAGCGGATCGAAATCACACAGCGACTGGCGCCACCCATTGAAGGAGAGTTGCAGGCACTGTTGTCGGATCTGCAGGGTAGGCCCGAGTGGAACGCCGCGTTGAAATTGAAACAGGCTGAACTGGGTAGGTTTACCCGGGACTTTCCGGCGTCCTTAAAAGGGCGGTTGAGTGCCCAGGGGAGTTTCGAAGCGATCGATCTCGACGCCGATCTGGAGCTTGTGGAATCCCGGATCGGAGAGATCGCTACTGAACTCCATGCGGATTACAGTCAGGGTGCCATCCGTATCGGGGATCTGCGCATCAGCAATGCGCATGGTTTGGATCTCACGGCAAAGGGGGAATACCATCCGCAGGGTGGCGAACTCTCTGCCGATCTGCAGTGGCGGGGGTTGCGCTGGCCATTGATCGGGGAGAAGGTGGATATCGGCAGCGATAGCGGCACTCTGCAGCTACAGGGCGGGCTCGACGCCTATGTGTATCAATTGGCGATGCAGGCATCCAGACCGGAGGTGGGAACGCTGCAGTTCGATGCGGTCGGCAGCGGGACGCTGGAACAGGTTGATCTCGACAAGCTGTCGGTTGAATTGCAGCAAGGTAAGATCGAGGGTAGCGGCAAGCTGACCTGGAGTCCCACGCTTTCCTGGCAGTTGGGTCTGACAGGAGAGGGTGTCGACCCCGCACTGGTCCACCCCATGTTTCCCGGTAGTCTGGTATTCGATCTAGATACCCAGGGCGCGATGGCGGAGGGCGGACCCGAGGCGGAATTTAATCTCAACAGCCTCTCGGGATTACTGCGGGATTATCCCTTGAATGGGAAGGGGCGCCTGACACTCAAGCAGGATGTTCTGACCATACATGCGCTGGAGATGCTCTCGGGCAGCAACCGGATAGCTGTCGACGGTAGCCTGGCAGACCGGCTCGCCCTGAATTGGTCGGTGGACGCCCCGGAGTTAGCCTCCCTTTGGCCCGGGCTGTCAGGTGCGCTGCAGGCGAAGGGTGATCTGGGCGGTACCCTGCAGGCACCCAGTTTGAAGGCTGACGTCGAGGCCGGTGAGCTAAGCCTGGAGGCATACCGGGTCGGGCAACTGAATGGTGAAGTGGCGCTTGAGATGGCGGGTGAACAGCGTGTGGCCTTGTCACTGCATTCGCAAGAATTGAGTGCGTTCGGCAGACAGTGGAAATCACTCGATATCGCTCTGCAAGGACATGTTCCGCAGCACCGTCTGCAGATCGACCTGGCAGGTGAACAGGTGCCTCAGCTGTCGCTTGAGGGAATGTCAGGATTACATGAGGGGCAGAGGTTGCAGGGTAGCCTGCAAAGGCTCCGACTGTCATCTCCTGAAGTGGGTGAGTGGGAGCTGGAATCGGCCTTGGCTTATCGACTGGAGGCCTCCGAGCAGGATGTGGAACCCTTCTGCCTGGCGTCAGGCGAAGCGAGGCTTTGTGCCAGCTTCAAACAGCAAGCCGGCGGCTGGAAAACAAAGCTGCAGGCAAAACAGCTACCTTTGAGATTGCTGCAACCCGTTCTGCCGGTTGAGACGCGGATAGTGGGGACGGCTGCCCTGCAGGCAGAACTCAGCACCGATGCCAGTGGGAGTATGACCGGAGCGGCAGACCTGCAAATTCCCGAGGGCAAGCTTGATTTTGCCCTCGGCACCACCCGGGAGGAGGTGGATTTTTCCGATAGTGGGGCAAAGGCGGTCATTGACCGGAAGGGACTTGACGCCGACATCAATCTGCCGCTGCAGCAGTTGGGTGGGTTTACCATGAGCTTGCAGTTGCCGGGGATGGATCTGACCGACCTGAAACCGGATCAACAAACCCTGCAAGGCAGGATCAAGGGTGGCGTCCGGAATCTGGCCATGCTCACTGCCTTCTCACCCCAGTTGCAAAACAGTCGGGGTGAGTTATCGGTCGATATGATATTGGGTGGCAGTTTGAGCGAACCTCGGATAGACGGCGATGCAAAACTGACCCAGGGCGCTATCGATATTCCGGTGTTGGGCATTGAGTTGCGTGATATGGAGATGAGTATGCAGACACCCGACCTGGAGACGATCTCCCTGGCGGGCAGTGTACGATCGGGCAAGGGTAGGTTATCGCTTAAAGGCACCACACGAATGGATGCCGACAACGGTTTTCCCTCGAAATACGAGATTGAAGGAAAGGATTGGTTGGTGGTCAATATCCCCGAGGCTGAAGTCAGGCTATCACCCAATCTAAGCTTTGAGCACAGTGCACAAAAAAGTGTACTTGAAGGTAAGGTTCACCTGCCCTACGCCAGGATCAGACCGCGTGCACTGCCGGAGACGGCAGTCTCCGAAAGTTCCGACCTGGTGGTTGTCGGTGATGACGAGGCGCAACAGGCGCAACCGGATACCCCGTTGCACGCAAAGGTGCGCCTGAGTCTTGGAAAGCGGGTCAGTTTCGATGGGCTCGGGCTTCGGGGCAAGTTTACCGGCGGCCTGATGATCATCGATGAACCGGGGCGTCCGGTTATCGGCCGCGGGCGCCTGGGTATTTCCGAAGGTGTCTACCAAGCCTACGGACAGGATTTGAAGATCGAGCGGGGATATGCCCTGTTTGCCGATTCCCCTGTGGATAATCCCGGTCTCGACGTGCGTGCCGCCAGGGAGATCGATGAGATCACAGCGGGGATGCGCATTACCGGTACCCTGAAAAAGCCCAATCTCAAGCTCTATTCAACCCCCTCCATGTCGGAAACTGACATCCTTTCCTACATCGTCACCGGGCGGCCGGCAGGCGAGTCATCGGGTAAGACCGCAGGTATGCTTGCGATGATACAGGCAAGCGGCGCCAGTGATATCGCTTCGGAATTGGGACGGCAATTGGGCCTGGAAGAGTTGCGTGTGGAGACGGGTAGCTCCCTGGAGGAGGCCGCCCTGGTGGCAGGCACCTATCTTTCGCCTCGACTCTATGTGCAGTATGTCAACGAATTGGCGACTGGCGAGACAAAGGTTCGTATGCGTTACGATCTGACGGACCGCTGGCAGCTGGAAGCGGAAACAGGACGTACCCAGTCGGGTGACTTTTTCTATACCTTCGATCGTTAAGGTCGGTTTTAGCCGGACACCAGTCACAACAGGGCCGACCGGATGAGTGTTAACAGGCCCTGGTATTCCCGGCTCAATAGTGATTTTTATATGGCAGGTTCAATGCAGCCACGCAACAGGAGGCGCGCCACTACATCCCTTAATTTGATTGCAATGAATCCGTATCGGGCAGCGATGACCCGTGTGATCTTCTAGCTCTATATGGCCTAGTTGCTGCTACGAACCGCGTCAAAATCATCCGCGATCAGCAGATTGGTCAAGAAGAAGGCCTTGGTCTTGGAGGCCTTTCTATTCTGTCTCTTCTCAATCTGGATCGGGCATTCATGGGGTTGCCAATCGCAGGCGATCCCGTTGATGATTTGATGGGGACATTCTCTGCAGGTGCGAGTCTTGTATAAGCCAGTCATGGTCGTAAACTCAATGGGTCATTTGTACATAAAGAAATTAGCAAAATATCAATATATTACAAGTCAATCTTGAAGATAATTAGTTAAAATGTGTGATAAATTACCTATCTCATTTGTGATAAATTAACTATTTTGCTCCCGAAGGTAGTTTTTCATGCCACATACACACGCCTCGAACGGTATGAGGGTGGATATCTAAGAATGTGCAGTAAACCTTTCAACTCAAATATTTAGTCGGCAATTTCATAAGAATATTTACTCTTACTGACAGCCGTTAATTGATTTTTCTTTATCTTTTTTCTACAAAAATGGAAAAAATAATCACTAATTTCTCAAATTGAGATTCAACTCTCATTTCACTTGCCGAAAACCATATGGAAGTGTTTAGGTATAGCTCCGATGAGCGCTGGATATCCGAGGCATGCAAGGCTGATTGGGTGTGACTAAACTCCAGGGAAGTAGCAAGAGAATCTACCTGCCATTATGTATCAGAACTATTTCGGACTAACTGAGGATCCCTTTTCCATTACACCGGATCCGAAGTATCTCTTTCTGAGCGAGAGGCATCGCAATGGTTTCGCCCATCTATTGTACGGTGTTACCGAGGGTGGCGGTTTTCTGCAGCTCACCGGTGGCGTCGGTACAGGAAAGACCCTGCTCTGCCGCAAACTGTTGGCTGAATTGCCCCGTGCGGTCGATGTCGCGTTTATCTTCAATCCTCGCCTGACACCGCTGGAACTGGTGGCGGCAATCTGCGATGAGCTTCATATCCTCTACCCCATCGGCTGTAACAGCATCAAGGAGATCGTCGATTTTCTGAATGCATTTCTGCTGGAGAGTCACAGTCAAGGCCGCAGGACGGTGGTTATCATCGATGAGGCGCAGAACCTCAGCTACGAGTCCCTCGAACAGATAAGGTTGTTGACCAATCTCGAGACGCAGAAGCATAAACTGCTGCAGATCATTCTTGTGGGTCAGCCCGAACTGAGGAGCCTGTTGCAACAGGAGAGGCTGCGTCAGCTGGCTCAACGGGTGACGGCGCGTTATCACCTCACACCACTCTCCAAATCCGAGACCCGTGCCTATGTCCTGCATCGCCTCAAGGTGGCTGGTGCACAGCATCCCCTGTTCAACGCCGGCGCATTGCGATACATCTATCGCTATAGCGGGGGTGTTCCCAGGGTTATCAATATCCTCTGTCATCGGGGTATGCTGATGGCCTATAGCAATCACGCCAAGCAGGTGACGGGGGGGATGATAAAACGGGTGTACCAGGAATTGAGCGGTCAGGGCGAGGGTTCACGTCGCCAGCTCGCTTGGTCCTGGGGTTTAGTTGCGTTGCTTGGATTTACCCTGGCAGTGCTGCTTGTGTGGAATGATGAGCAACTGTCTCGCCTAATCCCATCCCTCTCGTCAACCGAGGCTCAGACCGACAGCCCGCCGGTGGAGAGAAACCTGCCCGAGCAGTCAGCTATGACGACCGCTCAGCAGCAGCCGGTTAATTCAGCGGTGGCGGCCGAAAGCCTGCCCCAGACTTCTTTGGATACGGGCTCACCATCGGGAACGGCGAAAGCGCCCCAGCCGGATGTTGTTCTGCCCGATAAAAGTGCTGCTTCAGGCTCGCTGGAAGATGTGGCTTCGACGGCAATCGCCGATAAGGAAGTGGCGAGGCTGGATGATGATCAGACTGGATTGGGTGCCATGCTGGGCAATGAAAACAGCGCTTTTGTCACACTGTTTGGTTATTGGCAGAGCATCTATCCCACTGAGGGAGAGTCACGCTCATCCTGCGACAAGGCGCGAGAGGTTGGGTTGAGCTGTATCTATGGTCGTGGCTCGTGGGAAAATCTAGCCTACTATAATCGGCCTGCGGTGCTGGAACTGATCATGGAAGACGGGCAACGTTACAATGTGGTTGCTACCGCACTGACGGATGACGATGTTACCCTTGATCTCAACGGCCGCCGTTTCAATTTCTCGCGCCAAGAGATCGATCAGCTCTGGACCGGCAGCTACATTATCTTATGGCGGCCACCCAAACTCAGTAGCGAGAGCATGACTATTGGACATATCGGTAAGGATGTGGCGTGGTTGAAATCCATGCTTGACCGTATAGAGGGGATTGAGACGAGTTTTGATCCATTGAATGCCAAGTTCGACCTGCAGACACAGCAGCGGGTGATGCGTTTTCAACGCTCCCAGGGGTTATTGGCGGACGGTATTGTCGGTAAGCAGACATTGATTCAATTGAACGCTAGCGTGGTTGATTCCACCAAGCCTGTGTTGCGCCGGACGGGGGGCTGACATGTCTTCCATTCTTGATGCATTGGAAAGGGCTTCGCAGGAGAGGATGCCGGGTAAAACCGACATCCTGCCGGATACGATGCCGGTTTTAGATGAGAATAAAACCGTTTTTCGCAGGTTGCTGTTGCTGCTGGTATTGCTGATATCGATCATTGCCGCATTCTGGTTTCTGTTTAATGATGGAGCGAGCAAACCTGAGACGCCTGCCAATGCCGAACAGATGACAAAACCCGAGATACGACCCCAAGCAACCCCCCCGGCAGAGCGCGATGGCGGTACAGAAACAGCGAGACAAAACAAACCGACAGTGCCGAAGGATGAACTGACTGCCGAACGGATCCGCAGCAGTAGCCGGCCGAATCGGCGACCGTTGATTTCTGAGGCAATTGTGAGCGAAGAGCAACAGCGGAAGATACCGGAGATGCCTGAATCTGCGTCAGTGGAACAGGTGACCAGACGATTGCCGACCCTGCCTGTCGTCGAGCGAAAAAAGCCTGCCCCTCTACCTGCGCCGATAGCCGAAGAAGTCACTTATGCTGAAAAGTCGGAGCAGATTGCAACAATGCCTGAGGTGGATGAGGATCAAATCGCTTCGGTTGAATCGACAGTAAACGATGCAACGAATGCTGTACAGACTGATCACCAGCAGATCCCATTGATTTGGGAATTGGATCAGGGTTTACGGGAAGAATTGGAACAGCTCAGGACCACGATTCATGTCTACCACGAGATACCGTCAGAACGTTTTGTCATCATAAACATGCGACGCTACGGTGAGGGCGATACCCTTGATGCTAAAGGCTATCGTCTGCACACGATCGACAGAGACGGTATCGTCGTCGACTATGGAAACGGCCAGGTTCGGCTGTTGCGAGAGAAGTACTAATCACTGATATTCCCTAGCCATATCGATCCGCTGATTGGCATCATCAGCGTTTTATATCTTTCATATGATCTTTATATTGTATGCCCTTCAGGCTCAACCACTCCTGAAATCTGGCAATCTTCATATCAAGTGAGCAGCTGGGAGGCAGTGTATCAAGATGGTGGCCGAAGGCCTCGCGGAGCTTAAGCTGCTCTTGTCGGTCTAGACGTTCCCAATCGATCATATAGTCTCCTTCCTCATTGGTGTTGCATTATTGGATTAGGGCCCGATATCAGGTTAGAGGACAAGCATTGGCGGGCAATCCTAAGACGCCAATTACGCAATATTAATGTAACAACATTCGGTTAAGATCTTTTTACAGAATTAGTTGATTACGGTTGTTTCAGTAAAATGAACTGGTTGAGAGAGAGATTATTTCCCATTAAGGCCGCGCTGCTGTCAAAGGTCTGTGGCAGGGTTCGCGATAAATCACTGAATAACCCCCCGTGTGTCTTCGATATCCTGCTACTCGCACTGTCATGGGGGAATCTCGGATATGCCGCAGGATTATCTTATTTGCGGCATGTGGGTAGATATGCCGTTCGATCCGAAGGAGCTATTCTCGAGTGCGGTTCCGGTGCCACAACTTTACTGATAGGTGCGCTGACCGGAAAGGCCGAACGCCAGTTTATCGTCTTGGAGCACAATAAAACCTGGTATGACTACCTGCGCAAAATCCTCGATTATCTCGAGTTTTCCCATGTTACGCTGCTCCATGCGCCGCTGGTCGATTATGAGGGATACCGCTGGTATAGGATTCCGCATGGCCTGGTGACGGATCAGATTTCCTTGGTGATTTGTGATGGCCCGCCGAGCAGTAATCCCGGTGGGCGTTACGGCCTGCTTCCGACGATGCTGGAACACCTTTCCGAGGACTGTGTCATTCTCATGGATGATACCCATCGAAGAGCGGAGAGGAATATCATCGATGCCTGGACAGCGTGTCGTTGCATGAAGGCAAACCGGATCGGTCGCTTAGGGACGCATGCGAAGGTGGTTTTCTGCTAAACCAGGGCCGATGTCATGAATCGATCACATTGGAGGGTTAAACAGGTGCTCCAAATTCACACTTGTCAGTTAAAATCAGTGACTCAATCCACTCATGTTTGATCCCCACCGGCTCATTATCCTCGATGCGGATGGCACCACGGTTGATGCGTTTAAGGCGATCAATATGGCGTTTAAAGCACATAATATGAATATTGGTGACATCCAACGTTTCCAGGATCGCCGCAAGATTTTTAAATATATCGGTGGCCTGAAGGAGATGCCGATAAATCTACGTAAACAGCTGAAGGAAAAACAGCGGAGTGCGTTGATCAATACCCTTACCGAAATCTATCGAGAGCAGGCTCGGCTGTTTGACGGCATGGGGTGGTTGATCAACAGATTAGTCACGCAACCTGATCTCAGGGTGGGAATGATAACCCGCAATATCACCATTGAGCCAGAGAAGACACTGCGCAAGCTCTATCGGCGTAATGGAGTTGATGATTCGGGTCTCGATTTTCTCATTCACCTGCCATTGAGAAAGCAGAAACTCACAGCCTTCCAGGCTATTCGTGAGAGTTTGAAGGTGAATCCTGCCCGTGCCTATGCCACAGGCGATGAAAAGTGCGACTATGTGGCTGCTGTCGGTACCGGGATGCACCCCTTCATGGTCTCTTTCGGATTTGAAAGCTATCGACGTCTCACAAAGAAGATCGGCGTTCCAGCTGTATTGATATCGCGCCAGCCGCATGAACTGAAGCAACGTATTCTACATGCTTTGGATCTCTCCTGAATCTGTTTAGTTGTCTGTTGGGATATGTGCAGTGGATGGGGTGTCGTGAATACTCACACTGTCACGGATTGCGAGCTGATTGGACAACCGTATCATATCCTCCGTGGTCTGCTGTATACTCAGTTTTATCGTGGTGCGGAGGACATAGTGCGTAAATAGTGCGGGATGGCTGTCGAATGGAAATGAAAATCGGTTTAGTCCTCGGTAGCGGTGCGGCACGCGGCTGGTCGCATATCGGGATCATCAACGGTCTCGCTGAAATGGGTATTGAACCCGATATCGTTAGTGGAAGCTCCATCGGCGCGTTGGTAGGGGCTGCTTATGCCGCGGATAAAGTGGATCTTCTTCAGGCCTGGACCTGTTCGTTGACCTGGAAAGAGATCATTCGATTTCTCGATCCCACCCTGTTGGGCGGAGGGTTGATTCAAGGGGACAGGCTGACCGACTTCATCAGTGAGTATGTCAAGAATCTGGAGTTCGAAAGCTTGAAACGACAGCTTGGGGTAGTTGCGACGGACCTTGAGACAGGTCGTGAGATCTGGTTTCGTGAAGGCCCTGTGATGGAGGCGGTAAGGGCATCCATAAGTCTGCCCGGTCTGTTTACACCCTTGCGGCACGAGGGGCGTTGGTTGGTGGATGGCGGATTGGCAAATCCGGTACCTGTTTCACTCTGCCGGGCAATGGGTGCGGACATAGTGATCGCTGTCAATCTGAATGGTGACATACTCGGCAAACACCTGCGCCAAAACGACATGAACGACGATAAACCGGCTGAAGTCAGAGAGGACGATCTTTGGGGACGAATCACAGGCCAGATGATGAATAGCCTGTATGCACGGAAGCAGGAATTAATGAGTCATCTATTGGGTAAAAACAGGAATGTTCCCGGGCTTTACGAAGTGCTGGCAAGCTCAATCAATATTATGCAGGACAGAATAACCCGAAGTCGCATGGCAGGCGATCCACCAGATGTCATTCTCACTCCTCGTTTGTCGAGATTGGGACTGATGGAATTTGATGAGGCCGAAATGGCTATTGATGAAGGCCTAAAAGAGATTCGGCGTATGCGTCCGGCTTTGGAACAGCTTTTTGACAACTGACTGATTGGGCTGTTTGGCGCATGATCAGGCGTACCCCAAGGGCACTTCCTTCGGGGCGCAACGCGGATGGCGGGGTAATTTTCGTCTGCGGTGTTATCTTCCGCTCATACTGTCTTGACGGACGAAAAACAGTTCCGGCAGAGACGATTGGATTGGTGTTAACAGGCCCCGGGTCATATAACTTAAGAAAGACAAATCCTGGGTATCGTTTCTATTCATTGACGAACGGATAAAACGGCTCGTTGAGATCCTGTGCCTCAGGCTTGTCCCGCATAATACGGGCCTTGACACGCGTGGTAGTCAAGCCCTGTTCATCGATTATTTCAGGGAACAGCCGATAAACACGACTGGTTTCCAGGGGGCGATCCCAGGCCGCTGTCTCCAATTGCGTTCGAGTCTCCGGACAGAGCGGCAGTTGCAATAGCCATGGCGCCTGCCATTTCAGAAAATCAGAGACCAGTTGTTGGTGGTTTGAGTCTTCCCAGCGATCACGGAGTAATAGTGTAGGAAAGAGTGTGCCGGGATAGTGGTTGCCAGTGTGGTCTTTGCCTGAGCCGTCACATTTTCGCTTGATCCATATGGCGGTGGATTGTTTACCGGCTGTATTTTTTATCAGGCAGGCGAGTGCTTCAGCATCGCCTGAATCAGAACTGAATTTTCTTCCGGCCTGGCCTCCGGGGTACCAGGCGGGATTGTCATATGGCGTGCGGGTATCGTCGGCGAGTGCGCTATCGAGCAGGGCAAGAGGCCGACCTCTCTGCTCGTCCAGCAGCCAGAGTTCATAAGTGTCCATGCTCGGGAAGGGTATCTCTTCAGCAAGATGCTCGACCGCATTAAGCAATTGATCGCCGATCTGTTCGATTAGACAGGATGGTATGGCGCCACGGATCCGGGAACGACTGAGTCCCTGGGCGGGATTCCAACTGCCGTAAACGATTTCCGAAAGACCCGTATGGCTGACAATGCTTTCATCGGCCACATAGAGTTTCCAGTCCCAGCCATTCATGCTTTCGGCAATACCGCCCTCCACGGTGATGACCTGTTGCAATCCGTGAAAGGGTGAGAGTAGGCGGCGGCTGTATGTTTCAATGTACATATACGATGAGTTTGGATAGTGACGGTCGATTCGGCAAGTAACAGTTGTTGACTTATTGGTTAAAAAGCGACTTTAAATTCATTGGCAAGGATAAGGTAATCCCGATTCAGCTGCGATCCGATGCAGGGCTTGATGGCTATGAAGAAAGCGCAGGAACAACAGCAGTTGCTGTAATCGACCCGGGCTGGATTGTTGAACTGGATAGCATTGAACGACGGCAGCAGATGAGTTACCTGCGCAAGCGGGTTGTCGCTAAATACTCATAGATCATGTCATGCAACTCGGCATATATCTGTCGGGGTTCTTTACAATAGTCCCGGGAATCAATATCAGAAATATTTAAGTGATTGTTATTGAAGGACAATATATTGCTGGCATAAATTTTGTATATAGAGATGGAATTTTAAGCTAATGCCGGATTTCAAAGACTTATGAAAAAAACGACTATCCTCTGTATGCTCCTCTTGCTTCTGCCCTTTGCCGGGAGCGTCAATGCAACACTGATCGATAGAGGATCAGGGTTAATCTACGATGATGTATTGGATGTGACCTGGCTGCAGGATGCTTCCTATGCAATGACTTCCGGTGCAACCCCTTATGCGAGATTGAGCTGGCTGGATGCTATCAGCTGGGTAGATGGTTTGCAGTACCAAGATAGTGTCCGCGGCGTTGTCTGGGATGATTGGCGTTTACCGACGACAATCAATGATCCAGCTTCACTCGGATATGATACGGCGGGTATGAGCAGTGAACTGGCTTATATGTACTATATCAATCTTGGTTATGCCCCCAACTATTCACATAACAGGTTTGACCCGGCGCCTGAATCTTCCAACTATAATCCTTTCGTCAATCTGGCTTACCGCGGGTATTGGTCCGGCACCCTGAGCGATTTTTCTGATCAGGCATGGTATCTCCATTTTCACTTTGGTTCTCAGGAAATCAATTCGATTTGGGATGAACAGCGGATCTGGGCCGTGAGAGATGGCGATGTGCTGGCGGAAACTGAACAACAAGCCAATGTGAATGTTCCTGAGCCAAGCGTGTTACTCTTGATGATGACAGGCTTGTTGGCAATTGTGGGCCGCAGGAAGTCTATGTTCAAGCTTTAGGTATTTGGTGGTTAACTGCATAGACTGTGTCGTTTGGGCAGTGGGACCCGGTTAAAGTCTCTGCCCTGGTATATTTACCACTTTTCAGCCTTTCCATTGTCCATCCGTTATCAGTTGATTGTGTCGTCTGATAACGGGCTTGATTCGATCCAAAGATAATCTCATGTCTGAGTCTGATCAGGATTGAGGAAGATCTTCAGCCGACCTTAGGGCCCGCTCTTTTACCTGAATATCGTACAAAATTTCAGGCCATTGACTATAGTTTACCATAGGTCTCTTCTGTTTCTTATCAGCGGTGTCAATGGGCTGGCCATCGACAGTGTGGTGATGTTTCTTTGATACTGGGTAGTCTTGCTGTACGGGCAGGATGATTCGGTGGACAGATTCAAAAAGCGACGTGAACTCAGTTGGATCGCTGATGATGATCTGCTTGCCGTCTATGAAACACGCCCTGAACGGTTATGGAAACGTACCTGGCAGCTAGAGCATGCACCGAACCTTATCAGGAATATAGTTCGGAAAAAGGGGGGGCGGGGAATAGGTGATTTATGCCTGAAGAATCTCTTTTGCGACTGTGTTTTGTCTGTAAATCAATAAGATAAAGTAAAAACAGGAATGATATGCTATGGATTCTCAAATAGTGACAGAATTGTAAAGTTTTAAATTACCTGCCGATATATTTCGAAAATCCTGTCCGATTTAATTCCTCCTATTTAGACA
>QBVD01000074.1 GCA_003058525.1 gamma proteobacterium symbiont of Ctena orbiculata | reverse complement strand
TTTGAGGGGGTTGGCGATGATAAAAAGCTGGCCGTTACGAAACAGGTATCTCCGGTGGCATGGCACAACATCAACCTGAACGGGACTTACAGCTTTAGCTTTGATCAAAATATGATCGATATAGAGGAAATCATGCGGCCAATCACCGAAAACAGGGAGGAGGACTAAGTTAATACCCCTCTGAAAGCCCCGGCTGGCACGGGCTACAGCGGATTATGTCTTTTTAAGACGGAAAATCCCCAGGACCCCGATATGATCTGCGTCCAGAGGAGGATGCACGCTCAGCTTCAGAAACCCTTCATTTGCCGTATCACAGAAAAAAAGAAGTATCTTTTTAACATTGCCGCATCAAGACAGTGTCAAACAATTACTTCCTGATTTGTTAACAACATTACTTCGGAGCGCTATTTACAAAGATACTTGGACGTCTAAGATACTGAGAGCTACTGAGGCTTAGATTATATCTTTTAACATAATATACATTATGCATATTAATAATCTGCACTAGAAGTTAGGTGGCGGACAGTATTAAATAAACAATGATTAACATCAAATATACTTCTTAAGATATTGTTATTATTGGTTTTTTATAAGTTTTTCATTACTTAGAGTGTATAGTGTATATGTGCGCCCATTTCCTCTTCTCACTGGAAAACACTAACTCTATTCCAATGATGCTTTAATTCCAGGTCAAGATGGACTGGAAATAAAAAAATCAATCCTCCTCTCCTGTACCAGCCTCAATGACAACCAGCCATCAGCAATCGATCGATCTTTATGGGGTATTGGCTGTCCAATTTGTCTTAAAACTGTTTATCCAATCGTTGGCTCATCTCATAATCTAGGCGGATTTTCTGTAATGCCCGCTTGTGTAATTGTGATATTCGGCCTTTGGAAATTTCAAGCAGATTGGCGAGATCGTCAAAAGCCACGCCATGGAAATAGTGGCTACGAATGATGAGACGCTCTCGCTCAGGTAAGTTATCGACAAGTGTGCCCAAATGGTTTGCGAGTGCCTTTTCAACTTCACCATTGAAGAGTTCGTCTGCCTCCACCTCTTCATTCAGTAGGATACCCGTGTCTTCCAACATGAAGCTCAATGCCAGTTCGATCGTTAAGCCGATCACGTCGGTGAAGTGATCTTCACCAGTATGATTGAGCTCATTTACAATCGATTCTACCCTGGCACGTTGGTGTCTTCGCAGAAATGCAGTCTGTTCTCGCTTTTCTGTCGCCTTTTCCAATCCATTCAACAAGGCTCCTTTTATTCGATAGTTGGCATAAGTGGAAAATGACGCACCCCTGTCAGGGTCGTATCGCTGTACGGCTTCGAGCAGCCCGACCATGGCATATTGCAAGTAATCCCCATACTCTACGGTGTCATCTGGACGAATTCGATAATAGTGTTTGGCATTCACCTTGGCCAGGTAAGAATAGTGTTCGGTCAACATCAGGCGCGCAGTGCTATCACTGTCTTGACCTATAGCCAGCCATAGTTTACGTTCCTGCTCCTTGTCCATTATCGAACGATTCTCATCTGCGCTGCAGCGATACTGACCCCGACGTCAGGCGAAACTGCCCAGAAGTGAGTGGACCACCAGGTTCCAACCATCGATCAACACAAACATCAGAATCTTGATCGGCAGCGATATCATCATCGGCGGCACCATTAGCATACCCATCGACATGAGTATGCTCGCAACGACGATGTCGATGAGTACGAATGGTAAGAAAATTACAAAACCTATCTGAAATGCCGCTTTGAGCTCACTCAGCATAAAGGCAGGAATGACCTGCAGGTTGGAGACATCGTCGATGGTCTGAGGCATTTGGCCACCTGAGACCTCCACCATCAATGCCAAATCCTGTTCCCGGGTCTGTCGTATCATGAAATCCCGCAGCGGCTCCATACCCGCCTGAAACGCTTCCTTACTATTAATCTGACCACTGCCGTAGGGCTGAACGGCATTTGCTTCGATCAGGTTCAGTGTTGGCAGCATGTTAAACAAGGTAAGAAACAGCGCCAGGCTGATCAATACGGTATTGGGGGGAGTTTGCTGCATTCCAAAGGCGTGACGCAAAATGGCGAGAACGACAATGATACGGGTAAATGAGGTCATCACGATCATTATCGCCGGGGCCAGACTCAGCACGGTCAGACCGAGCACGATTTTTATGGCTGTTGCCACCTCCCCCGTCTCATCCTCTGCCCCATTTAGGTCGATACCGATTCCAGGCAATTGAATATCAGCTGCAGATACGGAGAGTGAAACCGTGGATAACAATCCAAATAACAACAGCAGGATTGTAAGTGAGCTGAAGCTGCAATACTTATCAGACTTCATCATCGTCAGCTACTTGCCTGGTTTCAAAGGCGTTGGCAGGATTGAGCTCAGTCAACTGTTCACCGCTTTGGGCCAGGACGATCATCTTGTCATCTATACGCACCCTAAACAACATGAGTCGAGGTGAAAGGCGTTTCACTTCGAGCAGTTGCATACGATGTTCGCTCGAGCCAATCGGATTGCGCGCAAAAAGATATCGCTTTATGAGATATGCAACTGATACCGCTAAAACCAAACCGATGATGATGGCAATGGAGACACGCACTAAAGTCCCCTGAGGGATCACGCCATCTTTACGCAATGGTAGACCCTGGGTTGGTTCTTTAATTGATGATTCCGTGCCTGATGGAGATGTAAGGCTCGAGACCTGGGCTTGAACCGAAGTCCCGTACAACCAGCACACTCCCATCACGAGTGCGAAAAACACTACGCTAAATCGCATTGCTTAAATCCGATTACATGAGGGCAATCAATGGGTGTTTGGTCAGCGAATTATATTTCATCTTGTTTGATGATCTCGGAGATGCAAACACCAAAATTGTCCCCCGTGACCACCAACTGTCCACGGGCAACAATACGACCATCCAATACCAGATCGATCGGTGCCTGGGCATCACGTTCCAGTCTTACAATCGAATTGGCTTTGAGGTCATAGAGTTCACTGACCGAGAGTTCCGCTTCTCCCACACAGGCTTCCAGCGTCACCCGTACGTCTTTGATGATGTCGAAATTGCTATCGAAAAGCGCACGGCCTTTGGGTTGTACATCAGCCAATTCGCTGAGTTGTACCTGTTCCACTGTATCACCAGTGTTTTTATTGACAAAATTAGACATAATGCTTGCTCACTCACTATATAGATCTTTGGCTTGGGCGATACGAAACGCCAGAGATTTTCCCTTAATACCGATAAATCCTTCACACACATCGCCGTTTTTCCCAAGCCTCATGGAAGCCGGTTCATTGATATGCTTGTCCAAGGTGACAACATCACCAATGCGGATGGTTGCCAGTTCACCGAGGCTCAGTGTTGCAGATCCGAGAGAAACCCTGGCACTTAATTCTTGGTTGGCGAGTGCCGTCTGTAGGGGGGTCAGGTTCTGGCGAGATTCCTGGACAGGAGTCCCCAGAGTCTCGAGATAGCGCTCAACGGTCATCGGTGAAATAACGTAGTGTACATAAAGGCCCCCGATATTGAGTTTGGTCACTATCGCCCCGGATCCTCTTAACATGGCCCCCTTAGGCAACTGGTTATCGGTTACGAAAAACGGTACGCTGTCATAGGCGGCTTGATTTCCTGCGAGAATTCGCTGAGCCAGATCAGTCAGTGCTTGCTGGCCGATATCCCGCAAAAGTTTTGATGATGCCATTTCATGAAGATCCCCATCCGTCATGCCTACCAAAATACTTCCGAGAAGCCCTTTTTCGACAGGTCTCAATAAACCGGACCAATTGTCATCCACCCAGTTAACCATCTGTTCTATTTCCGCTGATTCCTTTTCCTGACAATATTCGAAGAGCGGTATAAGCTTTTTCAATGAATACGATGTATTGTCTGGCAGCCAATCCTCTGCCCAATCAGAGATGACCGGCTCCAACACCTGCCTCAATGAACTCCCAAGACGATCACCGATTAATCGGTAAGGGTGACTTCTCATCGACCGCCCCGTCCCATATCCAGGAGTTGCTGGATCATTTCGTTGGATACGGTCAGAATCTGCGAAGATCCCTGAAAACCCCGTTGCATAATAATGAGATCGGTAAATTCAAGTGTGAGCTCGACGTTGGATAATTCGAGACTCTTCTCCACAATCTCACCCATTACCCCTTGCATGGGCGTATCGATGATTGGTTCAAGCGTGTCATCTGCGAGAAAGAGTCCTCCGCCGATTTGGCGTAGTGCCTGGACGTCTTCGAACCATGCCAGTGCAAGCTGGGTGCTTTCGTTATCCTTGCCATTTGAATACTCGACCGTCAGGGTGCCGTCGCGATCGAATCCCATACGGATAAGAGAACCCCGGGCATAACCATCTTGGGACTCTAAAGCAAGGTCTGAAGTCTCGCCTGTTGCAAATGAAGTTGCCCCGGTGAAACTGCCTGGCTCACCGAAGTTCAAGATAATTTCGGTTGCGGGCACATCATCGGGATCAAGCTGGAAATTGAAGCGGTTGAAACCCTCCTCCGGCGAGCCGTCGGTCTGGAATCGAATCTCACCACCGCTGGCAATTACATTATTATCATCGTCTGTGACTTCAACCAGCCACAAACCGGCATCATTGGTAAATTTAAGATTGATCAGATGCGAGCCACCCAGTGCATCGAAAATCTCCATGTCAGTGATCTCATGCTCAAGACCGTTGCTGGAGAGATTATTGGTTAACAGAATCTCGCGGGTTGCTTGAGGACGATTATTACCCAATGCGGAGACATTGATATCCACCAGCTCGCCATCTTCGAATCCGGCGACTCTTGCCTGATTGACACGATCGATTAAATAGCCCTCATCATCGACCTCAAACTGGCCAGCACGGGTATAGTAGGTATCATCTCCGTCACGCAGTATGAAGAGGCCATTGCCATCAATGGCCACATCATTCTGGTTGCCGGTCTCACGGATTTCGCCTTGGCCTTCGCGCATCACAGTTCTATCTCCGGCAACTCCGTTTCCGATCTCGCTGCTTGGGTTGTTGACGCCGGAATCGGAAGAGAGTCCATAGCGATAGAAGATGTCCTGAAACATCAGGTCATTCCCCTTGTATCCTGGCGTATTGAGGTTGGCCACATTGTTGCTGATGACATCCAAGCCTTGGGAAAATGTCATCATCCCTGTAAGACCCGTATAGATTGATCCAAACATTGATACTCTCCTTCTCCCTTATCGAACCAGTACGACTTGTGACAAGGTAATATTGGTCAAGAACTGTTCCTCACCCACCTTCACCGTAAACAGGGGTGTGCCCTGAGAGAAGGCTACGGCAGTGATATCACCGACCACACTACCCGTCTCGGTCCTCACTTCCACGCTCTTACCCAGTAAACCGACCCCCTGGTCAGCCATTTGCATAAACAGCAGGGCATCCAGGTTCTCATTGGACTGACGTGTCTGATCAAGGTTTGCAAACTGGGCAAACTGGGCGATGAATTCCTGATTGTCCAACGGTTTCATGGGATCCTGATAGGTCAATTGCGTCAACAGGATTTTCAGAAAATCCTCCTGGCCGAGCCCTGCCCGCTGAATCTGTTGGCTTTCGTTGCCGAGAGATGCGCCGATACTTTCAACCATTTCGATACTCCTGCTCAGTAGATCTTGTCGATGGGCATGTCATCCGCATCTGTGTCGGTGGGTGCTAGGCCCTTAGGTGGTGTCGTTTCTGTATGCCACAACAGCTCGCCGTTGAGGATCAACTTTGTCAGCCTCAGACCAAACGAAGCGAGATCTCTTTTCAACCCAGTCATCAGCTTTACCCCATCCTTTCCGTTTAATCCGGTGTTGCGTAAGGCAACCTCCACCTTGCCATCCGCCTGATATATATGGACAACAGCGGGTTGTGACTGCCGGCTCAGTGGCATGGGTGTTGCCCGAACGGTTGGCGAAGTTTTTGGAGTGATGAAGAAGGGGCGCCCTGCCCCCTCGCCACCAGCAGGCGCAATAACCGCGTGCACTGTCGTGAATCTTGCTTCTTTGGGGCTGGATGAATCGTATCTCAACTTTGACTGCTGCCTATCAGACTGATTGGAGTGTCCAGGTTCTATGGCGACCGGCAATTTGTCTGAAGCAAGGTGACTTTGAGTGAATACTTCATGTTTATCCCTCAGGCCTTCCTCACCCGCGTCAACAGGTGATTCGGCAATACCCGTCTGTTGTATCCCGTTATGATGGGATGCCTGCCAATTTTCCACTTGGGCCTTCTCCCACTGCAGGCGCCATTCCAGACGCCGGGCCAGATCCATCGGACTGCCGGCATGTCGCTCAGCCTGATAGGCAGCTGGATCGAATGCGATCTTTGTCATGCTTCATCCTTTTGTTTTTGCAGCCAGGCCTCGTCGAGCAGTGATAGCTGTTTATTCTCTTTGTCTAGTGCCAGTTCTCTGAACCTGCGCTCGAGCAGATTTTCCATACCACGGATCTTCAATCCCTTTTGAATCATTTCATTCTCGATCTTCTCAAGCCGCTCACGGGCAAATCCATGCTGTCTTTCATTATTGACCCGGATGCGTTGTTTATGATCAAGGTAGGCAAATAACATCTGGTACTCTTCTAAGACCAACTTCGTTCCCGGATCGACGGACGAACGTAAACAGTGCTCCGCCTCATTGATTTCACCATCGATCTCCAACATCTTTTTTTCAAGGACATGCAGTCGTTCGTTGGCCTGACGCTGTGTTAGACGCAGTTCAGACATCTCGACATTCATCCATCCATTCATTGCCTCAAGTGCACCGATACGTCTTTTTTTCCTGCTCTCCATCTATTCCACCTCTGTAGAAACAATCTTGTGCAACCGCCGATAGGCTTCTGCTCTGTCACCTGTTTCATCTACATCCTGACGAAGAAATGCATTAATCTGATCCATGCGTCCAATGGCACGATCAAGCAGGGGATTACTTCCCTCGCGATAGGCGCCAATCTCCACCATATCCCTGGAACTGTCATAACTACTCAATAGTTCGATCAGCGCCTGGACATCCTCCCGTTCACCCTTGTCGGTCAGATGCATGAATAACCGGCTGTTGCTGTGAAGGAGATCGATGGAGGGATAGTGGCCCCGGTTGGCCAGCTCTCTCGAGAGTACGATCGTGCCATCGAGAATTGCACGGAGACTGTCTGAGACCGGATCATTGATGTCGTCCCCCTCGACGAGTACCGTATAGAAAGCGGTGATCGAACCGCCCTCCTTTGAGGTCCCGCCCCGCTCAAGCAGGCGGGGTAAAAGGGCGAAGACCGACGGTGTATAACCCCGTGCGGTCGGCGGCTCGCCCGCCGCAAGACCGATTTCCCGCTGCGCCATGGCAAAGCGGGTGATCGAATCCATGGTCAGCACCACATCCTGTCCCTGATCGCGAAAGTATTCCGCGATGGCGGTAGCGGCGAAGGCGGCGTGGGCCCGCACCAGGGCTGGCTGATCAGACGTCGCTACCACAACCACGCTTCGCGCCAGCCCGGTCTCCCCCAGGTTCAACTCGATAAAATCGAGCACTTCACGTCCACGTTCACCGATCAGGGCAATGACATTCACATCGGCGTCCATCTGTCTTGCGATCATGCCGAGCAAGGTACTTTTGCCGACACCGCTGCCGGCGAAAATCCCCACCCGCTGACCCCGGCCCACGGTAAGTGTGGTGTCGACTGCGCGAACCCCGGTCTCGAGGATACTGTCGATACGTGGCCGCAACAGTGGATTCAGCGGTTCGGCATAGAGAGGATAGCTTTCTCTTAAGACGGGCGCCTGCTTGCCGTCCAGTGGTCGGCCAAATGCATCGATGACACGGCCCAGCAGCGACTTGCCTACCGGTACGTCAACCGCCTTGCCCGTGGCGATCACATCACTGCCGATACCTATGCCCCGGGTCTCTCCATAGGTCATCAACAATACCTTGCCATCCTTGATACCAATCACTTCGGCCGGTATGGGTTTACCATGGGGCGTGGGATAGATTTCACAACGTTCACCATGAAAGGCTTCGGGACCGTTGGACTCCAGTACCAATCCGTAAAAATGGGCAATACGGCCTGTCCGACGTACGAACTCCGTAGACTTGATGGCTTGCAGATAAGGTTGTAATGAGGTCGTCATGTGCTATCAGCTTTTCTACGGTTGGCGACACTCAGCAGGCATTCGCGCAATTGCTGCATTTGTACTTCCAGGCGCGCATCCAAGCCTCCGGTCATGGACTGTAACAAGCATCCACCGAGCTCGATTCGCTCATCTGCAATGATCTCCACACCATTTCCGAATAGTGCCTCATCTTTTTCCACTGCCACCCCGTCCAGTAACCTCTTGTCCTCAGCCGACAGATGAATCGCCAGCCGGTCACGGGTAACGAGCTGTTTGATCGATTGTCTGACAGCCGCGATCACGGCATCGGCACTTACCAAGGTTTCACCCAGGATTTTTGCGACTGAGGCGAATACGACCTCAACGATTTCCTCCTCTGCCGCCATTAGTCTCTCTTGATGCGCCTTGGTGATCTGATCAACCAGTTCACCCAAGTGCGCTGCCTGCCGGGTGAGTTCAGCACGTCCCTCTTCGCGCCCAGCCTGATAGCCCGACACCCGGCCTGCATCTGCGGCATCCTGACGCAGATCATCGATATCGCCACGCAGACGCTCCAATTCCGCCTCGGTTTGCGTCGTACGCGCTTGGGAAACCCGCAACGCCTCCTCAAGTTCGGCACGTGCCTGGGAGAGTGCGCGCAGATCCGCTTCCCATCTCATGGTGGAATCTTTAGTTTCGGTTTGCCGTTCTGCAGGTACCGACTGCCGTTCCCTGGTTTTGCCAGCAGGTGGGTTGTTACCCCCTTCGAGCAACCGACGCTTTGAAACAATATTTGCCGACCGAATCAACGACGCCATAACCGTCTCCAACGTGAACCTTGCTCAGCGGTTTGTTGATCTTGTTGCGCTTCGACAAGTGCGGTTTCGAAACCTTCTCCCGATACTGACTCGACTTTATTCATTCGCGTCGCCAGTGCAGATTGCAAGGCTGCTTCAACCTTTGGTTTCAATGGCGGCAATGGTGCCTCAAGGGCCTGGCGTAACCGCTCACGCTTTTTAGGAGACTGTTTGTCCATATAAGCCTGATGCCATGACCAGACCCGATGATTTAACAATAGGGCAACGATCCTTTCCGGTTCGTGCTTAAAAAACCGTGTGAGTCTAGAAAGGTCCGCCTTCTCGATTGTCTCGATCTCTGAAGTATGGTGAGTAACCTCTTCCTCACGAACCTCCACAAGGTGCGCTTCGGCCAGTTCCGGAAGCCAGGCGCTTCCACTTGGTACTCCCATCTCATCGAGCTCGGCAAGACTTGCATGCATGCGCTCACGTTCTTCATCCGAAAGGGCATCGAGCAGCCAACGACGATCCGTCTCCTCCAGACCATGCAGATAGAGCGCAGCCTTGCGCAACCCGTTCATGAGCTTTTTCCCTCGCTTTGAGGCGTCAGCTCATCTGCATTGATCCACGTCTTTAGCTGATTAAGAACGCGTTCCCGTTCATCGATAAGCAGGCGTCTTTGGTTTGCGCGTTTTTTATGGCTCGTTTTAGAGATCAAACCAATCATCAGCAACAATAAAAGCACTAAGACGACACCGATAGAGAGGATTATCTCGGCATGTTGCGTCCATAAAGCGGTCATCCAGGCAGGTAATCCAGCGGTTTTGCTATCAGGCCCTGGGGTTTGACCCTGCTCAGAAGCATTAGCTTGCCTAACAAGATCATCTGTTACCGCCTCGGTGGTTTGAAGTCCGGTACTCCCCGGTCGAGTCAGCTCATCCTGCTGTGCCGGCAATATTTCACCCGCTGCTGAATGAACTGCGATGTCGTCGCCTCGCACCGGATCGAGTCCAACTGCCATGGCGACCAAATCCTTGATCTGCTTAAGTTGTACCTCGGTGGTGCTGGCTGGTACCAAAACACCGACACTCAGCCGTTCGATGCCGCCGGGCGTCGAGACAATCTGTGCAACCGAGCGTCCCAGGCGATACTCAACTTCCGTATTCAACTCGCCACCACCCTTCTGTTTGTTTTTGGTGCCCGGTTCGGAGCGCGATTCACGCTTGCGCACCATGCCGCGGTTATCTTTGCTGCCGGGAATCACTTCTTCCCGGGTTGTCTTGGTCTGATCGAAATTCAGTGTGACATCGATGCTGACAATCGCCTTGCCAGGCCCGAAAGTTCGCTCCAATACACGGGTTGTCTTTTCGGTCAGGTAGGCCTCCACCTCTTTTTTCTTATGCAAGCGGGTAGTGACTGTTGCAGGACCACTCTCAGCCTCAGCCAAGGCGCTCATGGTCTTGCCGTACTGATCGACGATCGTCACCGCAGCGGTCTCCAGACCGGGTACAGAAGCCGAAACCAGACGCTGTATCCCTTCGGTCTGCTGCTGATCGAGTTGGGCACCGGATTTTAGAAACAGGGTGATCGAAGCGCTTGGAGTGGTCTTGTCCTTTTGGAACAGGCTTGCTTCCGGCATCACCAAGTGCACCCGGGCAAATTTGACCTCCTTGAGGGAGGTAATCGTTCGCGTCAATTCCCCTTGCATAGCCCGCTGAAAGTTAATGCGTTGGGCAAACTCGGTCATACCGAATTCAGCCTTGTCAAACAGTTCGAAACCGACTCCGCCACTCAATGGCAAACCACTGCCCAACAGTTTTAACCGAACCTCGTGTACCTCGTCCTGTGATACCAGGATGCGTGTGCCGTCTGCGGCAAGCGTATAGTCCACCTTCATACGCTCGAGTTCACTGACCACAGCTGCGGCATCACCTGGCTCCAGGTCCGTGAACAGCACACCATTGCGGGATTGCAGCAACCACCAGGCCGCAATGAAGGTTAGTGTGAGGATCACCACAACTCCGCCTATCAGGCCGCTGCGGGAGGCCAATTCCGAATTGTTCCAAGTCTCTTTCAGCATTTCATCTACCACATCATGGAATTAATCTTTCATCTGACGCGAGGCTGTGCATCACACCTGCATCCTCATCACGTCCTGGTAGGCCTCCAAAGCCTTGTTGCGCACTTGCATCATCAACTGAAATGACAACTTGGCCTTTTCCAGCGAAAGCATGACATGATGGATGTTATTCGTCTCACCGGTTGCGAGCCTTCTCAGCTCGACCTCGGATGTGTTGATCTGTTCATTCAACTCGCTCATTTGGTTGTCGAACCAGGCGGCGAAATCCCCTGTCCCCTTTATCCCTGTGGCCTCAAGTCCACTGCCGAAATCAATCGCTTCCAGTGGTTTGATGAATGACACTGTTTCCACACTCATGACGACCTCCCGATCTCCAAGGCACTCAATGCCATTGCCTTGGCTGCATTCAAGGCTCGCACATTGGCTTCATAACCTCGCACCGCTTCAATCAAGGTCACCATTTCTGAAACCGGGTTGATATTGGGATAAGCCACATATCCACGGTCATCTGCATCGGGATGACCCGGATCTTGAACCAACCGGGGAGCCACCTCCTGGGCGACAATCTCTGTCGTCTCGACACCACCTGGATAGTGACCGTTAAACAGGGCGCCAATGCGCCCCTCAAAATCAGCGGCTTCCCGCGCTCTGGCAATCACACGCAGCGGACGATATGGGCCGCCATCCTCGGCACGGGTTGTGTTTGCATTGGCCAGATTGAGCGCCAGGGTATCAAGCCGTATCCTCTCCAAGGACATGCCTGAGGCGCTGATTTCAAATGCGGCATAGTAATCCATTGTGCTTACTTCCCTTCAGTGACTGCCAGCTTGATCAAGCTGCCACGTTTTGCCAATCCCTCTAACATGGCCCGATAACGCAACACGTTTTCCGTCAGCCTCACCATCTCCATATCCAGGGACACCGCTTCGTCTTCGCTGGTCTCGATCAACTCACCCCGATCCATACGCCTTTGCAGGCGATCGATCTCACTGGTCAACTCACGATCAGCGGGCTGATCGCTCGTCAATAGGTCAGCGCGTTCGAGCAGCTGCTCAAAACTGACCCTCTGTGGTGCAAAGCCCGGGGTGTTGGCGTTGGCAATGTTATGGGCTATCACCTGCTGGCGCAGGGATGAGACATCCAGTGCCAAACTGACCAGACGGGAGGTCACGCCTCCGATATCATCAATCATGTTTTCTTCCTCAGCGCAAAGCTTTTCGCGCTTGCTGGTGATGAATTAGTGTTCACTCAATCTCTACTCCTTTACTGAATGACCAGTTCGGCGTGCAATGCACCCGCTCGGCGAATCGCCTGCAGGATGCTGATCACATCCCGGCTCGTGGCCTTGACCTTGTTGAGCGCCCCGACCAGTTCGGCGACACTGGTATTGGTGCTGAGCGATATTGAAAGTGGTTCTGCCTCGTTGACATCGATGCTGGTGTCTGGCACCACCTGGGTACGAACATCAGCTCCGGTGCGTCTGACGAAACCGGGCTGGGAGACCAAATAGTCCGTGGTGATGATGACGGTCAGATCGCCGTGGGTGATACTGACGGGTGCAACGGTGACATTGCCGCCGGAGACGACAGTGCCGGTACGCTCGTTGACCACGATCTTCGCACGCCGGTCGGGTGAGACCTTCAAGCCCTCGATAGCTGTCAGGAAACGAACGGGATTATTTCGCGCCTCCAATGGTAGCGTGACCTCGATCCGGCCTGCATTGACAGCGTGTGCCGTGCCCGGTCCGAATTGCAAGTTGACGCTGTCGACAATGCGGCTGGCGGTAGTCAGGTCGGGATCGTATAGTGAGTAATTCAAACGACCATCGGCATCGACCATTCGGGTCTCGACTCCTTTCTCGACAGTGGCTCCGCCCGGTACGATCCCCGCGGTAGGATGATTCTTCTGTACCAGGTTGCCATACAGATCATATTGAAAACCGCCGACCGACACCGGCCCCTGCGCCAAGGCATAGACTTTGCCATCGGGACCGGTTAGCGAGGCCATCAATAACGTACCGCCGACCAGACTGTGCGCATCCCCCATCGAGGTCACGTTGACATCCAGTTTGTCACCCGACTGCGCATAGGGAGGCAAGACCGAAGTCAAGGAGACTGCTGCCACGTTTCGGCTGCGCACATCCTTGGTATTGATGTTGATCCCAAACCGTAACAAGGCATTGCGCAACGAGTGAATGGTGCTGCCGCTGCGCATCGAATCGCCGGTACCCGCCAGTCCCGATACCAGGCCATATCCCACCAGATTATTGTCGACAGCACTGCTGATTCGACACAAATCCTTGATACGCACACCCTCCTCCACCGCGGCATATGCCTGTAAATGCGGAATGGTCAGCAACAGCAGGGTAAGCAGTGACTTCATGATCAAAATATCCAGTTGAAAAATTTGGTGATAAGGCCGGGTTCCTGACTGCGTCCCAACAGCCCTTCTCCAACATAACGAATCTTGGCATCGGCAAGACGTGTCGAGAGCACGGTGTTTTCCGCACTGATATCCTCCGGCCGTACCCTGCCCTCCACATGGATGAACTGATTCTCGTTGTTGAACTCGATCGACTGCTCACCCTTCACCACCATCTCTCCGTTATCCAGGATCTTTTCGATGGTCACGGAAACACTGGCCATCAGCCGACCGGTACGGTTGATGGTTCCACCACCACTTGAATCGTTTCCGATACCCAACGTGGCATCATGTAGAGTGTTGTCATAGCCGGTGTTGATCGACACATCCAAGGAGTTATTGGTGTCGCTGTCGGCACTGGTGGACGATGATGCTGACTCATAAATCAGCACCGTCAGCAGTTGGCCGATATTACGCGCTCGATGATCCGTGATCAGCGGTTGATAGGTGGTCTCGTTGAAGAGACTCTCACCACTGGCCGGGAGGGTGAACAAGCCCATCATCAGGGCTGCCAGTAAAACTCTGCTCATCGATAATCCTCCTCGACAACCGCCAAACCGGTATCGAGTACCCGGGCCATGTAATTGTCACTGCCGTCGAGTCGCTCGACTCTGATCGGATCGCCCCGGTTACCATCCTCCAGAGCCCTAGCCGTCGCGATCAGGGTGACCTTTCCCACACTCGCCTTGACCTGCAGCTTCTGGCCCCTGATCACATCCGGTACAGGCTGCAAGGCGGCTTTCGTCAAGACTGTCCCGCTGGGCAGATCCCGGATCAGTCGCTGCCCCTCGATAACGGTCAACGCTGCCACAGGTTCACCGCTGACTGCGGCGAGGTCACGCTTTGTCTTTTTCAACATATGCGGCTTGAGTGATGTACCGGCAGAGAGATCTCGCTGCAGTTCATAGACCTCCGCTTTTGCGGTGACATCGAACCAAACCGGCAGGGTGGTGTAGTGTGCTTCATCGATCAGCAGATCGACCCAGACACACATGCGTTTACTTACCCGATCGCGCCTGGCAACCTCGGCTTGAATGGCCACCTTGCCCGCAGGCAGCTGGAGATCGTTATAACTGCCAACGGGTTTGGCGCTGAAATCTTTGTAGCGTTTACCCAACCAGTTATCGAGATGCCGTTGCGCGGCATCAAGATATGCTTGCCGATCATAGCGGTGATGCTGAGCCTGCACGCGGGTCTGGGCTGCACCCTTCCAGGTCACGCGCTTTGAGATCCCCGGCGATAGACGGTCAATACGCGAAGCAACGGCATCGCGGCCGATCTGTGCTGAGGCACCTGCCCGTGGGGTGCGACCCAGGAGAACTCGCTTCAGCCTGGATACAAGTCTGGAATCCGTACCATCCAGCTGAGCGATATCCCCAAGGGTGAAAGTACGGTCCTGCAGACGAACCTGATCGCGCAAACTGATTTCGATTGCCCCAGTCTGTGTGCGCCCTGCATCCGCTATCCCAGCGACGAGCAACAATCCAACCGCTAGTATTGCTTTTACGCTATACACCTTAGCGCCTCAGGTTATTCACGATGCCGAGTAGCTCGTCAGCGGCTTGAACCACCTTCGAGTTGATTTCGTACGCACGCTGGGCCAGCACCAGCTGGGTCATCTCCTCAACCAGATTGACATTGGATGCCTCCAGGTAGCCTTGCTGAACGCTGCCAAAGCCCTCCTCGCCGGGTATCCCATAGTAACCGTCACCGGAGTTCTCCGATGGCAGATAGAGATTGTCGCCCACCGGACTGAGTCCCCCTGCATTGACGAAGCGAATCAGGTCCAACGAACCGATCTCCACCAGTTCATTCTGATCGGCCACCTGGGCCATTACGCTGCCGTCATTCTGGATGGCGATATCCTCCGCATCGCTGGGCACCTGGATCAATCCGCTGAGGCGATAGCCGTCTGCGGTGGCGAGATAGCCATCCCGGTCGATCCGCATAGCCCCGTTACGGGTATAGGCGTAACTGTTATCCGGCAACACCACTTCGAAAAACCCCTCGCCCTGGATCGCCAGATCGAGCGAGCGATCAGTCTTCTTCACCTCTCCACTGGTGAAGACTTTACCGGTGGAAGAGACGCCGACGCCAACACCGACAGGCCGTGCTAAATCGAAAGTCGGTAACAGGTTGCTTCTGCTACGTGCCATCTCCTTGTACATCAGATCCTCGAAATCGACCCGGCTCTTCTTGAAACCCATGGTATTGACGTTGGCCAGATTGTTGGCAATTACATCAATTTGCGTCTGTTGCGCCTGCATGCCGCTTGCGCCGATACTTAATGATTCGATCATTTTGACTCCTCAGCGTCTGTGCGCATTAAATGTCGGCGATGGTCTGGATCGCCAGATCCAGCATCTCGCTGTAACCTTGAATAACCTTCTGTCCACCCTCAAGCTGGCGCATGGTGGCGATCAGATCGACCATTTCATTCATCCCATTGACATTGGAGGTTTCGATGAAACCCTGCCGTAAGCCGGGTCCCATCGCTGTCTCCGGTAATGGAACTGCCGCTTCGGCCCGAAACAGGCCGCTGCCCAATTTCTCCAGTTGTCGAGAATCGGAAAAGCGCGCTATTTTGAGACGGCCGACCATCTCTCCCGCCTCCCAGAGCACGCCCTCCTTGTCGATGCGCGGTTGGTCCGAAGTCAGGCGCATCGATCCCCCTTCGCCGGCCACCCGATATCCATCTGTCGTAACAAGAAAACCCGCAGCATCAAGTGTGAAGTTGCCCTGCCGTGTGTAGAGTGTGCCCTGGGGCGATTCGACAACGAAGTAACCATCACCCTCGATGGCCAGATCCAATGGATTGCCTGTGTGGCGCGACGCACCGATCGTGAAATCGGTGGCTTTGGTGAGGCCGGGGTTGCCGCCCCTGAGGTCGTCCATCCCCGCTGCCAGAAGGTAGGTGCTGAATGGCCGCGTTACGGCCAACTCCCGCTTGTAACCCACGGTATCGGCATTCGCCAGATTGTGGCTGATGATATCGAGATGTCGCATCCCGTTGATCATGCTTGCTTCAGTTATCGTCAAGGCACTGCCCATGTCATCTATTCCTTCGCCAGTTCATCGATCGCAAATACATGTACCAGTAGCGCCGCCACCAATTCGAACAGTTCCTGTCCGATCTCCCCATCAACAGGGAGGCGATAGAGTGCTTCCAGTAATCGCTCGTCCTTGACTAACGGCGGTCCATCCATTCGTTCACCCGCCGCGATAATTTCCTCTGCCAGTTTCCCGCCGCCCTTCAGGATTACCCGGGGCAATCCCTGATCCGGCTCGTATTTCAGGCCGACAACCTTGTTCGGTCCATCATCGGCCATCTGTCACATCAACCGGGACAGGCTGTCCTGGGTGATATGGTGCTCGACCACCGCTCTCACCGCTGCCCCGTCTTCCACCGCCGCCTCGGTGATATAATCGATCTCGTCGATCTCCCAACCATATCTTTCGAGTTGCGATCGGAGCTCACCGAAATGGCGTGCCAAACGCTCGGTTGCCGCTTCCTCTCCCGTGACCATGTGCAAACGTAAATGGCGATCAGCCAGATTGACGGTGATCTCCAGATGGCCCAGATTGGCTGTCTCCAGCGATAACACCAGACGGCGATGTCGGATGCCGTCATCGCCACACGATTGCTCCTGCTGAGAGAAGAGCGCGACACTGATCTCCACCAGTCGATCGCCGAACCAGAGTGGGAAGTGACTCAAGCGGTGACTCACCGACCCCTCGCTCTGGGTATTGAGCAGACGCTGTCCCAACGACCACTCCAGATAGGGATCATTCCACTTCTGTTTGCCACCCTCGCCGGACCTGTCGTCAAGCACTGGTCCGTCTCTAGGATCGTTCTTGGACCTTGTCGTATCTGCCCCTTTGTCCATCAACGGAATCTCTCCATTGCGACGCAAGTTTTCGAAACGGGTGTCCGCCATCAATCCGGCAAGCTGCTGTACTGTGTCATCCGATCCCATGTGTGTAGTAGCGGCTTCGGTCGTGGCCAGACGATTGGGACTATCCAGATTTTCCACTAACGCCTGTAGTCTGGAGGAGTTCAGAACACGGTAGAGCCCATTCAGGAATTCAGGTGTGATTGTCGTGCCCAACTTACTAAGCACCAGGCCTGCAAGGGCCATAAGTTGGGGTTGGGAGGCGCGTGAGGCCTGACGCATCAGCGCCGCACGGTCCCCCGGATTGAGACTTACCTGATAACGGGCAAACAGTTCATCGAGCCACTGCACACTGCCGGCAAAGCGGGGTTGCTTTGCAGCCTTCTCCGACTGCTGCCGGTCTGTGTCACTTACAACACGTTGCAGATGAATCCGGTCGTCCAGCGCTGTCACACGGCCATGAACCATTTCCCCGACCCGCAAGGGAATAGTGCTGTCGACCACCTTCTGTTGACCATTGATCTCAGCCAGGTAGCGCCCTCCCTCATAGTGGCGCAGAATCTTTGCCTTGAGTATCTGGCCGATGGTCAGGGTACGGGTAAACGAAGCATCACCTTCGACATACCAGCCCGCACCCTTGGTGAGGGTCCCCTGTACGAGATGTGTTATCTGGGTCACGCTCATAGACTCACCATCCCGAACGACTTGACGTTGACCGCATGGGGGACCTCCGACATGGAGAGCACCGAGAGGTGCGGCATGACCCGCTCGGTATAGTGGCGAAGATGACGTCGCAATTCAGGTGCACAGAGCAATACCGGCATCAGATTGGATTGCATCATATGCTCCACACTGCCGGCGATCTTGGTGAGGATCTGCTGCGACATGTTGGGGTCGATGGTCAGCCTAGACTGATCCTTCTCGGCACGCACACCCGCCGAGAGGGTACGCTCGATGGAGGGATCTAGCAGCAGTACATGCAGATCACCCTCTTTACTGGCCAGGGACTGACAAATCAGCGGACCGAGTTTTTGACGCACAAGTTCGGTAAGCTGGTCGAAATCCTTGGTCTGCTTGCCGTAGTCGACCAAGGCTTCTAGGATCAGTGCCATATTGCGTATCGAAACCTTTTCACGCAGCAGATTCTGCAATACTTTCTGCACTTCGGTATAACTCATGACGCCGGGAATCAATTCGTCGACCAGTCCCGGATCCTGTTCCTTGACCCGCTCGGTCAATCGTTCTGTCTCAGCCCGGGTCAGCAGATTGGATGACTGCTGGCGAACGATCTCACTCAGATGGGTCATCAACACCATCGCCGGTTCCACCAGGGTGTACCCCGCTTCGCGTGCCGTCGGGACTTGCTCCTCGACCACCCAGATGGCGGGCAATCCGTAGGTGGGGTCCTTGGTCTGAACCCCTTCCAGTGTCTTACCCACCTGCCCGGGGTTGATCGCCAACAGACGATCATCGAGCACCTCGCCACTGCCGACCTTGGCGCCATAGAGCCGAATCTCATAACCCTGTGGTGGCAGCTTCTTATTGTCCTTGACCCGGACCTTGGGGATTACGCATCCCTGCTCCAAGGCATACTGCTTGCGGAACACCGCGATCCGTTCCATGAACAGGCTGTCGTCACCACCGAACAGCGGTACCAATCCCTGGCCGACCTGAATCTCGATGGGATCGACGGTCAGCATGCCATAGAGATCCTGCTCACCGGACTCCGGCTCGAGCACCTCGGTCTCCTCTGTCTGAAACTGTCTCTTGCGAAATGAATAAAGGGCCACCAGTGCAACCATCAGCAATACCAGAAACACCGGAAAGGCAGGGATGCCGGGAAGCAGCATAAGCGCCAACAGGGTCAGGCCGATCAGGATCAGAATCTTCGGATATTTTGTGACTTGACTCGAGACCGCCTGACTGAGTGCCTCGTCGGATGCGGCCCGGGTAACGATAATGCCGGTACCCGTGGCGATGACCAACGCGGGGATCTGAGTCACGATGCCATCACCGATGGTCAAAAGGGTGAACCGGCGCAACGCTTCGGACCACTCCATTCCCATCTGCGCGACACCGATGATCAGGCCGCCGATGATATCGATGAGTATGATGATGATACCGGCGATGGCGTCACCCTTGACGAACTTACTGGCACCATCCATGGCGCCGTAAAAATTGGCCTCCTTCTCGATATCCTTGCGCCGTTCCTGGGCCTGTTGTTCATTGATCAGGCCCATATTCAGATCGGCGTCGATACTCATCTGCTTGCCGGGCATGGCATCGAGGGTGAAGCGTGCCGCGACTTCCGCAACCCGTTGCGCACCGTTGGTCACCACCACATATTGCACCACCACCAGCACCAGGAAGACGATCATGCCCATGACATAGTTGCCGCCGACCACATGGTTGCCGACGGCGTCGATCACCTCACCCGCATAGGCATCGCCAAGCACCAACCGTGTCGCGGCGATATTGAGGGAGAGTCGAAACAGGGTGGCGATGAGCAGAATCGAAGGGAAGGTGGAAAACTGCAACGGTTTGTCCACATAGAAGGTCAACAGCAATATCAGCATGGCGAAGCTGAGATTGGCGATCAGCAGAAAATCGAGCAACTGCGACGGGATCGGCGAAAACAGCACGATCAGTATACCGATCATGCCGAACACCAGGATCAGATCGCTCTGCTTGCGGAGAAGTCCCTTAATCGTTTCCATACGCGTATTGCCGTTAACCGGCCACCGTTCCTCCCGCATTGCCGTTTCGACCGGCGAAGATCCGCACGAGAATCTTCGCTACGAGCGGATAGAGTTCTTCACTGATCGGCTGGTCGATCTCCACCGACTGGAATAAACGCCTTGCCAACGCCTTATTCTCTACGATCGGCACACGGTGAAGCCGGGCGACTTCCCGCATCCTCCAGGCAAGCTCACCTGCGCCTTTGGCTGTGACTTGAGGTGCGGCCATCACGCCACGCTGGTAGACCAAAGCGACGGAAAGATGGGTCGGATTGGTGATCAGAACATCCGCATCAGGCACTTTTCGCAGGGAACCGGCACGCTTGGCCGCCTCCCGCTGTAACTCACGGATCTTCGCCCGGATCTGCGGATCGCCCTCACGCCGTTTTACCTCATCCTTGATCTCACGGCGGCTCATCCGCATTCGCTTTGCATAATCCCAACGGGTATAGAGCAGATCGAGCAGTGCGATAAACAGCAGAACCGCCAACAGTTTCAAGGCAATCGAGTTGGCCTTATCGGCCAGATAGAGCGGATAGCTGTCCGGATGTCGGTCAAGCAGGCTGACCAATGAGGGTAAAAGCGCAGAGATGGCGAAATAGAGTACTCCGGCAAAGAGCAGCAGTTTGATCACTGTCTTGAGGGACTCAAACAGCAACCTCACCGAGAAGAGACGTTTGAAACCGTTAACCGGATTGATACGGCTCATGTCGGGCTTGAGCGGAAAAAAGGAGAATACGGGGCCTGTCTGTGCCATGTTCATCAATATGGCCACGACCACCAGTGCCGCCATTACCGGCCAGAAGATCGACACTATCCAATCGACCGTATACTCGAACAACGATAGCGTCTGTGCAGGATCAAGCTGTATGCGATGGGCATTGGAAAGCAGCTCATGACTCAACGCCAACTGGCGTGAAATCATCCCCTCCCCTAGCAGATAGAAGAGTGAGACGCCCATCGAAAGAATGAACAGGGAGTTTACCTCGAGACTTTTCGTCACCTGACCACGGCGCTTTGCATCACGCAGCTTGGTCGGTGTCGCCGGTTCGGTACGGTCCTGTTCAGTCTGTTGCTCAGCCACTTGCCTACCCGTACACCCGCTGCCAGTAGATAAATATCGAGGCGTAAATCTTCTCCAGCAACGGTCCCATATAGTTGAGCGACAGGGCCAATACCAACAACCCCATAAATATCTTCAAGGGAAACCCGACGATGAACATATTCACCTGAGGCATGGTCCTTGCAGCCACTGCCATCCCCACATCCAGCATCAACAAGACAGCCACCACAGGAGCGACAACAGCCAGGCCATACACAAACATCACACCGAATTGGGCGATGATCGCCTGCACATCAACTTCATGCAACGAACTGCCGGGCGGTATCTTCTGCAGCGAATAGACCAATCCCCGAATCAACAGATGGTGGCCATCGAGCAGAAAGAAGGTCATCACCGCCATCAGATTGAGCACTGTACCGAGCATCGGCGCCTGTGACTGAGTGGCCGGATCGATCAGGTTCGCGACACCGAAGCCCATCTGAAAATCGATAATTCTTCCACCGAATAGAAAAGCGCCGAATGCGGTGAAGAGCCCGAAAGCCAGGATCATGCCGAGAATCAATTCATTGACCATGGCATGCATCAGTCCGCTCAATGTGGCCGGTGGATCGATAGGCAATACTCCTATACCAGCCGTCAATACAGCCGACAAGGCAAGAACAAACAACACTCTCACCCGTGCCGGAACTCGAGTGATTGCAAACAATGGGGTAAGCAGAAACAGTGGAGAAACCCGCGTAGCGACCAGAAGCGCTGCCGTGATCATCGTGATATCCGTTTCAAACAACATGGCTTCAGAAATAGTTGGGGATGTTGGCTATGGTGGTTGAGGCAAAGCGTAAGAGTGTCTGCATCATCCATGAACCGAACACGATGAGTGTCAAGGCAACCACCAAGATCTTCGGCACGAATGTCAACGACATTTCCTGAATCTGTGTGACAACCTGGAAGATACTGATGATAAGACCGGCCAACATGCTCAAACCCAGGACAGGTGCGGCAATGAGGATAGCTGTCCACAGCATATCATTGGTCAGCGCAAGCGCCAGATCACTAGTCAACTTCGTCAGTTCCTCGACTGAGCATCAATCACGCTGAGGAGAGAAGATGCTCATACCATTCATGTAATAAACGTTGAATCCGGCGCTCATTTTTTAAGCAACCAAATCCCTATGTGCCCAAATCCGAGTATTCCCTGTGGGCTAAACTTTTCCTGCCATATCGGGATAAATCGTAAATGGCATGATAAAAGTGGGGTTGATTTTTATCACATCGCAATCAATAAAAGCAACCCCGTAAGGTCAATAAAATGTAGTGTTCAAAATATTGTTAACATATTGTTTACAAATGACCTTAGAAGCGCCGGAGTTTCTTAATTGTTTTTTAAGTAATGCTTAATAAATGCTTAATTTAAAAGCTGGACTGGCGATTTAGATAGTGCCAATGGTGATCAATTCAAAAGACTAAAAGTGAGGTTTGGATATCGAATATCTTTCAATCTGGCCAATAATCAGCAGACAAATACACGAAGAAAATTCCTATACGGCCGGTGTCTAGGCGAGATAGCGTAAAGCAGCACCAAGATTAGATGTTCGATGATAACCGAGTCGTTGACAGGCCTCTTTAAGTTTATAGCTCGTACCCACAAGCCCTTTGAACCGGCTTTCAAAATGCTGCGTCATGTAGAGCCAACGCTGGAGATCGATTTGTAACCATTCTAAAATTGGTGGTTGATTGGCAGGAATATAACCACGCATGTACTCCAAGATGGCACGCCCCGTCCAATCAACAAGTTCAAGATTCTCCTTCAGTCGAAACGCTAAACCTTTGGGTATGCTTTTGGGTTGGTATCCAGCAAACGGATGTAAGCCACTCGGATTACTCTCTTCTTTTGCCGGAACATGACCTTGCTTAAGCTTGTCTGTCCGCTCAGCGATAGAGGTAAACTCGGATTGCTCCGGTGACTCAGCCATCCCTGCCCTGACTGAATTGTGACCACATAGGCCATACAGGCCGCAAAGGCCTTATCAATAGCGCCCGGTACAACCCTCTTCCTGGCTGGCCTGGCGCGCTATCGGCTCATTGATGCAACGCATGAACCAGCTGATATCATGAAGGCATCCGGATACATATCAATCCTCTCCAGGACTGGAGCAAGTTCACTTTGTATCGTCCCTTTCTATCATCTCATATGGCCTGCCCCATCCATTTTTATTGGGCATTTTATTTGGGTATCCCCTATTTTCACCTGTGGCCTAAACTTTTCCTGCCATATCAGGATAGATAAATGATGACATGATTGAAGTGCGGTTGATTTATATTACAACGCAATAACACGAAGCAAGCCTGCGAGATCAATAATATGCGATGTTTGAAATATTGCTGATGTGTTGAAAATACTAAATTTAAATGTGAATTATTTTATCAATATCATTGTTATATATTATGGAGTAATGAATATATGAAAAACAAATTCAGGTCGCTCGCAATAGGAATAATCTCCAGTTTAGCAATAGCTGGATGTGCCAGTTCTACTTACACCAAATCTGATAAGCAAACCAGCCAAATCATCACCAACAAGAACAACAGTTACATCATCTTTTCCCGACCAGAGTTAATCGGAGTTGCACTTTCCAACACCATTGTTGAGTTCGCTCCCAATGCTGAAGGCATGATATTAGTGGGTACTCTCGGATCCCGTACAAAAATTATCTATGAAGTACCCCAGGGAGATCACTACTTCTATATGGAGGGTGGTGAAAATGACGATATGATAAAAATTACCACGGGTCCTGGTAAAGTGTACTACGTCCATACACAGGTCAACATGGGAGTCGTCGCTGGACGGTTTTATTTTAAGCCATTGCGTTATTCTTCGAAACTCCTGGAAGGCTCATTGGCAGGCAAGGAGTGCAATGAAGATATTTTGAAGAAATATGATTTCGGGATTGTTGAAGAGGAGTATGACTTCAACCCTCATGACGTGTACATTTCCGATTCAACAGGACTCAAGATTCACTGTATTGATGATCACATAAAAACTGTTGAATTTTCTGGGCCTTCTTTCGAAACATTAGAGGGTTCGCAACTTGTCGTGAAAAATGAGGAGGCCAAGAGTTACCTCAAGGAGGTATATGCTGATTATCAATCTGAAATAGAGCAGGATTATCCAGATTGGTCAAAGGACAACTATGGAAACACTGCGATGCATGAAGATGACGGTGTGCCTATTGGAAAAATTTAATCTGCATTTTAATTTAATCAACCAACCACTCATCCGCCCCTGCGTAAGCCTGAATCCGGAAATTGACGAAAAACTGAACGGGTGTTTAGCCGCAGGGTGCGGGCTCATTGAGGTATGTATAGATTTATTTGGAAAGGTTTTATTGGGCGTCCCTTATTTATCCTTAGTTGCTATCTCGCACATGGTTGAATTATATCAGTCGCAGCCTGATTTCGATCTGATTTATGGAGTTTCAATAACATTATGAAAAAGAATATGATGATTTCTTCTTTATTTGGATATACGGCCGGGCTGCTCTTGCTCTTAGTATCCGGGGCTGTTCATTCAGCCGACTCAGCTCACTATTTTGGATTCTCTTATGTATCTGGCGCTAAGGACATATGGGATTGGCATGAAGACAATCTCAATCTTGATGATTTTGATCATGGCGCACCTATTGGGATATCATATCGTTATGCATCTCTATTCGATTCAGGCATTCGCCTCGATGCCGGTATTGGGCCATTCGTTCTGGTAACGGGTGATGTCGAGTATACCGATGTACCTATTCAGATGTCCCTTGGATACAGTTTCTTGGAATCATCTGACGTTCGACTCTATGCACGGCTTGGCGCAACTATTCATATAAATGATGGCGACTTTCTCAAAGATGAAAATGCTGTTGGTGCTATTGGAGCCATTGGCTTGGAAATTGGACACTCCCTCTCTGCCAGTTTCTTTATAGAGGCTTCATATGACAGCGCAGAAGCAACCTTCACAGATATTGCACTCGATGATAATTTTGAACCTGTTCGCACAGAGGAAGATATTTTAGTGAACGGTTTCATGATGACGCTAGGAGTCCGCTTCTAGGTGTAGTGGTTTACAAGATTAATGGGACACTCGTTAAATGTTATTAATTATTTCGATACCAGACTCTATTTCTAACTCTGTTTAATACCGACTATGCCATGACAAGACGATAACTGCGCAATACTGCACGCTGACCTCGATGCCAACTCTTTTTCTGCGTCTGGGCATATGCCTTGATTCGATCAATTGCACCCAATACCGAAAAGTAATTTCGATTGTAGTATCTGACGCTTGTCAACCAGGCATCCGGATTCAAACCAATCCTCTCTAGGATTGGTGCAAGTTCACTTGGTATTGCACCTTTTTTATCCTCGCGTATGGCTCGCCCTGTCCAATCTACCAGGCGCAGATAGTCATTCAGCTCAAAATCAATGCACTTCACAGAGCCTTTCTCTCTCCCGCTCTTAAAAGGATGAGGCTTTGTCGGTTGTCGTTTTGGCCCCGGCTTGGCTTTGTTCTCGGATCGTCGCTCGGCATAAGCCTCGATTCGTTCTTGGACCGATGTGAAATCCGAATGCTCCGGTGTCTCTGCCAATCCTGCCCGGATGGGATTGAGATCGACATAGCTCATGCAGGTTAGCAGCGCTCCTTCGTCCAGCAGGGCCTGACTCTTGAACCGTCCTTCCCAGAATCTTCCCTTGCAGTTGTCCTCCGCATTGGCTTGTAGTGCAAGGTGTTCGTTCAAACAACGCATGAACCAGCTGATATCATAAAGGCGTAATCGCCACTTCTCTATCAGCTCTGATAGTGCTTCCCATTCCGCCCTGATCATCACCTCACCCGCCAGATAACGATCTGCCAGCATGTAGCCTTTATATAACCGGTTCCATTGTTCGATAACCTGCTGATCCGTCATACCTTTGGCCTTGTCGGCATCCACATGCAGAACAACATGATAGTGGTTGGACATGATGGCATAGGCACACACGTCGATAGCGAAAATGCCGACTAATTCCTGTAGTCGGTCGAGCACCCATTGGCGACGATGTTCAAAACTTTGGCCTGTATAGGGATCTTCACCACACAACCAGGCACGGCGTACACAGCGGGAGATACAGTGATGGTAAGGGGTGGTTTCCAGGCTGACTAAGGTTTCGCGAGCGCGTGTCATCACAACCTCCTTGTTGTCCATGATGATTTCCTTTAACCCTACATCTCGTAGGGTGAGTTCGCAAGATTTTTACGGGTGTCCTATATTTTTCTTGCGGGCCTGCTCGGAGAGGGTGGTGTGGTAGAAGCCGCTCGCGTCTTCCTCGAAAGCCTGGTCCGGATCCACATAGTAGCCGCGCATAAAATCCGGGTTGAAGGCCGCGGTGGGCTGCTCGGTGCGGGCAATGATCTGGCCCTGGTTGTCGTAGGTGAAGCGGGCGGCGCTGTTCTGTTGCGCCCCCTTCTTACGCCCTCGGTCCACGTAGGTCAGCTGGCCGTTCTCGTCGTAGCTGAAGTAGGCGTCGCCGTAGAGGTATTTGGCCCCTTCCACGTAGGAGTTGGTGATCTGCTTGCGCTGCACGTTGTAGCGCACGTCGTAGTAGGCCAGTTCGTCGAAGCCGTAGTCGTTGGCGCGGATCTGGGTATTGACCACGTTGCCCGCGCCGTCGTAGACCATGTGGGTGGTGACGTCGGACCACTCCCCATCGTCGTAGCTATGGCTGAAGCTCCGGATGGTGCGGTTGGCGGCGTCTTATTCGCTGGTGGTGTACTCGCCCCCGGTCTTGTTGTGGCGGGTGGTGTTGCCCACCTCGTCGTAGACCCAGCTCTCTCCGGCGCTGCTGCTGACCACCCGGTTGTTGAGGTCGTAGCTGTAGTTGACCGTGCCCGCGGCGCTGCTGATGCGGGTGCGGTTGCCGAAACCGTCGTAGGCAATGGTGCTGATCACCACCTCGTTGCGCCCGTCGTAGGCGTTGGTCATGCGGTTGTTGGCCTCGTAGACGTAGCCCCGATCGTTGCTCCGCACCCGGTTGCCCAGCTCGTCGTAGCGATAGCCGGCATGAAAGGCCTGGCTCAGGTTGATGCCGGCGTCGGTGTAGTTGATCTGGGTGTCGTCCCCTAGGATAGACAGACAGCCCCCTATTCCCTGAATATCTGTATACTTAATGTCTAAATAAGCATGTGTAAGTATTTAGATAAACCCAGAGGCATATTATGTATGTCTCAATTCAATATAGAGGAATACCAGCCATGCACAGCCAAACCGCCAAACAGGAAGCCCTGGAAGCCATACAGCGCCTACCGGACAACGTGGATTTTGACGAAATCGTATACCGTCTCTATGTACTCAATAAAATCCATCAGGGCATGCAGGAGATCGAGGCAGGTCAAACGATTTCTCATGAGGAACTCATGCGTCAGATTGAACAATGGTAATCTGGACACCGCGTGCCCGAGCTGACTTAAAAGCCATTCATGATTACATTGCCCAAGCATCACCCATGAATGCAAAACCGGTTATCAATGCGATTACTGAGAAGGCGGCCACCCTCGCGGAACTGCCCCGTATGGGTAAGGTGGTACCTGAAGCAAAGGACGAACAGCTACGGGAGATTGGCGTCCATTCTTGGCGCGTGATTTACCATCTGCATGACCACCGAGTTCATATCGTCACCGTTGTTCATAAACGGCGACAACTCAAAAATAAGGATATTCCGCGCGTATAAAGTAGGTAGTGGAACACAACCATCACAACCAAAACCGAGAGGCCTTCTCCATCCGCGTGATTTCCGCACGTCGAGCCACCAAACACGAGATTAAGCAATACGAGCATGGGTGATAACAATGTGTGATGAATATGATTTTTCCAAAGGCGAGCGCGGTAAATTCCACAACGCCAATGCAAAATATAATTTACCCCTTTACCTAGAAGCAGATGTGCTTGACTATTTCTCTGCCAAGGCAAAAGCTAACCTGATTACCCATAAACCTCAGCCATTCTCAGGAGGCGATAAGGCATCGGCGGAGTACGCAAAGCAACAAAGAGCAACCGTTCAATCATTGAAGGAAGATTGAAGCGGCGATTGAATCGATACTCGAATTCAGCCAAATAGCGAGGCACATGTTTTTCTCGTATAGCATGAAAAGTACCCAGCAAAGAATTCTTGACGTTCCCAAGCATGGTATTCACCCATTTGAAGTTGGAATGTCGGGCACTTT
>QBVD01000072.1 GCA_003058525.1 gamma proteobacterium symbiont of Ctena orbiculata | reverse complement strand
CAATCGGCTCTGTTGTGTCTGAAAATGCGCCAATCAAGGCGCGAGGAGTGAGGTTTGGTGATTCCAAATGAGTGACGAGCAACGCCGAGTGGCGCATTTTCAGGCACAACCCGAAGGGCTGGGGCTGTTTTTCCACCCAGCGGCGTTATCATTCGCTCATTTAGCACGGCTAAACCTCGCTCATTCTGCCTTGCTGGGTAAAAAAACAGCTCCAGCAGAGTCGATTGGATTAGTGTTAACAGGCCCTAGGAGTTAAAACCACAAACGGCAACTAATTATGAAATAGGTGTGAAGGGTATTTTAGTGAAACACAGTAATAACCGAAAAAAGAAGTGCCGCAAGTATACCTGTTACAGGAATAGTGATCAGCCAGGCATAGAATATTTTACGGATAGTGTTCCAATGAACGCTATGCTTGGCCTTAGCAAGACCCACGCCAAGTACAGCACCGATTAGAATATGAGTTGTAGAGACAGGCAGTCCAATGGTTGATGCTGCCACGACAGTTCCGGCAGTTGACAGTGAGGCACAAAAGGCCCTGCATGGTGAAAGTGCAGTGATCTGGGTCCCTACCGTTCTTAGAACTCTGGTTCCAAATAATACCATGCCGAGTATGATGCCAGCAGTACAGATGAGATAGAGCTGTTTCAGTGTCAACTGGTTGCTCAATTCCTTTTCAGCGTTATTTAGCATATCAAGGGCTATCACAACAGGCGCTGCCGCATTGGCTACATCATTTGCACCATGTGCAAAGGCCATGGTGCAGACTGTAAACAGGATCATGGGATAGAAAGCATGTTCCACCTCATCCACATCCAGATTTAAAAAGGCAAACAGACCCATTACCGATATAACTGTACCAGCCAGCATAACCATGATGAAGATCTCATATGCTTCCATTGCATCGTCAACAAATAGCGTCATACCTTTGAATAAGAGTGCCAAGGAAAGTGTAAAACCAGTAAGAAGGACATACATTGGTCCCCAGCGTTTGACGGCCTTAACAGGCGATCCAGACTCAAATATCAGGATAATGATTCCTTTCATCAGCAAGTATGCAATCGCTCCACCCAGTAGTGGTGAAATAATCCAGCTACTGGCGATAATTGAGACATCGTTCCAATGAACTGCATCAAAACCAATCCCTGCGATACCGAAACCCAGAATAGCACCAATGATTGAATGAGTTGTAGATACAGGCCATCCTCTGGCTGAGGCAAATAATAGCCAGAGACCAGCAGCCAGTAATGCTGAGATCATACCGTAGAGTAGTATTGAAGACTGATCATTCAACTGGTCAAAGCTGATAATATTGTTGCGTATGGTCTTAGTAACACTAGTGCTATGAAACATAGCTCCAATAAATTCAAATATTGCAGCCAAAACCATCGCTGTACCTAAGCCAATGACCTTTCCGCCAACCGCTGGCCCCATCGAATTACTGAAGTCATTGGCACCTATACCGAATGCCATAACAAGGCCGATACCAATGATGATGTAGATCATAATGTCTGAATTTACAAACACCCCTAGCACATTATTTACCTTGCATCTGATTATTATGAAGACATATTATGTCGCAATTAGGGTTCAATCGACTCTTAATCCGACTTCGCGATAGATACCGTTGTCTTGATTCGATGCTAGCCAGCGTCGTGTAGCAGCCCATAGATGACCTGGAGTACCTCCTGCACCGTAACGACCTTGTTCTCTCCGTAATGTGTTGATCAAGCCGTAGCAGTGTCTGTCGTCCCAATTCAGCAATGCACTAAAATATTCGTTGTAACCCCACCCTTCCCACAGGTTCTGACCAATAAAGTAAGGCTGTCTGGATTGCGAGATGCTATTCATGATAAACATTACGGCACCCCTTGGTGCATTTTGCCGTAATAGATCAAATGCAGCTTGCTCACTGTCGTGGCGTCGAGAATCTAGGCTGTTGATGCGGTTAAGATCCAGATAACGGTCTGATATGGTTCGTCCCCATGCTTTGAGTAATGCCCTAATACGACGTTTATCGAGAAAGGTTGGTGTGTAATTGCATTGTATGCGACTGCCATTGATAACGCATCGCAGTACATCGCCAGGAGGACTACTCGCATGTCCAACAGGAACAACACGGGTCCAGTTTGTATCTACTTTAGAAAGCAGGCTTTGGGTTAAGGAGCCACGGTTGTGGCGATGAGGATATATATCTTGAGCAAAAGACGACATGGTGGAGCCTCCGAAAATATTATCCTGGAATATGCTGAAAAAATGTGTACGTAGTTATTATCTATAAAAAAATGTCATATCTTTACTTATTGCTTGCAATACCATGAATATTAAAATTATGTCGATCATCAATACCCGTATTGTAGATCAAACTGTTTGCTCACGTTGAATAGCCTATTCGCATGACTTCGGCAGAGTTATTATTGGTTTCTATTTTTTAAAATGGTCTTGAACATTGTGTCAGCCACCAAGAAATGTGTGATTGGCCTGTATACCTGGCAAGTATTGATCCAATTCAAACAATAACGGCAACCCATACCTGATCAGTAAGGCTTAACTATCCTTTCACAAGATCGGTGATGGGCGGATTGGGGGCACACCCATCGTAATCAACCTTGTATCGTGGGAATTCGATTTGGCTCTAGTACATGTATTTACACTACACGAGTAAATAACATTGCCATCCTGATAGGTAAAAATGAGTTAAAGGTCGTTGCTCAACCCAACTCAAAACACCCTAACAATGATGGCACGACCCATGTCATATTCGAACCACTGGATTTCATAGCCAAGCTGGCGTTGCTGGTTCCCAAGCCAAGAGTGAACCTGACCCGGTTCCATTGGGTATTTGCACCCAACAGCAGACATCGAAGTTACGTGGCACCCACCCGGCGCGGGAAGGGCAACCCATCACAATCGGAGGACAAAACCGCCGAACATCGTCACCAGGCGATGACCTGGGCGCAATGTCTGAAGCGCGTGATCAACATAGATGTGTCGGTCTGTTCGAAGTGCGGAGGCGAAACCAAGGTGATAGCCAGTATCGAGGATCAGGCGGCCAGCAACAGAATAGTAGACGCACCGAAAGATAAAAACCTACTCGAGCGGGTGGGGCCCTGCCCCACCAAGTTCTTGACTGTCACTGCTCCTCATTCACTGACTTGAGTCGACCAAGAAAGCGCTTGATGCTGCTGATAACCTCGGCATCTTGCAGGATGCGCATATGTCCAAGCCCCCGGGTTATCTGGAGTTCGCTGTCTGCCCAGGCCGCGTGTACTGCTCTGCCGTTGGAAACCGGAATGTATCTATCCCGCGAGTCATGAATGATCAGTCCAGGAAGATCTGCAAGACGAACCCACTCCTGCATGGAAAACCGAGACCACATATCTTCACCGAAGCGCTGCTCAAGACGGCGTTTCAATTGACCGACTACCACCTCATTCAAACCCAGGAGACTTGAAAACTGCTGTAACAGGGTGGTGACGTCCTTGGGTGTAGAGATACAGACCACTGCGCTCGCACGGGCACCGTTCGAGATTGCGTGCAGCGTACACATGCCGCCAAAAGAGTGGGCAATCACTGCCGTATCATCTCCAGACTCCTGTAGCAGTTGCGTGATAAAACCGCTGATTTCGAAGATATCTGTACTGCTGCCGGAAGAACGACCATGGCCAGGCGCATCGAATGCGCTGACCTGGAAGCCCTGTTCCACCAGCGCCTCCACCAGGAAGGTCATCTGCCCCGCATCGCCGTTCCACCCGTGAGTCAGCAGTACTGGCTGGCCTTCACCCCATCGATAGACGCGAACTGACTTCCCGCCATATCGTCTTACTTCAACACTCGCCTGACCCAAAACACGCTGTTCATCCGCTGTCACGGAGCGATGTTGGGTGCGATACCAGAAGTAGTTAGCCAATCGTCCGGCCAGAGAGGGAGATACCCGTGTCAGGGTAGAGAAGGCGCGCTGAACCGGTGTGCTCTTGCGCGTGTTTTTTCTGTTGCGCGGCCTGGATATGGCTTGTGCGGTCGATAGGGACATTTTCTTTCTCCTCTAGATTCTCTTCTGGGGCAGATTACCGGTGTTGAAAAAAATATAGTCCTGGACTAGGTTGTCAGTAAGAGTCATAAATGACATCTTTAATGCCATATCCGCCATTATGAAAACGACCGTTACCGTCGCTATCGTCGCCATAGATGAGTGTATGGCCTCGGCCATCGCCGGCTCCATCGATATGCTCTACGCCGCCAACAGAATAATCGACGCCATGGGCAAAAAGGAGCTGCCCCGTTTCGAATGGAAGGTGGCCTCCGTCTCAGGCCGGCCGGTGAAAACCGGCAACGGCATGCTGCAGGCGGTGGATTGCAGCCTGAAAGGGATACGCCAGGTGGATGTGATCTACATACCCGGCATGTCGGTCATCGATGAAACCCGCCTGGTGAATATCCTTGAAAGCAATAGACCGTTGATCACCTGGCTGGCCAGGCGCGCCGCCGGTAAGAGTCTGATCACCAGCAGCTGTACCGGCAGCTTTTTCGTTGCCGAGGCGGGATTGCTGCGGGATAAGCAAGCCACCACCGGCTGGCCCGTGGAGGGACTCTTTGCCGCCAGATATCCGGATATCCATCTCAACAGCGGTGAGTTGCTGGTGGCAGCGGACTCCATTCTCAGCGCCGGCGCTTCCACCTCCTATCAGGATCTGATGCTGGAGGTCATTCGCCGCTATATCAATAGCAGAGTTGCCCATTTGACCGCCCGTTACCTGTTGCTGGACAGCAGTCGACACTCGCAGGCCGCCTTCCGCGTCAGCAGCGTGCGTAAATATGATGACCCGGTGGTCACCAAGGCCCATGAGCTGATGCATAAGAACCTGGGTGATCCGTTACAGGTACCTGAACTCGCCGCACGCCTCAACGTGAGTGACCGGACGTTGAAAAGGCGATTTAAAAGCGCAACGGGTCAGGGACCCAATGCCTGCCTGCAAAACCTCAGGATCGACAAGGCGAAATGGCTGCTTGAGAGTACGGGCAAGTCACACGAAAGCGTAGCCAGCAGTGTCGGCTACACGGACATCAGCTCCTTCAGACGCCTGTTCAAACGCAGTATCGGCATGACCATGGGCGATTATCGAAAGCGTTTTCGCAGCAGACGCCAGACCAGAAGGCCTTTCCGACCGGAGAGCTCCCCGAGGATATCCTGACTGGAGATTTACCAGCTACGCCAATTGGTTGGGAAGATGTTTGTCTCTGCGAATAAAGCATCGAGGTACGCTACTAGCGCGTGGGTCTGCCCTACAGTCGTAACGTGATCTGGAATCTCAATATGATAAGACCAGCGGTCTCCGAGAAGCGCCTGTCATTGACCCCTTCGGGGAATATCCGATATCAACTCAAAACGCCATACAGTGATGGTACAACCCATATCACCTTTAAACCGCAGGACTTCATCGCCAGGCTGGCGGCGCTGGTACCCAAGCCCAGAGTAAACCTGACCAGATTTCACGGCGGCTTGTTGCCTAAAGCAAACCGGAAGGCCTGAAAGGCAATGAAAGAGTGTGGATTCAACCTGAAATCCAGGGGAGTTGAGTGGATTGAGGCCGGATAGACGGTTATTTCCGGTCTATCCTGTCTCCAGTTTTTGCCATGATGGGCAGGGGTGTTGCGTTTATTCTCCCTAAACTTTTTTACAGGCAGACAGCGGCGAGGTTTGTTCAGCCTGGAGAGTGGATTGTGCTTGCCTGCTCAAGCGGATATGCACGTGGGGTTTGTGGTGATGAAAAACCCGGATGTCGATGATCGGTTCGTTGATGCTGATCGACACGGTTAACAGGGGCAATTCCGGTGCATAGAAGTCGATCGATGATCCGGTTTTCCTGCTGACCAGCAGTTTTACCGGTTCGCGGTTACCGGCAAAAGTCGACAGGAAGGTCAGCTCAAGTTTGTCGGGTTCGTTGCGGAACTGCCAGTAGTGGTCGGATGGCCTGAGGTCGGCCACACCGGCCACCAGGGAGTCGCTGCATTGTTGGAAGATGATGTCGTAGTCGACAGGGCCGACGGGGGTTTTTATGGCCTGGCCATCCCAGGAACCGGGGAGGGAGGTGATTAGGGTTTCGATGATATTGGTCGGTGGTTGTTTTTCTGGGGTAACTGCCCAGCCACTCGTGGTGGCGACGAGCAGGGAGAAAACGATGGTGAGTTGAGTTCGAAGCATGATTTCTTAGTCTGTGATTATTGTGACCTGTTTTAGAGGGGATTGTTTTATTTTGTTATGGCAACGGGTTCCACACGCGAGAACCGGGCTGCCTCCGTAGAGAATTCAGATTGCGCCTGCGAGTCCCTTTTTAGGCATATGACCAAATATCCATTTATGTCCTATTAATCTTTAATCTTTCTTAACTTAGTCATACAACAATCCGGCAAGAGTGCACTGTTGATATGCCAAACCGCCATGCAGGTTTCTGCTGTGCTCGTCAATAACTGAATGTGTGCTGTAGCGATAAATCCAGGGTGATGGTGCGGTGCCTATCTTTGTATGGACCTGGATTCCCTCCCCCTGTTTCTGCATTGAGCAAGTCCACAAAAACCGTATTGATTTGATGTTCGTTTTGTCGGTGATCCATATCTCCCGGGATGGCGTAGAAGCGAATGAACGCACGTCGGCAATCAAAGGGAGAGATCAAATGGAATGTTGAATGGTTAGGCGTCGTTCTGTGTGGCTTCGGACTCGTTCTTGTCCCTGAAGACGTTTAAACAAAAATCGATTGGAGAATTAACTATGACTACCACCCATACGAAACTCGATGGCATGTTTTTTATTTTGAAAAACAAAACGGTGATAACCCTCGTTACTTTAGTGCTGCCGGCAATGCTGATGTTGTTGGCTACATCAGCAAATGCGGGTTGGCGAGGCGGGTACTTTAAATGTGCCAAGACAGAAATTATCGATGTGAGACCCGCGACCATCACCGAGGGCGCGGTGGCACTGGGTCTGAGTACCCTGGCTGCTGTCCTTCCGTTTGAGGTTGCAGAGTTGCTCGATTCCAGTGAGGGCATCACGGTTTTGGCGCCCACGGACGAGGCGTTTGAAAATATACCGCCTGACCTGCTCACTCTCATTGCAAGCGATCCGGATATATTGACAGCTGTTCTCTCCTATCACGTGGTGCCGAAAGAGGTCGATCCCAGAAAGGTGCGTTACATCAGAAAATACCAGACCCTTGCTGGCCAGACTTTGTTCGCCAGCAGGGATCGAAGAAGTCCTATGGTTAACCAGTCAGAGGTCGATTGCCAAGGCTACCGCACCGCCAACGGTCTGGTCTGGGTTGTCGACAGCGTGCTGCTGCCACAATTCTAAGCTTCTCAAACATCATAACCGTCCCGCATCTGTGCGGGATACGGCTTGTTGGGATCACTGCCTTAAGAAACTGAAATGACCATACAGAGAGAGATGAATTGATTGTACCGACAGTGATCCGATACGACGAAGGTAGCGTACAAAGGGATAGACAAGAGAGGGGGCCACGCTATGATGTTAGCTGTGACTAACATAATTCCCGAATCCGAAAACATAGCGGGAGCATCTGCCAGTGAGACGGTTGACTGGCTCACATCGGTCGCCGTTAACCATGACCGGCATGCCTTCGAACGCCTGTATGGATACTTCGCTCCGCGGATAAAGAGCTATATGATGAGACAAGGCGCGGATGAAGCCAGTGCCGATGATCTCGCCCAGGAGACCATGGTGCAGATCTGGCGCAAGGCCCATCACTACGATCCGCAAAAAGCCGCTGTAACCACCTGGATATTCAGGGTGGCACGCAACCTGCGGATCGACCGCTTGCGCAAGTACAAGCTGCACGAAGTGGAAATGACCGCTGAAGTGGAGCCGGGCGACGATGAAGGTAGTGGCCATGAAAGTTTCGAGAAACGACCGGACGCGGACAAACTGCGTGCGCTGGTCGACACACTGCCGCAAAACCAGATGGATGTTGTACGGCTCGCCTACTTCGAGGGATTGAGCCATTCCGAGGTCAGTCTGCAACTGTCCATACCGATCGGCACAGTCAAATCCCGTCTGAGACTTGCTTTCGGCAAGCTGCGCATGGGTATGGGAGAGAAGATATGAACATCCAACACCACCCCGATGATGCAACCATACTCGCCTATGCGGCTGGAGCGGTAACAGAAGGCTTTTCCCTGGTACTGGCAGCTCATATTGAGTCTTGCCCCCATTGCCGCGGCCGTATGGCGGAGGCGAACGCCTTGGGTGGTGAATTGTTGACTGAGATGCAGCCGGCAGCCATGTCCGCCAGCGGTCTTGAAGATGTCTGGTCGCGTATAGATAGCGAACCGGATGAAGAGATTCCAACCGCCACACGCCACGTACCGGTCGATGGCGTGCCCGGGATCCTGATCCCCTATCTGCCGGATGGAATCGATTCGTTACACTGGCGCAGTTTAATACCGGGTATCCGCCAGCATGTGATTAACGGGGTTGAAAGCGGCCGGGGCAGTGTACGTCTGCTCTCCATTGCGCCCGGTACAATCATACCGCACCACACACACCTGGGTGGGGAACTGACCCTGGTGATCAAGGGTGCCTACACGGATGAGATGGGATGCTTTCAAAGTGGTGACCTGGCAGACCTGGATGCATCGGTTTACCACCAACCGGTCGCAGAAAGCGGTGAACCTTGCATATGTCTTATCGCCACTGATGACAGGTTGCTCTTCTCAGGGGTTTTCAGCCGCATGTTGCAGCCACTCATCGGTATATGATGATATTCGGAACCTGGCTGGCTGCTTGAGGTGATTCTGCCTCGACTGGTGTTCGGTTCGCAGATCTCAACATAAGACCATGCAAAACAGATAGGGTCAGATATCTGGCCAGGGGCATACCCTCCAACCAGATTCGCTTAAACCGGGTGTGGTTATTCTGTTTTTCTACATATCATCACAAATATGTCCGGCCTTTGCCTGCTCGTCCACTGTCGGAGGCATATAGGGTTGCGGCATGTTGGCCATCATGCCCCGCATCTTCTCGCTGCATTTACGCATCTCTTTCATATTGGGATCATTATTTATCTGCTTGCTGTACTTAAGCGCTGTACTCATGGCCTCATCCCGTTTGCCGGCAGCGCACAGGGCCTCTATATCGGCCTGCATTTTCTTACCCTTGGCCTGCAGTTCATCCATTTGCGATTTATCTATTTTACTGAAACACTCTTGTGCCTTTTGAGCCTGCATCATTATTTGTTGCATCTGCTGGTCACTCATGCCGGGTGCGGCATGTGCTGTATGAAACAGCAGTGATAGTGCAGCCAATGCAAATGTTACCGACTGTTTAGTGCATGAAATCATTACATTCTCCATGTAAATATATGTTTGTTTGTATCAATGAAAACGCTCTCAGGCCAGTAATCTAACCAGAGATATACCGATAATGGAAGTGATGGCTGTAGTGAAAAATTCACTCGAGGTGAGTGGAATGGAGTCTAAGGAAAGTGCTCAGGTTCAAAATACCCCAAATGTCGAAAGGCTATCTGAGGTGCTCTACAAGCACCCTGACGTGTGTCGATAATGAACTCAGAAGAGTAGAAAAACTTGACATCGAAATAATATGTGTATATACACTATATATGCCGGAGAATAAGTTGAATTGCGATATTGGAATGTGCCAGGGAATCGGCCAGACATGCGTTATGTTCAATCTACGCAAGGCTTCCAGGGCTTTGACCCAGGTTTACGAGGAAGTCATGAAACCCAGCGGCATATTGCCGACCCAGTTCACACTGTTGGTTGTAACCCGGGGCATGGGGCCGGTTGCCATATCCAGGATGGCGGAGGTGCTGGTGATGGATCGCACTACTTTGACACGAAACCTGAAGCCCCTTGAGCGGGACGGGCTGGTGACGGTAAAACCCAGTCGGCACGACAAGCGGACGCGCGAGGTGAATCTGACAAGGAAAGGGGTAAAGCAGCTGGAACTGGCTGTACCCCTATGGCTGGAGGCGCAACAGAAGATAAAAGCATCTCTGGGCGGCGAACGGCTTGATCGTATTCTCGAGGATCTGACAGCTGTTGTGAGTAGTGCTGCAACTGCGTGAGCAATTATTTAAAGTGATTATATGTGCATATACACATATTAAGGATTTACCATGAACCTAAGTAACATTCAGCGCGAACCTGAGAAGATCCTGGTATCGGGTGCCGCGGCGGCTGCTGAATCCGATAACGCAGAAAATCATGGACACTCCATAAGGAGGGCTTAATGAAGAAAACTGTCTATCGCATTCTATTGGGCCTGGGAGCGTTTCTTATGTTCTTTCGATTCGGCGGACCGGCGTTGATCTACGGAACGACAGGTCCTGGGCCCTTTGCGGAAGTTTGGGTGGAGCCCGGCAACACCACAAGCTTGTTGCTGGACGCAGATCTTCGTTTTTTCGGTGCGTTGATGTTAGGCATCGGCCTTGTCATGATCTGGCTCATGCGGGAGGTCGAATACGGCGGGACTGTCTTGAGAATCATAGCAGGGGCTGTTCTGGTAGGCGCTGTAGCACGTATCTATGCTCTCGTTCAATTCGGATCGGCAGGTATGGCGGGTACCGTCCCCATAGCGGTTGAACTGCTCCTCCCTGCTGCGTTAATCGTGTTACAGGCATCGATCATTCGAGATACTCAGTCGATTTAACAATCGATGACAAATGTATCGTTTTTGAGGGGCTCTGTCCCAGCCAAGCTGGTGAATGAAGACTTAGGTTGAAAAACAGATGCATTCAGGTGCAAAAGCTGCCACTCGTTGCTTGCACTGGTTTATTTACACCTTTGATTTGCAGCATTCAGAAATCTTTTGTGATGGGTTGATTCAAAGCGTCATGCAGTTCATGGGAATGATTGTGTGAAGAATACTGCAGATAGACGAGCCATATGGAGATCAAGTCAATGACTACGAAAGATGTGAAAAGTGAAAAACGGCCAACAGTATTGATTACCGGTGGTTCTAAAGGGATTGGATTTGATTTGGCGAAACAGTTCGCCATGCACGGCTACAATCTTGTTTTGGCGGCGCGCAGTGAGACCGATCTCAGGCAAGCAGCCGGACAATTGGAAAACGAATTTGGGTGTGTTGTTACCATATACCCGTTTGATCTGACCGCAGACGATAGTTCCACTGAGTTACATCGGCAAGTGATTGACAAGGGTATCCAAGTGGATGTGCTTGTTAACAACGCCGGGATGGGGGATGTGGGTCCCTTTGCGAAGAGTGATCTTGACCGGCAGCTCAATATGCTTAGGCTAAACATCGTTACACTGACATCTCTCACCAGGCTGTTTCTCCCCGCTATGATTGAGCGTGGAAATGGACGAATTCTGAATGTCGCCTCACTGGCCGCCTATTTTGCGGGTGGTTCAAACTGGGCTAGCTATGTGGCTTCGAAGCACTATGTACTGGCATTCACCCGTGGCATGGCAAGAGAGCTTGCTGGGACGGGGGTTAAGGTCACGGCGTTATGCCCGGGAGCCACACCGACGTCGTTTGCCGGTCAGGCGGGTGCGAACACCATGCCGATTTATCGCTGGATGCCCAAGCTTACGCCGGCAAGGGTGGCGCTCGCCGGATATCGAGCCACCATGGCGGGGCGAACCACATCAGTGCCGGGACTGCTCAACAAGGTGTTTGCCTTGCTTGGTGAGTTGCCGCCGCGGTCGATTGCACAGTGGGTGTTTGGCATTCTCACCCGAACGTCATCAGCCACTGCGACAGAAACCAGAAGGGCCTTATGATCTATATATGGCCTGAGAGCATGGGCCTTACGATCATTTTCTAAGTAATCAGGGAAATCACGATGCAATTATCCAGCATGCCTCTGTTGATTGCTGTTGTGTTCGGATTTTTCTGGTTTCTTGTAAGTAGACTGCATCGGGCTGGGATACTGAACTCAGATCAACGGAATCAGATGGCATTACTGATTGGCGTAATTTTGATGTGGGGTATGTTTATCGGTTACCAGTCGAGTGTTGGCCGGTTTGGCAGTGAATCATTTTATAATCTGATGCCAGGGTATTGGATGCCCTATGTACCGGTTGTTGTCACGGTGAGCATGATGTTGTTGCTGGCGCCGCTCCGGGATGGCCTGAGAGTACTCGTGGATGAAACACCGGCCCATTGGTTGAGCGGGATACATATTCTCCGAGTCCTTGCTCTGGGTACCTTGTTGAAGGCATCGAATGATCTGTTTCCACAGATGTTTGCCTGGTTTGTGGGTGGTCCGGATCTTCTGTTCGGCGTCTCTGCCATCATCGTGACCCTGTTGTCCCGTTCAGGGCGGCTGAGTGATCGATTTATCCTCTTTTGGCATCTTGTCGGTGCGTTTGCAATCGTCTTGCCGGTAGCGGGATTGATGCACCTGTTTATGGCGGAGCCCCTGTTTGCAGAGCTGTTCATGTTTCCCATGGTCATGGCGCCGGCGTTGATCGTGCCAACCCTGGTTTTGTTGAATCTGCTGGTGGCCTGGCGGTTCTACGAACAGGGAGCGTTGAAACAGTAACCACACACCTGCGGTCTTTTTAGGCGCTCTCAAGCGCAGTTGTGTAATCAATATACGGCGACAGCCACACCTGATTCCTTTGCCATCCTTGGCTTTATCGACCTTTGCAGAGGCATTGCAAGCTATCCCGTCACAATAGACAACATGACGCACGTCTTTGTCGGGATTAGCTGTGTTATCGGGAATAGTGCGCTGTCAGGACAGTTTTCTTAATTAAATTCTGGTAGAGATAGAAACCAACCATTGCCGGTGACGCATCCTGATCAATGGGTAGCTTATCGGTCTTTAGGGCATACAGGGTGATTTCATACCGATGAGGTTTGTCACCAGACGGTGGGCAGGGTCCGCCATAGCCAGGCTTTCCGAAATCCGTTCGGCTCTGCACGGTGCCGGTGGGTAAACTGTCCGGATGGGAGGCTGCGCCTTTGAGCAAAGTGGTTGCACTACTGGGTATGTTGAACAGAACCCAATGCCACCAGCCACTTCCTGTAGGTGCATCCGGGTCATAAACTGTCAGGGCAAAACTCTTGGTCTCTTCAGGCGCGCCCCGCCAGTGGAATTCGGGAGATACATTGTCACCGGCGCATCCAAAACCGTTGAATACCTGTTCGTTACCGATCCTTTGGCCTTCAGTCACTTGAGGGCTGGTGATAAGGAAGTCGCTGGCCAATGTCAGCTGTGATGTCAACGCATAGCAACAAAATAAAAAAACGCTTTTCTTCATGATGATCTCCAATTATGTTGGGTGTGGAGATAGCATGCCAGCGTGATCCTGTTAGGATTGTTCGCAAACGGTCATTTTCTGTTCGCTTTCATTCAAGCTGATTCTCAATTCTGTGGGTGGAAGGCCAAAGCGCTTGCTGAAATTACTGCTGAAACGTGAAACCGAGAGATAGCCGCAGTCATATGCAATTTGAGTTATGGATTGTGAGGTTTGCAGTAATAACATGAGTGCCGCGGATAAGCGCTGCTCGACTAAGAGATCGCGAAAACCTGTCTGCTCCCGCTTCAAATTACGGCGTAGTGTACTCTCACTGATGGCCAGACGTTGGCAAACCTCTACGATTTCCCACTTTTTGGCGAGGTCTGTGGCAAATATGGATCGTACCTTCTGACTCCAACTAGGCTGACACAATGAATAGGTCATAAGTCTCTCATCCTGCCTGAGCAGGATGAGTAATAGCTCCAGAAGCCTGTGACGAATTAGGTGATCATCACTGCTAGGTGTCAGGTAGTGTCTTATGGCGTTTGCCAGGTCAGCCTGAATGTTGAAATGAAGTATTTGTGGCGCAACCTGCCGGTGATGTGGTTGCAGTTGATGGAGACGGAGAAGATGTTCGATGTCAGTGACTTCGAAAGGAATCACCAAGGCCCGATAGCGGCCGCTACGCCGGTCTGGTTCATTGCGGAGATCGTAGCTGCCAGGTGAAGGTACCGTGAGAGCGTTGCCTGTATTGCAGATAATATCCTGCCCTTTTTCAATCATTATTTTTTGGCCGGAAAGCACGAGGATTATACATGGACTATCAAAGGGTACGTGTCTGATCTGGACTCGATTGCCACAGGATATTAGTCCATGTTCACCTATTCCTGTTTTGCCATTGGGGTCAAAGGATTGCAGGGATTGCTCAAAGAAGTTGGATATGGATTTTGTGAATTCGTCCATGTGTCGGGGTGTACCATTTTTTACCTGGTATCGGCAACGTGCGACTCAAGCGCGATGGCGATTGGTTTTGTAACATGCCTAGTGCAGGGTCTTATATATGCTCAGACAAGGCAACCATAATAGATGCCTAACGAATTAATTTTAGGGTATGTTGGCATTCCTTGTGCAATTCGACAAGATTTGTTTCAGAGTCTTTCAATAGCTGTGCGAAATCACATTAACCAACGGTTTTCTTCACATTTTCCACCGATTCGGCAAGTAGACTTACCAATAAGAGGTGAAATAGTTTCAAACGTGCCGAAGATGCCCCCAACAGGGCCAAGCAAACGGGCAGGAATAGGGTGGTGGTTGAAAGCGATTGATAGATCTCCCTGCATGATGGTGATTTATCCATAATTTCTGTATCCAGTTTGATCGTAGCTAAGCTTTGTCTGCCGTACTATCCTAACCAGATAGCTGTAGGGATAGCGGCATCCGGAGGCATAACATGATTCAAATAACTATCAACGGCTCGAAACAATCCCTCGATATCGATCCGGGAATGCCCCTGCTGTGGGCATTGCGCGATCATATGGGGCTGACGGGCACCAAATTCGGTTGCGGGATTGCCCAGTGCGGGAGTTGTACCATCCACCTTGACGGTGAACCGGTACGTTCCTGTATTACCCCCGTCTCGGAGGCGATAGGTAAACAGATAACCACAATCGAGGGTTTGAAAAGCCCCGCCGGCAAGGCGGTACAGGCGGCCTGGCGCGAGCTCGAAGTGGTACAGTGCGGTTACTGTCAGTCGGGCCAGATCATGTCGGCCGCAGCTTTGCTCGAGCGAAAATCCAAACCCACCGATGCCGAGATCGATGATGCCATGCAGGGCAATCTTTGCCGTTGTGCGACCTATGTGCGGATTCGTGCCGCCATCAAGGCGGCCGCGAATAAGTCTGTCTAGGCCGTCGGGAGGGAATCAAGATGAAGAGTGACTGGATAACCAATCTGAGTCGCCGCCGTTTCCTGGCGGCGGGTGTCGCCACCGCGGCCGGACTGACTCTGGGCATCATGCCGGTAACCCGTGCCGATATGCGCAAATCGGGCCCCGGTTTTGCCGGTGCGGCGCCAGCGGATCAAGCGGCCTTTCAACCCAACGCCTTTCTGCGCATCGGCAGTGACAACCAGGTCACTGTGATCTCAAAACATCTTGAGATGGGACAGGGGACCTATACGGGATTGGCAACCCTGGTGGCGGAAGAGTTGGATGCGGCCTGGGAGCAGGTCAGGGTAGAGGGTGCCCCGGCTGACGCCAAACGCTATCGCAATCTCTACTGGGGCGAGGCCCAGGGTACCGGCGGCAGCACCGCGATAGCCAACTCCTGGATGCAGATGCGCAAAGCGGGCGCCGCGGCGAGACATATGCTGGTGGAGGCCGCCGCCAAGCAGTGGCAGGTGAAAGCGGATGAGATCCGGGTCGAGGCCGGTCTCCTGACCCATGCGTCCAGCGGTCGCAGCGCCAGCTTTGGCGAGATGGCGGATGCCGCCGCGCAGCAGCCGGTACCCCAGGAGGTGTTATTGAAGGAGCCTGATGAATTCCGCCTGATCGGCAAGCGCCTACCTCGTAAGGATAGCCCGGAAAAGACAGATGGCAGCGCTGTCTTCACCATCGATGTGCAACTCCTCGAAATGTATACCGCTGTGGTGGCACATCCTCCGCGCTTCGGCGCCAAAGTGCGCAGTTTCGACGACAAGGCGGCAAGGGCGATCAAAGGCGTCAAACAAGTGCTGCAGATCCCTTCCGGGATCGCCGTTGTGGGGGACGATTTCTGGAGCGCCAAGCAGGGCCGGGATGCACTGCAGGTGGAATGGGACGAGAGCGAGGCATTCAAGCAGAGCTCCAGTGAGATACTCGACAACTACCGCGAGCTGGCAAATCAGCCCGGTACGGTCGCCCGCAATGAGGGCGACAGCGAGGCGGCGATGGCCGGCGCTAAAAAGGTCATTGAGGCCGAATACAGCGTACCTTTCCTGGCCCATGCGGCGATGGAGCCGATGGACTGCGTGGTGCGCATCGATGCCTCGGGTTGCGAGATCTGGAACGGCGAACAGATGAACACCGGCGATCAGATGGCGGTCGCCGGTCTGCTGGGATTGCAGCCGGAACAGGTACGTATTCATATGCTCTACGCGGGTGGTTCCTTTGGCCGGCGGGCCAATCCCAAGGCCGACTATGTACTCGAGGCGGTGCATATCGCCAAGACGATGCCGCCGGGGACGCCGGTCAAACTAATCTGGACCCGGGAAGACGATATGCGTGGCGGTTACTACCGGCCACTCTATCTCCACAAGCTCAAGGCGGGACTGGATGCCGAAAACCGGCCTCTGATATGGCAACAGCGTATCGTGGGGCAGTCTATTTTGGCGGGTACCCCGTTCGAATCGGTGATGGTCAAGGATGGAATCGACCAGACTTCTGTAGAGGGTGCGGCAAATCTGCCGTACGCCCTGAAGCATATCCATATCGATCTCCATTCTCCGCAGTTACAGGTGCCGGTACTCTGGTGGCGTTCGGTGGGTTCCACCCATACCGCCTTCGCGGTGGAGTGCTTTCTGGACGAACTCGCGGTTGAGGCAGGCAAGGATCCGGTAGCCTTTCGACGCACCCTGTTGGCGGAACATCCGCGACATCTGGGTGTACTGAACCTGGCAGTGGAGAAGGCAGGGTGGGACGAACCCCTGGGCCGTAACCGTGGCCGGGGGGTGGCGGTGCACGAATCCTTCAATTCATACGTGGCCCAGGTGGCGGAGGTCACGGTGCGCCGCGGGGTTATTTATGTGGACCGGGTGGTGATCGCGGTGGATTGCGGCGTTCCGGTCAACCCCGATGTCATCGAGGCGCAGATGCAGGGCGGTATGGGCTATGGCCTGGCGGCCACTCTGGCCAGCGAGCTGACCTTCAAGGAGGGACGGGTCGAGCAGTCCAACTACCATGACTACCTGACCCTGCGCATCGATCAGATGCCCCAGGTCGAGGTCTATATCGTACCGTCCACCGAAGCACCCACCGGGGTCGGCGAGCCGGCCACACCGGTGATAGCGCCTGCCGTTGCCAATGCCGTGTATGCGGCGACAGGTCAACGTCTGCGCCAACTGCCGCTTCGTCCCGCTTGAGGGCTTTAGGTTCACAAAGCATGAATTACGGGATCGTTATTGCCATTCTGGTTTTTCCGGTTCCCACGCTCCTCCGTGGGAATCCATACCTTGTTTTTCTATTGCACTGTGGTCTGCGCTCCCACGCCGGAGCGTGGGAACGATGAAGTGAGGTTTCAAGGGTGAACGACAACGATATGTCCGGGGAGTTGGTGCGGGCGGAAGATAGGGCAGTCATTGCCAAGGCCGCTGAGTGGCTGCGTGAGGGAAAAAAGGTAGCCCTCTCGACGGTGACCCAGACCTGGGGCTCCTCGCCACGACCGCCCGGGTCGTTGATGGCGATGAACGATGCGGGCCGCTTTATCGGCTCGGTTTCAGGCGGTTGTGTCGAGCAGGCGTTGATCGACCGATACCGACAGGGTGAATTGGCCGACACGAATCCGGTTTCGTTGGGCTTCGGCGTCGACAACCAGGAGGCCGGGCGGCTCGGACTGCCTTGCGGCGGTCGTCTGCAGATCATCGTTGAGCGCCTCAACTCGGTCACCTTCATCGACCAGCTTTTGAACCGTGTAGATCATGGTGAACTGGTTGCTCGTCAGGTAGACCTGCAGAATGGGGAAGTTACCCTGCTAACCGGTGAGGGATACCCGGAGTTGAGCGTCTCGGATCAGAGTCTGACAAAGGTCTTCGGTAGCGCCTGGCAGCTTCTTTTGATCGGGGATGGTCAGTTGGCACGCTACCTGGCCAGGATGGCGCGCATGCTCGACTATCGGGTGACGATCTGCGATCCCAGGGAGACGTTCACCGATCCCGACCCCCTGCCCGATGTTGACTACACCCGCCAGATGCCCGATGACGCGGTACGCAATATCGCCGCGCGGCCGCGCACGGCGGTCGTCACGCTGGCCCACGATCCGAAACAGGACGACATGGCGTTGGTGGAGGCGCTTGAATCCAATGCCTTCTATATCGGTGCGCTGGGCTCGATACGATCCGCCGCAAAGCGACATGAGCGTTTGGCGAAAATGGGCTGTACCCCCCAGCAGCTTGACCGCGTAAGTGGCCCGGCCGGTGTACCGATCGGCAGTAAACGGCCCTCGGAGATCGCTCTCTCCATTATGGCTGAGATAACCGCGACCCGGAATAGAACTGTCAGCGCGGCATAGTTCATTTGGTCAGTGGGGATACTTCGGATTATCAATGTTCACCAGTCGTTACGCCAAGCTAGATGTTATATATACGAATTGATTGATATGAAATTTCCGAACGATTCCATCGGTTTCGTATTGAACGATCTCATAAACAACGATATTGATATGTCTTTAGTTTACAAAATCGATTTCAGAATTGATTTTGAATCTTGGCCCCTTCCAGATGAAGCAAGGATTGTAATCAAACAGATTTACCCTGATGCTGTGACTATAGATCCTGCCGAAGAAGAGTTAGCTGATGGTATAGATGTTGATTGATCAATTGCATTGATATCACATCAACTATTTACTCATGGTTTTTGTGACCTCCGTAACGTGGATCTCCGCAGTACCCTGGTTGTTCCGGTAATAGGCAAACACACCCTTTAGACACACATCGCACAGGACGTCATTAACATAGAAATACAAGGGCCCATTGTGTTTTGCTGTGAACTCAGCTTTTCGACCTATCGCCACCTGTTGTCGTCCACCGATATTCGCTATTAATTTGAACCAGTCTTGGTTGCCGGTATTTCCATCACTATTGTAGCGTTTGAACAAAGAAATAAGTTTATGTCGTAGGCCTGGCTCGTCCACGAAACCATTCGCATTCGCAGGAATATGCCAGTCGCTCCAGTTATCGTCTCCTGTGACTTGCACCTTGTAGGTCGCGCCCTTTTCCACGCTGATTCCGGTTGCATACCAGGGATTGCAGGTGTGGAAGTCGTGTAACGTTGAACCATTCGCTGGTAGTTGGCTGAATTTTATCTTTTCACTCACACACGCATCCCTATCGGGCGGCAGAATATGCATGTTGAACAGCCACAATAAAGCCAGCAGGACGACAAAGCCAAATGCTGTCACCGGAAAGACTTTTTCACGCATATAATTGCGTATCTTCTGTGGCGCATAGATTGCCTTGATAATATCCACCATGGATTCAAGTACCGTACCTGCCGGAGAGTGTACTGCCGTACCATTAGTCAGATTCCACCCTGATCGTCCAAGGTACCGGGTGCGCTTGCGTAGATAGCTGCGGAACATGAGCAGTGCGCTGAAGAGTACTACCAGTATGGCGAGGAACCACCAGCGGCCACTGAAGGCGTAGAGCCATTTTTCCGGAAATCCGCCGATGTATTCGGAGAGGGAAGCCGGTAGACTTTCTAAGATGCCTTTCCAGTTGCCGGACAAAGGCATGGGCATGGCCCCGTACCTTCGGACGGCAAGGAGTGTACCGATGGTGGAAACGAGTAGCAGGAAATAGGTGACTCTGCGCCACCAGACGATTTTTTCACCCAGACTCTGCGCCTTTAGTCGTTCATCCGGTAGAGTGTCCATTGGATGCGGTTTGCCCGTTGGCGGTACCGAGTAGTGTTTGCCGAAAACCATTGGGGCGTAGTCTTCGGTCACCTGCTTGATTCGCTGGAATACCGACTCGTGCAACAGCACTGGAGCATTTGCCAGATTGCAGATCTGATCCACTCCCCGGGGTTTGTAACGGTAATAGGAAGCCAGGCCTGCTCGTGAGTCATATATCTTGCCGTTGACTCTGGCCTGTTCCGATGCTTCTATCCGAGAGGATTTCAATAACTTCAGTCCGCAGCCTTCCGCTTTCTCCATCATCCAGTCCAGTGACACGTAAGCCATTTCATCTTTGGCATAGCCGCCACCGACGTTGGAATGAACGCCGGAAAACCAGATCTGTTCGATCTTTTGTCCCGTAACCTGCAAGGACTCGTCCCACATCAATGGGTGAAAGGTGTGCCTTTCGTCGTCCAGGGAGAGGGCGTGATAGTTGTGCCCTGCAATGGGGTGCCGATCATAGCTGTAGAATCTGAAATGAAACCACCAATCGAGAAATTCGGTCAGTTCGTCGATGGGAAGACCGACTGCATCGACCGTATCCCAAACCCCGATGAAACGGATTATCGGGCGGTACACCAAATCGTCGTCGGCACTCTCCTTCTCCGACCATTTTTTTTCCTGCTCTTCCAGTACTTCGGTGAGCGGTTTGTGGCCGAGTTCTCTATACGCCCGGACTAGCTGTTCGAGTGGCACTTGTCCTACTCTCTTCCGAATAGAAGGAGTAAGCGCAGTTATTCTGAATTTCCGGATATCCTTCCGCCAATCGAGGTATCTCTTCATGGCATCATCAATGCGCTTTTCTGTCTCTTTCGGGTCACCGTCCGCCTTGACGACTCCGCATACAGTCACCATATAGGCCAAGGCTCTGACGGTGAAGGCGCCGCGGCTGAAACCAAGCAGATAAATATCGTCACCAGGTTGATAGTTGTGGACCAAAAAATGGTACATTTCTAGGATATTGGCCTTCAGGCCATAACCAAATGCCCCTCCAAGCAGTCGAAAAACTTTAAAAGCCTGGGTGCCGACACCATCCTGATAGAAAGTCAGTTGGCCTAGATTGGGATTGGTATCGACCGCTTTATAAAAGCGCCAGACATTGGTACCCCGAGCTTTTCCGCCACTGTTACCTGTACCGTCCGAGCATAAAACGAGTTTCCTGGTCATGGGCAGACTCCCTTTTCCATGCAGGCGCTGAAAAAAATGGCCCTTAGCTTATCAGCACACAGATACCGCTTATTCGATTTATATTTCAATCGCTGGGAGCGATCGGAAATGGCGGCGCATCTGACCTATAGAGATGTAGGTGTTAGGAAATCCTGCAGGAAATAGGATTGTCCTTGTGCCGCGGGTATCTCTGAAGTAATCATATATGACTTATAGCATTCATTGCCTTGAATAGTCTGAGCATAGACTAAGTGCAAAGAATAGTAGTAGTAAAAAGCCAGACAGAGTATGTCAATGGAATGCCTGAATTACTGTATGTCTTGTCTCAGCATTAGAGTGTTTATAAAAAACTGCTACGAATGTGCATAATGAGTTATTAAAGCTGATCCACTGATAGCCTACCCGGTTAGTTGATGACATGTTCCTAATGGAGATCCACCACAGAGGAATATTGAATCACTATCAATAGGCACTAGAGTCATGACTGAGATACAAGGCATATTGCTGGCGGCCGGCACCGGTCAACGTTTCGGCGGCCACAAGCTGCTGCATCCGCTCCCTAACGGTGAGCTGGTGGGCATGGCGGCGGCGCATAATCTCGTTACCGCGTTGCCCAACACCCTGGCAATCGTACGCCCTGATGATGTTCGTTTGGCTGAGCATTTCGAAGCCCTGGGTTTGAGTGTGCTGGAAAACACACAGGCGGAGCAGGGCATGGGGATAAGCCTGGCCATGGGGATAAGGGCCAGTGCCGATGCGGCGGGCTGGGTGGTGGCGTTGGCGGATATGCCCTGGATTGCGCCCGAGACCATTCGCTCAGTGGTCCAAGCGTTGGTTCAAGGGGCCGCTATCGCCGCGCCCGCTTTTCAAGGACGCCGTGGCCATCCAGTTGGTTTCGGGCAACAATGGGGAGACCGGTTACAGGCTTTGCAGGGTGACCATGGTGCACGCCATCTGCTACAGGCTCATGCCAATGAAATGATTTTGTTACCCACGGAAGATCCTGGTGTTCTGCTCGATATCGATCAGCAGGGTGACTTGAATGGCGGAGGGGCAACTGTGGATTAGTGTTAACAGGCCCTAGGAGTCCGGCCACCTGTAATGAACCGGAAAACGGCCGTCGGCTTCGGGGACAAGACCCTCTTCCGCGAGTCTGCGATACTGCCTCTCGTTACCCGGATAATCCGCGATCCGTCTCTGACCGGTGATCAATCGGTACCAGGGCAGTTTGCTCCCTTGCGGCAATTTACGCAGCCAGGCCAGTATCTGACGTACATGAACGCCACAAAGCTTGGCCATATCGCCGTAGCTGCAGTAACGGCCTGGCGGGATCGAAGCCAGGTTTGTGTAGAAGATCCTACGCATCTCTTCATTGGCCACACTTACACTCCCGGATCTTCGTATCGATTGATGAAATGAATCGCTATTTCTATTCTTGACGTATTGTTAGAGGACGCACGCTTTCGATCAACAATAACACCAAGGTATCTGTCATGAAAAAAACCGCCATCCTTTCCTGGTCCGATCTGCAACCGCTGACTCCCACCTATGCCCTGGCTGCCGGTGTCGACCTGGTCGTCATTCGATGGCAGGAGGAGGAACGGGTCTCGGTGCTCTATGGGCGCTGTGCCCACCGGGGCGCGCTGATGGCTGATGGCCGAATCGAGGGCGAGGATCTGATCTGTGGGCTGCACGACTGGGATTATCGATATAAGACTGGAATCAGTGCTTACAATCCTGCAGAACGGCTGCGCAGTTTCCAGGCCTGGGTCGAGGAGGGTCGGGTCTGGGTGGACGAGGATGAGATCAGGGCCTGGGCGGAGGATAACCCCCAGCCCTATGAGCGGGAAAAGTATCAGGGTCTGTATAAGGATCTGCATGGCGGCAGCGAGGAGCCGCACTACAAGTATATCCAGCATCTGGCCGAGCACGGCCTGTCGAAGGTGGGCCATCATGGCCGGGTCAGCGCCATGGGGGTGCCCCGGGACGAATTACCGAAATGGGAACGGATCCAACTGCTGACGGCACAACTGCATCGGGTGCCGCTGCTGGATGATCACCCGGTAGGCACTGAAGTGGTGATCGGTCCCAATGCCGACAAACCGTTGCGGCTGGAGCTCCCCCTGCTGGTCTCCGACATGAGTTTCGGCGCCCTGTCGGAAGAGGCCAAGGTGGCCCTGGCCAGGGGGTCGGAGCTGGCCGGTACCGGCATATGCTCTGGCGAGGGGGGCATGCTTCCCGACGAGCAGTCAGCCAGCAGCCGCTATCTCTACGAGCTGGCATCGGCCCGCTTCGGCTACTCGATGGACAAGGTGCAACGCTGCCAGGCCTTTCACTTCAAATGCGGCCAGGGCGCCAAGACAGGTACCGGGGGCCATCTGCCGGGAAACAAGGTCAAGGGCCGGATCGCCGAGGTGCGTGGGCTGGATGAGGGCGAAGCCGCCATCTCGCCGTCCCGTTTCCCCGACTGGGAGAGCCTGGATGACTACCGTCGCTTCGCTGACGAGGCGCGTGAAGCCACCGCTGGTATTCCCATCGGAGTCAAGCTCTCCGCGCAACATATCGAGCGGGATATCGAGGCTGCGCTGAGTATCGGTGTCGACTACATTATTTTGGACGGCCGGGGCGGGGGTACCGGGGCGGCTCCGTTGATCTTCCGCGACAATATATCCGTACCCACCATACCCGCCCTGGCACGGGCCAGGCGCTACCTGGACAAGCGGGGACGGCGTGACGTCTCCCTGGTCATTACCGGTGGTCTCAGGCTGCCGGCCGATTTTATCAAGGCACTGGCCCTGGGCGCGGATGCCATCGCCCTTTCCAATTCGGCATTGCAGGCCATCGGTTGTCTCGGCATGCGTGCCTGCCATACCAATAACTGCCCGGTGGGCATCGCCACCCAGAAACCCGATTTGCGGCGGCGCCTGAAGATCGAGAAAGGGGGGGAACAGCTGAACAACTTCTTTCGCGCCTCGACCGAATTGATGCAGGTGATGGCGAGGGCCTGTGGTCACGATCATCTCAGTGGCTTCTGTACCGATGACCTCACTACCTTCGATCGTGAGATGGCCCATCTGACCGGCATCGCCTACGCGGGAGTCTCGTTGGAATGAAATCGTACCGATCCAGGTGGCTCATTGAAGTCACATGCGGAGAGATGCCATGCAGGACGCTTCCGGATCGGCAATGTAGAAACATCTCAACATAAGCTGTGTAACCCTTGATGTGAGACAATCATGACCAATCAAGAAACTGTCGAGCCGATACAACTTCCCGCACTTGCTCTGTCTGCTTGGCGGCCAACCAGGGATACCCTGCAGCAATATGCCCGTATTGTCGGTAAGGTGCGCAGCCATTTTATGCCGAAGTCAAAGCACTGGTGGCATATTACCCTGAGTGTCTACACCCATGGATTGACCACCACACCCATTCCCGTCGGCGCAAAGAATTATGAACTCATCCTTGACTTGGCCGCGCATCGCCTGGTGCTATCCGGCAGTGATGGCAGGCTGTCATCATTGCCCCTGGCCGGACAGAGTACGGCGCGTATATGCCGATGGATCATTGCGGCCCTCCCATTGACGGGGGGCGGCCTGGCCCGGCAAGTGTTAGGCGATTACGGGGATGAATCGACCCTGCCTTACGATATTGCGGCAGTTGAAAGCTATCGTCAGGCAATCAATTGGGTGGATGGTGCATTCAAGGCATTCAAGGGTGGACTGAGGGAGGAGACCAGTCCCGTACAACTCTTTCCGCACCATTTCGATCTTGCCTTGAATTGGTTCTCCGGCCGTTTGATCCCCGGTGTCGATCCTGCGGATGCTGAGCATGCCGACGAGCAGATGAACTTCGGCTTTGTGACTGGCGATGAATCGATTCCGGATGCCTATTTTTACGTGACCGCCCACCCTGAACCCGCCGATTGGATGGAACTTGAGTTGAAACATGGTGCCTATTGGCATACGGATGGCTGGGTCGGTGCGGTACTGCCCTATGCGGAATTGTTGAAGCACGATCAACCCTATAGTTTATTGCTTGTATATCTTCAGCAATTGCGTTTACATGGTGCGGGCTTGATGGCTTGAACTACCGATGGCATGCATCGGATCTCAAACAGTATAAAAAATCAGAATGAGATATTGATATGGACAGTGCTATCACAACACACAGCAGTCGTGATCGGGTAGTTGCGGAGTTCCAGCGAGTCCGCCAATTTTCCGAGACCCTCTGCCAGCCGCTACAGCAGGATGATTTTCAAATCCAATCCATCGTTCAGACCAGCCCGCCTAAGTGGCACATCGCCCATGTGAGCTGGTTTTTCGAGGCCTTCGTGCTGCCTCACTTCAATCCCGACTATCGGCCCTTTCATCCCCAGTTCGATTACATCTTCAACAGCTACTACTACACCCACGGCATGATGCATCCCAGACCCAGGCGGGGTCTGTTGTCACGCCCGACAGTGGACGAAGTCTACCGATACCGTGCCCATGTGGACAAACAGATGATGCAGTTGATGGAGGCCATCGATGAGAAGGCTTGGAGCGAACTCGCATTCCGGGTCATCCTCGGGCTCAACCATGAGGAGCAACACCAGGAACTGTTGTTGATGGATGTGAAGCACAACTTCTGGTCGAATCCATTGAAGCCGGCCTATCGGGGCGATCTGCAGACCGCCTCCGGCAACACCAGGGCGATGCGCTGGGTGGAACAGGCGGGGGGCGTTCACCGAATCGGTCATGGAGAGGATGAGGGTTTCGCCTATGACAACGAAACGCCACGGCACGATCTATTGTTGTCCGATTTTCGGCTTGCCGATCGCCTGGTGACCAACGGTGAATACCGGGAGTTCATGGAAGACGGCGGCTATGACGATCCGGCGCTATGGCTCTCCGACGGTTGGGCCCTGCTACAGCGGGAGGCTTGGCGGCATCCGCTCTATTGGGAGCAGCAAGAGGATGAGTGGCTGCAATTCACTCTGGGTGGGCTGAGCCCACTGAATCCTCACGAACCCGTCTGTCATCTCAGTTACTACGAGGCGGACGCCTACGCCCGCTGGTCGGGCAAGCGTTTACCGCTGGAGGGTGAACTGGAGGTCGTGCTGTCACAACAGCCGTTGAGCGGCAACTTCGTCGATCGGGATCAGCTACATCCCGCGCCGGCGGGGGAGATGGGGCAGTGGTTTGGCGACCTCTGGAGCTGGTCGGCTTCGCCTTACGCCGCCTATCCCGGATTCAAGCCTCTGGGCGGTTCAATGGGTGAATACAACGGTAAATTCATGTCCAACCAGATGGTGCTGAAAGGTGGTTGTTGCGCGACGCCCGCAGGCCATACCCGCGCCAGTTACCGTAACTTCTTTTATCCGGATGAACGCTGGGCCTTTACCGGCCTGCGACTCGCGGAGGACGCATGATGGAGAATGTTACCTTTCACGATCATAAGCCCCAGGCGCTGAGCCTTTATGACGCGGTGGTTACGGGTCTCTCCAAATCGGACAAATCGATCCCACCGAAATTCTTCTATGATCAGCGCGGATCGGAACTGTTCGACAGGATATGTGAACAACCGGAATACTACCTGCCTACCGTTGAACGGCGTATGCTGTCGAGCCTCGCGGAGGAGATAGCAGCCCTGACCGGAACCGGGCGAGTGCTGATCGAACCGGGCGCCGGCAGCGCCGTCAAAGTACGCCTGCTGCTCGATGCGTTACGGCCGAGCGCCTTCGTACCGATGGATATCTCCTTCGACTATCTGAAATCGAGTGCAAGGGCCTTGGCGGTGGAGTATCCCTGGTTGCCCATCCATGCCGCCTGTGTCGATTTCACTCATTCATTGCCGATTCCTCACGAAGTATCCAACGGACCTCGCTTACTCTTTTTTCCCGGTTCCAGCCTGGGTAATTTCAGCCCCAGCGAGGCAGGTGGGTTTTTACGCCTGGTACACGATACAGTGGGTAGCGGAGGTATGATGCTGATCGGTGTCGATACCAAAAAGAGCGAACGGGTGTTGAACGCCGCCTATAACGACGCAGCGGGTTTGACTGCGGATTTCAATCTGAATCTGCTGCAGCGCATGCAGCAGGAGTTGGGCACTGATATCGATCCCGAAGTCTTCGAGCATCTCGCCTTCTATAACGATCAAGAGGGACGCATCGAAATGCACCTGGTGAGCACTGAAGAACAAACACTTCGCATCAACGGTCACCGCTTCGAATTTAAAAAAGGCGAAACACTGCACACCGAAAACTCCTATAAATACTCACCGACGGAGTTTATCAACCTGGCCACAGAAAACGGATTCACCCAGGTTCGCCATTGGGTCGATGAGGATGGTCTGTTTGCTGTCTACCTGGTGGCAGTTGCCTGAACCGAACATTCCCCACTATCCCTTGGTAAACATGAATATAAAGGATATAACAGGGATCACTCAAAGCAGACTATCCAGCAGGCGTTGAACGCCTAAGGGTTTTGCCCAGTTTCCACGGACGGTTGAGTTAAGAGTGTGGGCATTTTGTGGGTAGGATCAGTGTAAAAACTTGCATCGTAGGAATCATTATGAGCATACGTACCATTGTAATACTTATAGCAACACACTGCGTAGTAGGTGTATTAGGTTTCGGTGTCGGCATCTACGCGTTGCCTATTCTTACCGCGCCCCCTGCTCCTAGCGAATCTGAGATAAAGGCAATGTCTTCGCAAGCCAAGTACACCACATCATTTCGTAGAGATCTGAAAGATAGCGATGCTTTCCATTGGGGAGAAGGTACAGTTACAATTGGTTCCGAATTCATAACGTTTATGGGCAAACTTGCACCTGGTCCAGACTACAAGCTCTATCTTTCTCCTGAATATGTTGAGACCGAAGATGATTTCAATCGTTTGAAGACTACTATGGTTCGTGTGGGTGATGTAAAAACATTCGATAACTTCTTAGTTAATGTTCCGGCAGGTATAGATCCGTCTAGTTATAATAGTGTTATTGTTTGGTGTGAGTCTTTTGGCGAATTCATCACATCGGCCATGTATCGTGAATGAAAACAACCATACCTAATGAACGCTACTAGGCTGACAAATGAAAGCTCAAGCGAATTTGTACGATAGAAATAGTACCATGAAAATCAGGGAGTCCAATGAGGCTGATAAACTCGGAATTGAAACCGTACATATCCAAGCTTTTGGAAAAAATGAAGGCCCGGAAATCGCAGGACTGGTTAATGATTTGCTTAAGGACGAAACAGCATTTCCATTGTTGTCTCTCGTAGCTATTGTAAGCGGTAAAATTGTCGGGCATGTACTCTATACAAACGCAGAGGTCACACAAACTACCGAATCTGTTTCGGCACAACTACTGGCGCCGCTAGGGGTTTTACCTGAAGCTCAAAACCAGGGAATTGGTGCTCAGCTCATTAATGAGGGAACAAAGCGATTAAATAAATCAGGCGTGGAATTGGTCTTTGTTCTGGGGCATCCGAAATACTATCCACGTTATGGTTTTAGAACAGCCGGAATTATAGGGTATGAAGCTCCTTATCCGATACCTGAGGAAAGTGCAGATGCTTGGATGGTATTGGAACTAAGAAAAGGGATTATCGGGAGGGTTAAGGGAAAGATCCAATGTGCAAAAGTATTAAATCAACCACAATACTGGCGCGAATGAATATTGTTAACTGGCCCTAAGAAAAAATGGTATACAATAAGCTTATGTGAATAAGTGCAGTAATCGCACATACATCCTCCACACATTATCGTACTCAATATTTGTTACATGATTGACCTAACCCGCTGGTCTGCATTGATACTTGCCTACCTCTTTCTGGCGCTCGCGGTTATTGGTGTGATTCTTCCTGGGTTGCCAACGGTACCGTTTCTGCTGTTGGCTGCCTGGTTTGCCGCAAAAGGATCAGAGCGACTGCATCGTTGGCTCTATGCTCATCCACATTTTGGAAAGCTCTTGGTTGATTGGGAGCAGCAAGGAGCCATTTCACGCTCCAGTAAAGTTGTGGCTGTGATACTACTCATCGTTGCATGGGTAGTCATGTACCTGAGAATCAGCAGTCCATGGGTGATGGCGGGACTGACCGCGTTGTTTGTATCAATTATGGCTTTTCTTCTCACAAGACCTGAACCGCGTTAACACGTGGACATAGATTACCGACTCCAAAAGATAGGCACCGTACTGCGGGTTTTTCCACGCGAGAGTGGATAGCGCGGTTCACGTTTCCAGACAACCACATCCATCGGATTTACTGCCAGGGACAAATCCTTACCTGATTACCCACTAGGCTCAGCTATTGAGCCTGTGGTATCCGCATAATGGAACCTACTGAATACAGGAGATTTTTCATTATGCCAAAGAATGCCATACAGTTTCAAAAAGGCCTTGGTTTGCACGAATTTCTCGAAAAGTATGGTACCGATGCTCAATGCGCTAAAGCATTGTACCAACTTCGTTGGCCAACTGGTTATGTCTGTCCAGAGTGCGGCAACATAACGGGCTGTAAACTCAAGAACC
>QBVD01000071.1 GCA_003058525.1 gamma proteobacterium symbiont of Ctena orbiculata | reverse complement strand
AATCGACTCTGCTGGAGCTGTTTTTTTACCCAGCAAGGCAGAATGAGCGAGGTTTAGCCGTGCTAAATGAGCGAATGATAACGCCGCTGGGTGGAAAAACAGCCCCAGCCCTTCGGGTTGTGCCTGAAAATGCGCCACTCGGCGTTGCTCGTCGCTCATTTGGAATCACCAAACCTCACTCCTCGCGCCTTGATTGGCGCATTTTCAGACACAACAGAGCCGATTGGATTAGTGTTAACAGGCCCTAGTCTGATCCTCCTTGCGCTTCGTCTTCTCCTGTGACCCTCGATACTGCGTTGCGTCCTTTCTCTTTGGCCTTATACAGGGCAGAATCCGCAGCCTCGATTAAAGAGTCCAGGTCGTGACCTTGATCAGGGAACATCGATACGCCAATACTGACGGTCGCCGATATCTCCTGCCCGTTATCGACGCAGTGGATCTCCTTTGCCGCACGTTTACGAATTCTCTCTGCAGTTGTAGTGGCCTGGTCTAGTTGTGTTTCACCCAGAACGACAATGAATTCATCACCCCCAAAACGACTGACATAATCCACATCCCGGACCGTATACTCGATTATCTCTGATATCTTGTGCAAAACCTCGTCACCAATATGGTGACCAAAGGTATCATTGATTTTTTTCAGGTTATCCACATCCAACAGCAACAATGCAATATTGTGTTTATAGCGCTTGGCCCTCTTCAGGTCCTGCACAAACCGTTCGGCCAGCCCTCTGCGATTATACAAACCGGTCATCGGGTCGTGGGAGGCAAGAAACTTGAGTCGTTCCTCTTCCAGCTGTTGATGCGCGACATCCCGAAACGATCCTAATGCCTGCCAGCCATTCAGACTCTCAAATGGGGAGACCGTCAGCTCCAGAATGGTTTCCTCGCCATTTTTTTGTACCGCGGGAAACTGCTTGGTCCAAGACTTAAATTCCTTACCATATTCTTCTACGAACCGATAGAAGTGTTCGTTGGCATTGCTTCTGACCCGTTCGGGTACAAGCAGTTCGTGAATGTTTCGATCAGTTACGTCGGCGGCGGTATACCCGAGTATTTTTTCCGCAGCAGGATTCCAGAACAATATTCGGGCTTCACGGTCAACGATGATGATACCTTCCCTGGTGGCCATTGCGATACTTTTGAATCTTGCTTCGCTCCTCTTTAGCTGACGCTCAACATTAATCAGGTTGTTGAGGGCCTTTTCCCGCAGTTTCCCCAATCGAATGGATTGACGAAGGCTTTCCTCAAGCAACTTATTTTCACGGAGAATTTTTGAGACCCGCTCCTGAATTTCCGTTGTGAGGGTAGGCATGGTATTGCTTAGGGTATCTCAGGGTAGATCAGGTCCGTTCCACACCGTAGTTCCTTCAGATATTCCATTGCGTCGTCAACATGGGGGGCGCCGATGATTGACCCATGCTGAGGCAGTATGGCCTGGATCTCAAATCCAGATAACGACTTAATGAAACCCCGAGTTGCCAGATTGGATGCCATGTAATCCAGGTGAAACAGGTCCATTTTCTCTTTGTGTGTCACGAAAGAGGAAACTGCCAGACTCCAATCTGTATCAAGGGCCGCCCAAATGTCCCCTGAAAACAAAAAACCGCTCTCCGAATGATAGGTTACAAAAGCGCCAGGGAAATGCAGAAATGGGGCCTCTATGAATCTCAAATGGCTGCCGGATGGCAGGGCGAATACGGGATTGGCAACAACATCATAAGCGTAGTAATCGGGATTACCGTAATGAGGAAGCAGGACATGGGTCCTGCCTGGGTGAGGAATAGACCGGCATTTCAGGATTCAATTCCAGCCAGTCGACCATTGAGGCCGCAACATCCGGATCCTGGTGGCACACTATCAGTCCGCTGACATGCTCAGGCAGCATGATTTGTGAAACCCGTGTCTTCACCTGATCAAAAAAAGAGCGGTTGCCGGAGTCTACCAATAACGCCTGGTCACCATCAACTATAAGATAGGTATTGCAACGAAATGCTGTCTCATCGGTGATCCCCAGCCAGTAGATCGCCGTATCATGTCGCGAATACAACGGTGTCGGACTATCCATATCGGGGATCGCCGCTGTGGTCAGAGTGAAATCCGCTTGATAAGCCACAGCACACCTTTGGGCAGCTAGTCATGAGTAGAGTCTGCTAATAATTAGTGTAGACTCTGCCTGATAACAAGATATTGATCTTTATCAATACGGCACCCACTAACATACCATAGCCAATTTGACACAACTCTGATGCACCAGATGTCATCGAATCCCGACTTGAGGCAGTTCATTGTTTGAGCAGCTGTCTTATCTGATGCCAATAATGCAGCGTCTTTAATTGGCGGAGAGATAAGGATACGCAGGCTCATCTATACGGGACGCCCCTCCTTCGTGCCTGGTCGAACGAAGTGTTCAAATCAAATCCTCGCTCACCGCCAATTAAAAAGGGATTGAGGGACTCCTGTGCCTTGATGCCGACTGACGGGAGGGATTGACTCACCTGCTGCGCAGGCTCGCCCCTTCGGGGCGCCTTCGCTGCGCTACGGCGTCCTGCGGCGCTTCGCGCCTGGTCGAACGAAGTGTTCAAATCAAATCCTCGCTCACCGCCAATTAAAAAGGGGCTCACAGGCCCCTTTTTAATTGGCGGAGAGGGAGGGATTCGAACCCTCGGATCCCATAAGGGATCACCTGATTTCGAGTCAGGCCCGTTCGGCCACTCCGGCACCTCTCCTGATCGGGTTGTTGCTCACTGGCGGCTAGATAAGGCCAGGTGGAACTGGCCGATGCTGTGAGTCTGCTGGTTATAAATTCAGTTAATTGTCTAAAATCAATGCCTCAGCAGTCAAAATAGGTTATCAAGAAACACTCATACTTCTCGTGAACTGTCTCATTCTATACTAAATGGGCTAGAGTTAAGTACAAAGTGCCCCATTCAGCGGCCGATTCAGTGATTAAAATTTGCCAACTATGGAGTAAAGGATCATTCCGGTAGTCATAATAATAAGTAATAACCAGCAATTGAGATAGATGCTGCCAATACAACGAACCATGCTGGTCTCTCTATGTCTGCTTGCCCTTGTTATGTCCTTGGGCAGTTGCAGCATCCCACCCCCTCTGGTGGAGCGTATCAAGGCTTCGGGAGAGCTGATCGTCGCTACCCGCAACAGCGGCACCACTTTTTATGAGGGCCCTGAAGGTTTGACCGGTTTTGAATATGAGCTGGTGCAACTCTTTTCCCGGGAGTTGGGGGTCAAGGCCCACTTCATTGTTCCCGCGCACTTCGATGACCTGCTTCCCACGGTGATCGAAGGTAACGCCCATCTGGCCGCCGCCGGGTTGACCGTCACCCCGGAGCGGGAAGCTGAAATCCGCTTTGGCCCCTCCTACCAGGAGATCACCCAACAGGTGGTCTACCGCACAGGCAAGAAGCGTCCGCGAAAAGTCGAAGACCTGATCGGCAAGGACCTGCATGTTTTGGCAGGCAGCAGTCACGAGGAGGAGCTGCTGCGATTGAAGAAATCATACCCGGATCTGCAATGGATCAGCCATACCGATCTGGAGAGCGCCGAACTGATGCAGATGGTGCAGGAGAATAAAATCGACTTCACCATTGCAGACTCCAACGAATTTGCCGTTACCCGGCGATTCATGCCCTATCTCAAGATCGGTTTCGATCTGACCGAGCCACAACCCTTGGCATGGGCGATGGCCCACGCGGACGATGCCAGCCTGTTTCAAGCGATGGAGGCGTTTTTTAACCGCGTCCGTGAAGACGGCACCCTGGCCCAACTGATAGAGCGCCACTACGGACACATCGGCCGACTCAACTTCGTCGAACTGCGCACCTTCGTCAAGCATATAAAAGATCGACTGCCGAAATATCAAGTCTATTTCGAAGAGGCGGCAAAGGAAACCGGCATCGATTGGCACATGCTGGCCGCCATCGGTTATCAGGAGTCGCACTGGAATCCGAAGGCAAAATCACCCACGGGTGTCAGAGGGATCATGATGCTTACCCTGGCCACCGCCAAGCAGATGAAGATCGAGAGCCGGCTCGATCCCGAGCAGAGCATCATCGGCGGAGCGAAATATCTGCGCTTTATCGAAAAACTGCTGCCGGATAGGATTACCGAGCCCGATCGCTTATGGTTGACCCTGGCGGGCTACAACGTGGGTTTCGGCCACCTGGAGGATGCGCGGATCCTGACTGAACACTTGGGTGACGACCCCGACAAATGGGCCGATGTAAAGAAACACCTGCCGAAACTGAGTCTCAAGAAGTGGTACTCCAGTCTCAAACGGGGTTATGCCCGCGGCAAGGAACCGGTCAACTACGTGGACAATATCCGCGCCTACTATGAGTTGCTGAAATGGCAACTGCGGCAGATGGAACTGGCGAGGCAGGCGGATCAGAACCCACCGCACGCCCTCTCCATCAACCCCGAGGCACTATAACCAATCGGTCAGCTGCAAGCCGAATCCAAGGCGGTGACTCTTGGCGTTATAGTCGATCAGGCTTTCACCATAGCCGTTGAAGTATTGCAGATAGCCGCGCCATCGCCCATGAATGGGGAAGCTCCAATCAAGCTGCATAGTGTCACGGTTTTCACCGTCAAACAGGTTTCGCAGCATCAGGCTGAAGGTCTGGTTCTCTCGCTTGTAGATACCCCGCAACTCATACCTGCCGAGAAAATCGTCGATATCCGGATTGTCGTCATTATCCTCGGGTATGCGATACCATGGCTTGACGCCCACCAGGAAATTACCCCTCTCGAAGAGAAAGTTGGCGTAGGCGCGATTCCAGCTGCGGGACAGAAAACCGCCCTGGCCATTGGACTGATGGACCACACCATACTGTTGCAGCACATTTCTCCAACCGAACAACGACCAATCATTGGGGATCACCAAAAACAACTCTGGCTCATGCATGGTTTCGCGGAAGGGTGATGAGATATCCCGGTTGTAGGCCTGCCAGAAGGAAAGATTGGTATAGGCGGCGTAGAGATCCGCACGGCTATCGAACAGAGACTCAACCACCGGCATTTTGAAACTGAGTTGAAACTTCATCTCCAGGCGATCGAATTCGGAGGGAGGGGTATTGTAAACTTCATAATTCGGCTTGTCGTTATAGGATGCCAGTAACACATAGTTCTGTTTATGCGGCGAGAGCACGAAGGGGTTGGAACGGGTCTTTCTCTCTGCACTGATGCGTTTCTCAACCAGCGAAACACTCTGTTCTGTAACGGGAGGCAGGGCTCCATCTTCGCTGACTATGTGCCGCTCAAGAGGGTCCCGACTTTTGAGACAGAGGCGCTTCAACTCGCTGATGAGCATATCGTCGTCCGCATGCTGCAGCTGCTCCCAGATACAGCGTTCATAGTCCGCCAATGGATCGGCTGTTACGCGACACGGCCCCAATATCGCAAGCAGAACCATCCATAGGCTGAGTCTAATAAGCTTGGGGTTCATGCTTGTTACTCCCCTTGTTGTTTTAATCTTTTTTGTCGAAAGAAATCCTTAAGCAGATCCGTAGCTCGCTGCTGCAGCACACCCCCCTTCACCGCCACACTGTGGTTGAATCGATGATCCGTCGGCAACAGGTCGAAGACACTCCCGGCGGCTCCACCCTTGGGATCGTCTGCGGCAAACACAACCCGGCCGACACGGGCATGCACAATGGCACCAGCACACATGGGACAGGGCTCAAGGGTGACATACAGGGTGGTTCCCGGCAGTCGATAGTTACCTATCCTGGAGGCGGCATCCCGCAATGCCACGATCTCTGCGTGGGCGGTAGGATCCTGCAGTGCAATGGGCCGGTTCCAGCCTTCGCCGATGATGTCGCCTTCCAATACGACCACTGCACCTACCGGCACCTCGCCCTGGGATTGCGCCCGTTCCGCCAGCAGCAGTGCCTGCCGCATGAATTGCTGGTCCTGCAGAGTCATCTCATCAACAGCCATCAGTCCAACCTCTTGCCGAGCTACCTGACCTACTCCCACTCGACTGCCAATAAGCATTGTAAATTGGTTGAATGCAGTTGGTTATATTTGTCCGACAGAGTAAAAATCATGAAAAATACCAATATCAAATATTTCTGAAAAATAATTCAATTTAGTTACTGAGCGACTACACAAGCTGAATTGAAAATCAGCAAAATCAAGAAAAATGACTCTTCACCCAAGAAAGTTCAACTCATCACTTTGCATCAACGTGCAAGGGTACCACAGACCTTCGAACACCACGAAAGATATCTAAAAAAAACAGCATCTTAACATTTTTACAATTCAACCAGATTTCAACCGCTCTCAACCACTGCGACGCCCGCCACTTCGACACCCAAAACATCCACACGCAGGGTCACCGTCTCCCATAAGCGCTTATACCCATCATTCAACACGGCTTCCTACCGCCACCGGACCCACGAGAAAAAATATCTGGCCCTGTCTCCACCTGAGAGCTCCACGGTCTATCGAGCAGCACGAGTCACTCAATCAGTATGACCCGTCTATGTCAAAGATCGTCTTCACCAGCACATCATAATCCACGTCAGCCAACTGCTAGGTTAGTCAATACCCTGCATAAGATCAGATCTCTGATGGCAACAAGCTTGGAATCGACCCTATCACTTCTGCTCGATAGTTAATGATGTGGAGCGATAGAACCCCCAAATAGTGGCAGCAAAAACCAAGGGCTCAGCCGATAGCCCCTGTTCAGCCTGGCAGAGAGTAAATTCACCAAAATCACCTTTAATAATCAAGGTGATTAGATCCATATGTCATTAGGCTTTTTTCGCAACCTTATCGTCATCGTACCGATGATGTATTGATAACAAGATAGCCGGTTATAAAAGCGCACTGAACCTGGTGCGATGAAGTTTGTCAGTATCAGGGGACAAAATAAAGAATTACCACCATGCATATATTCTCTATATCAGCATGCCCATGAACATGCGCTGGAGTCGCCTGACATCCGAATCATGCAAACATGACAAAAAGAACCAGTAACTATGAACTTGCTGCCAAGCAACCAGAGCTTGCATGACCTTAGCCCTCTGGCATTGAGGAAAGCAATGAAGGGAATGTCGGACTGGCGGCAGTCGCACCCTTCGGGAAGCCGGAATTATACGAGGAACACCCTATGAGAAACCTGACTATTGTTTCATTTCTTTTTACCATGCTCCTCATGACTCCGCCGCTTACAGCCGGCACCTACCCAATGGCACCGGCACTCGATGTGGATGAGTGGATCAATGGTGACGGAGTCACCCTGGACGATCTAAAAGGCAAAGTAGTGGTCATCGATTTTTTCCAGATGTGGTGTCCGGGGTGTAATAATTTCTCGATCCCGCTAGTGGCGCAATGGGAACAGCGCTTTGCCGAGGAAATTGCCGCCGGCCAACTCGTCATGTTGAGCATACATACGGTTTTTGAGGGTCACGATTACCAACGAACGGAACGTTTGACACCCTATTTAAAAAAGAAGGGTATCAATCATCTGGTTGGAGTTGATCGGCATCAAGGCAATGACCCGACACCACAAACGATGAAGCTGTTCCGCACCCGCGGGACACCGGAGATGGCTATCCTGGATAAGCAGGGGCGTATTCGTTTCCAACGCTTCGGCGGTTTCGATGTCAAGACGGCAACGACGTTGATACGTGACCTCCTTCGGGAGTCTGTCGAGTAGTAAAGTGGTGGCGGTTATTCATTTCGTAGCACAGGCTCATTCTAACACCGACCTTTTACACCTCGTCCCTGAACGGTAAATCTTTTCCTGATTACCCTCACTATTCAGCCACCTAATCGGTGTCTTGGTGTTAGTGAGATGTATAAGTAAGCCGCGAATAATCGCGAATGATTATTTATGTCCGCAAATGAACGCAAATGTATTATTTACTGTGCAACAGGGCGCAACAAAGACCCAAACCTACCGCCTCCATACAGGACAGTCAAAAACACTAAATTTGCGTTTATTCGCGGACATATTGGATTTGCGTCGATTACGGCTTGCTTTTACGACACCCACAGTGAGGGAAATGATATATGTACTAGAGAAAACTTCCTCACTTTTTTTAGTCATTGCAATATCACTGTCTTAAACTATTGTTTAAGAAATCCTGCTTGCCTGTTAAACGATTCGGGATCCTCGTTTATCCCACTGCCCCAGGTACTGTTAAATAAGCATTTCGTTCATTTTTTATCTGACTATGTGTGAATATTAATACGAGTATTTAATATGAACTTGGAAAGGGTAACTTTTGGTTTTTTTATCATTCTTTCATTGACTTTTAACTTTGTTTTTGTAATTGGCCATATCGACAACCCTTCACATCACAATGTATGGATACTCACAATAGCGATTTTGGTGAGCCTTATTGCAACCGGCTTAAAACTTGGTGACCGCTCCCAGGTCGGCGCGTTACTTCTAGCAGCCAGTCTGGTAGCTGATCTTCTCCTGATTACAGCTCGAATATTTTGGGTGGTTTTTGAGAGCGACACAGAGATGGGGCCAGGCCCGGAATCCATGGTTATGATCGTTTCACTGGCAAGTGGCGCACTGTTGGCGAATATCGTTTCCGTTGTCATCCTTATTGGAGACACACTGATGTCCCGCCGATGAGGTTCAATTAATGGCGGCAACCTCAGAGCTGGATCGGGTTTCCATGCTGGTCCTGCGCTATATGCGCAGGCCAATATTTGTGCTTATCCTTGTTTATGCGGTCGGAATTACGGGCATGGCCCTCATTCCCGGAAAAACCGCAGACGGCAATACCGAGTACATGAGTTTGTTTCATGCATTCTATTTTTTCACTTATACCGCCACCACCACCGGATTCGGGGAGATCCCGAGTGAGTTTACCGATGAACAACGTCTATGGGCCATATTTTGTCTGTACATGGGTGTAATAGCATGGCTCTACGCAATCGGTTCTATTATCGGATTAATAAGAAATGCACACTTTGTTCAGGCTTTGAGTGAATATCGATTTTCAAGAATTGTGAAACAAATATCCGATCCCTTTTTTATCATATGCGGTTTTGGCGATACTGGCAGTCTCTTAGCGCGCGGTTTAAGTGATCACCATCTCATTGGTGTTGTGATTGACCGGGATCCGGAACGCATAAAGGCTCTTTCCTTGCGGGATTACAACATCAAAATGCCTGGTTTATGCGGTGATTCCAGCGCGCCTAAACATTTGGTGGATGCAGGTGTAAAACACCCGCAGTGCGGGGCTGTGATCGCATTAACAGGCGATGAAGAGGTCAACCTCAAAATCGCTGTTATGGCCCGGTTTATGAACCCTGATGTTCATATTATTTGCCGCTCAACTTCACCCAAACATGAAGAGCATCTTTCACCACTGCATAACGTCACCATAATCAATCCATTTGAAATATTCGCTCAGCTGCTGAGTATGGCCATCACAGCCCCAAAACTGCATAATCTTAACAGCTGGCTGGTAAGGGCGAAGGGCGTTCAACTCGGCCAGCCTCTCAAGGCTCCAAGTGACAATTGGATATTATGCGGCTATGGACGCATGGGGAAATGGCTGCATCAGTACATGAAGTTAAATGACATTAATCCTCTTATCATCGATCCAAATGTGGACAAGGCGTCAGATGATGAATCTTTTATTAATGGATATGCTGATCACGGCACATTGCAAAGAGCAGGCCTAGCCAATGCAAGCGGAATTGTCGCGGGTACTGACAGTGACTCAGATAACCTGAATATTCTGATGAGCGCGCAGGTAGTAAATCCAACAGTGTTTACCATTGTGCGCCAAAATTATCATGAGAATCAACTTGCATTCGACGCAGCCCACGCAGATTTGATATTGCAATCCAGCCTGACTACCGCCCGTCGAATACTAAAATATTTAATCTCTCCACATATTCAGCAATTGATTGAATATTTATACGAACAGGGAGAGCATCTCACAGGCGAGATCAGTGAAAAATTAACCACTATCATTGGCAATAGAAAACCACACCTCTGGTGTATCACACTGGATGAGGCGCATGCACTGGCAATGGTGGATTTCAGTGAACAAGGCCAAAAAATATTTTTGAGTAACCTGTTACACCACCCCTCTGACAGGAACGAAATCCTTACATGTATGCCGTTGATGATTTTCCGGGATGGACAATCCGGTATGCTGCCAAGTCTCGATGAGTCGGTATATCTGGGAGACAGGATCCTGTTTTGCGGTACCGAACAGAGTGAGCGGTTACTCAGATCCACATTAAACAACTCCTACGCGCTTCACTACCTGGTGACGGGTGAGGAACAGGCCAGGGGGTACTTCTTTCGCTGGCTGGAAGGTCTACAAGAGGACAGACATAATCGAACCACATGATTAATAGTTGATTGGTGCCGTACATTTCAATTGCCAAGACGATTAAAATCGTCAGACGGACGCATTTCAGATAATCCTCAATTTCCATTGGACATACGCCGGCAACCCCCAATGTATTTCTTTCTTACACGTACGGAAACTCCCGATTGCGCTGCCAGCAATCAAAGTACCGGAACAAGAGCATCAGTGAAACAATCCCTGCTGCAGCTCAACCGGCCAAGCATCCTGCAAGTCTGGCCGGTAGCTGATAAGTCACCCATCCCGGTCAATGGCAACACTTCCTCTTACCTGCATTCTCTTTTGAGAAGCAGGCTTCAGGTACCTCGGGCTTGAAACCGAAGTCGCGCGTGGAAACGTCCAATGCACACTGGTCCTCCAGCATCTTCAACAAACCGCTGTCGGATGCTGCCTGCTGAGTGGCATCACAAGCCGCAATACATTGCATGCATTGCGTACAGGTAAACATTCGACGCTTAATACTGCGCGGTTTCAGGCGCATGGGACAGGCATGTTCACAAGAGGCGTCACAATCCACGCAGACCTTTGCCCGTTTGCGATCATAGGCGACAACCATCGCTTTCTTGTTCCCCATCCAGATCAGACTCTGAAAGAGACCCAGTGCACAGCCAAAACGGCAGAAAAGATGTCGTGCAAAGGTGAACTCAATCGTCAGCAGTATAGTCCCCACACCGATAAAAACGAATTGGTTTCTTGTCAGGCTGGCTGTGACCAGGTTGCTGTATATCTCCTTAGGCGGCAGCAGGTAGGTGAGCAGAGCAACCGCCCAAAGGAAAGAAAAAAACAGCACCGCCACGACAGTAACAAGCCACCAGCGCTTGTTAGGTTGGATCTGAGTACCGTCACGTTGTACTTCGGGCAACGGGTTATTCTCCCAGATGGACAGCTTGCCATGGGCTCGACGCATCAGGGAATTGATCATCTCAACCACAGAAAAGTGCGGACACAGCCACCCACAGTAGAGACGCCCCCACTTCCAAGCGAAGTAGACCCCAAGAGTCAGTAACAAAGCGAGCGGTAGAAACAGTCGAAGCAGCATCTACATCCCCATCTCCATTGCCCCGATGGTTCCTTCCTGGAACGCCGACATACCGAGTGTCCAGGGAAAACCAAACAGGATGAGGTGATTCTGAGTGAGGTCGAAACGCAGTATATCCAGAGGCGGGGCTAATATGAAAAGCAGAAAAAATGCACTTCTCCAGGCCAGGCGTCGCCTCTGGTCGTTATTTTTCATCATGGTTGGATAAGTCCGCTATGAAATCGTTGGATTGCTATCCTAAAGATAGACATCACACAGATAATCTAGTCACTTAGGCATGATATAGATCAAAAAAATACCGTAGAGTATTTAGTGTTTTCACGAAGGTAAGGCAACCCGCAAATCCCAGGACTCAAAGCTTTTATCTTGAAGGAAGCTTCTGTTTGGACAGATCAAACCCTGTGATCAATCACTCTCTTGAATTAAATGATCAAGCCATAACACCTTCAACAAGTCAGGTGGGTAACGGGCTCACTCTATCCATTAATACTAGCCCGTTGCACCAGCGTACTACTACCCCTGTAGTACACCTTCGATCACACCAGGTGCTGCTGTTATCTGTGAGCGATCATTCCAGTTAAAATTGACACTTGTAGTGGTCAAGTTTCTTAAACCACGGTTTTATATGCATTCCAATACTGTTGCTCAACCACCTTCGGCGCCAATCCATCATTGTGAGTATGTGGCCTGAATTGGCTATGGTATCCAATGAGATATTCAGTAATGTGGACTTCACTTCCTCAATAGTGCGATAACCAACCTCAGGCAAGCAAATAGTGACTGTCCCGGTTTATGGTTTATGGTTTATGGTTTATGGTTTATGGTTTATGGGTTTATGAGAGAATGTGCTGCAATTGAGCATGACTGGCCCGCGTTAAGGGACCAGTCATGCTACAAACAAAGTATCCAGAATTGTTGCGCTCACTATGTATACTTATACATTTCTCCAACACTTCCTACAATTTTTGGATCGGGAGGTATGGCAATTTCCTTATTCTTGTCCGTATATTGCAGACTGTTGAGCACATAGCGCATGCAATTCAGCCGGGCTCGCTTTTTACCATCAGATCGAATGATTGTCCATGGCGCCCAAGGAACATCCGTTTTTTCAAACATGATATTCTTCGCTTCGGTAAACTCGTCCCAACGCTTTAAGCCATCCTGGTCTACAGGGCTTAATTTCCACTGTTTGAGGCGATCGGTTTCACGTGATTTAAAGCGCCTGAACTGTTCTTCCCTGCTGACGGAAAACCAGAATTTGTATAATCGAATACCGTCATCGACAAGCATATGTTCGAAGATCGGAGCCTGCTTCAGGAACAACTTGTGCTGTTCCGGGGTACAAAATCCCATTACCGGTTCGACAACACCGCGATTGTACCAGGAGCGATCGTAGAGAATGATTTCTCCCTTAGTAGGCAGCGTACCGATATAACGCTGGAAGTACCACTGGCCGAGTTCCCTTTCACTGGGTATGGTCAGAGCGATAACATGAGCCTGCCGGGGGTTCATATGTTCCATGAAACGCTTGATCGTGCCTCCCTTCCCACCGGCATCCCTGCCTTCAAAGATCATTACAATGCGCTCTCCGGTATCCCTCACCCACTTTTGCAGCTTCAGCAGTTCCACTTGAAGCTCTGCTTTTTCCTTTTCATACTCTTCACGACCCATTTTTATTTCATAGGGATACTGGGGGCCGATGAGCTGCTTCTTCTTGGATGCGTTTACCTTATCAACGATATGCTTGGGAACGCCTTTGTCTAATGCGGATGATTGAAATCTTTTGTTCGCCATGTATGCCTCCCATTTTCGGGTTATTGAATTATTTGTGTTTTCAATCCAGTCTTATATCTCAGGTCGACTATTTTGTTTTACTCCATCCCTGAGTTGATTCAATACTTCAATGTATCTTCATTTTTCAGCTAGAGTTGATCCATACAGGTTCCGCAGGAGATCAGAACTGTCTTGATATCCATGTAATTTAAGGGTAATGGCGATAAGATGAACAGTATCCTGTTCTCAGATATAATCTGGCGTCCCCGGTCGTACAGCCTAGCTGCGGTTTGTGGATAGCCGCAACAGCGATAACCAGGTGGCATGAAGTCTCCACACCCACTTCACGAAGTATGGCCAGTGCGGCTATGCAGACTTCACTGAACAACCGCACAGAGCCGCAGTCGGGAAAATAGAAAATCGCATAACTTTCCTCAGACACCTTACCAGGATTGTGCAGTATCGGTACTGAATCAGTGCCATCAAGCCTCAATGCATTGCGCAGTGTCTGCTAATGTGAAGTATAAGGAGAATAACCACAACCACCCTGCATATAAGCAGAAAACTGGAGGCAGGATACACCGGAAATAACCTTCCATCCAGTCTCAATCGATTCAACAGCCCGTATTTCCGGTTGAATCTACCCCCTCACACTGACTTCCCGGCCTTCCGGCTGAATTGGGACAACATGCCACCAGGCAACCTATCCTTCAGTTGCTGTACCGTGTAGACCGGTTTGCCGCTGATCTTCCCTGGCCCGTTTGGATAACGGGCTCTTGGGCTATGCATAGAAGCCACTCGGATGGACATTGGGCACCCGGCACATTGTTGCCACCCGAAATTCATGGCGATGGCTCCGAATAAAGCCGTACTTCACCCGGACTCCTTAGCGAAGTATATTGCGGCCTTTTTCAGGATGTCACGCTCCTCTGTCTCAAGCCGCCGGCGGTTGGCACCATTCACGCTACACTGGAACGGATCTGCTGGACTGCGAAGCCCTGGATTCCACGCAGGTGAGCGGCGCATTACCGGTATTCGGGCGCTTGTACCGGGAGTTTAGAATCCCTGTGGCGATCCGAACCGACAATGGCGTCCCTTTCACCTCGCCTCATGTCCTGTTTGGCTTGAGTTGACTTGCCGTCAGGTAACTGCGTCTGGGTATTGCGATTGAACGCATCAAGCCGGGCCCAGTAGAATGGACACCACGAGCGGATGCAGCTGACGTGTGTTACGCAGTGAAATAGCTACTCGATACGATGTGTCATTTAACGGGTGTCCCCCACTTTTCTCTTCGCCGAGACCAATGACCTGAACCCAATATAAGAATGGCCACTCGCCCCCTCTCCATCCAGTAGAGAACTTGGTTGAGGGGATGTATGATTGGGTGGGTTTGAGAAACAAGAATATTAGAGCAGGTTACGGGATTCGAACCCGTTTCGCCGACTTGGAAACCTCTTTTTGTCATTGGTATCCTGCGTGAGTCCACATAATATCTGCTCAAGCGTTCAACTTTTTTTGCGGTATTCTTCACATTGCTTTAATTTAGATTCCCTATTCAATAGGGGGGGACAGACCCTGTTGGTATGCTTAATAAGCTAATTTTTTTAATTCAACATACGATAGCGCTCACACAGAAATGGATAAAATAAGAACCGCTGTAATCGGTGTTGGTTATCTCGGCCGATTCCATGCCCAAAAATATGCCGCACTGGACGACTCGGAACTGGTCGCCGTGGTCGATATCGATCCTGACACAGCCGCAAATGTTGCCAAGGAGTGCAACACTGAGGCGTTATCCGACTATCACGAGCTTTTGAACAAGGTGGACGCCGTCAGTATCGTGGTGCCGACTCAGCTTCACCATCAGGTTGCTGAAGAATTTCTCGATAGCGGTATCCACGTGCTGCTGGAAAAACCGATAACCGTTACCGTTGCAGAAGCGGATGCACTGATTGAAATTGCCCGACGCAAGCAGCGGGTTCTTCAGGTGGGGCATCTGGAACGCTTCAACTCCGCGGTACTGGCACTTGAGGGTGTTCTCAAGGATCCGCAATTTATTGAATCCCATCGCCTTGCTCCCTTTACTCTACGTGGCGCCGACGTCAATGTGGTGCTGGATTTAATGATCCACGATATTGATATCATCCAAAAAATGGTGGGCTCTCCCATTGCGTCAATTGACGCCAAAGGGGGGGCGGTATTGACCGAGGAGTATGACATCGCAAACGCTAGGATCAAATTCGAGAATGGCTGCGTGGCTAACGTTACAGCCAGCCGGGTGAGCATGAAACCACAGCGCAAAATGCGCATCTTTCAACCTGACGCCTATATCTCGATCGATTTCCAGAACAAGATCCTGAGTATTCATCGCAAGGGAGAGAAAGAGATATTTCCCGGTATTCCTGAAATCACCAGTGAAGAGAGTGTTTTTGAGAATTCAGATGCCATCATGGCTGAGTTACGTGCTTTTCTCGATGCTATCAGGAATGACACCTTGCCGCCGGTTACCGGCGAGGATGGACGAGAGGCGCTAAAGACGGCAATCGATATTAGCGAACAACTGGGCGGTTGACACTGCCAGGTGAAGATCATGATCCCGATGGTAGACCTCAAGCAGCAATATCTCGATCTCAAAGAGGAGATCGATAATGGTCTCCTGGCAGGACTGGAAGAAACTAAGTTCATACTCGGACCTAATGTACGCGCCTTTGAAAAGGAGTGTGCAGAATACTTGGGCGTAGAGCACACTGTTGGCGTCGCCTCCGGTACCGACGCACTTCATTTGGCATTGATTGCCGCCGGAGTCGGGGAAGGTGACGAGGTAATTACCACTCCCTTCACCTTCATCGCAACTGCCGAGGCGATCCGTTACCTAGGTGCTACGCCGGTTTTTGTCGATATCGATCCACATACCTACAATATGGATCTCAACCAGGTAGAGGACGCCATCACCGAAAGGACCCGGGCAATACTGCCTGTCCACATTTTCGGACAACCTGTCGACATGGTCACCGTCCAGTCACTCGCCGAGAGACACGATCTCCTGGTGATTGAAGATTGTGCGCAGTCATTTGGCGCGCATATAAACACCAGGCAGACCGGCAACTTCGGCCTGGCAGGCTGTTTCAGTTTCTTTCCCAGTAAAAATCTTGGGGGATACGGGGACGGTGGCCTGGTATCCACCAACTCCGCCGAGCTGGCAGAGCACCTTCGAGTATTGCGTAACCATGGCAGCTGGAAACAGTACCATCACTCCGAGATTGGCTTTAACAGCCGCCTTGATGAGCTGCAGGCGATAATATTACGAGTGAAGTTGAAGCGTATCGACAACTACAACGAGCATAGACGCCGCGCTGCCAACCGTTACAGCGCTGCACTGGTAGAGATGCCAGGGATTACGCCTCCCTATGAGGATGGAATCGGCCATCACGTCTATCATCAGTACACCCTGCTGGCGGAAAATCGAGATACCATACAGCAGGCTCTACGCGATAACGAGATCGCCTGTGCCATCTACTATCCCATCCCGCTTCACCAGCAGGAGGTCTTTATCAATGTGTGTCAGGGACTCTCACTTCCGGTCAGTGAGCGGATTTCTCGGCAGTGCCTGTCGCTACCGGTTTTTCCCGAGTTGAAGGATGCGCAGATCGATCGGATTCTGGATGTTATTCGTGAAGTGGCGAACGGCTGAAAGAGAAGCGGTGATTCACTATCGAATAATACTGCGCCGGGAATGTTCCAGAAATTGGGAAAACAATGCAAGTTCCTCAACCTCATCGGCCATGGCCGCGATCTCACGCTTCGCCTCTTCCAACGGCAGTCCGGATCGGTAGAGTACCTTGTAGGCACGCTTGATCGCCTTGATCGCATCCGCGCAAAAGCCTCGTCGCTCAAGCCCCTTGCTGTTGATGCCGTGTGGTTGACCGGGATGTCCCGTCACCATCAGGTAGGGTGGCACATCCTTCGAGATGGCGCTCCCCATTCCCGTAAAGGCGTGGTCACCGACAGAGCAGAACTGATGAACCAGGGTGAAACCGCTCAATATCACCTGGTTTCCGATGTCAACATGGCCCGCCAGTGAGGCGTTGTTTGAGAAAACCGTCCCGTTACCAACCGTGCAGTCATGGGCAATATGGATATAGGCCATGAGTAGATTGTCATCCCCCACCCGGGTGATCCCGCCACCATTGACCGTGCCGCGGTTAATCGTGGCACACTCACGAATGGTGTTGCGGTCACCAATCTCCAGCTGCGTCGGCTCTCCCGCGTATTTCAAATCCTGAGGCGCCTCGCCGATTGAGGCGAATTGATAAATGCGGTTCCCTGTTCCGATCCTGGTTGGCCCATTGATGACAGCCTGCGGCCCAATCCAGCAATCATCACCTATGACCACATCGGGTCCGATTATTGAGTGGGGTCCAACGGAAACATTGCGACCCAGTTCAGCGCCGGTATCCACAATGGCAGTGGGGTGTATGCTCATACTATTGCCTGCTCCATACAATCAGAACTGTATTGGCTACAAAATCAACATGTCCTTTTTTTTGCTTATCTGCACTCCCCGACATTTTTCTCGTAATATTTCAGGAGCTAACCGATGGAGAGGTCAATCCACTAAACCAGTAGGGTGGTCAAGAATCAGGTCGCTACCTTGAGGCAACCCGAAACGTTGGCAAGGTAATCAGGGCCAATGGAAAGTTTGAGGAGAATAACCGCTACACCCCTGCATATCAAGACAGAAAACTGGAGGCAGGATACACCTGAAACATCGGTCTATCCGGCCTCAATCGATTCAACACCCTGGATTTCCGGCTGAACCTGCCCTCTTCCACTGCTTTTCCGGCCTTCCGGCTTAATTTGGGCAATATTCCGCCAGGCAACCTGTTCTTCTGGTGCCGTACCGTGTAGCGAGGTGTGAAAACATGATGCTATGCAAACCAGTCCGCATCGGGCGAGGCCCGCGTGGCAGGCAGCAATTCCGGTGGCGGTAGCAATGCCCCCTTGGCCCGTCAGTGCTGAAGAATCTTGTCGATGACCGCCTGATCCTCGATACAGGCGATCACTTTGGCTTCGCCTCCACACTTCGGGCAGATCGACACATCGATGTTGAACACGCGCTTGAGGCGCTGCGCCCAGGTCATGGCCTGGTGACGCTGTTCTGGTGTTTTGTCCTCTTTCGATTGAGATGGGTTCCCCTTCCCAGGCCGGGATGCTATGCAGCGTGAACATCTTGCGCCCCTGTTGTGGTCCGATGGCAATGCGGTAGCTGACCGAACAACCCAATACCTGTTGCATTGGATCTTCATCACTCTCCAGGTTCAGGTAACTGTTTTCTTCATCGCGTTCCAGGATTCCTTCTCATTCCAAGAATCCGGCAACCCGGCGGTTGATCGTATGCACCAGTTCTGTTAATTCCTGCTGATCCGGTGCGTTGGTACGATGAAATCGACTTTTGCCCCAGGCATCCCGCACAATGGAGATGGATATCATCAGTTATTTTCTAGCTGACTAACAATCAGATATCAGATGAAATGCCTGCTGTTGCCAGCCAGTGCCAGTCATTGCCTGTGAGTTCCGGTCACTCCCACTCGATTGTAAATAAGCCTTTTTTGTCTTTTATATTCAATGGCTTATTTTCCTGCTAATTAGTAATACCATGAAAAGCACCATGGTCAGAAAGGACTTCAAAAAGTTTCATTTTTCCTCAAATCCGTAAGCACTAAATGCCTCACTTGAACACTATTTCAAGAGGATATACAGGTTGATGATGTTAGCCAAATCTGCTTATAACTAAAAAAACTGTTGCTGAAGTCCCATTTTGGGACTAACATATCGTATACATGAGAATTATCGCACTGTCGACACTGAAAGCCTTCTGGGAAGAGAATCCGGAATATCAGGATGCCAAGGAGCCAACATTGGCGTGGTACCGTCATGCCTTGCATGCCGACTGGAGTTCACCTGCCGAGGTAAAGCAGGACTTCGGGAATGCCAGCATCCTTAAAGATGGCCGTGTGGTGTTCAATATTGCGGGAAACAAGTATCGACTTGTCGTGTGGATCAACTACACCTACAGGGTTGTATACATCCGTTTTATCGGCACCCATACGCAGTACGATAAGATTGACGTGCAAACCATTTAACCGCCGGAGGATTAACCATGGACATCAAACCGATTAAAACTGATGCCGACTACCGCGCGGCATTAAAAGAAATTGAAAGCCTGATGATAGCTGGACCTGATACGCCGGAAGGTGAAAAGCTGGATGTCATGGTTACGCTTATTGAGGCTTATGAAGCCAAGCATTTCCCGATGGATTTGCCTGATCCTGTTGAGGCGATCAAGTTTGAAATGGAACGCAAGGGCTTAACCGTAAAAGACCTGGAGCCGATGATCGGCAAAAGTAACCGCGTTTACGAGATCCTTAATCACAAACGCTCACTGACTTTGAAGATGATCTGGAAGCTCCACGAAGGCCTGGGTATTCCGGCTGAGTCGCTGATCAAACCACCTCAAGTTCATGCCTGATCAATATCGCAGCGGAGATAAATTTCATGATATCTCCGCTATCGATTCGAGGCTGGCTGATCTTGAACAGGAAAAGCAGCAGCTCATCGCGCTCAGAGCAGAGCTGCAAAAACCAAAGTCAGTACCGCCCATTTCTGATTCCTTTTCTCCAGAACGAAAGATAGCAATTTTCAGAAACCTGTTTCGTGGTCGCACCGATATTTTTGCCCATCGTTGGCAAAACCAGCGAGGACGAAGTGGCTATTCCGTAGCCTGTGACAACGAGTGGGTTCAGGGTGTCTGCAACAAAACGAGGATCAAATGCCTTGACTGCACTCACCGCCAGTTTAGCGAGTTAAACGATCAGGTCATCTATCGCCACCTGGCAGGACAGAAGGTTATTGGCTTGTACCCTCTACTCCAAGACAGCACCTGCCACTTACTGGCCGCCGACTTCGACAAAGGAAACTGGCAAAATGAAGTGCAAGCGATGTCCAGAGCTTGTACCGAATATGGTGTACCTCATGCAGTCGAGATTTCACGCTCCGGGAATGGCGCGCACTTATGGATATTTTTCGATGACAAGGTGTCCGCCAATGAAGCACGCTTGCTGGGGTTTGGTCTCCTTGATAAAGCGATGGAGGTTTACCCAAACCTGTCTTTCGACTCCTATGACAGATTGTTTCCCAATCAGGACATTCTGCCTGAAGGGGGATTCGGCAACTTGATTGCATTACCACTACAGCGCGAAGCCAGACAAGCAGGCAATAGCTCATTTGTCGATAAAGAATTGAATGTCATTGAAGATCAATGGCAGTACCTCGCACAGATAAAGAGACTTTCCGGACCTGAGCTAAATAAGCTTCTTTCGCAGATTTCTCCCAACGGAAACCTGATTTCAGAGCAGGACGTTACCGATACCCGGCCGCCGTGGGAGATAACAGCCAAACCCAGGCCCCTGGTTCTGGAAAACCCACCTCAACAGGTAAACATAACACTGGCCAACCACATCTACTTTGAGGTAAAGGCGCTGCCAAGTGCCCTTTCAGCAAGATTAAGGCGCCTGGCCAGCTTTTCGAATCCGGTGTTCTTTAAAACACAGGAACTTCGCTTTTCGACCCACGGTATTCCGAGATTCATTTCTTGCGCACGCATTGAACGTGGCTACTTGGCATTGCCTCGCGGATGTCTGGATGATGCGCTCGCGTTATTGAAAGAGAACAACATAGACGTTCAAATCGATGATAAGCGTGAGTTGGGCATAAAACTTTCAGGCATGAAGCCATTGTTAACTTTGAGGAAAAATCAGCAGACCGCAGTTAAAGCAATGAGCAAACACGATGCAGGCATACTGCATGCGCCTACAGCGTTCGGAAAAACCGTGACGGCAATCGGAATGATCGCCAGGCGCAAAGCAAACACACTCATCCTTGTGCACAGTCGCCAACTGCTTGATCAATGGCAGGAAAGACTACGTTCGTTTTTACCGGAAACGGAAATCGGCGTCATCCGCGGGGGAAAGAAGAAGCCCACCGGGATCATTGACATCGCCACATATCAAAGCCTGATTAACAAGAAAGACAATACCATCTCTCCCATTGTTCAGGACTATGGGCATGTAATAGTTGATGAATGCCACCACGTTTCCGCGCCACGCTTTGAGATGGTACTGAACGAAGTTCGAGCGAAATATGTGCTCGGCCTTACTGCCACCCCGGAAAGACAGGACGGCCACCAGAAGATCATCTTTATGGCTGCCGGCCCCATTCGGCACAAAGTTAAAAGCTCAAGTGTAGGAAGGTTCGAACAAGAAGTTCAAGTCCATCAGTTCTACGATACGCCACCACTGCATATTTCCCAACCCGAAGAGCGTCCAAGAATTACAGATGCCTACCGATGGATCATGGAAAACGAAGCACGAACTCGGCAAATTACGTCAGATGTGATTGATAGTGTTCATGAAAACAGGCACCCAATCGTCCTTACTGAAAGGCGCCAACATGCCGAGATGATTAACAACCTTCTCAAAGAAAACGGTATTGATTCCATCATATTAAAAGGTGCAATGAAGGCCGCTGAACGCAAGCGAGTTGAAGAGCATTTGCATTCGGCGCAGGTTGTGGTCGCCACCGGAAAGTATGTGGGAGAGGGTTTTGACTTGCCCAGGCTGGATACACTGTTTCTTGCCATGCCCATCGCCTGGAAAGGCTCGCTGGCTCAGTATGCGGGGAGAATTCACCGGGAATCAGACGGTAAAACGCAACTGACGATTCACGATTACGTTGACTGCGGCCTCCCCATGCTCCAACGCATGTTCAATAAGCGCGAAAAAAGCTACAAGGCAATGAGCTATACCATCTTATTCCCTGGTGAATCAGCCAGCACGGATAAGGCAAAGCAAATTGAAGCTGTACTGGTATAACTAGTTTCCGGATTGCTCCAGAGCGCGAGTTGTTCAAGCTCTCTGATACCATGCCAGCATCAATCTTCCTCTCATGGTATCGATGTAATGTGCCTTGTTACGCGCAAAAAATACCATTAATGATGCAGATTATATTATCAATTGGATTTATTTATTCATATATTTCAATATGTTATAAATTCCCGTCACTCCCACTCGATTGTAAATAAGCCTTTTTTAACTTTTATTTTCAATGGCTTATTTCTCCGCTAATTGCTAATACCATGAGAAGTACCATGTTCAGAAAACCCAGTGCCTGTTTGGATCAGGGACACAGCTAGGGCGCTATTGCTATATGACAAATCCACCCTGATCAGGATGCGTCCCAGATCGGGCAGCTTGAGCACAGTATCCTGATTCGAATCGTTGGTTATTGCTCATTTATCCCTTTGACAGTAGCTCATCGTCAAGCCAGCGATGCAGCATCAATCCAAATTCAGTCGCGACATCGATATCGGAGAAATCCTGCGTCAGTGACGCGCCAATGGCCTCCAACGTATTTCCGGAGCATACGCGGGCCAAAGCCGCGGATTCAATCTTTGAGATACTCCGAAAATGGGGTGAATGGCCTTTACGCCAAATCAATACTTCGATGGGTTGCGGCAACTGCTCAACGACCGGCGGCTGTCTGTCCTGGTCAATGGCATGCCAGATATCGAGTGTATTGAAGCGTTGTGTGATGGTGCTCAGTGTAGGCACAGGCTGCAAACGAGTGTCGCTGTTTTCCGTGGCGGCAAGGCGTTGCAGGTCATCGTGGGTCATCAGGTCGCTGTCGGCGCCATCAAACGCCCTTCGCAGCTTCCAGTCCATCAGCGCAAGTTCCGATACCTCTTTGTCGTCGGGTAGTTGCTCAGCCAGGAAACGGGGGAAATCCTGACCATAAAACCCGATGTTGGTGTTAGTTGACAGGTGTGCCTGGACATAGACCGAAGCAAGTTGTTGGAACCATTCATCCCCCAGGTAGATGGCTGTATGTTCAAAGGTGTCCAGCAATACGTCGATCAGCCGAATACGGTAAGCGTTGTGATAAATACCCAAGCGCTTTTGACTAGGAAATCCTGCGGAGGATTCTCTTATCCAGTCTGCTTCAGAACACTCGGCATCGAGTAGGTTTCGTTGAAACCGGGATTGCAACTCTTCTAGGTTCATACAGCGATCTCCTGCTTTAAAACGTCATCAGCAATAGATCGGGCTATATCCAGTTCAGAAAGGAGTTCTGCCAATGGTGGGATATCGGCGTCGCGCTCAATCATTGTAGGTATGTAACCGAAGTGCATCAGCGCCTGGCGGTAGAGATCCCAAACACCGTCACAGACCGGGTGGTCATGGGTATCGATCAAATGGTCACCATTGTTCAGGTGGCCGGCCAGGTGGAACTGGACGACACGGTCGGCCGGCACGCCTTCGATGAACTGCAAGGGGTCAAAACCATGATTAAAGGCGCTAACGTAGATGTTGTTGATGTCGAGCAATATCTGGCAGCCCGTCGCCTGGCTGACCTCTGTCAGAAATTCCCATTCGGTCATTTCGGATGCTTTGTACTCTACGTAGCTGGATACATTCTCCAAAACCAGGGGGCGTTGCAGCACTTCCTGCGCCTCATCGACGTTGCGCTTGATGACTTGCAGCGCCTCATGGGTATATGGGAGAGGCAGCAGGTCGTGAAGGATGCGCCCATGAACACCTGCCCAGCACAAGTGATCCGATATCCACATGGGCTCGATGCGCTGCTCCAGCACCTTGAGTTTGCGTAAATAGTTTTTATCCAGGCCGTCTATTCCACCGATCGACATGGAAACGCCGTGCATCACCATTGGGTAATCGGCGCGAATTTTGTCAAGCATGGCCAGCGGCTTTCCGCCGTCGACCATGTAGTTATCAGAAATGACTTCCAGCCACTCCACCGGCTGGGGTCCAGCCAGAAAATCATTGTAGTGTTGGGTGCGTAACCCGAGACCAAAGCCAGAAGTCATTTCTGCATCCTCCATTAGTTAAGGCTTACGATTTGATGTCGGAAATGACGCCACCTTCTGCCAGGCAGTCTTTTGCTTTCATGCCTTTGAAGCCATGGCCGCCGCATTTGTTCTGACCTTTACAGGCATGCTCGGCGGTCTTGCAGTCTGAGTTTCCTTTGCAGGAGTGCACGCCGTAGCAATGCACCTTGTCGCCAGCACCGATCGCAGCGCCGTGGCTACCTGCGGGTGATTCTGCGGCGCCGACGGGTGCGCTCATTGCTACTGCGAGGGCTGCGGTGGCAAAGCTGGAAGAGATAGTGGTTTTTTTCATCTGTTTTCTCCTAAGTGACTATTGGCGTCTGAGTAGGGATCGCTATGACGGCGAGCCCTAACTCAGGTACGAGTGAAAGATTCTGGTGAAGAAGTATCACGTATTTGTCACGGAGGGATAACAATTCGAGTATGGAAGATATTGACGTCCCCTTTTTCCCAAATCGAAGACTACCATCACTGATGGATACCCCATAGTGGTAAGTTACACCACTGAAGCCAAAGGTAAAAAGGAGGCGGCTATGAAGCAGACTTTAGTCTACGTGGGCCTTGATATCGATGATACGCAGTATCACGGCTCGTCAGTCAAAAAGTCCCTGCGACAGCCCAGCCGGCGGTGCCCGACTTTCGGGTAACGCCAAAGGCTCGCTGGTTCCGGCTTTGTGCCTCAGGTGATCGAGAGAAGTGGTGCAGGGATGCACCGTTTACGGACCTAAGGATGGAATCTGCTTAATCACCGCGGGGTTTTCGATGCAGGCAATCACCTTCACGGCGCCGCCGCATTCCTACAGGTCTCGATGTCGGTGTTGAATACACGCTTGAGGCGCTGTGCCCAGGTCATCGACGCTCGCCGTTCTGTGGGTGATGGCTGCTCCTCGGCTACCCTGGCCTTGCTGCCCTTGCCCCGCTTTGCCGACGTAACCAACGCCCGGTACTTACTGTTGTGCGCAAACACCCCATGAAACCGGGAAAGGTTCACACGCGGCTTCGGCACCAGCACCACCAGTCTTGCGATGAAGTCCGCTCTTTTCCGCTTTTCATTAGTGAACCGTCCCACCCACAGTAATTGATACCGGACTGTTTGTTGCGTTGTCCGATTCAATAGTAAAGCTTCCACTGAGATTGCCAGGACCACTCACATTGCAATTGAATCGAAGTGATACGGTGGATGGAGCCACACCTCTTGTTGGCGCCACATCCAGCCATGGGATTGTATTCTCAATCCTCCAGGTTAAAGTGCCATCCTCGCTATTGCCGATATTGAGTGTAGTGGCATAGTTATTTTGGCCACCTGATTATGGGTGATATTATCACCCCAGACGATAAACAGGTGATCAAATGACAAAAACACGCAGGAGATTCAGCCCGGAATTCAAACTTGAAGCGGCCCAACTGGTTGTCGGCCAGCAGTACTCAATCAGAGCGGCCTGCGAAGCGATGGGGGTCAGCAAGTCCTCATTGGAAAATTGGGTACGCCAGCTGCGGCAAGAGCGAGTGGGGGAAACACCCAAATCATCAGCAATGACACCCGATCAACGTCGCATACAAGAGCTCGAGAAACGGCTACGGCAGGTGGAAACGGAGAAAGAAATTCTAAAAAAGGCTACTATAAATTCAACCGGTCTTTGCAACACACTGCTGTAATGTATCTGCCGGTGTTTGAAAATCCAATACCTTTCTCGGTCGTTGATTCAGCTTCTTGGCTACTTGGTTAAGCTCCCTTTGTGTATAAACTGATAGATCGGTTTTTTTAGGGAAATATTGACGCAGCAAACGATTGGTATTTTCGTTCGTCCCGCGCTGCCAAGGACTACTTGGATCACAAAAATACACTTTTGCATCAGTTGCCACTGTAAAGTCCTTGTGATTGGCCATCTCGGACCCGCGATCCCAAGTGACTGATTGACGTAATTCAGCTGGTAATCTTTTGATTTGTCTGCTGATTGCGGAAACAACAGTTTTTGTATCTTTTCCAGCCACCTTGATTAGCATTGAGAAGCGTGATTTTCTCTCGACCAAGGTTGCTATATGCGTGTTCGAGCTGCCAGCAATCAAATCACCTTCCCAGTGCCCTGGAATCGCTCGATCTTCTATTTCAGATGGTCGTTCACTAATTGAAACGGCATCAATAATCTTCCCCCTGGGGATGCCCCTAAGATTATTGTAACGGGATTGACGGAAGATCCGCTGAGTTCTCAGATGCTTCTGTAATTCCTTCTTTAGCACACCGCGTGCCTGGATATAGATACTGCGGTATATGGTTTCGTGTGAAACGTACATATTTTCATCATCTGAAAATGTTTTCTTGAGCCATCCACTAATTTGCTCTGGTGACCAGTCCAACGCAAGTTTTTCGGCAACCGTTCTTCGAAGACGACCGTTTATTGCCAGTAAGCACAATTTAGGGCGTCTAGCTGAGTTAGTCGCGACTTGATCTGACACCTGACTTGAAATAGGTGAGGGTTATCGGTTCTGATGGAAGTGCGAACTTTCAATAAGAACCCTGGAGATAACCCTCATGAATCAGTCTACACAGAGAATCATAGGAAACAAGCTTGGATTGCTGAACTTGGCCGAGGAGCTAGGTAATGTGTCCAAAGCCTGCCAGATGATGGGCGTGTCCAGAGACACGTTTTATCGCTACAAATCAGCCAGAGACGAAGGTGGCGTAACGGCGCTATTGGACAAGAGCCGCCGTAAGCCCAATCCCAAGAACCGAGTTGAACCCCAGATAGAGCAAGCCGTGCTGAATTTTGCACTGGAGTACCCGGCTCATGGACAAGTACGTGTCAGTAACGAACTGCGTAAGAAAGGGGTATTTGTCTCACCCAGTGGAGTGCGTAGTATCTGGCTGCGCCATCAGCTTCAGAGCCGTAAGTTACGATTACGCGCTCTGGAGGCGAAGGTGGCCAAAGAAGGATTGGTGCTAACCGAGGCCCAGGTCATTGCCTTGGAGCGCCAGCAGACGCTCAACGAGGCTTACGGTGAGATAGAGACAGAGCATCCGGGCTATCTTGGCTCACAAGACACCTATTATGTGGGCACGATCAAGGGTATTGGCAGGATCTATCAGCAGACCTTCGTCGACACTTATAGCAAAGTGGCTGCCTGTAAGCTGTACACGACGAAAACGCCGATTACGGCGGCTGACTTACTCAATGATCGTGTGCTGCCGATGCTGGAGTCTGAGGATGTTGATTTACTGCGTATTCTGACAGATCGAGGGACCGAGTTCTGTGGTCGACCAGAGCGGCACGACTATCAGCTATTCCTGGCGATCAATGATATAGATCACACCCGCAGTAAGGCATATAGTCCACAGACAAACGGTATCTATGAGCGATTCCATCGCACGGTGAAAGAGGAGTTCTACGAGATCACTTTCCGCAAAAAGGTCTATGCTGAACTCGAAGAGCTACAGAATGATCTGGATGCCTGGGTCGATCTTTATAACAATGAGCGAACACATCAGGGTAAGATGTGTTGCGGACGAACACCCATGCAGACGTTGCGTGATGGACGGAAGCTATGGGATGAGAAGGTTGGTAATCTGAACTAACCTGACAACTGGCACCACGTCAGAACCGGTAACTGTCAGATCGGGTACCGACTAATACATCTAGCCCTGTCCCAAGTTTTCTCATCAGCCTGGATCGCCCGGTATCGTTCAATACCTCCATTTCTAGCAATTTCTCGACTAATAGTCGATGGTGAGCGCATTAAGTCCGCAGCGATGGCTCGCATCGACCTCCCGGCACTTAATCCTCTCGATATTTCTTCACGCTCAGATAGCGTCAATGAATTCTCTGCTCGACAACGTTTAGCTGGTGAAATGCCGCCATGTAGTCTTAATATCCCAAAAATCGAACCAGGCTGGCTATTTACCGCTCTCGCAATATCGCTGAGAGACTCACCCGATCTCCATCTTCTCCATACTTCTTGTTTTAGGTCTTGGGATAACCCTGGTCGCCCTCTTTGTGCCATTCTTCACTCCAAATTCATCATTGAAACATGAAGTGTTGCATTGACCAATTGAATCTACCACCGCTCTCTTGATGTCGGACTCGTTGAACAATTCACGCTAATTCAGCGTTTACATCGAGAGAGCTATCCAGTGAAGCAGCTATGTTGCGTGTTCGGTGTACACCGTAGCAGCTATCGGGCATGGCGGGATCGCCCGAAGCGGTTGTCAGAAACAGAGTGGCGGCTACGCGAGCATGTGAAGTCTGCCTATGAATTAAGCAATGGCTCAGCCGGCGCCAGGACGATTGCGAGCATGGTGACAGCACAGGGTTGCCCGTTAAGCCGTTATCGTGCGACACGCCGTATGCAGGCGCTGGGCCTGGTGAGTAGCCAGCAACCCAAACACCGCTACAAGAGAGCCGAGCAGCCGCATACCAATATACCAAACCGGCTGGATCGACAGTTTGATGTGGTTGCACCCAATAAAGTCTGGGCGGGCGATATTACCTATATTTGGACTGGGCGACGTTGGGCATATCTGGCCATTGTGTTGGATTTATTTGCGCGACAGCCGGTGGGATGGGCATTATCGTTGAACCCAGATAGCGCGTTGACTAAAAAAGCTCTGACAATGGCCTATGAGTCTCGTGGTGAACCAAAAGACGTGATGTTTCATTCTGATCAAGGTTGCCAATACACTAGTCTACCGTTTCGTCAGCAGCTATGGCGTTATCAAATGGTACAGAGCATGAGTCGACGTGGTAACTGCTGGGACAACAGTCCCGTGGAACGTTTTATCAGAAGCTTGAAAACCGAATGGATGCCTGAGATCGGCTATCGCACTTTTGAGGAAGCGAAGCACCATATCACGGAGTATATTATTGGATACTATAGCCAGTTTAGGCCACATACTCACAATGATGGATTGGCACCCAGGGTAGTTGAGCAACAGTACTGGAATGCACAGAAAACCGTGGCTAAAAATACTTGACCACTACACTCCCAATATCTACAAATCTAAACAATGTTTCAATTCGCCCTGCAAGACGATAGAAGATTAAAGTAGATAATCTTGTTGGGTGTTCCCTTTTTTTCTCCTTTCACTTCCTTTATTTCTCCTTACCTATCAATATACTTTGTTAATAAATTGTCCTCCTTTACATATGTAACAATCAGTTCGGGTGGTTTGAAACGAATATTGCCTTTACCGGAATACTTGAAGTGCAGTCCAACAATAGCTTTTGTGTTGAAGTAATTACGCAGTATATGTGATGGAAGTTCAATCCTCGTGCGGCTCTTGGCATCCCAATGAATCATTTCCCTTTCTTTGTTAGTGATAAGCTTGTCGGGATTCCAATCGTCGTTTTGCGTCGATCGAAATAACCCGTCTCCATCGTATATTGAAATGGATATAGATCCAATGCCTGAACTTTGCGTGGCTTCCAAAACCAGCTCAGCTCTAACATAACCCCCCCTCTCAAGGGGCTTTAAATTATATTCAAAAATGCTTCGCGTATCTTCCGACTCAAGATTACCCACAAGACCAACTGACACGTCTTGCCAATCTCCTTTGATGCCATCCTTATGTTTAAACATGACTCCTTTTAAAATCGGTTTTAATCGCTTCTCAATCTGAAGCTCTGGACGGCTATATATAACCTCTCCAGCGACAGGCTCCATTTTCTGCTTAGAACTAGCTACCAGCCATACTCCATAATTATTACCTTGAATCCATCCGTTTTCGTAGGGGCCTTGTAAATAATTTGCATATTGGTAACCCCATGAAGATATACTGCCACTTCTGTCCCTATAAATCCCTATCACGTCGGACGGACCTGGCCGATGAGTAAAAAATGCTAAAAATATTGCACTTTTATCAATCTTTCTTAATGAGTCTATTTCGCCATAATCAGCTAGCCTCCAACCAGTAATACCGTCCAATAAGAGGCCAGAAGCTTTATCATTTAATTCACTCAAGTCTTTTTCAAGCGAAGCATGTCCCTCATGACTTTTTTTAAAAAGATCTTTAGTAAAACCAATCGAGTAGATATTTTTTGCCCAAAACAAATTAGTGTTCTTATCAAATATTGTCTCTTTTTGTTTTATTAGATTTGTAGGGGTTAAATATTTCTCACTTTCTGTTGCATTCTCACCACCCCCCCCTATCCTTGATGCTTTACTATTTACGACTATGTCGTTACTACTATTAGTTATATCAATAGGCGTTTCTGTATTGGTTGTAGTGGCTGCTAACTCAGGCAGATCATCACCATTCGATGAAAGCCAGCCAAGCATATCGATTATTTGGAATATCCCTACTATTATCCCTATTGCTATACCACTTAAAGTAAGTATTTTTCCAAACCCTGGGATATTATTGCCTTCATGATTTTTACCCAACTGAACAATTCTAAGCTCTGCAAGTTCTGAAAAAACGCCTTTGCTTCCGTATTTATTTAGGTATGCTTCATATTCTGAGATTGATTGATCTTTTGCGTTTGAAATGGCTTGCCAGAACTCCACTTCATGAGCCGGCTTATTAAGTACGGCTAATATCTCATCCTCATTCAGTTGCTTCTTTAGTTTTACTGGCTTATCGATGAGATTATTTACACCCGCCAATAAGCCTTCCAATATAGGATCATCTGGTGTTCCATTCCAACCGGCAAGATCAATAATATGCAGGGTATTGTAAGGTGCGGGTATAGCGACTTTTTCAAGCCAAGCTGGAATTAATATTTTGCGATCAAAAGCTATGGCTGCTTCAGCCTTAACCCAGTCAGATAAAACGGATTTTGGCGTCCACAATACGACCACAGCTTTTGCATTGCTTATTACGGAGTTAATCTCATCTGCAAACTTTTGCCCTGGAAATAGTTCAATATCCCACCATACGTCATAACCATGCGATGCAAACATTTCCGCTATGGCGTGAGCTCTTTTTCGGTCTTCCCTTTTGTACGATATAAAAACGTCTGTCATAAGCTAATAATATTTTATTGGGTGTCACTTATTCCTGATACTTTTCTTACGGTGGCCAGGGCGAATGCGATGCAGCTGAAATAGAGAATCTTGATTATTGTGGCGCAGATCGTATGGAGTACTTGTCATTTAAAAGTATAACCCGACCTCGCAGCATCACAAGCGTGAAATCCGGGCCAATGATCGGTCCTTGACCCCAAGCCACTCTGACAACAGCCTCGCCAACACCCTGAAATCCAATACCAGCAGCCTGAATCTACCCTTTTTTTCACCCGGTTTCAGACCCTCCGGATTTCATCAGGCAATACCCCACCAGGCAACCTATCCTTGTGTTGCTATGCCGTGTAGAGATGCGTGAAAACCCAGAGCTATGCAAACCAGTCCGCAT
>QBVD01000070.1 GCA_003058525.1 gamma proteobacterium symbiont of Ctena orbiculata | reverse complement strand
CCAATCGACTCTGCTGGAGCTGTTATTTTACCCAGCAAGGCAGAATGAGCGAGGTTTAGCCGTGCTAAATGAGCGAATGATAACGCCGCTGGGTGGAAAAACAGCCCCAGCCCTTCGGGTTGTGCCTGAAAATGCGCCACTCGGCGTTGCTCGTCGCTCATTTGGAATCACCAAACCTCACTCCTCGCGCCTTGATTGGCGCATTTTCAGACACAACAGAGCCGATTGGATTAGTGTTAACAGGCCCTAACTCTGTCCCATTTCGCGGCAAGTCTAGGAAGAATAAACATACCCTCCCTCCATCACAAGAGAGACATCGAGGCCAGGAATCAACCCGTTGATCCAGATCAACCTGGCAACCATCCATACAACACCCTGTATCTCCTTACCTGCGGGTTGAATATCAGGCAATAAGTCACCGGGCAACCTCTCAGTTCAGTTGTTGGATGGTGGGTGTTTAAACCCGCTGCTATGAAAATCAGTCCGAGTTTCTTTAAAAAATCCCTCTATTGCAACGTAGTAAGCCGAGCAATGAGATCCGGAAAGAGATAGACAAGCACGATCATGGCGGGGATGACGTAGAAATAGATACGCATGCTGTTGCGCAGCAGCCGGTTGGCGTCTTTGAGTTCCATAAAATGATCGACGATCATACGGCCCTTGTAGGCCACAGTGAAGGTGATCACCAGGATCATGATCAGACCCTGATCGGGCGATTCGGCAATGGCTGCGCTGAGCAGGGTCAAACCCATCAGGATCAGCCAAATCATATCAACGGATTTTGTCTCGAACACCTGTTACTCCTATCAACGCAAAACATATAACAAAGGGAATATGACGATCCACGCCAGATCGATCATATGCCAGTAGACGGCGACCGCCTCCAGACCGCTGTGGTTATGCTGGGTTATTCCGCCCATCCTGATTCCCATAATAGCCCATAATATGGCACCGCTTCCCCAACCGACGTGCAGCAGGTGGTTGAAAGTGGTGTAGTAGTAGACGGTAAAGAAGATATCCGTGTCGGTTGCCAGCCCGTGTTCACTGTTCCAGTGATACTCATAGAATTTGATGATCAGGTAGAGCGCACCCATTGCGACAGCCGACCAAAGCCAGCGTTGACACTGGTCGATCCGGCCGATCCTGATCGATTTAATCGCTTTGATGACGAAATAGCTGCTGGAAAGCAGGACCAGGGTATTCAGCACGCCGGCGGTAGTATTCAGACGCAGCGGTCCGTCGGCGAAAAACTCCGGATTATGTACCTTGGCGATGAAATAGACGATGAACATCAGGGCGAACTCGGTCATTTCCGAGAGAATACCGACCCAGATGGCCATGTTGCCGGGCACATGGTTCTTGACGGGTACTACTGCCTGTACTGGTGGGGCTATGGAATTAGGCATGTAATGATTAAGGTCGGAGGCGGAATGCGCGCAGGCCTATCGATGTTGGGAGATGCCATTGTCTGTACAGCTGTTGATTGTGCTTTGACCAGGATCAATTTATCGCACTTGCGCTGTCGGTAAATCCATGATTTTATTCAGGGTATTCAGCTTGATATTCATCAAGGTGAAGAATGGGGTCTGCTTTAGCATTGGGTTTGTGAATTTTCCTACAGGAGCAGTAATCCCCCGTGCAGGCCGAAGCAACGATTGAATCCAACCGCTTTCCCCCGGGTGATTTGGCGATATGGGTCTTCATACTGGCTGAGCTGGCTGCATTTGCCGCGTTTTTCGGCGCCTATGCCTTTACCCGCATGAAAAATGTGGATCTGTTCAACCACTATCAGAGCACCCTGGACAGCGATGCGGCGCTGATCAACACGTTTGCCCTGATCACCAGCAGCTATTTCGTTGTCAGGGCTGTGGCATCGATTCGCGAAGATGACAGTCGTGGCTGCGTGCGTTGGTTGTTGGCGGCGCTGGCGATGGGGCTACTCTTCCTGATTGTGAAGGGGCATGAGTATGTCCACCATATCGAAGCGGGCATCAGGCTGAGCACGAACACATTCTATATGTTCTATCTGTCGCTGACCTTTTTTCATTTCATGCATGTCATCATGGGTATGGTGATTCTTGCGGCAGTCGCGGTGAAGGCCAAAAGGGGTGGCTACAGTAACCGGGAGCATACGGGGGTTGAAACGGGTGCATCCTACTGGCATATGGTCGACCTGGTGTGGCTGATTCTGTTTCCCCTTGTCTATATCATGAGATGATCCACAATGACTAGACGAACCGCTTTTGGCATCCGTGCCTGTACCTGGGTCTGGCTGTTCATGATGGGGTTGACGTTGACAACCTATCTGATCGGTCAATTCAGTCTGGGTGGCCTGGGTGTTTCGCTGACTGTATTGGCTTTTGCCCTGATCAAAGGGCAGATGGTGGGTGACTATTTTATGGGTTTGAAACGGATCCGGGGTTTCTGGCGTTGGCCGGTCAGCCTCTGGCTGTTTCTTCCCGGTGGTTTGATCGGTGTCGCCTTTACCCTGGTTGGATGAGGAGATAGCGATGGAAAAACCTGTAATATTAAATACGCGTGAAAGCGACGAATCGCTTCCCTTCTATAAGCCCCAGGCACGGGAAATCGAACTCTTCGAATATGGCTACAGACATCAGCTCCCCTTGCTGATCAAGGGTCCCACCGGATGCGGCAAAACCCGCTTTATCAACTACATGGCGGCCAAGCTCGACCGGCCTGTCTACACGGTTGCCTGTCATGACGACCTGAGTGCCGCCGACCTGGTGGGGCGGCATCTGATCGGCGAGAGTGGCACCTATTGGTCGGACGGGCCATTGACCCGTGCGGTCAGGGAGGGCGCCATCTGCTATCTGGATGAAGTGGTGGAGGCGAGAAAGGATACCACCGTGGTGCTCCATCCCCTGACCGATGACAGGCGCATTCTTCCCCTCGAGCGTACCGGAGAGATTCTCAAGGCCCCCCCGGAGTTCATGCTGGTTGTGTCATACAATCCCGGCTATCAAAATCTTCTGAAAGGCATGAAACCGAGTACCCGGCAGCGTTTCGTCGCACTCCGATTCGAGTTTCCCGCTCCTGAGCTGGAGCATGAGATTCTGATTGGAGAGACCGGCATCGATGGCGATATGGCCCGCCAACTGGTGCGTCTGGCCAATGCCATGCGGGCACTCAAGGATCACGATCTGGAGGAGGCGGCCTCTACACGGCTGCTGGTCTATGCGGCCACCTTGATTCTGGGCGGCTATGAGCCGGTCGAGGCCTGCCGTTCCGCACTGGTCGAGCCACTCACAGACGATATGGAAACAGCGGCAGCCTTGATGGAGGTCGTCTATGCCACAATCGGGCGGTGACAATTATCCCCAGGGAGACCCGCCGGGGTCGGCCATGGCTGTCACCGCAGAGTCTCTCTATTTGGCGAATCTGCTGTTGATACCCGGTATTGCATTTGCCATTCTGTTGGTGATCTATTTTAAGCAGGGCAAATCCTTGCCGCCGCTTGCGCGATCCCATCTTGAACAGACCTTCTCGGCCTCTCTCTGGGCAGGCGTGCTGCTGGTGATTGTCAACCTCGTTATCCTTTTGCTTGGAGGTTATGACGGCGCCTATACCTGGATGGTGGTCATCATCTACTTTACGGTGTGCCACTCCACCTTGATTCTCATCGGTATGCTGGGTCTCGCCAAGGCGATGGCGGGAAAATGTTACCGCTATCCCCTTATCGGCAGGGCATTGCCCGAAGCGTGCCTGAGGATGTCCTGATGGGTGCCAAACCGCTTGAGCCAAGGGGAGACTGATGGAAGAGAAGATCGGTGAACTCTGGCACCGGCTGATCACCCGACTGGCGCAGGACCGCTATCCCGAGGCCGCGGTGCACCTGACCGATCTGAACCACACCCTGGGCATTCTGTTTCGCGCCTTCGGCGGCGATGGCGGACTGCGGGTCGAAACCGCCGGTGCAACTGAACACAATGCCAGGCGAGGCATGCTGCAGCGCATAGCCGGCAGTGCCACCAAGATTGAACTGGCCTGGCGCGATGAACATGCATTGCGCCTGCCCGAAGTCATCGATCTGTTTCCCCAGGGATCCCTTAACCGCGATCTCTATTTCTGGCTCGCTGCGCTGGCCGCATGTGATCGGGGCGAAAGCCAGCCATGGCTGGTAAAAAATCAGCAGCTGAGCAAACTGGCGCTGGAGAGATATCCGGGCATGCAAGCCCGTTACCGGCGTTTGCGGAATGCGCACCTGGCACAACGACCCGATCCGGAAACCCTGAAACAGGATGAGGCGCAACAGGAGCAGGCCATCAGACGTGCCCTTATCGATCCGGGTACTGTTGCACGACTACCGGTTGCCAGCCATGCGCCTTGGCCGGTACCGCTCTGGCTCCACCCGTCTCCTCCAGGGCTGGTTCATGGGCGTAATACCCAAGATCAGGAGAATGAATCCGGGGGTGAGTCGAAGGCTGTAAATGATGGCCGCAGCCGCCGGGGAGAGCGTACTGAGATGGCCGATGGCGATGGGGGATTGATCACCATCCGCATGGAGAACATTCTGAGCTGGGGTGAGTTCGCCAAGGTCGACCGGGGTGCCGAGGAGAATGAGGATCTGGATCAGGCCATGGAGGCGGCGGAACAGATGGAGCAGTTCAGCGTGACCCGTGACGGCAAATCCGTCGCATCGAAATTGAAGTTTGATCTCGACCTGCCGTCCGAGGCGTGTGACGACGAGATCGTGCAGGAGGGCATGTTGTTGCCGGAGTGGGACTGGAAACACCAGGTTATGCAGGAGGCCCATTGCCGCATCATGACGCTGCAGACGGGGGATGCCCCGGCAATCGAACTGCCCGTTCATCTTACAAAGACTGCCAAGCAGCTGCGCGCCCAGTTTCAACAATTGATGCCGGCGCGCGTTTGGCTGCATGGCCAGGCGGACGGCAGTGAGATCGACATGGAGGCCTACCTGCGTTTCTCGGCAGAACGGAAAAGCGGTCATCTCGCCACTGCCGATAACCTCTACCGGGATCTGCGAACAGGCGCCAGGGATCTGAGCTGTCTGCTGATGGCCGACCTGTCACTCTCCACCGACAGCTGGATAGACAACCACCACCGTGTAATCGATGTGATTCGGGACAGCCTCTACCTGTTTGCCGAATCGCTTTCGGCAACAGGCGACAGGTTTGGATTGTACGGATTTTCATCGAGAAAAAGGGATCCTGTCCGTGTGCATCAAATCAAGGCCTTTGAGCAATCCTACTCAGCCAAATCACGTGGAAAAATTCAAGCGATCAAACCCGGTTATTACACCCGCATGGGTGCGGCAATCCGTTATGCACACCAATTGCTTAACAAGCAACCGGCACAACGGCGATTGCTGCTGCTGTTGAGCGACGGAAAACCCAACGATCTGGATAAGTATGAAGGGCGGTATGGTGTGGAGGATACCCGGCAGGCCGTCAGAGAAGCCCGCAACTCGGGTATCCAGCCCTTTTGCGTCACCATCGATGAAAAAGGTAACGACTATCTGCCCTATCTCTTTGGCAGCGGTGGTTATGTAGTGATTCACAAGCCGCAGGAGTTGCCCCGCAAGCTGCCATTACTCTACGCCCGTCTGACACGGGAGTGATCCGTTGCGATCATAATCAGTGTTAACAGCCCCTAATATTCTTATTTTGCTGTATTGATGAATGTCAAGGAGGGTGGCTGTTACACGCAGAGAATAGTGACGGTAGCGAGGTAACGACACTATGAATACGATCAACGATTCGATGACACAGGATCACCGTCGCTGTGATCAAATCTTCGTGGAGATGGAACAGGCCATTATACAACACAAGTGGCCGGACGCGGATCGTCTCTGTCAGGCGTTTATCAATTCGATGGAGCACCATTTCAAAATAGAAGAGGAACTGCTTTTCCCGGCACTCATAAAAGCAACAACCCAGGCAAATGGTCCCGTCAACGTGATGTTGATGGAGCATGAGCAAATACGACATCTGATGTCGCAGTTGGTGTCGTCGTTGGACAATATGACCAGATCACTCTCTGCAGGTTATGTAGAGACATTACTCGTCACCATGCAGCAACATAATATGAAAGAGGAGAGTATTCTCTATCCGATGGCGGACAATGCGGTTCCAGACGTCAGCGATGTGATTGATAAGGCGTATTCGGAGTCTGCCTAGTGGAGCTGCGGCTTGATGTACGGGAGTTGGAGCCGCCTGTTCCGCTGGAGCGCATACTGGAAACCCTGGAGGAGTTGCCATCGGATGACTGGCTTAAGGTGCGACACAGCCGTGAACCCTACCCACTCTACAGTCTTTTGCGCGAAATGGGTTTTGACTGGAGTACCAAGTGGCAGAATAGTGAGTGCATTATCCTGATCTGGCGTGCGGGGAGTCCGCCGCCCGATGATAGTGGAAGGAGGTTGTGAAAACCACCGGGCTCTCTCTCGATCAGGCCCCACCGATTATCATACCTTTCAAGTTCTTTCTGACAGCTTCACTGTTCAGCGTCATCGTGGGAATCGTCTTGATGATAGATGCCGAGGCGGTCTTCCTGTCCCGTTGGAGTCCTCTGGCGTTGGGCATCACCCATTTAATGACCGTTGGATTTCTCGCTCAGGTGATGACGGGGGCCATGATCCAACTATTACCTGTGTTGGCTGGTTCTCCCATTCCGGCAGTCACCACAGTAGGCAGAATCATACATCTGTCACTTTTCGCCGGCGCCTTGCTGATGGGGTTGGGTTTTATCCGCTCCCATCAATCTGTTCTCGTTACAGGCGTCGGTCTCGTATTGTTTGCGATTACCCTGTTTCTAATTGCCATGGCGGTTTCCCTGATCAGCTCCAAAAGTCGGCATGACAACGCAATTCCAATCGGCCTCGGTTGGATGGCTGTCATTCCCACGGTGGCTATCGGCGTCTACATGGTCCTGGGGCTATCCGGTATGTTGACGATAAACGATATGCCTGAGCTCATCGCTGTTCATCTCTCATGGGGGCTTTTAGGATGGGTCGGTATTGTACTATTTGCGACAATTTTCCAAATAATACCGATCTTCTATGTAACCAGGGAGATGCCGGTCAATTTCAGGGATATCTCCTTCATTATCGTTTTCGCATTGCTGGCGTTGTTCAGCCTGTCGCAATATATCAACAGCGAACTGCTTGCCTATAGTCTGCCGATGGTTGTTGCGCTGTTTCTTCTGTTGAGTCTCGCACTGTTTCAAATGATATGGAAACGCAGGCGAAAGATAATCGACATGACTTTGGTATTCCTCTGGACCGGCCTGATCTGTTTGGCGCTTGCAGCTATTGTCTGGATGCTTGGTGACAATGAGCTTCTGGTCGGGGTGCTTTTGCTTGGCGGTGTCTGTATAACCATCCCGATCGGGATTATCTACAAAGTCATCCCGTTTCTATGCTGGTTTCACCTGCAAAGTCTATTAGTGAAGCAGGGGAAGCTGTCGTCCAGGCTGCCATCGATGAAACACTACATCAATGAAGTGGATGCAAAGCGCCACTATCTGTTGCATCTGGCGGCAATTGCACTGACCGCTGCCGCTACCCTGATGCCGGCAACGCTTGCGAGAACTTCTGGTATTGCTTTAAGCCTGTCCTCACTCTATTTTTTAAAGAACCTGCTGTTTGCGTTGTTGAGATTCAACAAACAACAACGGGCACTCTTGGATAGATGATGATATATCGCTTACGAAGCAACCGGATGGTGGAATGTACACTCAACTGTTGATGCTCATCGCTATCTTTCCAGTCCTGGTCTATGGCCAGGACTGGAAACCGTTATCGAAGGGCGACTGCTTGCAACCGGAACCCTTCCGTGATTATCGCCATTGTGATTTCAATGGCAGGGATCTTTCCACAGTCAATCTTGAAGGCAGTCTGTTGAGCGGCGTCAATTTACAGAATGCCAGGATGCCGGATTGTAATCTGGAGGGAGCGACGCTTAACGATGCCGACCTCAAATGGGCTATGCTGACCGGCTGCAGGGCATCCTCGGCGGATTTCACCAATGCCGACCTGTTTCACACCAATCTGGACGACAGCAGCATCGACAATGCCAATTTCACCAAGGCAAATCTGTTCGGCGCCAGTCTGAATGGGGTGACTGCCGACAGGGCCGATTTCTCCCATGCAAACCTTAAGGACATATCCATGGAGGAGAGCCGGCTGACGAACTGCAATTTTAATCAGGCGTTCATGATGCGGGCTGTGCTTATCGAAAGTGACTTGAGCGGCTCAAGTTTCCATCAAGTGGTATTGACAGGCGCCGCTTTGGAGTTTGCGGACTTTACCCGAGCCGATCTAACCGGCGCGCTGCTGAACGGGACAACAGTGACAGAGACACGGTTCCGGGGCGCCAGACTCACAGGGAGCCGATTTGTCAATGCGCGTATGCAGTCGCCCGATTTCACCGATGTCATCGATCCGCCTAAGGATCTTGTAAAAGACTGAATGCATGTAAGATTGGCGATCGCCGAAATCCACCGGGCATGGCTTGATCTTCATCAATCTGCGATAGCTCGAGATAGGCTTTAATACTCACACATTAGCAGTCATCCAAAAGATGTCGGTCTATGGCTGACAATCTCTGTTTGCCGGGCTATGATCCATCTCTATTCATTCATATAGATAGAGTTAGGAAAGTTGCCTAATTATATGTTATTTAGATTAAATAAATTAACTTTAATGTTTGCTGCAAGCCTTGCCCTGACGACTGTTCAGCCAAGAGAGGCGTCAGCACAGAGCAGCGAGCAGCTTGCGGCCATCACTGCGCTCGGTTCACTCAACGGCATCGCGCTGCACTGTAAGGCTCTAAGTGAAACACAACGAATCAAAAGGACATTGGTGGCGACACTCCCGAAGCGGCGTCAGCTGGGTGAACTGTTCGATTATGAAACCAATCGGTCATTCATGGCGTTTATCGAGAAAAATAACACCTGCCCAACTCCTCAATCATTGGAACAACGGATCGATGAGGCCCTCGATAGGCTGAAATCACTCTATCCCGCAAAATGAGTTGTCATAAATCAAGGCTACCGCTAGTTTTCCCCCTTTTGATACTTGGGCTGTTCATTGCCCCTGTATCCGAGGGCGCAGACTCCCTGCGCGTCATGGCCAGCATAAAACCGATTCATTCGATCATTGCCGGACTGATGGAGGACGCGGAAACACCTGAATTGCTGATCGATGATCAGATTCCTTATGCCTATAGCCCCACCGAGGAGCAACTGGCGTCGATGCGCAGTGTGGACATACTGTTTTGGGTAGGCGCCGAACTTGAGCCGCGACTCGCTGAGATCATCGAAACCCTGCCCCCGCAGGTGAAAGTGATTGAACTGCTATCACACCAGGGCATGAAGATACTTCCCGCGAGGGCGGATCCTGATCAACGCGATCCCTTTTTCTGGCTGGACAATCGAAACCTGCTCATCATCATCGACGACATTGCCCGGCTTCTACAGGATGCCGATCCTCTGCGCACCCATCTCTATGAACGAAACAGACGCAATATTCTTTCACGCCTGTCGCGAATAGACAGAGAGTATGAATATGGCTACCGAGGCATGAAGGCCGGCTTAGGCATTCAGTACTTCGATACACTGCAATATTTCGAACAGGCATATGCGTTAAAGATCATCGACCATGTGGCCAGCACACCAGGCAAGGGAATAGATACAGCTGAATTGCTCAAGGTCCGGGAGAAAATAGTTAACGGAGAAGTGACTTGCCTGTTGTCGGAAAACGGCTTTCCAGCCAGGCACAGCGAACTGCTGATGAATAAGGGCAGTGTCAATCATGGAGAATTGAACAGCCTGGGTTTCGGTATTACGGCTGGGCCCCATCTCTATTTCGAGATCATGGAGCACAACACCAATGTCATCAAACGCTGTCTGAAAGCCGAGTCACAGACCGCCGAAAATGCAACAAAAACGATCATACCGGAGCGCGCCGTGTCGATTGAAGGCATCGGCGGTGGTCAGTATATCCTGACAGATCATATGGGGAGGCTGGTCACCAAGGAGAGCATGAAGGGAAAATATCAGATAGTCTATTTCGGCTATACTTTCTGCCCCGACATCTGTCCCACCTCACTGCAGATTCTATTCCAGGCACTCGATATTCTCGGCGAGGAGTCGGAGCTGTTTCAGCCCTATTTCATTACGATCGACCCAGGCCGGGATACCATCGCAGTGATGAGAAACTATGTGCAGTATTACGATGAGCGCCTGATTGGAGTCACCGGTTCCGTTGAGATGATTGAAAGAGTGGCCAGTCAGTTCAAGGCAAGATACGAAAAGGTCGTAGAAGAGGATACAACTGATCCATCGATGTATCTGATGGACCATACCGCCAGTCTCTATCTCCTCGACCGGCAGGGAAGATTCCTCACGAAATTTGCCCATGGCATTGCACCTGAAGACCTTGCACAGCAGCTTCGTATGCTGCTGCCATGAGAATACTTATGTGGTGCAAAAATATAGACAAACAAAATCCTCTAATTTCAATGTAATTGATCTGACTTTTATCCTTGTTTCTCTAATAGGCTACCTATAAAACGGTAGAATTTTGCAGTCTGTTTAAACTCGTTTCCACTACCCAACTATGGCATTTGACCTACATCAATGTGTCATATGACGCACTTTTGCGACCATCCCTGAATGATGCCATCTGGTATCTCGCATCTCTTCCAACCATGGGGACGGGAAATAATGAACAAGAGCTTGAAAAGCATATCTGCACTGGTAATGGGTTTGGGGATCGGTATGGGCGCCGCTTCCAATGCCTCAGCCCAGTCATCCTTAGAAGAGGTCATGAAGGAGCGTGGCCTGACGCAAAAGGACCTCTTGGCAGCCGCCAAAACCTATACACCGACCGGCGGGCGGGATGAGTATCTGGCCTTCAGTTCGGGGGGACAGAGCGGCCAGGTTATCGTATACGGTGTGCCATCCATGAGGATCCTGAAGTACATTGCGGTGTTTACTCCGGAGCCTTGGCAGGGTTATGGCTTCGATGATGAATCCAAGGCTGTATTGGCACAGGGCAGAATCAACGGTAAAGATATCACCTATGGTGATACCCATCACCCAGCATTCTCCGAAACCGATGGTGAATACAACGGCCGCTATCTGTTCATCAACGATAAGGCCAACCCGCGCATGGCAGTCATCGACCTGCACGATTTCGAGACCAAGCAGATCGTCGTTAACCCATTCATGAAATCGGAGCATGGTGGCGCCTTCGTCACACCTAACACCGAATATGTCATGGAAGCGTCTCAATATGCAGCGCCTTTCAGCGACGACTTCGTACCGCTCGAAGAGTTCAATGAGAAGTACCGGGGTGCGGTGACCTACTGGAAGTTTGATGACAAGAAGGGTCGTCTCGATCCCGAGAAATCATTTACCTTCGAACTGCCTCCCTATAGCCAGGATCTCTCCGACGCCGGTAAAGGACCCTCCATGGGTTGGGGTTTCACCAACTCCTTCTGTTCCGAACGTTATGTGGGCGGTATCGAACGCGGACGTCCTCCCTTCGAGGCCGGCTGTTCTCAGAAAGATACCGACTTCCTGCATGTCACCAACTGGAAGAAAGCTGCCGAGCTGGTTGCCGCCGGCAAGGTCAAGAAATCCAAGGGCGCTTACATGATCCCCATGGATCAGGCGGTGAAAGAGGGTCTGCTCTATCTGATCCCCGAGCCCAAGAGCCCGCATGGTGTCGACGTGAGCCCGGACGGTACTCACATCATCGTTTCCGGCAAGCTGGACAGCCACGCCTGGGTATACAGCTGGGATAAGATCCAAAAAGCCATCAAGAACAAGAAGTTCGAAGGCAAAGATCCCTATGGTATCCCGATCATCGCCATGAAGGATGCCCTGCATACTCAGGTACAGGTGGGCCTGGGTCCATTGCATACCCAGTATGATGCAAAGAAGTGTGTGGTCTATACCTCGATCTACGTCGACTCGATGGTCACCAAGTGGGACTACTGCGAAGGCAAGGTGCTGGATCAACTGCATATCCACTACAACATCGGCCATCTGGTAGCGATGGAGGGCGACTCTGTTTCACCTGACGGTAAATATCTGATCTCTTTGAACAAGCTGGCCATCGACCGCTTCAATCCTGTCGGACCACTGCATCCGCAGAACCATCAGCTGATCGATATCAGCGGCGACAAGATGCAACTGCTCTACGATATGCCGCTACCTCTGGGCGAACCCCACTATGTGGTGGCGATCAAGGCCGACAAGCTGAAACCGGCAGTACGCTACAAATCGGGCTGGAACAGCCGTACCGATTCCAAGTCTCCCTACAAGACCCGTGCAGGACGTGAGAAGGTCGTGAAGGATGAGAATGGCGTCGTACATGTCTACGGTACGGTTATCCGTTCCCACATCACGCCTGAGATCATCGAAGTGGAAGAGGGCGACACTGTCTCAATCCATCTGACCAACCTGGAGCGTGCTGAGGACGAGACTCACGGTTTCGCGCTCTATAACGAGAACGTGAATCTCTCCATCGAACCGGGCAAAACCGTGTCGGCCACCTTCAAAGCCGACAAGGCTGGCGTCTTTCCTTACTATTGCACCGAGTTCTGTTCGGCGCTCCATCTCGAGATGCAGGGTTATCTGCTGGTCAAACCGAAAGGTTATGTGGCCAAGACCACTCAGATGGTAGAGGGAACGAAGTACACCGAGGCTGACTACAAGAAACAGGTCAAGACCAATCTGGACACCCAGGCGGTCATCGACTCTGTGGTCGGCTTTATTACCAGCCACAACTACAAAGACTTCCCGGAAGTTGTAGCACTTGTGGAAGATGCCACCGATCAGCTCGGTTTCGCGGAAGAGGCGAAGAAGAAGTCCGAGACGTTCGCGGCCAAGGGTGACTTTCAGAACGCCACTCTATGGGCGGGCCAATGGTGGCAGTATCAGGTCAAGACGGCTGATCTGGGACTGCGCGCCAAGACCTTCCTCGAGGAGCATGGCGCTAAGAAAGTCAAATAGTCCTTTAGGTCTTTGACTGAGAGTGGAAAGGGGCCGTTTGGCCCCTTTCTACGTTGAGGACAAAATTCACATAAAACTTCAGAGGTTTTTAGGAATCTGATTTAACATAGCTCAATTCGTCTTACTACAGATTGCAATAGAGTTATGCCATCGGTAAAGACTATTGTCCTATTTTGCTAGAGGAAATCGATATGATGAAAATTGTTAAAATCGCATTGTCATCTGCTGCACTGCTGTTTGCTGTTGGGATTACCGCTCAGGCGCAGGCTGCCGACGGAGCCGAACTCTACATGACCAAGACCTGCTGGTCCTGTCACGGTAAAGATGCCAATACACCGATTATGCCTATCTATCCAAAGCTTGCCGGGCAGAATGCCGACTATGCCTTCAATCAGATGAAGGACATCAAATCCGGTGCCCGCAGTAATGGCCAGACCGCAGCCATGAAGGGTGTCATGGGGCTTGTTTCCGAAGAGGAGATGCGTGCGATAGCTGACTGGTTGAGCACGCTATAAGCCCAGTGTGAATCTGCTGCTGATAGCATCAGAAGATGCCGAATCGGGGCAGTTGATGTATATCAAAGTGCTCTAATATAGCCTGTGACACACTGCAGCATCTCTTTTCAGGGGCTGAATTGGCTTCACATGAGAACCTGATTTATAGCACCTGAAAAGGTGGCAAATCCGAACTATCCCCAGTGACAGATCATGGGGCTGGAGAATCGAACGATGAAAGTAAAACCGATGTTGAAGAGCCTGACCGCCGCTTTGGGTACAATCTTATGCAGCAGTGCCCTGGCAGGCTGGAACGAAGCCGGCGGCGAGAAGGATGAAGCGATGCTGCTGACCCCCGACCGTGAGCGTGGTATTGCAGTTTATGAAGTCTGCTCGGCCTGCCATCTATTGGAGGGTTGGGGGCTGTCGGACGGTACGTTCCCACAATTGGCGGGACAGCATCGTAACGTACTGATCAAGCAGTTGGCTGATATTCGTGCCCAGAACCGCGACAATCCGACAATGTATCCGTTTGCCTTGGACGAGCAGATCATGGCCGCTTCCGGCTATCATAAGGGTGACATCAAACCCGCGCAGTTGGTTGCCGATGTCACTGCCTATATCGCTAAACTACCGATGAACCCGGCAAACGGTAAAGGCCCCTGGAATAAACTGTTCCCGGAATTCGAACAAGGCAAAAAGCTGTACGATGACAACTGCGTGCAGTGTCACGGTGAGATCGGTGAAGGGGATGACGAAAAGTTCTATCCCAAGATTCACGGACAGCACTATGCCTATATGCTGCGTCAGTTCGAATGGATTCGTGACGGTAAACGCCGCAATGCCAACCCCGATATGGTGGAGCAGATCAAAAACTTCTCCGACAAGGATATGCAGATGGTCATCAACTACGTATCCAGACTGCCGGTGCCAAAGGATATGGTTGCTCCCTCCAAGGATTGGCAAAATCCGGACTACGATTGATCCAGCCTGACAGACATGGCCTGTTGAACCGGCAACCCGTCATCATGACGGGTGCCTCTCTCTGCAGGGCTTGTCTGACTCAGGCTCAGGTCAGGCTGAGGTGCGATGCCCAACAGGTGGTTCAATCACCTGACGTACATTGGACTTCACTTCTCAGCCCAATCTGAAAGTCACTATCTCAATCATTCCAACCACTGGAAATTGAATCCCTTTCATAGAGATACGCCATGCAGTCTAAGCAAACCCTTCAAGTTGCAGTACTCACCCTGATCGGATTGGGACTGCTTGCTGTGATTTTCTATACGCCTATCTGGTGGGTGTCGTTGACGGCGCCCAATTACCCCGAGGAATCCTTCCCGGACGGAGTACGCATCCATTTCCATATGAATGGAGTATTCAACGGCTGTGAAAAACAGGAAAAGGCGGAGATAGTCGAAGACGAGGCTCTGGATTGTGTACATGAGATGGATACCATCAACCACTATGTGGGCATGTATCCCATCGCGGCCGGCGGCCCTGTGGAGCGTGGATTCGGTCAGTTTTTGATGACCTTCCTTGGCGTAATGCTGATCGGCTTTATCTTCACCAGGCCGAAGCAGCGCATGATCGTGTTGACTGTCGGATTTACCGGCATTGCCGCCTGGATGACAATGACGCTCTATGGCGAGAACGGTTTCAACCTGCAGAACAAGGGTTATGTCAGCGCCATGGTGACATCGCTGGACCAGGAGGCCTCGGGGGAATCCGGTGAACCTGAAATTGTGATTGGTGGTGTCACCGGTGTTCTGAAGGATTCCCTGGAAGCATCCGGAGTCGAGGTCATCCTGCCTTCAGAGTTGGAAGCGGCCAGCAAGGCCGGTACGAAATCGGCAGGTGCGGAAAAGGCATACCTGATTGAGCAGCTAAAGCTGACCTATGATATCGATCAGGTGAAATCAGACAGTTTATCGCCCTGGGACGGCAGCTCCTTTCAGGTGATGACGTGGCACTATGCCAAGAGTCTGGGACGCTATTTCAACAATCCGCGAGAGATCGTGCCGATGGTGAAGAATCTGGAGCTGGCGATTCACCTGGTCTTTTACGCTCTTCTGGGCGCCATGGCCCTGGTGGTTTTCGGTTCCCGCAGGAACGGTGGCATTCTCTACTGGTTGTTGATACTGGTGCCCATCGCCCTGCCGGTCTTTTTCATTATCGATTACTCCGCATGGTTATGGTGGTACGGACATACCTTGAACGATATGGGCGCCTTTTCCGTCAAGCCCTTCATGCCGACGGTCTTCGGTGATGGCAAGGTGGCGCAGTTCACCACCCACTCCTATCCCTATATCGGGTTTGGCCTGATGCTGCTCACATCGTTGATTTTGGCTGTTGCCGCACTGCTCAGGTTCAAGCAACTGAAACAGTAAATTTTGAATATTGAATTATGAATGTTGAATTGTTGTGTTCACTGCGTTCACATCTTTTTAATGGATTGTGCGCGCATGCACACCCATCAATTCATAATTCAAAATCCATCATCCATAATTTTATTGTGTTGTTGCTATCACTGCAGAGTTTTCAGGCATTTGCGGAATCGACAGCCTATCCATCCTTCCAGACCTTAGTCGATCAGACGGAGGCCGGCGGCACCCTTGTCCCATCACCGGGGACCTATGCGGGACCGGTCACGATCAGCGAGCCTTTGACGATAGACGGACAGGGGAAAGTCACTATCGATGCGGGGGGTAAGGGATCGGTTATCGTCCTGGAAACGGATGGCGCGACCCTGAAGAATCTCCATTTGACCAACTCCGGTGAGTCTCACAACACTATCGATTCCGGGGTACAGGTGCGTGGCGATTTCAATGTCATCAAAGACAATGTCATCGATAACACCCTCTTCGGTATCGACCTGCAACAGTCAAAAAACAATATCGTGCGCGGCAATCGCATCTCCTCAAAGCCGCTTGAACTCGGAGTGCGCGGGGATGCCATCCGACTCTGGTACAGCTTTGACAACAAGATTACGGACAATATTATCCGCAACTCGAGGGATACCGTGGTCTGGTACTCCCGGGACAACCTGATCGCACGCAACGACGCACGTGGCGGTCGTTACTCACTCCACTTCATGTATTCCCAGTACAACGAGGTTACAGACAACCATTACGAAAACAATTCTGTCGGTATATTCGTCATGTACAGCGACGGCGTGCATTTGAAAAACAACTACATCGCCCATGCCACCGGCGCCACAGGTATGGGTATAGGTTTCAAGGAGACCTCCGATGTGGTGGTCACCGGCAACCAGGTGCTCTATTGCGCCACCGGTCTCTATCTCGATGTTTCGCCGTTTCAGCCGGACTCCATCAACCGTATTGAAAACAACTTGATTGCCTACAGCGGTATCGGGGTGCTGTTTCTCAACGACTGGACCGGCAATCATCTGATCGGCAACAGTTTCAAAGGCAATATCACTCAAGTGGCGGTGTCGGGCGGCGGTAAGACGGCCAATCGCAATCTGTGGCAGGCCAACTACTGGGATGACTACGAGGGTTTCGATATCGACCGTGACCAGGTGGGTGACAAACCTTACGAGCTGTTCAGCTATGCCGACCGGATTTGGATGGATGTGCCCTCGGCACGTTTCTTCAAGGGATCCCCTGTGCTCGAAGTGATGGATTTTCTGGAACGCCTCGCGCCCTTCACGCAACCCAACATGCTGGTGCGGGACAAGCAACCCCGGATGAGCACAGCGGCTGCCGCACTGACAACGGAGTCGTTCATCCCCGGGTCGGCGGGCGATGCCGATATGACTGGGCAATCCGAATCACCGTCGGAACAGACTGAGCAAGCCTTCGACGCCTACAAGGCATTGCGCGAGTCACTGGGACGTTGAGAGGTCATCATTGAGATGAGCGAGAGAAAAACGGCGAAAAAGAGAAACAAACGGCCTCTGACGCCCAAGCGCAGGGAACAGAGCCGTCGTGAGTTTTTGCGCGCCACCGTCTTGACCGCCGGCGTGATCGGTATCTCGTTGTTGGGATTCGTGCCGGTCATCCAGGGAAAGGCGATGCGGCTGCGTCCGCCCGGCGCCTTGAAGACCCCGCAAGACGAGCAGGAGTTCTTCGCCTCATGTATCAAATGTGGCCAATGTGTTCAGGTCTGTCCGGTGGAGGCGATCAAACTGGCGGACCTGCCCGACGGTTTCGGAATCGGACTCCCCTATATCGATGCCAGGGCACAGGCCTGCGACTTCTCCTGTGACGGCCTGCAGTGCGTTCTGGCCTGTCCCACCGGCGCCTTGACCCATGACCTGGACTATCCGGCGGATACCCGCATGGGCTTCGCCAGGCTGGCGCGCCCCAAGGCCTGTCTCGCCATGCAGGGAAAAGGCTTTAAAGGGCTGGCGAGGGGACCGGACTACCCGGGACTGCTGCGCTATGAGGAGGTCGATCGCTGGAATCCCATACCGGTTGCCGACTATCCCTATGATCTGGAGATCTGCGACCTCTGTGTGCGCCAGTGTCCCATCGAGATCCGTATTACACAGTGCGAAGAGAATGCATCAGACAGTGATCAACAGCAGCTCGCCCGGGTGGCGCAGCAGGTGGGAAATGAATGCCCCCCTAAACACGCCATCACACTTGAGCCTGTCGACTTGGGGGATGGTGTTGAAAGAATGAAACCGGTGGTTCAGGAAGGCTGTGTGGGTTGTGGTGTTTGTGAGATGATCTGCCCGGTCGAGAGCGCCGCCATCGTTATCGATCTGGACAAAAACGCCGATACGGTGATAGAGGGCTGAGATGCGGTATATCAAAGACTCTCTATTACAGGTTTTCGGCTACAAGATCCCCAGGCCCAGCAAGGACCAGCAGAGCCCTGAGGTCAGGGCGATCTATGAAGGGAAGATGGGCAAGCTCTCCAAAGCGGATCTGGAAGCGCTTCACATCGAGCACAAAGGCAGCACCTTCCTCAAAAAGTGGCAGAAACGCCGTTGGGTGACCCTGATTATCGTGAACCTGCTGTTTGTGGCTTCATTCTATTTCGACGTTCAACTGGTGGAGGGTTCGCTCACCGGCGCGCGTGTCGTCGGTTTTCATTTCGCCGATCTCAATGCGGCCTTGCAGGTCGCACTGGCCTACAAGCATATTGTGCTCAATCTGGTGATCGGCATGGTGACGGTCTTTATTATGTGGATGCTGCTGGGAGGACGGACCTTCTGCTCCTGGGTCTGCCCCTACCATCTGTTGTCGGAATGGGCTGAGTATCTGCATCTATGGCTGGTCAAAAAGAAGATCATCAAGAACCAAACCTTCAGCCGCAAGGTGCGCAGTGTCTTCTATGTCATTTTTGCACTGTTAGCGCTGGTCACCGGCTATACCGTTTTCGAAACCATCTCGCCCACCGGTATACTCAGCCGGGCGCTGATATACGGACCGGGCATCGCGCTGGTCTGGGTCGTGTTTCTGCTGTTGTTCGAGGTTTTCTACTCGCGACGGGCCTGGTGCCGATATGTCTGTCCTATCGGTGTGACCTATGGCATGGTAGGCGTGTTCTCACCGGTGCGGGTCAAGTACAATGCCGAAGCCTGTCACCACGAAGGTGATTGTCGAAAGGTCTGTCTTGTACCGCATGTGCTGGACCTGACCATCCGAAACGGCGCGGCGGAAGTGAACCAGGATGTGACATCCGATTGCACCCGCTGCGGCATGTGCGTGGATATCTGTCCCACCAGCTCTCTGACCTTCGAGGTCAAAGGGCTGAGTAAGATGCTCAAATAGTGCTGACAGGAACCGGATACACGCTATGATCCAATTTGAAAACATCGTCAAGCGATTCCGCCGGCATCGGGTACTCAAAGGCATCGATCTCACCATCGAACGGGGTCACCGGGTTGCCCTGGTCGGTTCCAACGGGGCGGGGAAAACCACCCTGATCCGCTGCCTGCTCGGTGAATACATCTGCGAGGGCAGGGTGTTGGTGGATGGAATGGATCCACGCCAGAATCGCCGTGAGGTGTTGTCAAAGGTGGGTTTTGTGCCCCAACTTCCGCCACCCCTGCACATGCCGGTGGGACAACTGATCCGTTTCTCCGCCACCCTGTGCGACAGCGATCCGGCACGCATGATTGGTGTGGCGGAGCAACTCGGCTTCGATGCCGGGCGTTTTCACAATCACGCCTTTGTAAAACTCTCCGGCGGCCAGAAGCAGAAACTGTTGATCGCCATCGCACTGGGCAGAGAGAGTGAGTTGCTGGTGATGGATGAGCCAGCCGCCAATCTGGATCCGGAAGCAAGGCATATCTTCTTCAAACTCCTGGCGGAGAAGAAGGAGCGGGCGGCAATGCTGATATCAAGCCATCGACTGGATGAGGTGGCCACCCTGGTGAATCGGGTGATCGAGATGGACCAGGGAGAGATCGTCCTGGATGACCGGGTGGCCGATCTGGTGGAACTCTCATCACAACTCAACTGCACTATCCGGCTGCTGCAACCCGAGGCCGCGTTTGCCAAGGCCATCGCCGAGTGGGGATTCAGAGATGTGGAAGCGGGGCTGGTGTGGCGAGGCACCATTGCCGGACCGGATCGCCTGCGTTTTCTCAGTCTGCTCTCCCGCTATGCCGCACTGCTTTCGAACTTAGAGATCTCCGAGGCCGAAGGGCGGGGGATGTTGCTGAACCAGGGGAGCAGCATCAATGTGGTTTAGATCTCTGCTTCTCGCGGTGATGTTGGCAGTGGTGTTCCTGCTGATCGGCTGTTCGGGAGACAGCGGTAGTGGTCCCCTGGCGATTAAATGGGACAGGGATGCTTGCGAACGCTGTCGCATGGTATTGAGTGATCGTCATCACTCGGCCCAGATCCGCTATTTTCCACCGCACAAACAAAGATCGGCAGTAGCTCGCTTCGATGATATCGGCTGCGCTGTCTTGTGGTTATCTGAAAAACCCTGGCAACAGGACCCCAGAACCGAGATTTGGGTCACCGATCATCGAAGCGGGGAATGGATCGATGCCACCCGGGCAATCTATGTGAAAGGCCATCACACACCCATGGAGTATGGCTTGGGCGCACAAACGGAGGCGGCACCCGACGGACTCAGCTTCGCCCAGGCGAAAGAGCATATCCGCAGTGTGGAGCAGCAGAACCAGATACACACGGCCCATCTGCTGGAACGCCTCAAGGAACAGGAAACGCGCAGAGCGCGAGACAAAGCAAAGGATACGGATAGAGGCGGGGAGTGAATGATGGCGATAATAACTTTCTCTCATCGAACGGGAGTCGAAAATCCATGAAATATCTCTGGCTCGCGGCCTACACCGATATCATTGAATCCCTGCGGGCGCGCTGGTTCATGGTCTACGCCACGGTATTCGGTGGATTGGTGGTCATTCTGTTCGCCTTCGGTCTGGCCGAGTCGCGCATCATGGGTTTTACCGGCCTTTCACGGCTGTTGATCACCTACATCCAACTCTCCATGGCGATGCTGCCGATCTTTGTCCTGATCACTACCGTGAGGTCGGTGGCCGGTGACCGGGAGGCGGGTGTCTTCGAATATCTGCTGTCACTGCCGATCACACTCAGCGCCTGGTTCTGGGGACGTGTTTTCGGCCGTTTCTTCGTCGTTTTCCTGCCGGTCTTTCTCGCCATGCTCGGCGCCACAGCCTGGGGAACGGTGAAAGGAGTCGAGGTGCCCTGGCATCTGCTGCTCTATTACAGCGGTCTGCTGATGGCCCTGGCCTGGTGCTTTCTGGGGATCGGCATGTTGATCTCCACCCTGACACGCAGTACCGATGTGGCCCAGGGCGCCGCCTTTGTGGTCTGGTTGACCCTGTTACTGTTTCTCGACCTGATCCTGTTGGGGATTTTGATCCAGGAACATCTGCCGCCGGAGACTGCGGTGGCGATCGCACTCACCAATCCGATGCAGGTATTCCGCACCGCTACCATGATGCTGTTCGATCCCCAACTGGTGCTGCTGGGACCCACCGCCTATGTGATATTGGATAACTTCGGCCAGAGTGGCTACATCACCTACGCAATGCTCTATCCCATCGCATTGGGTACGGCCTGTGCCGGTCTGGGGTTTGTTATGTTCAAGCGAAGTGATTTGCCCTAGGGCCACAGTTCATGCAGTCTGCGGATAAATCCAACGGTACGGCAGGGCGCGCCGCTGCTGGGTGCAGCCACTTAACCGATTACACGATTCCCGCTCAGTCGTCGAGGATGGAGAGATAGGCGAATATATCGGTCAGTTCGTCATCACTGAAATCCGACAACAGCTCGTCGTCCGGTGCATCCTCGTCGTGAATACGGATCTTCTCCCGGTACTTTTTCACCTGCCGCCAAAGATAGTTTGTATATTGGCCGGCGAGCATTGGCACCGCCTCTTCCTTGTCTCCCATCCCATCGCGGCCATGGCATGAGGCGCACTCCTTCCGGTAGATTTTCTGGCCCTTATCCAGATCACCGGGGGCGCGTGGAATCTGCATCAGGCGTTTGGATTCCAACAGACGCTGATAGGCGTTGAAACCCGGCGCTGTCTCATCCACCGGCGGCAGTTTTGTCTTCAATTTTATCTGTTCGAGAAATTTCGAAATGTCTTCAATATCCTGATCGGGCATCTGTCGATCATCCACATACTCCACCATCGCCAGATTGGGACGAATGCGTTCACGAAAGAGGTGGAGCTGCTTGGCCAGGAAGGCGCTCGGCATCCCCGCCAGCCGGGGATACTCCCCCTCCTTGCCGCCCTGACCGTATTCACCATGACAGCCGGCGCATACTTCGTTGATCTCTTCACCGTTTTCAAAATCGAAAGCGGGACTCAACGTCGGCAGAATGGAGAGGCAGATTAAGATAATAGGCCTTGGCATCGGATTGGAATCAGGTCGTCATACAGGTGAGTCTGCTGAAATCTATGTGTAATCACGGCGATTTGACCACAGTTAGAAATGAACCGTTTGACGTTAATCAAAATAGTTGATTCAGTAAATGTACTAAAAATGGGGATATTAAAGGGCAGGGATGTTGTAAGGAATGATCGCTTATCTTGTTTGTAATAGATATTCAGCAGTGGCGGGTTGATCGCTGGGACAGACAATTTAATCATGGCCATCTTTGGGGACTCAAGCGTAATCATCGGTCTCGGTCTCGCCGATCGATGCGGGGTGGCAAACACAGCCCTCGTCATGTGCAGCGGCAACCAGTTCCTGCAATATACCGCACTCACCGGCGGTTTTCTGATCATGGCATTGATCACGCAGTACCAGTAACTGACTCTCCAGGGTGCGCAGGCTTGCGATACGTGCCTGTACCTGAATGAGCTGGCCATCGATAAGCCGATCTATAGCATCGCATTTCACATCGGGGTGGGTGACGAACTCCAACAGGCGGGAAATATCCGCCAGCGACATATCCAAGGCCCTGCAATGACGGATGAAGGCGAGACGCTCGAGATGGAGTGTGCCGTAGTCCCGGTATCCGTTATTACGTCGCGGTGGTGGCGGTAACAAGCCGGCCTTTTCGTAGTAACGCACCGTATCGGTCTTCATTTCGGCACGCTTCGCCAGTTCACCAATACGCATAGCCGATCCCCTTGGTTCTCACTTACAGGAAATTTCAGACAGATTACACTATTGACCTTGGAGTGGCTCCATGGTTTCAAATAATCTTATAGAATCAGTCGGAGGGAAATGCCATGCCTGCGTGCTGTTCTTCAGATCATTGCTCATCTGACCACGCATCTGTCGATCCTCGATTCCGCAAGGCGTTGTGGGTGGCCCTGATCGTCAACACCATCATGTTCGCGGTGGAGATCGCGGGCGGTTTGCATGCCGGATCGGTGTCCCTGCTGGCGGATGCAGTCGACTTCGCCGGTGATGCTGCGAACTATGCATTGTCTTTGACCGTGCTGTCATTGGGATTGATGTGGCGGGCCCGGGCGGCTCTGGTAAAGGGTTTAACGATGGGGGGGTACGGCCTGTTCGTGCTGGGCAAAAGCGCTTGGGCGGCCCTGTATGGTGTCGCACCCGAACCCTATACCATGGGCATCATCGGTTTGCTGGCGTTGAGCGCCAACCTGAGTGTTGCATTGATGCTTTACACCTTCCGTGATGGGGATGCAAACATGCGCTCTGTATGGCTGTGCAGCCGTAATGACGCGATCGTCAATTTGACCATCATCATTGCCGCTTTGGGGGTCTTGGGCTCCGGGACGCGCTGGCCGGATCTGATTGTCGCTGTAATGATATCCAGTCTTGCGTTGACCTCCGCGTTTACAGTGGTTCGCCAAGCACGCAGGGAGATCGCCATGGCGATGACGTTACCAGTCGCAATGAGTGCGCCGGAGTACGGCAACAAGCAATCACAGGCGGACATCTGAAACTGGAGCGTGTCGATTCAATGTATACGCACATAGGCGGTGACTCTGTACACGCAAACAATGAAGCGTTGACCATCAGAACTCACATTCCATGAGGAAATGCTGAGATTTATTGGATCTTAGGGCCGGGATCTCTGCTGTCCAGTCACAACTGAGATGCGTGAAAACATGGTTAATAACGAGTGAAAGACCGACGTTATTCTTTGAAATCTACTGTTTTCAAATGTGTTGTCAGAGACTCGAGTAAACCATAGAGGAAGCCGATATATTTTTTGTCATCAGTGACGTCAAAGAGATCAGCACTTAGTTGTTTGATTTTTTGATTGGCGATCATCGGACTGCTGGTACAGATCTCATCGATCAATTTAGCTGCATTCGTCAACACCTGTTTGTGTCCTTTTTGATGCTCAACAAAATCAGGATAAAAGTGTTGTGACATGTACTGCTCTTCAAATGCAAAGTGGTCCTCAATTTCTGCAAGGATAGTTCCGAGTCTATTTTTGAAGTTAATGGTATCCCCTTGATTCAGCATATTAGTGATATTCTTTATCTGCGTACCGAGCTGAATGTGCTGCCGGTTAATCTCTTTGATATGGGCATCCAATCGTTGCCTGATGCAATTAAAAACCTCTTGAATAAATCTGCGAGGATCATAAGGCTTCAATATGGCGGCACAGACATTTTTCTTTGTGGTTTGCTGGAAAATGCTGGAGCTACTATCTGAGGTGAGTACAAGTTTGGGTATTTTTCGCCAGCCGGACCGTCTCGACATGAGCTCCATCAGCTGACTTGCGCCGATGCGGACATTTCCATTCAGGGGAAGATCCGTATCGACAATCACCAGGTCCGGAGGATCGCTCTCGATGATCAGATTCCAGGCCTTCGGACCGCATTCAGCTTTATTGACCAGAAATTTTTCCGGTGCAAGCATCAGATTGATCAGTTGGGAATCAATGCCAGGCGGCTCAATCAGCAGAGTAGTGAAATGCATGGTCGAAGTCAGTCGTTTTACTTAATAATTTCATTATGATAGCGACATCGTAAAATCGAATGTCCAAATTATCTTAAAATGTGGGCATTTGTTATGAGTACTTCTCAATATAACGGCAGTATTTATAGAACATTAAATCATTCTGGCAGCCATCAATTGAAACAGAGACATCACTGGAATGGCGCTAAAACAGGGACAAATCCCTGATTGATATAACCATAATCTTGATATGGATATTCTGATTTGTAAGATATGTATTAGGGCCTGTTAACACTAATCCAATGCGCCCTGTTGTGCCTGAAAAAGCGCCAATCAAGGCGCACCCCAAGGGCACTTCCTTCGGGGCGCAACCCGAAGAGCTGGGGCTGTTTTCGCCCCCAGCGGCGTTATCATTCGCTCATGTAGAATAACTACACCACGCTCATTCTGCCTTGCTGGGCACAAAAACAGCCCCAGCAGGGTGTATTGGATTAGTGTTAACAGGCCCTAAGAAAACCTGAGGAATATATTCAGCCATAATCAATTTATGGGACAAAATACCACTCGTCCATATATATTCAGAATTCACACTAGAAAGCGGAGTAAACTGTGAAAAAAATTATCCTCCTCGGTTCTGCAGTCGCACTGATTTTTGCAGTGTTGTCAGCGCATGGATTCGACCTTCATTTTCTGAAAAATTCACCGGCAAGGTATTTTACGAAACAGGATTGGGACATTGCCAAAACGGCCACCAGAGACATACTGGAAAACCGTGAATTGGGAGATAGTGTTATGTGGGACAATCCTGACTCCGGGAATTCAGGCAAATTAACGATTCTGAAAGCAGGCAAAAGCAGCGGGAAGATTTGCAAAAAGCTAAAAATCACCAATCGCGCAAAAGGGCAGGAGCACACATCAAATTCTATATTTTGCAAGCAACTCGATGGGAAATGGAAAGCTGTAATAAAAAAATAGCAAGTTAGGTTAATTTATACAATCTAAGCTGAAACCCATCGCTGAAGATGAATACGGAGGCAGGGAATCCATGGCAATCACTCTGGCTTTCGATGTTTACGGTACTTTGATCGATACCCATGGAGTCGTGTCAGAGCTGAACAACCTGGTTCAGGACAAAGCTGAAGCCTTCTCACATAAGTGGCGGGAAAAACAGTTGGAATACTCGTTTCGCCGCGGACTCATGCAAAACTACGTAACCTTCGATGTGTGTACCAAGCATGCGCTCGATTACGTGTGTGAGTTCTTCAATACACCGCTGACCGCCGGTCAAAAGCAACACATGCTTGATTTCTACAAAACCTTGCCGGCATTCATGGACGCTAAGGAGAGTCTCTCTGCATTCAGCCAAAGAGGTTACAGGCTGTTTGCATTCTCAAACGGTACATCACGTGCAGTTGAAGGTTTGCTGGAATCAGCCGGCATCAAAGCGTATTTCACCGATATCATCAGTGTAGACGACATAAAATCATTCAAACCCAATCCTGCTGTATACAGTCACTTTTTGAGAAAATCCAAAGCTCATGGCGGTCAGTCCTGGCTTGTTTCCAGTAATCCGTTCGATGTCATCGGCGCCATTTCGTCGAGAATGAATGCAGCATGGGTAAAGCGTTCAGGTGGGATCATTTTTGACCCTTGGGGGATCGAGCCAAATCTTACCGTCAAGGATCTGAAAGATTTAACAGAGCAGTTACCTAAACACGTCAACACAAGATAGTTCACTAAAATAGTACGAAGTTAGCCCTGTTGACATTGCGATGGTCACAATGAGCGGCGTTATTTCGATCACCATGCATCTGTTGGAAATTGACCCGCTGAAAATAGTGGAGTGCAATCTTTCGCTTGAATGACCATTTGCTTCTAAGTGTGTGTCAGGCATGTAATGGGATTGTCATGCCAGGAGCGACTCGTGAAATCGATTCCATGGACGATTATGGCACTGAATAGGCTATGAAGCTTCGTGAACCGTATGCATAGTTTTGATTATCTTCGATATCAAGCAATTGATAATAGAATAAGCCTGAGTTAGGAATTGCATAAGAAAACAATCCGAGCGAGATTAATGTTGCTACTTGAAATATTCAACTGCATTTTTGTAAAGCACCTTTTGCGCAACTTCGGTTGGTAGCTGCTTTAACCACTCACGATGAAAGCCGAGAAAACGTGACAACTGCTGCCAGCCTGTATCAGGCTCGTCCCAGGGATTGAGCTGCTCTACCGGCCAAACCGGATCGGAGCCGATCATGAACCGGTTCGCGTAAGTGATCACGAGATCTCTCCATTCGGCTTTTAATACTCCCATCTCATCGATAATAGGCCTACCCACATGCCGCCAAGGATCACGAGCTGACAGCTCTACACTGAGATTTGCGCAATCTCTCAATGCACGAGCAACCTCATCTGGCGGTAGAACCGAACCGGCATGCGCCCACAGAAAGCGGGTTTTCGGATGCGCACTACAGAAGCCAATCAGGTAATCTGACCTGGAAAATTCGGTATGAACAAGTACGGGCACATCAAACACCGCTGCAAGTTCAAAAAGACCGGAGATATTCGGGTTCTTCCAGTCACTGATAAAGCCGCTGATCATGTGAAGCTCACCAATGCCCCTGTAGTTACCGGATTCCAATGCCCGTCGCACACGCCCAACTAATTCTTTATCGTGATACCAGTTAGACCAGTCGATACGACCCTGATAGATTCCATAAATAGGAATCACGATGTCGGGCGCCAACTTTTGTAGCTCAAGCGCCAGTTCAGGGGGAGTACCGGTCACGACCGCTAGCCTGACATGATTTTCACGCAAGATGTTGACGGCCTGTTGCGGATCCGTGACCTCTTTCTGATTCCACTTCCAGTGCAGATGAACATCCGCCAGCTTTGCCGGCAGTTCGTCACTGACGCAGGGTAAAGACGCTGCGAACAGTGGCAGCAGGGCAGCAAATGTTACAGTTACGATGAATCTGTTCATGAATACACTGACGCCCTATATCGATGGCGCCTCGTCTGAATGTAGCGGATGAGGGCCCGATGCTATACCTGAATGTACTTAATACTTTTGTGGACATCCAAGTATTTATGTAAATGTAAGCATACCAAAGCTAGAACTTCCAATGCAGATGTCGTAGGGATGGCGCAAAGATCAAAGCCAAGGTTCACGGCAGTCGAACGATCCTTGATAGCAGGCCAGCAATCTTTGGCATGCTGCTGGAAGTGACCGAGAACAGGCGAATGCAGGAGGAAATACTTGAGCACGAGGGGGAACCGGAGACACAGGTAAAAGAGCGTTCTAAGGAGCTCGACTGCACATTGAAGGAGCTGAAGGTCTCGGAAGAGCGCTACCGTATCTTGTTGGGTGATTCGAAAGTGCCCATAGTATTTACCAGTTTAAATGAGGTATAGAGTCATAACCTTTCATGGCAATAATTCTGGTCGACTCCTGGATGAGGGGAAGTCAGTTGAGTCGCTGCGGTATGAGTCACTGATTTGATCTTGAGTACAATGGCATCGACCTCTGTCGTTAAAACGTCGCTGATTGAGCTGCGAGCATTCCGCGCGATTTCCGACAGCGGGTATTACAAGGGGCTGTTTGGTGAACTTCATGTAGTCATCCGGTGCATGCAGGTGGCATGAGAGTTCCTTCGCCTGAGTCAGGCTGCAAACAAACAGACTGAAGAAGATTGCACCTGAAAACAGGTGACGGTTGGGCCTCATTCGTAGGGGGTTACCGCTTCAGCCTCTATCTGATATCCGGCATTGGCGAGATCGCTGTTGAAAGGCTTGGCACTCAGGGTGCCGGTTACCCAGACGGTATCGAAGGCCTCACGTATCTTTGCATCTGCCTCGGGAACCTTTACATAGACAGTCTGGTTGGCCGGAGGGGGAGGAACATGGATGCAGGCACCATAGTAGGGTACCAGGAGAAACTCACTCAGCTTCTCTCCGTCTCCTTCAATCGGCACTACGAAACCGGGTAGCTTGACCCTTTTGCCATCCAGACTCTCTACGACTGGCGCCACCCTCCAGGCCGCCTCGAGTTGTTCCAGGATTATCTGCGCCTTGGGATCATTGTCGTCAAGCGCATTGATATCGCCAAACTGATTTAATATTTTATCTGGTCGATAGTCTTCTGGAACCATGGCGTCCCACTCCAGCTCTTTTACCGGTTCAGCATGTACGCCACCCAGGAAGAGCAGAGATGTCAATAAAAGGACTACAGTGAAGTAAATTTTCATGTGTGGATTCCTAGATACGTATACTCATCCCATCAGAAAGAGAGTAGCGATAGGCGCGGTAACCGGGTATTAGGCCGATGATCAGGCTGGAAGTTCCGACCAGACCCAGGATTAACCACTCCCGAAGAGAGGGAAGGCCGATCGGCAGGTGGAGGCCATAGCGGCTCTCGATATAGGGTTGGCCGAGAATCAGGCTTGTGTAGAGCAGCAACAGGCCGAGTGCGATTCCCAGCAGGCTAAGCAGTAGACTCTCTCCGGTGACCAGCAGCAGGATGTGTCCTGGGCGGGCGCCCACCGAACGCAGTATCGCCATTTCACGCCGACGTTCATTGAGACCGGCAAGCATAACAGTGAGCATACCGATCAGGCCCACGGCTACCACCAGGGCGGTGACAACCAACAGGGCATTCTCGGCGATACCCATCATGTCCCAGAGCTGTTGAAGCGCCACCCCGGGGAGGATGGCGAGCAGGGGTTCCTTGCGGTAGTCATTGATCTCCCGTTGAACCCGGAAGGTGGCGATTTTACTCTTCAGGCCTAGCATAAAGGCGGTGATCGCTTTCGGTGACAGGTTCTTTTCGAGGGCCTCTTCGGCGCTGATCTTTAACCCCGCCACCTGTCTGCCGCCTATCCAATCTTTGTGGATCGCCTCAATGCCTTCCAGGGGAACATGGACAGTACGATCGACTGGTGTGCCGGTGGACTTAAGTATGCCCACCACCTCGAACGGCTTGTCATCGTGCATCGTAAAGCTTGTCTTGCCGGCCCCATGGGCGATGATGATCTTCTCGCCGATCTGATAGCCGAGTTTGCGGGCTACCTCATCGCCCAATACCGCTTGATAGACCTGTTCGAAAGACTGGCCCTGATTAAACGAGAGTGCTCGTTTGTTGGCATACTTGTAGTGACGGAAGTAGTCCTGGTTGGTTCCCAATACACGATAACCCTTGTGCGAGTCTCCTAGCGAGAGAGGGATAGTCCATTCTACCAGGGAGTGTTCGGCAAACTTTGTGTAGCTCTTCCAGGAGATATTGTTGGTCGCATCACCGATCCGGAATACCGAATAGAGCAGCAGGTTGATGGCGCCGCTGCGGGCGCCCACCACGAGGTCTGTGCCGGAGATGGTGTTGGCAAAACTGTTGCGTGATTCCACACGCAGGCGCTCGACGCCGAGCAGGAGCGAAACACTCAGTGCGATACTGATGAGAATCAGGCTTGCCGTAAAACGGCGGTTGAAGAGGCTCTTAAAGGCGAGAGAGAGGATGGCCATTACTGCTCACCCTGCCGTGCATGGTTTATATCATCCAGGGTGATGTGTCGTTCGAATAGCGATTCAAGTTGACGGTCGTGGCTGACAAAGAGCAGTGTCGTACCGGTCTCTTCACACTCTTGAAACAACAGCCTGAGAAAGGCCTGTCGCATGTCGCTGTCGAGAGCAGAGGTGGGCTCATCTGCGATGATGATCTCGGGGGCGCCGATCAATGCCCTGGCGGTTGCCACCCGCTGCTGCTGTCCGACGCTCAACTCGGTGACCGGACGATGGATGAGATGCTCATGGGCCATATCCAGATGCCCAAGCAGTCGCATGGCTTCGTCATCAAGATGTTTGCCCGACCCGGTCGCTTTCTGTTTCCGCAAATGCGAAAAGCGGCAGGGTAGGGCGACATTCTCCAGCACAGAGAGATAGGGGATCAAATTAAACAGCTGAAAGACAAAACCGATGTGATCGGATCGGAAATGGTCCCGCCTGGCACCGCTTAGACGGTTGATCGACTCACCAAGTATCGACACCTCACCGCTTGTCGGCAGGTTTACACCGGCGAGCAGTGACAATAGCGTGCTCTTACCGCTGCCACTGGCGCCACGAATAAAAATGCGTTCACCGCTGAATATCTCGAGCTCAGGAATGTACAAAACCTCCGGAAGGTCTTTACGCCATCCAAATCGAAGATCTGTTATCTGTATTGCAGCGGTTTGTGGCATGAACCAGTGGGGCCTGTAGCCTGGCTTCTGGACCGTGTCCTAGAGCTCAAGGGTGGTGTGTCCTGGGGTCAAGTCTATCTTCTGCTGGCCCTCAGGTGAAATGCTCTGGACTTCGAGGTGCTCGGTACCGGGAAATCGATTCATGAGTTCGATTTCGATGCTCTCCAGCTGTGTGATCTCGTCACATCGAAAATGGTAGTGTGCGGTGAAGTCACTATGGGCCTCATCTGCATCTGAGCGCTCGGGGTTGCGCTCGTGTTCATGTTCATCCTCGTGAGCGTGATCGTAGAGGGGGGATTCCACCTCAGTTGTCATGGAATGGCACTTGGCAGCCGAAGGAAGACGGAAGAGCAGGTCAGGTTGTTTCAAAGCGTCAATTGCTGCCTCGATGGCTTCACGTTGACTCGTGGTTTTCGGTTGATGTTCAAAACCGACGATGTTCATCGCGGGAGAGTGAAATTCAATCTCAAGGATGTCGCCCTCCTGAGCAATCAACAACTGGGCTTCACCATGGACATGAGCCTCATGCTGTTCGTGCTCATGCTCAGCAGCAAAGAGTTGTGCGGGAACGGCAAGCAGCGAAAAAATGATTCCTTGCTTGATTAAATACATCGTTTTCTCTCCTGATTGAAGCAATCATAATGATATAACATAACATTTCCTGATTACCCATAAACCTCAGCCATTCTCAGGAGGCGATAAGGCATCGGCGGAGTACGCAAAGCAACAAAGAGCAACCGTTCAATCATTGAAGGAAGATTGAAGCGGCGATTGAATCGATACTCGAATTCAGCCAAATAGCGAGGCACATGTTTTTCTCGTATAGCATGAAAAGTACCCAGCAAAGAATTCTTGACGTTCCCAAGCATGGTATTCACCCATTTGAAGTTGGAATGTCGGGCACTTT
>QBVD01000056.1 GCA_003058525.1 gamma proteobacterium symbiont of Ctena orbiculata | reverse complement strand
CCTGCCGGTTGGTCATTGCAGAGAAGCCAGACCTATTTCGACTGGGCCAAGCAGGTGATAGACGGCATACGAGGCACCCATGAAATCCTCGAGGCCCTCTTCGATGAGGTCTACGAAAAGAGGCCGAAGAGGTAAGTCCGCCAATAAACCCAAATGTTTTATATGCAGGGTGCGGCTCGCCGTACCATCTCCTCTAGCGCGTAGGGTGGGGCCCAACCCCACCAATCACCCCCGATATATTTTCCAGTACCCCCCGCCGGAGCCTGGGAACGAAGGTAAACAATCAAATTTACATCAGGTGTGAAACACCGCACCCTACTTTCTATTGGTTTTTCATCCGCGACAATCCAGCTAAAGTAGTGTGCTTACTCACGCCACCAAAGGAGATAACAGAAAATGAGTGAAGAACGAAAATTCATACCCTTGAACATCGCGTTGCTGACCGTCTCCGACACAAGAACCGAAGCGGACGACAAATCGGGTCTCAAGCTCAAGGGCCTGCTGGAGGAGGCGGGTCACCGGCTGGCGGACAAGGTGATCGTGCCCGACGATATCTATCGCATCCGCGAAGTGGTTTCAAAATGGATTGCGGATGGGGACGTACAAGTGGTGATCACCACCGGCGGCACCGGCCTCACCGGCCGGGACGGCACACCCGAGGCGGTAACCCCGCTGCTGGACAAGATCATCGACGGCTTCGGCGAAATGTTCCGGGTGCTCTCCTATAAGACCATCGGCACCTCGACCCTGCAATCGAGGACGATTGCAGGTGTTGCCAATGGCACCTTTATCTTCTGCCTGCCAGGATCGACCGGCGCCTGTATGGATGGCTGGGGCAAGTTGATCTCGGCCCAGCTGGACTACAGAACGCGCCCCTGCAATCTGGTGGAGTTGATGCCGAGGCTGCATGAGAAATAGAGGTGTAGGGTGCGGCTTGCCGCACCGGAAATCTCAAGGCATAAAACTGCTATTTCCCCTAATTTCCTTGCGGTTTATTGCTGGATGTTCTAAAAAGGAAGCCGGTTCAATTTCTCCTCGGTCACAGGGATGCTTTTTCGAATGGAACACAAGAACAGGGTTGATCTAACGATACTGTATTCGCACGAGGATATATCGAATCTTGGGTCTGCGGAAAATCCTCTTTTTTATGAGGCATACCGAACCACTATAACTGATTCATACAACAAAATAGATGGATGATTAACCAATATTAAAAAAAATAGTTAAAAAATAGGGGACATCAACATGAAGTATCGTAGACAGTCATTACCACTTCTCTTGGATCGCATATCTCTCTCTCCAGCACTGCTCTTGGTTTTAACTATTGTCACTACATTACATTTAGGTGGGTGTGCTTCGACTAAAGAGGCGGCTGTCCCATTTACTCCGACGATTATCGAGCCCTCAAAGACTGTTATCTACGTTTATCGCGAATCCCGTTTTGTGGGAGCTGTAAACAAGGCGGAAATTTTCATCAACAACCAGTATGCCGGCCAACTCATCAATGGTAGTTATTGCACCTTTGTTACCGATCCGGGCCCCATTGAGATCAAGGCCCTCGAAAAAATACCGGAGATAATGATTCTGCGTAGCATGCTCAGTAAATTAGCGGGAAAACAGCCTCTCTTTGAATTTACAGCAGAACCCGATCGGGACTACTTTCTTGAATTTAACGTTGCCGGGTACAAAGTCAAGGAGGTTTTAGAAGACAAGGCTGTGGTTAAAATGGGTGGCTTGCAACCCGCGAAATTCAGCCCTGATCAGATAGCAATTGGCGGGGATGCTCAGGAATAGTAACAGATGTCCAAGGCTCTGGGCCGAAGTACCGAAAGTTGGCTGGAGATACAGGACCAATATAATTTTTAGCATGCCCTAGTCTCCATATATTCACGTTTACACGGCGTGCTTGTGAATGGACGATTGCATTACAAAACATGGATGATCCTATCAACAACAAACTCAATATATTGTCGGTCATTAAACATGCCATAAGTATTCCTATTCTAAGGTGGAAGACCTTATCTATGGCCCTGCTGCCATCAGGCATAGCAATGCTTGCACTCGATCTTATTTATGAGTATGGGTTTGTGCCCCATAACACTGTCACCGGTATCATCTATTTCCTTATATCCGGTGTTTTACTTGTCATCTTTGCAATTACCTGCCATAGAAATTTTCTTTTAGGTACAGGATCAACAACGAAATACGGAGTTTTGAAATGGAAATATAGAGAGTGGCGCTATGCAGGCTGGGTATTCATTGCATACTTTTATTTATATGTTTTCGCAGTGTTGGGAATGTTTTTAGCTGGTTCACTTACAGCACTTGTACCAGGCTGTAATAACTCATACTATTTTATGGCATTATTGGGTATCACTGTATTGCCCGGTATTTATGTGTTTGCAAGATTGAGCATTCTCTTTCCAGCTACTGCAATTGAGCATGTAACAACTTGGAACTGGGCATGGGATGTAACAGAAGGCAATGGATGGCGCCTTGTTATTATCGTTGGCTTTTTCCCGGCAATACTTTCTCTTGTGCCAATGTTTCTATCTGGGATAAATATTGTTTTGGATATTGTACTGCTTATTGCCAGCTTGATGCTGTTGGCAATAGAGATAATAGCGCTATCTGTTTCTTTTGATAAGCTAACTAAGGATCATGAACCACATATTACAACAACTGGCTAATTTAGACTTCAAGGGAGAAGACAATGATAAATAAGATAGTACTAGTTCTCACGTTATTACTACTAACCCCATTGACTTCTTTTGCTGAAAACAATGACGCCATCTCGATAGTTACACGAGGTCTCGAAGCGTATACCAAGGGTGGTGCAAAGGCAGCCATCGAGAGCTGGATAAAGGATAGTGGGCTTGAAGGCAGTAAAGAGGCGTTGGCTCAAGCAAATGTGCTTAGGCAGGTAGAGGATTATTATGGAGAATACGTAGGGTACGATATTGTAAAAGATCATCAGCTAACCAAGCGAGTGCACATGATAGTATTCGTGATGAATTATACTAAAGGACCATTGTTTGGGCGCTTTCAGTCATACCGGTCCAATTCTGGTAAATGGGTGGCAACTGAGTTCAAATTTCATACTGAGGCAGTAATGGTTTTGCCAAAATCCATTGTTTTCGGAGAGTGAAATATAATAGTAATTAAATATGCTTTTAAACCTATTGACATCGATCAGTCGAATCGCAGCCGCCCTCATAGTCATTCTCGGCTTGCTATGGTTGCTTCTGGCTAGGCCTGGTATTTCCTTCAAAGACGCATCAAAGGCCTCCCCTCAGCTGGTTGACCAACCTGCACTGAGAAAACACATAATGATGTTGTCCGAGGAGCTGGCACCAAGAGATTACACACATCCAGACAACCTGAACAAGGTAGCGAATTACATTGCGGATTCACTAAGATCCTCAGGTGCGCGCGTCATTGAACAACTATTCGAGGTTGATGGGGTTGAGTACAAAAATATCATTGGGGAGTATGGCCCCGAGGATGGGGAGGTCATCGTGGTCGGTGCCCACTACGATGCCAAGGGTGAACATCCGGGTGCGGATGACAACGCCAGCGGCGTGGCGGGGTTGCTCGAAATCGGCAGGTTGCTCGCAGAAAAAGAGCTTAAAACAAGGATCGCACTGGTAGCGTTCACTCTGGAAGAGCCGCCTTTTTTCCGATCGGACAATATGGGTAGTGCGGTATATGCGAGGTCTCTCGCTGAGACCGGTGCTGCGG
>QBVD01000069.1 GCA_003058525.1 gamma proteobacterium symbiont of Ctena orbiculata | reverse complement strand
AGAACATGAACTTTCACAGCACAACCGCGCCATTTACCTTATCCCCCGAACCACAGGGCTTTGATGTCTTGTGCCACCTTGCCCCAGGGAAGTAGGCCTTATATGACATTCCTGTCCGTCGGCTCGCTGTTTTGCGCTTAGGTTTCCTTCAGACATCCCCTTGCGGGTTTGCCCTTGCCCTCGGCTAGTAGTTGAGGTCAAATATGTGAATTGATAGGGAATCGGCCTCAGAGAGGGATGCCTATGCAGTTCATCGATCATCGACTGTGGTTCTCCTACAGGGGACTTCCACCCCATCAGTTCATGCCCATGCTGGGCGTACACAAGCACATTATGTCGTTCGCTATCGCTCACTTGGACGCCCTACGCTTCGCTGCGGTCTCCACATATGTAAAACGTTATAAGTTCCAATGAAGAAATTCGCAGTCATCATTATCTTTTTAGTAGTAGGAATTGGAGCATTTTATGGTGGGTACATGCTTGGATATGTGGAAAGAGTAAAGGATGGGCAACTTCGATACTATTTAACAGATTTATGGGCGGTCCGAGGTGTGCTAATAGGATTGAACGGAAAAGATATCGATCAAGCGCCGAAAACCAAAGAGAAGTTAATTGAACGACTCAAATATCACAATCAATCTCTACAAGTCTGTATGGCGGATAATTATTGTCCTGCGCTAATCAGGATAATAATCAAGGATACATATGAAGAAGCAGTTGAGAAGCTGGAAAACTTATAACCAGGCCTTTCAGCAGACGTCGGCTAATGCGCCTGCTACGCTGAAGGCAGCGTTAGACTGAAAAAATCAAGTAGAGTCTGTATGAGTAACCAAGAGTCCTTGGCTAAGTTTTGTGAAAATAACGTTCTTGACATCCCCAAAGTACTTTTGGACATGCGAGACATTAAACCGCTGGCAGTCCATGGGGAATCTTCGATTTTTTATAAAGACTTAGAGAGGGACTTAATAAATATAGAGTTTCATACTAGAACCCCGTGCATTGTATATATCAAAACTGGAAAAGAGGTGATTACAACCTTTCGAAACGAAACATTTGAGATCGGCCCAGGTGATATAATATTTTTACCAAAGGGATTAAATTTGTTCTCAGACTATATTCATGAAAGGAATGGATTAAATGCATATTTGTTGTTTTTTGGGTCGGATGTGTTGTCTAGGTTCTTGTCTACTGAGCTCACCCCTCCAACTGTGATATCAAATGAAGAAGCCATTTTTAAGATGAAAGGCAGCCAGGTCATCAAGGATTTTTTTAATTCTTTGCATTCGGTCTGTGATTTATTGAGCAACTCTTCACATCTGTTACAAGTCAAGCTTCTAGAGTTACTTTATTTACTCGACGTTGCCAATAATGGACATCTGAGAAGAAGTTTACTAGCAGTTCAAAGAGGGCGCGCAAAACGAAACATAAAACGGCTGATGGATCAGTATGCGATTTCCAATTTGAGCGCCAAAGAGTTAGCTGCGTTATCTGGAAGGAGTGTTTCAGCGTTCAATAGGGATTTCAAATCACTTTACGGAACCACGCCAAAGCAGTGGCTAATTGAACAACGGATCTCTCACGCACACTCGTTACTATCAACAAAGCAATGGTCCGTAACTGCCGCTGCTATTGAGGTTGGTTACAGTAACGTTTCTCACTTCATTACTGCATTTAAGAAAATTTATGGGAAGACACCACATCAAATAAAAATCGAAAACTGAGCAGAAAACCGTATTTTTGACTGTTTCTTGGTAGTTGAGATCTCGTTCGACAATTACATTAGCTTCTCATCTTATTAACAGGAGACAGAAATGACTAAAAAGGTAATCATTGAATCAACGGTGAAAGATGGTGTTTTTGATCGGCTTATGCCTTTTCTACAAGCCAATTTACCTAACGTTAGAGGTTTCAAGGGTTGTTTGAATGTGACAGTTTTCTTGGACAATGAATCCAGAATAATGATTTTTGATGAAGAATGGATGTCGGTTGAGGATCATCAGAAATATATCAATACTATCGCAGACAGTGGTGTTATGGGGGAGTTGATTTCTTTTCTTGAGTCCCCTCCCGAGATTAAGTATTTTGATCGCATTGATGTGTGACCTGCATTGGTAGATGAACTGCAACGAAAACTGGAGAGAAGGGAAGGCGTTTTTGTGATTCGTTCAGGTCTTCTTTTCACTACGAAATCGCCACGGTGGCGGAGAACGGTGAACCTCAGGTTACGCCAATTGGTTCACTAATCTGTATTTCCATTTTTTCGGTCCTTGTATCTCATATGTCCCAGTATTTCCTGACCCTATTTCCTTCTCATCGGTTAGGGTTTAGGCAACCTTTAGTTTTACATTACTGCCGATGGCAGCCAGCATGTTTACGAGCGCATCAAGGCTAAATTTCGACAGTTTTCCGCGGAACAAATCAGAAACACGGGGTTGAGTAATCCCAAGACGTTCAGCCGCTTCCTTCTGAGTCCACCCTTTAGCCTCAACTTTGCGTCTGATTTCATGAATCATGTCAGCGCGCAGACGTATATTCAGAGCTTCTGCCGGGGTATCGGCTATTGCATCAAATGCACTTTCATATTTCTTAGCCATGATTATCTTTAAGCTTCTTTAATCGTTTTTTTGCGAGATCAATATCTGCTTGGAGCTTCACCACGCTGCACTTTATCCAACTGAAATCCAACATCATCCTTGACGTTATCTGGAAAATCCCTGATTTGCTCTAAAGAGTCGCCTTCAAAGGCTATTGGCTTCCTTTCCATGATCGAAAGTATATCAGATTTTATATAATATACAAATTTTTATATATTTACCGTCCTACCTGGAATGGTGTGTCTTTGGCTCTGAGTTTGGTGGTCTTTCCAATCCTCCCATTCCTTTTACGGTGCGGCAAGCCGCACCCTACTGTGTCTGACTCAATTTGTGGTTTGAGGGCTTGTGTCGCATCAGCCAACTGCCGATGAGCGACACCATCGCCAGGGTGTAGACGATCATCGCCCCGGCCGGCATATCGAGTAGCGCGGCCATAACCAAACCCAAAGCGTAACCCGCTGCCGCGACAGCGTAACCGATCAGATCGGCGCCCGATTCCCGCTGCCTTACTGCCAGTGCGGGAAGAATGAGTGTGGCGAAGACCAGAAAGACACCCACCAGTTGCACTGAGGCGGTGATCGCGACCGCGAACAACAGGTAGAAAAGCAGCAAGGAGCGATGTCGTAAGGGAGAGAACCAAATTACGAGTAATACACTATAGAGCAGCGCCACTGGAATGATCTGCTGGTAATTCACCCAGAGTATCTGGCCGACCAAAAGCTCCCTCAAGTGTTCCCCGCCATGTGGATTGGCCGCCAACAGCAGCACGCTGCCGCTGGAGGCGAGGATGAAGAGACAACCGATCAACGCCTCCTGAATCTCGGGCCAGCGACGCTCGGTGAGGTTGAGCAGCAAGGCCGCACATACTGCAGCCCCGACGGCGACAAGCTGCACCTGCCACCCGCCGGGTTCCCAATGCAGCGTGTGGGCCGCCACGATCCCCATACCAGCCGTCTGTGCCACCGCCAGATCGAGGAAGATGATCCCCCGTTTCAGCACCTGTCGTCCCAGGGGAACGTGGGTGGAAGCCACCAGCAGGCCGGCCAGGAAGGCCGGCCCCAGGATATCGATATCGAGCCCGTCCCAGCTCATGGCACAGTCTCAAGCAGACGCTGCAAGGTCTCGTCGAACAGGGTGAACAGATCGACCACGTTCTCGGCGCCGCCCACGGTATAGGGGAGTTCGACAGCCGGTATGCCGGTGAGCTGTGATAAACGCCGGGCTGCCTTCGGGCTTTGGTAATGGGTGTGAATAATGGCGAGTGGCGGCTCGGCCAGCAGCGCTTTTTTCAGTTTCGCAAGATGGCCCGAAGATGCCGGTAAGCCGGGTTTCGGTTCCAGCGATCCCGCTCTTACGATACCCAGCCAGTCGAAGAGATATTCCCAATCTTGATGGTGAACCACCAGGCGCTTGCCCCGCAGAGGCTGTGCGCGTTCTTGCCACCGCATCGTCGCCTCATCCCAGCGCAGGATAAAACTCGCCAGCCGTTCACGATAGTGCTCGGCATTCGATGAATCGAGACTTGCCAGGCGTTCACCCAAGGCAGTCGCGATCGTCTTCAACCTGCGCGGATCCAGGTGGACATGGGGATTGCCGGATGCATGGACATCGCCCATCGAACGGTCGATCCTGTCGGGAATCCCCAGGCGCTCGACCTGATCCGCCGCTGCGAAATAACCCGCCTGACCCGGCATGACCTTGCGATTGCCGGCCTGGCGCTGCAGCATCGGCAACCAACCGATCTCCAATTCCGCACCGCTGCAGACCAGCAGGTCGGCACGCCGTACCTTGGCGATCAAACTGGGTCTCGCTTCGATACGATGGGGATCCTGATGGGCGGTGGTTGCGGAAACCACCGCCACCCGGTCGCCACCCAAAGCCCGGGTAAGGGACGCCCATTCCGGTTCACAGGCGAAAACGCTCAGGGCCGCCGCGGATGACTCCGCGATGCCCATGACCAATATCAAAAGCAGAAAGCGACGATAGTAGTGCATCATGTCAGGACTCCTAAAAACGGTGCGCCCCATGGGGTCCGAGGCTCATCACAAACTGCAGCATCAGGATGTCGTCGGAGTCCTCATAGGAGTCGTCCCTGGCGTACTGCAACCTGAGCCTGCTGAACTCGCTGTGGGAGTAGTCGCCCATCAGGGTTATGCGTTCGGGTTTGTGGCCCTCATTGTCAAGTCCCGCTTCAGCCAGGACCTCCTCGTCAGACCCCTTGTTGTCCGATTCGAGCCGATCGTAACGCAAGCCCACGCGCCAACGGGGCATGAACTGGTAGATCCCCTGCAGATACCACCCTTCCTGTTCCCCATCGTAGGTGGTCGATTCCGGTGAATCCGATCCATCGTCCATGATGACATCGCCATCCTCGTCACGCATGAAATACTCGCCTTGAAGTTTGAAATTGCGTTGACTGGCATTCCCCAAGGGGGCCCATTTCCAAACAAAATCGATGCCTGTGACCTCGCTGTCTCCGCTGTAGGTGGGCACCTCTTCCGCTTCGCCCTCGTGGTGGTGACCACCGGACGTCCGGTCTTCCACCTCGGCCCGCCAATGGGAGAGGCCAAGTTGCCAGGCATGACTCTCCCCGATGTCACCGCCGATCTTGGCGAAGAGGGTGCTGGCCCCCTTGCCATCATTGCTCGCACCGCCCGCGGGGAAACGTTCACCACGCAGCAACTCGCCACCGAGTTGCAGATAGATATCGGTCGGGGCCACCCAACTGACTTGAATACCATCATCGATAAGCTGTTCACCAAACAGACCCCGGTAGATCAGCGGTGCGTCCACAAAATCCCAGGCATGCCCATGCTGTTGATTCAGATAGCCGATCGCGGAAAAGAAGCGGCCGGCCTTGATATTCACGCCGTTGCCCAGGGCCGCTGTCTCAATGAACGCCTCTTCCAGTTCCACCTCTGTGTCACCTTCATGATCGGCAATCGCAGCGGTTAATTTGCCGTAGAACAGATCATCCACATTGGCACTGATGGCAAGCTCGTTATGGCCAAGGTGGAATCCCTCTTCCCCGCGGCCAGCTTCACCACCCAGCATAAAACCGGGCAGCTCATAGTCGGATTCATTATCGAAAGCACCGAAACGCCCATCCAGGATCAGGCTGATTTCGGGATTGAATGGATTCTCTTCCGCTATCGCGGTGGAAGCGATTGCCAGCGACAGCGCTGACACGATTGAAATTCGTAAGGGCATGACGGTTCTCCAACACACACTGGTGTGTGCTGCTTGTGCACACACATAGAAAACATGAGTTATTTTGAGTTTCTTGATCAGAAGTAGTGTGGTGGAGCCCTGCTGTGATAGGGATTTGCCTTCAGCCCTATGAGATCCGAGCCGGTCAGGCTTGGCGCAAGGATATAGGTGGGATTCTGGAGACTGTATCCCTCTGAACCGGTCGCCGCATGCTCCTGAGTATGCCCGACCAGGCAGAGTTCACAGATCTCATCATGATTCAGGTCGTGCTGGTGGTATAAATGGTCCAACCACCCGGCCTGAGCTATCAGGAAACTGAGCGCAAATACGCCTCGCAGGAGGCGAGTCAAATCACCCACGGATTTCCCAGACCTGATCGTAACTATTGGCATTCATGGGTCGGCATAAGCGCCTGTCTTGGTGTCTATTCATGTTGTTATAATATAACATAACATTATTGACAACTCCCCGGTGCATAATAAGCAACCTGCTATCGAAATAATATGACGCCCTTGAGACATTACTTTAGTCTAATTATGGTGCTCTGCAGCCTGGCGGGTAATGCCCATGGAGCACTGAACGTAGTGGTCAGTCTGAAACCGGTGCATTCACTGTTAGCAAGCTTGATGCTAGATGTGGCGGAGCCGCGGCTTCTGCTGGACGATAGTCAGTCACCACACGGCATGAGTCTGAAGCCCTCCCAGATCAGGATGCTTAACGAGGCGGATTTGATCGTCTGGGTCGGGGCCTCACTGGAGCCTGCCCTCTCCCACCTTTTACAGCGGCAATCTTTCGAGGCGCCAATTCTCAGTTTGCTCGAAACCCCCGATCTTCATCTATTGCCGATTCGAAACCGGCGCGAGTGGCGTTCTCATGGGCATTCGCACGACCACAACGACAGTCACCCGGATCAAGCCGTGATTTCAGCCATGCTTGACAATCACATCTGGCTGTCACCGGAGAATGCGGCAGCGATGGTTCGCCACCTGACCCAAAAGCTGATCGAACTGGATAACGCCCATAGCGCCGCTTATCGGAAAAACAGCCGCGAATTGCTGAACCGGTTAAATACCTTTGACAATGTAATCCGTACCAGACTGAAACCGGTCGCGAACACGCCCTACATCGTCTTCCACGATGCCTATCAGTATTTCGAAGCGCACTATGGCATGCATACCGTTGGTACGGTAAACATAACCCCGGATCAATTGTCCGGTGCACGGCATATTCATCGGTTGAGACAGACAATCGAACAGAGAGGCGCCCGCTGTCTCTTCACCGAACCCCAGTTCGAGCCCAAGCTTGCTCATACCCTGGTGGAGGGCCTTGCGGTGAAGATCGGAGAATTGGATCCACTGGGCGAACAGCTGCCCCCAGGGCCCGATTGCTACTTCTCATTGATGCGGGGGCTTGCAGACAATCTGCTCAACTGCCTGTCCGGAGAGTTACCTAAATGAGCTTATCGAAGCAGCATCAACAGTTCCCCACAGCCGATCACGATCACCAGCACTGTGTGGAGCGTGCCCTGCATGAGGCGGAAAACTATTGTCGCAAGAGAGGGGTCCGTCTGACCAAACTGCGCCACCGGGTCCTGGAGCTGATCTGGGCCAATCATCGTCCGGTGGGCGCCTATGATCTCCTGCAACAATTGACTTTGGACGGACACAAGGCGGCACCTCCCACGGTCTACCGCTCGCTCGACTTCCTCCTCGAACACGGACTCATTCACCGTATCAACTCGTTGAATGCCTTTGTCGGCTGCGACCATCCGGGACCTGACCATAGCGCGCAGTTTTTTATCTGCCACAGATGCGGTCAGGCTGCCGAACTGGACGATACCAAGATCGAATCCGCCATAGCCGATCATGCCAAAAGAATCGGCTTCAGCATCGAGCGAAGGAGCATTGAGATCACGGGTATCTGTGTACATTGCAAGGGTGAGCAGCGCAATGCATAGCGATGGACCTCCACTGGTGGCTGCCAAAGAGATCAGTGTCAACCTGCAAGGCAGACAACTTCTTGAAAATGTCAGTCTCAAAGTTGACCCGGGAGAAATCGTCACCCTGATCGGACCCAACGGCGCAGGCAAAACAACCCTGGTCCGGATCATACTCGGCCTGCTCAAGGCTGATACGGGAGAGGTAACCATGCGCCCGGATCTGCATATCGGGTATATGCCGCAGCAATTGGCCCTGTCCGAGAATATGCCTTTGACGGTCAGCCGTTTCTTATCCCTGGGGACCGAGCGGCGTGACATTGAAATCAAGGGGATCGTCAATGAACTGTCCATTGCACAGTTGATGCAACAACCGATGCAAAGACTCTCCGGCGGTGAACGCCAGCGGGTTCTGCTGGCCAGGGCACTGATGCGTCGACCCGACCTGCTGGTCCTCGATGAACCGGTACAGGGGGTGGACATCACAGGGCAGGCCAGTCTCTATGCCTTGATCACCGAGATCCGCGATCGATTCGGTTGCGGCGTATTGATGATTTCCCATGACCTCCATCTGGTCATGGCCACCACGGACCAGGTACTCTGCCTTAACCAGCATGTCTGCTGCTCCGGTCATCCGGAGAGCGTCAGCCAGCACCCTGCCTATCTGGAGCTGTTCGGCTCACCGGCCAGTGCCAAGCTGGCGGTCTATACCCATCACCACGACCACACCCACGATATCCATGGGGATGTCGAAGGAACCGGCGAGGAGCATACGCATGGATGATTTCCTGACTCGCGCGCTGATCGCCGGTCTGGGTGTCGCCCTGGTGACCGGGCCATTGGGTGTATTCGTTGTCTGGCGGCGCATGGCCTATTTCGGGGACACCCTGGCCCACTCCGCCTTGCTGGGGGTTGCCCTTGGCTTTCTGTTGGGTATCAGTCTCAACCTCTCCGTTATTTTACTAGGGATTCTTCTGGCGCTGCTGCTGGTGAGCATGAGCGGCAATCGTCAGCTGTCCCAGGATACGCAACTCGGCATCCTGGCCCATAGCGCACTCTCCCTGGGCCTGGTGGTAATGGCCTTTCAAACATCAGTCAGGGTCGACCTGATGGGATATCTGTTCGGCGATATCCTGGCGGTGACGGCCGGTGATCTGCTCTGGGTCTGGGGCGGTGGGCTGCTGGTATTGTTGGTCCTGATCCTGATCTGGCGTCCCCTGCTCTCCCTGACAGTGCACGAAGAGCTGGCCCAGGTGGAAGGGGTGCCCGTGGAACGGATGCGGTTGATCTTCATGCTGCTGATCGCCCTGGTGATCGCGATCTCCATGAAAATCGTCGGCGTACTGCTGATCACCTCCATGATGATCATCCCGGCAGCGGCGGCAAGACGTTTCAGCCGCACCCCGGAACAGATGGCTTTGCTCGCAGTGGCGGTCGGGGTACTCGCTGTGATCCTGGGACTTGCCGGCTCCTGGCAATGGGATACGCCGGCCGGACCTTCAGTCGTAGTGGCTGCTGCACTGCTATTCGGACTGACTCAACTCAGCAGAACACCAGTCTAATCTGCCGGCCAGTACTCTGTTCCGATACCATCGCCTAAATCAGCCTCTATCAGGCGTCGCCTTACCTCGAGCAACTTCTCCAGCAGTGACTGCTCGGTAGCCTCATAAGCTTCGGCATCAGGCATCCGCTTCACCACCACGCCCAGCAGCTCCGTAATGGCGTTGCCGATGGAGTTCTGACTGATGGTAACGATCAGCTTGCCTTCCTCATTGCGATAGATAAGCTGTTTGAACGCCGGCTGCCAGCGGATGGAGTTGGCGTACTTGGCGTCGATGATGCATTGATCCCTGACCCGCTTCGCCGTGGCGAGAAAATCGTTATTGAACAGCAGGACGCTCTCAACCTGCTCCGGATAGTAGATATCCTTCGGCATGGGTGCGTTGCGGGTGGAGACCTGACTGAAAAATGTCCGATAGAAATCGATGAAGCCCTCGAGAACGGCATCGTACTCTTGCCAGAAACGGATGTCTTTCAGGGCTTCCACCCCGCCCCTTATCTCCCAGCAGGGCAGCCCCTGAGGATAGCCGGTCAGCTTGATATTGGAATCCTCCGAACTGATGGGCTTAAGCACCCTGAGATCAAGGGCGCGGTCGAAAAACTCCCGATAGACATCACGCATGTAGGACTGGAAGAGGCTGTGCTGCCCACCATCGGTCAGGTTGGGGTTGGCGGAATCGGCCAACGCCGCATCACGCAGCCGCTGCATGGGGAAGACGATAAAATGGTTATGCAGCATGCGGATACTCGGCACACCCGGCGATGTCAAAGGCCAGGTGGCATCCAGGCTGGCCTCACCGGCCAACAGCAAATGTTCCGTGGGATCGGGATAGGTCTCCAGCATGTAGCCGATGATGATCTGGTTCATGCGGTTCCACACATGCCGCACGTTTTCCGGCACCTGGGTTCGCCGCACCGGTCTGCCGAGGGGATCGAGTATCACCTGGGATGTATTGTAGATGATGGAGGTATCGAACTCATTGCTGTGGCCCAGGGCCTTGCGGTAGAGCAGCAGATTCTCCGGATTCATCAACAGACCGTTGTTGTGCACCAGGTCATTGAGATTTTCCGTGCTGTTGAAAAACTCATTGGGTTTCATCCCTTCCGGCACATCCAGGGGAATGGGACGAAACGGTGTGGTGATCTCGCGGGGTCCGTACTCCATCAATTAAAGCCTCCAAGAAATTTAATGTCAGATTTGCATCTTATCATCCCATGCATTCCGACCTGGACTCCCATCAATCGCTGGCCGCTTACCGCCATAAATTTTATGATGTAGCTGGCTCAACTAATCCAACAAACACCCGCATCTATTTACAGACAGGTAAAATCCCTTGATTCTGATCATCATGGGAGTCTCCGGCTCCGGTAAAACAACCATCGGCAGGCTGCTGGCGAAGCGCCTGGGTTGGCCTTATATCGAAGGGGACGACTACCACCCGGCAGGGAACAAAGAAAAGATGTCAGCGGATATTCCCCTTGATGACAAGGATCGTCAACCCTGGCTGAATGCGTTGGAGAAGCTGATAACTGACCATCTCGAATCTGGTGACAACTTGGTCCTCGCCAGTTCGGCGTTAAAAAGCCGATATCGAAATCAACTCCGGGTGGACCATGAACAGGTTCGGCCGATCTATCTCAGCGGCTCCTACGAGCTGATCCTGGAGCGGCTTAAGCAGCGTACCGGCCACTTCATGAAACCGGACATGTTGCAGAGCCAGTTCGAAGCCCTGGAGAGACCCGCCGACACCCTGGCGATCGACATTCGCCAATCACCCGATAGCATCGTCGATACGATCATCGACCAACTCTCACTGCCTGCCACTCAGCCGCTTCTGGATGGCCTGATGTTCCCCGAGGCTCCTCGTTGGAGGGACGGCTGGCTCTGGTTCACCGACCAGCATGCCAGGCGCATTGTACGGGTCACGCCCCAAGGGAAAGCCGAGACCGTCGCCACACTGGATGATCTGCCTGGCGGACTCGGCTGGCTGCCGGACGGGCGTCTGCTGGTGGTATCGATGACCAAACGGCAGGTGCTTGTTCTCGAAGAGGGTGTTTTACAAACTTATGCCGATCTCTCCCGCCTCGCCTCATTCCATTGCAACGACATGCTGGCGGATGCCCGGGGCCGCTGCTATGTGGGCAACTTCGGCTACGATCTGCACGGCGGTGCCGAGCAAAGCCCGGCCGAGTTGATCCTTGTAGATCGGCAAGGCAAGTGTTCGGTTGTGGCTGACGAGATGATCTTTCCCAACGGTTGCGCCCTTTCCCCCGATGGAGCCACCTTGTTAGTAGCCGAGACATTTGCCTCGCGTATTACTGCATTCGATGTGCAAACCGACGGCCGGTTATCGAACCGGCGGGTATGGGCCGAGCTCGGCGATGCCTATCCGGACGGCATCTGCCTGGATAAGGATGGTCTGCTGTGGATTACCGCACCTAATCAATCGCTTTTGCTTCTGGTACGCGAGGGTGGAGAGATCGTGAGCACGATAAAGCCGTTAGGGGCGCCTTATGCCTGTATGCTGGGAGGCATAAATCGTGATCGTCTTTTCATCACCAGCTCAGAAACCGATGATCCGGAGTCTGCCAAACATCAAAAGAGTGGAAGAATTGAGGTGTTGAGCGTTTAGCCGGCACAGCTATCTCGCCAATGACTCATCCTCGTGTCCGAGAAAGACCGGAATATCCTTACGGTAGCGCCGCATCACCAGGTTGGCCAGCAATCCCGTCCAGCCGGTCTGGTGGGCTGCGCCCAGCCCCTGTCCGGTTTCCGCGTGAAAATATTCGTAGAACAGGTTGAGATGACGCCAGCTCTCTTCGGTCTGGAAGGGACTGTCGCGACGCAGCGCCGGGATCTTGCCCTGCGGGTCCCGCCGGTAGAGATCAACCAGCCGCTCCGAGATCAGCGTTGCGATCTCCCGTAGGGTAAGTTGCTGGCCGGGCAGAGAGGGTACCGGATATTTGAATTCGTCGCCCAGGAAACGGTGAAACTTCTCCAACGCCTGCACCAGGGCATAGTTGGTGGGCAGCCATACCGGGCCGCGCCAGTTGGAGTTGCCGCCGAACAGCCCGCTCTCCGATTCGCCAGGCAGATAACGGATGCCGGTGTGACCGATACCGGGCAGATGGCCCAGATCCTGATAGGTTTCATGCAGCTTGCTGAGACTGCGCACGCCGTAGGGCGACAGGAACTCGTCCTCGTTCAGCAGACGGTTCAGAATTCGGGGCAGCATGTTGTGATCGACCAACGCCAGAAGGTGTTCGCCGCGATCGTTCTCCCAATCGGGGCAGGCGCAGACATAGCTGCCCTGAAACAGACCTTTCTTGTGTGTCTTCAGCATCTCCTGAAAGCGCGGGACGTTCGCCAGCAGGCGCCGGTCGACAACCTCGGTGGCGAACAGTGGAATCAGACCGACCCAGGAGTAGACATCGATGCGGTGATTGTGGCCTTCTGGGGTGATCAGAAGATCCTTGAAGAATCCCGTTTCCACGTCCCACAAGGTCGGACCGCCGTCGTCACCGCCGCTGATCGCCTTGGCAATGGACAGGAACTGTTCATAACACTGAATGGCGATCGCTTCGTAATCCCTGTCCTCAATCGCCAGTTCCAGGGCGATCATGGTCATGTTGAGGGCGAACATGGCCATCCAGCCGGTGGCATCCGCCTGTTTGAGGGCATAGCCCGGCGGTAGGGGCTTCGAGCGGTCGAAGACCGAGATATTGTCGAGACCGAGGAATCCTCCCTCGAACAGATTGTGCCCATGCTTGTCCTTGCGGTTGATCCACCAGGCGTAGTTCAACAGCAGTTTGTGGAACACCCGCTGCAAAAAGTTTCTGTCCCCTTTTCCCCGCTGCACCCGCTCGGCGCGATAGACCTTGAGGGTGCCCCAGGCGTGGACCGGCGGATTGACATCCCCGAAGGCCCATTCGTAGGCGGGTATCTGTCCGTTCGGGTGGAGATAGTGTTCCCCCAATACGACCTCGATCTGCTGTTTGGCGAACTCCACATCCACCAGCGCGAGCGCCACGCAGTGAAAGGCGAGATCCCAGGCGGCGAACCATGGATACTCCCAGGCATCCGGCATCGACAGGACATCCGCCGCGCGCAGATGCCGCCAGTGATGATTGCGTCCCTGTCTCCGCTCCCGGGGCGGTTCCAGCTGATCCCCCTCCAGCCATCGTTGCACATTGAAATGGAAGAACTGTTTGCTCCAGATCATCCCGGCCAGGGCCTGGCGCATGATCCGGTGATCCTCCACACCGCCATCCGGCAGCAGCTGGTCGTAGAAGATATCCGCCTCGGAGCGCCGTTGCGCAAACAGCTTCTCCCGTTCATGAAAAGGTCGCTGCAAGGGCTGTGCACTGAGTATTAAATCGATCTTCTTCGACTCGCCGCCGGCCACGTTGAGATGGTATCTGGCGGCGAACTTGGTTCCCCTGGCATCGGGATTGACCGCCTCGGTCTCACCCGCCACCATGTAGCGGTGAAAGGCATCCTTCACATAGGTCGTGGGCGATGCCAGTCCCCATAGGTGTGCGGTGTTGGTCTCGTTTTCCGTAAACAGCAGTTCAGCATCCTGCTCACCGTAGAGCCAATAATCACCCAAGGTTTTGTGATGGCATTTTACGCTCCACGCGGCCTCGACAGATGTTGGCGTATCACGATGCAATTCCGGCTTTTCAGCGTCTTCATCCCCCCATGACCAGGTATTGCGAAACCAGAGTTGAGGCAACAGATCGATTTCGGCATCTCTGTCTGAGCGGTTATGCAGGGTGATGCGAATCGCAATCCGCTCAGCCGTGGCCTTGGCATAACAGACATCCACATCCCAGAACTCCTGGTTATTGAATACCCCGCTATCCAACAAATTGAATGAGGGCTCGAGGCGACTGCGCTGCCTGTTCTCCTCTACCAAGCGGTGATAGGGATAGGCCGCCTGGGGGTATTTATAGAGATAGCGAAGCCAGCTGTGGCTCGGCAAGGCATCGGTATAGAAATAGTACTCTTTGACATCCTCGCCCCGGTTTCCCTGATTACCGGTGAGGCCGAAGGCGCGCTCCTTGAGGAAGGGATCCTTACCGTTCCACAAGGCCAAGGCGAAACAGAGTCGTTGCTGCTCATCACAGATACCGCCCAGTCCATCCTCGTTCCAGCGGTAGGCGCGGGATGGCGACTGGTGGTGATCGAAATACTCCCAGGCAGTGCCTTGGCTGCTGTAATCCTCGCGTACGGTGCCCCAGGCACGTTCCGAGAGATAGGGTCCCCAGAGTCGCCAGTCAGCCTCTCCGAGACGCTGCTGCTCCAGTCGTTTGCGTTCCTCATTGATCTGTTGTTGATCCGAAGCCATGACCACTCCTTCAAACCCGCTTCGCCTGCTCCAGGCGCCACCAGGCGTCCAACGTGCATGCGACAGACCAGGCCTGGGCCGGCGCACCGGTCGCCCTATGCGGCGGATCACCATCGAAGATTTCACTGATCGAACCCAGCCCCGCATCCAGCAGGTGATCGGCCAGCGGTTCAAGACGCTGTTGAGCCGCCTCCTCATCACCCTTCACGCGATATTCCGCCAGGGCGTAGTGACCCAGCAACCATGCCCAAACCGTACCCTGGTGGTAAGCGCCGTCCCGGTCCGCGACGCCTCCCCGATAGTGTCCACGGTAGGATTTGTCACGGGGACTCAAGGAGCGCAGGCCATACGAGCACAGCAACTCGTTACCACACACCTCGACGACACTTCGACATGCCGCCTCGTCAAGCGGTGTATGTGGAAGACTGACTGCCAGGATCTGGTTGGGACGGATCGATGCATCATCACCTGCCGGTCCGTCCAGTAGATCGTATAGCCCTTGTCCGTCTTCACGCAGAAAACGTTTGAAACTGTTGCCTACCGCAATGGCAATATCTCGATAGGGTTGATCAGGCCTGCCCAGGCGCGTTGCGAAATCGGCCATGACAGTGAGCGCGTTGTACCAGAGCGCATTGATCTCCACCGGCTTGCCGATGCGCGGTGTGACCACCCATTCGCCGACCATCGCATCCATCCAGGTCAACTGTACGCCGGGTTCTCCTGCACGCAGCAGGTGATCGTCGGAATCCATACCGATCCCGTATCTTGTACCTTTGAGGTGCCAACCGATCATCTCCTCCAGTATGGTGAAACACTGCTTCAGGAGCTTGTCGTCCTGGGTCGCATCAATGTAAGCCCGCCAAGCCTCGAAATACCAGAGGGCGGCATCGACCGTATTGTATTCGGCCTGCTCACCGGCGCCAACGAACCGGTTGGGCAGTTGTCCCTGATCGACGAGTTCCGCGTACCCCAGCAGAATCGAGCGGGCGATATCCGTTCTTCCCGTCGCAACGGTCAGACCAGGCAATGAGATCATGGTGTCTCTGCCCCAGTCACCGAACCAAGGATAACCGGCAATGATCGAATGACCGGTATGATTGAAGGGCAATGTCCTTTCGATTAATAAATCATCCGCCGATAACAGCAGCCGGCGTATCCAGTCGGGGGCCGTACTATCAATGCTTCCTTTGCTACCTTTTATCAGTTTCGCATCCCGGTCGACAAACCGTTTCATCGATGACTCGATATCAAAGTCGATTCTATTCTCAAGCGAAACAGCGAACCCGGCCCACTCGCCTTGCTGTAATCGAAAGATCACCCGGCCGACCGACAGATTGTTGTCCAATGAAGCAAGTCCACGCTGCTCTTCTCTGCTCAGCAGAAAGCCTTCGTACCAGTGTTGCCAGGGTTCAAAGGCGGCCTCTGTGGTATGAATCGAGAGACGATCCCCTTCAGGCCATTCGATGCACATGCCGCAATCCGACTCAGTGACCGAAGCGGTGGTATCCCTGATATGCATATTGCCGTGGTGATCACGCCGATTGGCCAGCATGTTGACGTTCAACTCGGCCTTCCCATTCCAGCCGGAGAGCCGATAAGCCACATAGGTGGTTGCCTGCCCATGCTCCATCCAGATGCGCATCTCAAGGTTCATTTGACCGAAGGCAAAACGCCACACCGGCATCCTGCCCAGCAGTCGAAAACTCTCCAGATATCGATAACCACGGGGCTCGATCACATCGCCATACCAACGATTGGTGAACAGCGGCCACTCCCTGCCGTCGAGTCGCAGGGTGGCATCCCCCTTAGCCATCATAAGATGGTGATCCAGAGCACCGCTCAGGGGAGCGATCAGCAACCCATGGTATCGGCGTGTCAGGCTGGATGCGACGGTACCCGCCGCATAGGCGCCGGAGCCATTGGTCAACAGCCACTCGCGGCATTCCGCCCGGTTGAGATCCCCACAGACAGCACGACCGAAGCGAATCGGCATCGGCAGCTCAACCACCTTCTCTGAACCCCGGATAGAGGGTCATTCCGCCATCCACAAACAGTGTTGTTCCCGTAACGTAGTCTGACTCATCCGACGCAAGCCAGACCACGGCTTTGGCAATATCGGCGGGATCGCCGATACGTTCATAGGGGATCAGTTTCAGCAATGAGGCCTCCGCATCCGGCGTCTCCCACGCATTTCGGTTGATCGGGGTACGGATAGCGCCCGGCGCGATACCGTTGACACGGATCTTCTGATGCGCCAACTCTTGAGCAACACTCTGCATGAACATCATCACACCCCCTTTCGATGCCGCGTAATTAACGTGTCCGGCCCAAGGAATCACTTCATGAACAGAGGACATGCAGATCACCTTGCCGGCGGCACATGACAACTCTGTTACAACCCCCCTTCTGACAAACTCTTTGGTCGCTTCCCTGGTGCAGAGAAACTGTCCCGTGAGATTCACATCCATCACCTTATTCCACTGCGCCAGCGTCATATCGACAAAAGGCGCATCCCGTTGAATTCCGGCGTTGTTGACCAGAATATCGATACTCCCCCATGTATCGATCATCTGGTTGAACATTGCCTGCACATCACCCTCATTACTGACGTCACCGTATAACGCCATTGCATCGCCGCCGGATTTCTCAATCTCATTCACCAGTTTTATGGCATCCGATTCATTGGCGACATAGTTAATGACCACCTTGGCGCCCGCCATGGCGAGCCCTCGCGCAACGGCCGCACCAATGCCTGAATTGGCGCCTGTGACTAAGGCCCGCTGCCCGGCCAGCAAGTCTGATTGTTTACCGCTCATTCTCCCCTCACCTGACTATCTGTTTTAGCTGAATGTCCGTAATGATCCGAATGGGAGATCCGGACTGCACAATTTTAGAATTAGTCTTTGTCCAAATAATGACATAGTGCCTGATATTTACAGTACCAGATGCTATATATCAATATTACGAATGTTTTAAGATAGCGTTGTTGCTGCCGCTAACAATACATAAATCATGGTTTTACATTTTTACCATTGATTATCAATCAGTTAAAGAATAAATCATGGGTTATCGCTATAAAGTAAGCCAAATCAGCCGCAGTGCCCTCAAAGTCTATATCCTATTATTGCTACTCGCTGCCAATCTCTTTACCAGCGTCATGGCTGATCCCCTCCTCGTCGGTATTTTTCCTCGACGTGATGCTGTAGTCACGGCCAACCTGTTTCGTCCGCTGACGCGTTATCTGCAGGAGCAACTGCAACGTCCGGTTAATCTGGAACTGTCTCCGAATTACGATATCTTTCTCGAACGCTTGCAAAAGCGCCACTATGACCTGGTGCATATGAATCAACTCGAATACATCAATGCCCATGAAAAACTCGGTTACGATGCACTGGTTCAAAACGAAGAGTTCGGAGAAAAGATGATCCGCGGAGCAATCTATGTACGCCGTGACTCCGGAATCAGGCAGCTTGAACAGCTACGGGACAAGAAAATACTCTTCGGTGGAGGTCCGAGGGCAATGATGAGCTATATCGTCCCTACCTATCTCCTCCGCCAGGCAGGATTGGAGGCGGGCGACTACCAGGAGACCTATGCCATCAACCCACCTAACGCTGTACTATCCACTTATCTCAAGCGCACTGACGCCGGTGGGGCCGGCGAGGTGGTTCAACGGCTGCCGATGGTAACCAAGAAGATCAATGTGGATGAACTGGCTGTAATTGCCGTCAGCAAGCCGCTTCCGCATCTTCCCTGGGCAGTAAAAGAAGAGATGGATGCCGATCTGAAAACAAAATTAAAAAACCTATTGCTTGGCCTAAAAGCATCACCTCGGGGAGAGGAGATCCTTCGACAAGCGCGCTTGAGCGCCTTCAATCCGGTAGATGACAAGGACTATGATTCTCACCGTGCTATCATCGATGCTATTCATGACCCCTGATGATGAACACATAACCAAACCGCGCATCCCTCCAGTTTATAAAAGGAGTCTGCGTTTCAAATTCATTATCTGGATAACCATCACTCTTGTTATTACACTGGGTGGAGCTGCGCTATATGTCTACAAAACCCAGCATGACCTGCTTGAAAACAGCCTGCGCAGCAAGGGCAATGCAATTGGAGAGTTCATAGCATTGATCAGCCCCGGCGCCATCTACAGCTATGATGTCTCCGGACTGGATCGCCTGGTCCATAAGATATCCAACGATGTCGATGTCATATTTGCTCAGATACGAGCATTGGAAGGTCATCCGATAACCACTTTTATCCCTGATGGCGTACAACCCGAACAAATTGAGAAATGGATAAGAAATCAATACAGGCCAACGGAGGGTGCATTTGATCAACCTGCTGTTCCCATCATTCTGGAGTATGCCATCAAGGACAATGATCAAGTATTGGGCTGGGTATTGATAGGACTGGATACAACACGTATTAATCGGGTTACTCGTGATGCCGTTATCGATCTGATTCTGATTTACAGTTTAATCGTGATATTTCTGGGAAGTGTCTTATTCATCATCTTTCGAATGCAGGTTCTGCACCCGGTGGATATTTTAAGCCAGGGAGCATCCCGGATTGCTGAAGGCAACCTGGAAAAGGATGTCCCCATCATCTCTAAAGATGAACTTGGCCGTCTTGCTAAAAGCTTCAATGAGATGATGGACGAGATTAAAATCGACAGAGAAACATTGCTGAGCATAAATACCCAGCTTGCAAAAGAGATTGAGCAGAGACAAAAAGCCTCGGAAGACCTGAAAAAACTCTCCATGGCAGTGGAGCAAAGTCCCGCGTCAGTCGTTATCGCCAATCTGGAGGGAATTATTGAATATGTCAACCCGAAGTTCTCTGAAGTAAGCGGTTACCCGGCACAGGATGTCATTGGCAAACATACACGCATGCTGGAGGGCGATGTAAACGACAGCGGGATGCTGGACAAAATGTGGAGCACGATAAAAAGGGGTGAAATATGGAAAGGAGAGTCCTGTAATAAACGAAAAAACGGTTCTGTGTATTGGGAATCAGTCGTCATTGCTCCAATCCGCGACAGCAATGGAGACATGACCCACTACCTGTCGGTAAAAGAGGATATCACGGATCGAAAGGCCTTTGAGGAGAAATTACTTGAACAGGCGACACACGATCAGCTAACAGAGTTACCAAATCGGTTTCTCGCCTTTGACCGTCTTCAGCAACTGCTGCAACATGCCAAGCGTAATAATCAACATGTCGCTGTCATATATATCGATCTTGACAATTTCAAGAATATCAATGACTCGATGGGACATCCTGTAGGGGATCTGTTATTGATAAAGGTGGCCAAACGTATAAAGGAACAGTTGAGATCTGAAGACACCCTGGCACGCTTGGGCGGAGATGAGTTTTTGGCATTGATACCTGATGTCATTAATCTTTCCACCGATTTGGATCGTGTAGTCAGTAAACTTATTGCGGCTACAGAGTACCCTTTTCACTTGAATAACAGGGAGGTGAGTATTACGTCCAGTCTGGGTATTGCCATCTATCCGGATGACGGCGAAGATGTCAGCACCCTGATGAGTAATGCCGATATCGCCTTGTATGAGGCCAAACACGCAGGACGCAACACGTTCCGCTTCTTTACCCATGACCTTAATAAAAAGGTTTCTGAGAGAATAGAACTTGAGACGCAATTGAGCCATGCACTGGAAGCAGGTGAACTCTACCCGGTCTACCAACCCATTGTTGATATTGAAGACAACTCATTGGTCGGCGCCGAGGTGCTTCTGCGGTGGGAAAACCCCGTATTGGGATCAGTTCCACCCTCGGATTTCATACCCGTAGCAGAACAGTCGGGTATGATCAAACAGATTACGAACTGGCTGTTTCAAATCGTTCTGGACCATGCCGAGTCCTGGGATCAACGACCCAAGCGGTTCTGGTTATCGGTAAATGTACCACCAAACTACTTCTGTGATGCATCTTTCATTAAGTTCATATCGCGGATTGCTCAACAGGCTAATGATATCGGTCTGAAATTATGCGTGGAGATAACCGAAAACCTTATGTTACAGAGCGACGAAGAGGTATTTGAGATCTTTCATCATTTGAAAGAGCTCGGCGTCGAATCAGCAATGGATGACTTTGGAACCGGTTACTCCTCATTGGCGTATATAAAACGCTTTCCACTCAATCATCTGAAGATTGACCGCTCATTCATCAATGGACTGCCGGCGGATGCGGACAATAGAGTATTGACGGAAACGATAGTACTGATGGGGAAAAAATTCGGCATGTCGATCATTGCCGAAGGTGTCGAAACCCTTGATCAGGCAAGATTTCTGAACTCTCTCAACGTTAATTTCGCGCAGGGCTACCATTTCTCCAGACCCATGCCGCATCAAGACTTCGCAGACTATATTGTCAACGCTCAGCAGGAAAAAGTTGCAGGCTGATCTGTTATTTCCCGGGTTTGGAAAGTTCCGGAACCTCGCGCGTTTTGTCCAACAGATGATATAGACTCAGTATCGGGTGACGAAACAGCATTTTTGGCCCGGCGTAGCGCATCACATCCTGAACTCTCAGACGCATATCCTTGGAATAACAGTGGACAGTACAATGATTGCATGCCGGTTTCTTTTCCTGGAAGGGACAGGTATCCAGGCGTCTGTGAGCGTAATCCAAGAGTTGATCACAGGTTTCACATAACGTGTTATCGGTACCATGATGGTCACGACAATAAATTGCCATCATTGCAGATATGGTCTGCTTTTCACGTTTGATTCTATGCTTAGCCATACCCAAGGCGCCTCAACTTACAGCTCCCAACTTGATAGAGTATAACCAGCATCGGTACATAGCGGTGAGTGGTTCATATTATGCATACCGAAATAAGATTGAGATGAGGACTGCTATCAACAGGCTGTGGCTCAATCCGCGTCGAATCTGCCCGGGTCACGCATGAGCAAATCGATGAAAACCTTGCCTATCTCAGGATCTCGCCAACCCTTGTTGATTTCATCCTCGATTACTTCGATAACATATTCGACTGTTTGCGCCTTACTGTAGACACGATCGTGTCTCAACGCATCATAGATATCCGCATACTGAAATACCCGGGCAACCAATGGGATTCGATCCCCGGAGAGGCCGTCTGGATAACCGCTGCCGTCCCAACGCTCATGGTGGTGTCGTATGATCGGTACTGCATCCCGCACGCTGTTCAGCCGGTTGCACAAATCTGCACCAATCACAGCATGTCTGCGCATTACCCGCCACTCTTCAGGCGTCAGTTCACCGGGTTTCAGCAACACGGAATCGGGTATCCCGATTTTACCTATATCATGCAGAATGGCCCCTTTTCGCAGTGCTTCCCGATCCGTAACTGTGAGATTCAGGTCTTCCCCAAGGATCCGGCAGGTCCGTATCAGACGGTTACAGTGCTCGCCTGTTGTAGGGTCTCGCGCCTCGACCATCTTGGCCAGTGTAAACAACACCGATGCCGCATTATCCAGCTGATCGATCAGATGCTTCATCTCCATGGCCGCCCTGGCGCGCGACTTGAGTTCGAGGGGATCATAGGGCTTTTTGATGAAATCATTGGCGCCATTCGACAGGCTATGCCGCAGACTTTCTGGGTTGCCGAAAGCGGTCACCATTATCACCGGCAGCAGATGGTTGTCGAGATCCCGACGAATCCTGTAACAGACCTCGTCGCCATCGATGTCCGGCAACCGCTTGTCCAGCAGTACCAGGTCGAAGTCCTCCTGTTCGACCAGAGTCAGTGCCTTATATCCCGAATCAGTGGTCATAACCTGGCACGAAAGACTCTGAAGTGTCTCCACATGCATCGTGAGATGCAGCTCGTTATCATCAACGACAAGGATACGATAAGGCCTGTCAGGCTGACTGATCATGGAGAAGCCGGAGTCGTTCATTGAGGAAGTGATTAATCGTCCAGGTCTTCCAATCCCAGTGCCTGCTTCAGCAAATTCAGGGGCAAGGGCTTTAAAAAGCAGACTTCAGCACCGAGATTCACAATCTGTTTTTGAAGTTTTATTGAACAATTTCGACACATAGCAATCACTCTGATGAATTTTGTCCGATGGTCATGCTTTATGAAGCCGCATATTTGAGTACTATCGATACCCGGAACATTAAGGTCCAAGAGTATTACATCGGGATGAAATTGGGTCACCAGGCACCCCGCCGTGAAACCATCGTGCGCAACCGCAACCTTTGATACACCGGCAAAACTGCTTAGTGACTTTTGAAGCGCCATGCAGGATTCGATATCACTGTCGATAATCAGCAATCTGATTGACATTAAAAGTGACGACTCTACATCGAGACCTTTAATCCGGGCCAATCGGATCACCTCACTGACAGGAAAGCGCCGATGTCCCCCTCTGGTTGTCTCTGCGCGGAGTATTCCCTTGCGCGTCCAACCTCGCAACGAGGCTGGTGTGACCTTGAGTATCTCCGCTGTTTCACCCGGCGAAAGATAGTGTCTCTTCCAGGGCTTACGATACATCGTCTTATATCCAATTGCTATCGATTTCAATAATAATCGATAATTTCGAAAAGAATTCCTCGTTCTGTAAATGCACTGACCCCAGTCAGTAGATCGGGTTTAAAATGTCATTCCATGTCAATCAATTTCGAGTCAGAGTTCTGACTGTGTTGACCTGTCCCGGTCGGTAACATTCGAATAAAATCCGAGCTTACAACAGACACAAAGCCTATCTACCCCTTCCAATCGATGGATTTTCCCCGAATCCCAAAGGGTAGCCTGCAACTGATTTTCACCAGCCCTTCATGACATAGGTCAATGTTTATCCTGTTGCGGGTCTTAACCCTGCCGTTATTGCCGCAGAATGCCCCGGGCATACTTCAAATTTTGATCCCAATAGCTACCATGAAGATGAGGTAAGCGATGTTTCATCAATCATTCGGGCCCGTCCTATAACAACGTGATTTCACCCTTCGCATGAAAAGACGCCCCACACAGCATGCACTCACTATTGTGTTTATCTATGCTGTGGTCCGATAGGCTGATTGAACAGATAACCGACTCGCAGAGCCAGATGGCGCTCGCCAGCACCCTTAAAGGCTGGTTGTTTATCATATTGACCTCGATCCTGCTGTACTGGCTGATCCAACGCCTGCAGCGCGACGAAATCAATCACAACCAGGACCCGGTGGAAGGAATACGCTCTGTCTGGCTTCCGACTCTTCTGCTGGCACTCATTGTTGTCCCCCTGACACTAATCCTGGCCTATTCAACCATACAGAACAAAAAATCATCTGAAATCAGTCGATTGCAAGCTATCTCAGACCTGAAAGTCGAGCTTGTTGATGATTGGTTGCAGGAACGCTGGCAGGATTCCAATTTCGTGCGATACAACCAGGCCATCCCCATCGCTTTCAAAAGCTGGCGACAGAACAACGATCAGGCGGCCTTTGATCATTTGGTCGAGCAACTTAAGGCAATAAAAAATATCGGCCATTTCGAGGGCGTCGATCTATTGGATGACACCGGAACACTTCTTTGGCAGAGCGATGGGCTTCACACTCAGATCGATAGAAAAAGATTCGGTTTGATTTTGCGCCTGGCGAAATCCGGTAATGTGGAAAAGCTCGGACCCTATAGGGATAGCCATGGCGTGCCGCATCTGGATTTCATCATACCTTACCAGGATGAGCATCTGGCGACAGAGTTTATTTTAGTCCTGCATGTGGACCCTACAGACACCCTACTCTCCACAGCCAGCGATTGGCCGCTACCAAGCAATAGCGGAGAGGTGGTACTGTTCCGCCGGGACGGGGCAGAGCTGGAATTTCTCAATAATCTAAGACATGCCTCCGATGCCTCGATGCAACTCCGCTGGCCCCTCGCTGACAGGCAACTGTTAGCCGCCCAGCTGGCGCGGGGGGAGCTGGGCATGGCCCATGTTGTCGAGGGTAAGGACTACCGGCATGAATCCGTATTCGGCGTGGGGCGCAACATACCTGCCACGGATTGGTTCCTATTGGCGAAGATGGATTGGTCCGAAGTCTATGAAGAAGCCCTGCATGATGCCATCTGGATGGGACTGAGTGGATTTATGGCCCTTTTCATCGGTGTTTTCGGCATCTATCTGCTTCGACAGCGTCAACAGCTCGCAGTGGCCGCCGCCATCCACCAGGCTCAGGCTGAACGGATCCAGGCGCTGAATCTTCTATCGACCATCGCTGATTCATCCACAGATGCCATTTTCGCCAAGGATCTGCAGGGACGCTACCTCTTCTTCAACAGGCAGGCTGAGCTATTCACCGGGAAAACGAAAGATCAGGTGCTTGGCCAGGATGACAGACTGCTGTTTCCGCCGGATCAGGTGGAAATGATCATGGCAAACGACCGCATGCTGGTGGAGCGAGATGAGGTGACGACCTTTCACGAACACCTGGATACCGACCTGGGCCGGATCACCTTTCTTGCGACCAAGGGACCGTTGAAGGATGAGAATGGAGAGATCATCGGTGTCTTTGGGGTGTCGCGGGACATCACCGTTATGCATAACATGGAGGAGGAGCTGCGCGCGAAAGAGGGTCGTCTTCGCACCCTGTTCCAAACCTTGCCCGACCTGATTTGGCTGAAAGATCCGGATGGCGCCTACCTTTCATGCAATCAAACATTTGAACGTTTTTTCGGTGCCATTGAATCTGAAATTCAGGGAAAAACCGACTATGACTTTGTAGATCGGGAACTGGCGGACTTCTTCCGCGCCAAAGATCAAATTGCCCTCGAAGCAGGTGAGTCTGTATCCAATAAAGAATGGATCACATTTGCCGACGATGGCCATAAAGCCCTTTTGTTGACCACGAAAACCCCAGTATATGCCGATTCAGGTGGGTTGATTGGTGTGCTTGGAATCGGTCGGGATATTACATCCCTGCATAAAACCGAAGAGGCGTTACGGGAGAGCATGGAGCACTTCCGTCTGTTTTACGAGAATGCGCCGGTAGCCTACGAGTCCTTGGATGAGAATGGCACTATCCTCGATGTCAATCCAGCATGGTTGGAGTTACTCGGTTTTAACACCGATGACCGCGATCAAGTCATTGGCAGGCACATCTCCGATTTCATAGTAGCCGAGCAACACCCACTATTGGAACAGCGCTTCGGTGGTTTTCTGGCTGATGGCAAGGTGATGGGCAAGGAGTACGATTTTATCCATCGTGACGGCCATATCGTCACTGTTTCCGTTGATGGACGTACCGGTCACGATGCTCATGGTGCATTCAAGCAGACCCACTGCGTTCTACACGATATTACCGCAAGGAAACAGCATGAAAGGTACATGGAGATCCAGGCTCGGCGCGCCTCTGCTTTGTTGGAACTACCGCAAGTAGCCCAAAAACTTGATGATTCCGAATTTTTGCAACATGGCCTGGCGCTGACCGAGGAATTGACCAACAGCCGGATCTCCTTCATTCACTTCGTCAATCAGGATCAGGAGAGTATCGAACTGGTGACCTGGTCAAAACGCACCCAGGAGGAGTATTGCCAGGCGCTCCATGACAAACACTACCCGATCAAGGATGCGGGTATCTGGGCCGACTCATTCCGCCAGCGCAAGCCGGTCGTTTTCAATGATTATCAGGGAACATCGGTAAAACACGGACTCCCCGACGGTCATGCCATTCTCACCCGTCTCATCAGCCTACCCGTGATTGAGAACGATCGTGTGGTCATGCTGGCCGGGGTCGGTAATAAACAGAACAGTTACACGGAGCTCGATGTAGAGACGATACAACTGATCGCCAATGAGATCTGGCACATCGTGCAACGACGACGGAGCCTAACGGCGCTGGCCGCAAGCGAATCCCGCTACCGTGAACTGGTGGACAACATGAGTGATGGGGTTGCGGTCTACGAAGCGGTGGATGACGGCAATGATTTTGTCTTCCGGGAGTACAACAAATCGGGTGAACGTATCGGCAAAAACAGCCGCACCGATGTGATTGGCAAACGGGTAACCGAGGTGTTCCCGGGTATCGATATGCTAGGATTGCTGGCGGTATTCAGGCGTGTCTGGCAGAGCGGTGAGGCGGAGTACTTTCCAATCGACAGCTACCAGGATGAGCGTCTGCAACTGTGGGTGGAAAAATATGTCTACCGTCTGCCCGGTGGGGAAATCGTCACGATCTTTAACGATGTTACCGACCGAAAGCTGGCTGAAAACGCCTTACTTGAGAGCGAGGAGAAATATCGCCTTCTGGTGGAGAACCAGACCGACCTGGTGGTAAAAGTCGATCCGGAGGGGCGATTCGATTTCGTCAGCCCTTCTTACTGTAAAATGGTTGGAACAAGTGAAGAGGAACTATTGGGTAACAAGTTCATGCCATTGGTGCATAAGGACGATCAGGCAAAGACGCTTGAAGCGATGCAACAACTCTATCACCCCCCCTACACCGCCTACCTCGAACAGCGCGCCATGACGAGTTCCGGATGGCGCTGGCTGGGGTGGATGGATACCGCTGTGCTCGACAAAGATGGGAATGTGGCCGCCATCATCGGTGTGGGCCGGGACATCACGGACAGGATTGAGACCATGAAAGCCTTGCGTGAGAGCGAAGAACGCTACCGCGCCGTGGTGGAGGATACGCCGGTTCTGATCTGTAGCTTTCTACCGGATGGCGAAATCACTTTCGCCAACCAGGCTTACTGCGACTACTTTGAAAAAAGTGCCGATGCACTGATCGGCAGCAAGTTCACCAACTTGGTCCCGGCTCAGGACAGAGAGACGGTCATGAGCCATATCAGAGCCTTGACACCCATTACACCAACACAGTCATACGAACATCAAGTCATCACAAAGTCAGGGGAAACACGCTGGCAACGCTGGACCAACCGCGCCCTGTTCACGCCTCAGGGCGAGATCCTATCCTATCAATCCATCGGTCAGGACATCACCGAACGCAAGCAGGCGGAAATCAAGGTCAGCCGACTGAATAACGAGCTGGAAGCGCGCGTGGTCGAACGTACCGGCGAACTGGAATCGGCCGTCAAGGAACTGGAATCATTCGTCTACTCCGTTTCACACGACCTGCGGGCACCCCTGCGGGCGGTAACCGGTTTCGCCCATATCCTGGTCAACCGTCATGCCGATTCCCTCAACGAAGAGGGGCGCCATTATCTGGAAAACGTCCTCCAGGCAGGCAGCCATATGGGCGATCTGATCGATGACCTGTTGCAATACTCTCGCACCGGAAGTGGCACGTTGCAGATGCGACCGATAGAGCTGGCGCCCATCATCGATGGACTGCAGGTCACTTTCAGTGAACGAATCGAAAACTGCCACGCCAAGTTGATCATCGAAAAACCCCTTGCCACACCCTTGGGGGATGCCACACTGATCGGACAACAATTCAGCAACCTGATCGACAACGCCCTGATCTACCATAAACCGGATATCGCACCGGTCATACGCATCGCTTCGAAACGTGACGATAACCGGGTTTTCATCACGATCGAGGATAATGGCATCGGTATCGCGCCTGAATACCATCAGAAGATCTTCCAGGTTTTTCAACGCCTGCACAGTCAGGATGAATACCCGGGCACCGGAGTCGGTCTGGCCATCGTGGCCAAGGCCGCGCGTATGATGAACGGCGAGGTCAGGGTGGAATCATCCATCGGAGCCGGTAGTAAATTCACCATCGTATTGCCTGTAGCTGAGATCCATTAATCCTGCATCAGATTTTAGGAAACCAGTTTGTTGACAGATTAAGTACAATTGTCGCAACCTATCCTGTAGACCAGGAAAACAATAAAGGCCGAGGACCATGAGCAAACCCGCCGTAATCTTACTGGTTGACGACAGCCGGATGGATGTTGAACTGACCCTTGATGCGTTCAAGGAAGCGCGCCTTTCCAATCGTATTGAGGTCTCCTACAGCGGTCAGCAGGCGCTGGACTACCTGTTTGGCAACGAGCACTTCGCTGACCGTACCAAGCATCCTCTTCCCGACCTGATACTGCTCGATCTTAAGATGCCGGGTGTGGACGGTTTCGAGGTATTGCAGCGTATCAAGGGGACACCCCTGATCAAACGCATACCGGTAGTCATTCTCACCTCCTCAAAGGAAGAGGGAGACCGAGCGCTTTCCTACGATATCGGCGCCAACTCCTACCTGGTCAAGCCTGTCGCCTTCACAGGGTTCGTCGAGGTGGTCCGTCAGATCGAAGACTATTGGCTGACACTCAATGTCGGGGCGCCAATGACCGCAGACGATTCCGCCTGATCCCAACATGTCACTTAACATACTCATTGTCGAGGACCTGCCCAACGATGCCGAGTTGATGGCTTTACGGCTCAGGGATGAGGGATTCGACCTGGACTACACCCGTGTGCAGAGGGAAACCGCCTATCTGGAGGCCCTTGAACAATCACCGGACCTTATACTATGCGATTGGCACCTGCCTCAATTCAGTGGACAACGGGCCCTCTCTCTGCTGCGGCAACAGAATCTCGACATTCCTTTCATCATCGTCTCCGGCGGCATAGGTGAAGAGGCGGCCGTCGATGCCCTGCGGCAGGGCGCCAACGATTATGTCTTGAAAGACCGCCCGGCAAGACTGGGGGAGGCGGTAAGACGCGTTCTGGTCGAAAAACAGCTGAGAAAGGCGCACCGGATCGCAGAGGAAAAACTCCGTCTTGCAGATCGGGCCTTTCAGAACACCGCAGAAGGGATCACAGTCACCGACGCAAGTGGAAACATCGTCTCCACAAATCCCGCCTTTGAGGCCATCACCGGTTATTCTCATGAAGAGGTACTGGGACAGAATCCCCGGGTGCTGAAGTCGGGCCATCATCCAGACTCCTTTTACAAAGAGATGTGGGACACCCTCTTATTAACCGGCCATTGGCGTGGAGAGATCTGGAATCGACGCAAAAACGGTGATGCCTACCCGGAATGGCTCACCATCAGTGCTGTAAAAGACGGTAACGAGGAGACAACGCACTATGTTGGTGTTTTCACAGATATCAGCCAGATCAAGGAGGCGCAGGATCAAATCAACTTTCTCGCCCACCACGATGCCCTGACCCGGTTACCCAACCGTGCCCTGTTCCGAGAGCGTTTCGATCACGCCCTGATGCATGCAAGGCGTGAAAAAGCTTCCATAGCTTTGCTGTTTCTCGATCTGGACCGCTTCAAGACAGTCAATGACACCCTCGGACATCCCGTCGGCGATCAGGTGCTCCTGGAGGTCAGCAAACGCATGAATCAAATCATCCGCGCCAGCGATACCCTGGCGCGGTTGGGAGGGGATGAGTTCGTACTGCTGCTTGAGGAACAGACCGACGCTCAACATGCCGCCGTGGTGGCTCGTAAAATGATCGACCTGTTTTCCAGACCCATGATCATCGGTGAACATGAACTGGTGGTGACTGCAAGTATCGGCATAACCCTCTATCCCAATGACGGCGACGATTCGGACAAGCTGATCCGCCATGCCGACCGGGCGATGTACGAAGCCAAACAGCAAGGCCGCAATACCTACCGTTTTTTCACCCAGGCCTTGACCGAGGGTGCGCTTGAACGTTTGATGATGGAGAATGACCTGCGTCACGCCGTCGCCCGCAACGAACTGATCCTGCACTATCAACCTATCGTCAACCTGGAGACCCGGCAGTTGCAGGGAATTGAGGCACTTGTCCGATGGCAGCATCCGGAACAGGGCCTGATCGCGCCCGGTCTATTCATCGAACTCGCCGAAGAGATCGGTATCATCGGCGAAATCGGTCAGTGGGTTCTGCGTGCAGCATGCTCTCAGCTCGCCAGATGGGACCGCGACGGTTTTAAAGTACCCCGCATATCGGTCAATCTATCAGTGCAACAAATCGACCGTGAAGGCCTGATCACAATGGTATCCGAGGAGTTGGACAGCAGTGGACTGTCGCCTGAACGGCTGGAACTCGAGGTCACGGAGTCGATGTTGATACGCAATCCTGAAATGAGCCGCACTGTACTCAGCGAACTCCGGACTCTCGGAGTCAAATTTGCAATCGACGATTTCGGCACCGGTTACTCGAGTCTGGCCTACCTCAAGTTACTGCCCCTGGACCACCTCAAGATCGATCAGTCCTTTGTGCGGGATATCGGTAAAGACGTCAATGATGAAGCGATCGTACGGGCCATCATCGCGATGTCGAAAAGCCTTGGCCTCGCATCGGTCGCCGAAGGTGTGGAGGAGGCGCATCAAGCCCGGTTTCTACAACAGGCCGGCAGCGATCTTGCACAGGGCTATCTCTACAGCCGCCCACTGCCGGCAGATGAGATATTCAGTAACTGGATTCGGACTGAAAACACAGAGACGATATAGTGCCGCTATACTCTCCACCTGCGCCATTTCGAACACGATCAGCAGTATAAACTGACACTGCATCCCGTTTAGGCAAAAGGTAAAAAAAAGCACTCAGGGCAAACCATAAGTGCTTGTTTTCATTGGTAGGCGCGATTGGAGTCGAACCAACGACCTCTACCATGTCAAGGTAGCGCTCTAACCAACTGAGCTACGCGCCTTCAAGACGGCGAATAATACAGGTTGCCCCATATCCTTTGCAACCCCGCTTCTCTGGCGAATGAACCGGGGTCAATCAAATCACCAAATCGACCTGCTGCAAGGTACCCGTGGTCCCGGTTTCGTTGAGATAGAATCCGCTGCTGCGGACCACTCCCTGGGATTGATTAGTGTCGTCTTTCAGACTGAAGGGGGTCGTGAAATGCCCCAGATAGATGGCCCCCATTCCTCTTGAACCCAGGGTAACCAGTTGATCCATACCGGCACTATCCTTTAACCAGACACGCAGCCTGGAGAAGATCGCATCGCTTTCATCGATCCAGTCATTCCAGTCTGCCCATGATTCTCATGTGGGAATCCACAACTCGCACTATTGTTCGCTGACATCTTCGCTCACACGCGGAAGCTTGAGAGCGAGACTTAACATTATGAAGGACTCGATAGTGGATCAACGTGTTCCGCGAAGCGGCACGAAGGAGACGGGTAACAGCCTGGTTTTATTGATGGTCCCGGTGTGATCTTTCTTAACCAGGATCAGATCCTGGCTGAAGCGCTCTCCCACCGGCAGCACAAGGCGTCCTCCCGGTGCCAGCTGATCGATCAGTGGTTGCGGGATATGCTCCACGGCCGCTGTCACCATGATGGCATCGAAGGGTGCCTTTTTCGACCAACCGTAGTAACCGTCGCTTACCTGAAAGCTTATGTTCGAATAACCCGCTTTTTCCAGACGGCGTCGAGATTTCTTTGCCAATGCAGGGATGATCTCGATGCTGTAGAGATGGTCAACCAATTCCGCCAAAACGGCGGTCTGGTAGCCGGACCCGGTACCCACCTCAAGTATTTTATCGCCTCTATTCGGTGCCATCAGGTCCGTCATCAAAGCGACGATGAATGGCTGTGAAATGGTTTGACCCTTGCCGATAGGCAGCGGACTATTATCGTAAGCGTGGGGGCGAAAGGATTTTTTGACAAAACACTGTCTGGGTACTCGGCTCATGGCGGCCAGCACATGATCATCGAGACAGTCCAGCCCTGTCATGCGACAAGCGTAGTTCGCCTCCGCCTGAATATCACAGAGCATACCTTGAACATCACCCATTTCTGTACTGCCTGCCTCAGCGTCTAGACCTGTATAAGATTCAACAGTGTGTGCGTTTAGAATAGCTTTAATTCTAGAAGAAAGATGTGAGAAATAAAGTATTTAATTTAAATACTTTATATTTCCCTTCACTGCTGTCCCGCTAAAGAGTAAATAAGAAGGCCTGAAAACCTGCTTGTTTTGTTACAATGAGTTCACGACAAACCATTGAAAAACAAATAGGAAATCAGGCCTTGAGTCACCATAATACTGTGTTTTCACAACTTCTGAAACTGATACCGAGACATGAATTCGAGTCCCTTGCAAAACAGCACCATACAGGCCGTTCCTTCCGAACAGCTTCAAGATGGTCGCAGTTTGTGACCCTGGCAATGGCA